>NVVR01000006.1 GCA_002733415.1 Kordia sp. | reverse complement strand
GCCACTTACTAGCTACACTTAAGTCAAGTTGATATACCTCATTTGATTGCATTGTTGGAAATACAACTGATAATTGGAATGTATTTTTATTCGCCCAATCTAAAAACTGTTTATCATTTGAATGTGCAGAAAACCCGCACGCCTCCCGAAAACTATACTCGGCATAATCAGCACTGATATCGCGCCATTTTTCAAGCACTTCCCAAGCAGGTTTTTCACTTATTAATAGGTACGTATTATCCGGTTCTGCTATTTTATTCATTGCCGATTTTGTTACCGAAATTAGCAATCGCATGGCAATAGCGTTATACAAATGTGCTAACTCCTCTTCTTCTAATTTAAACGTAGAATGATAGCCTTTCACTATTGGCAAAGCAGCTTCTAATGTATCGTTATGATTCATGATAGCATAAGCACATGCTATAGCAACATCATTAATAACTTGCGTATGGATAGCATCGCCATAATCTATAGCTGCTTTTACTGTAGGATTAACCAGTTCCGATGAAACAATTACATTATTATCATTGGCATCATTATGCACTACAGCTTTCCTTAATTTTGAATACGAAGCCTGAGTTAATTCAAACTGATTTTGGTAATGAGTTATTATTTCTTTTTCCTTTCCAGTGAATAAGTGAATATGATTTTTCGTCCAAAGTGACTGTGCTACATCCCATTCAAAATTACGTTGTGCTTCTGGATGACTAAACCCTTGTAATGATTGTGTTAATAAGCCACATTGTTCCCCTAAACTAAAACGTAAATCATTTAGTTGTGGATTGACACTACTCCATACTCTACCGGAAACCCAAGACAATAAACGTACTTTTCGTTGTTTACCAAAATCATCAGTGATTTCAGAAATAGGATTATTATTTTTGTCTTTTATTACTTTAGGAGCTATTAAATTCGGTCCATTATCCTCAACATATTGTAATAGATTTTGCTGAAAATCTAAATAATTTTCATCTTCATTTGGGCGTGATATTTTTAAGATATATCCTTCCTCTCCTTCAATTTTAATTCTAAAATTAAAATCAACTTCTCCAGGAAGTTCCGATGCGATTCCTTTTATATTGAATAGTTCAAAAAGTATGTTTTGAGCTTGTTCAATCGATATTTTTAAATTTGAATAATTCATTCTTTATTCTTCTATTAACAACATTAAAATATGGGCCGCACTCCAACTAAAATTTTCAGCATTTAGCCCTTTACCAGTAATTGGATGGTAATTTTCTCTAATAGAAGGTCCTTTTTCAAGCAATCCTTCTGCACCATTTAAAATTTGACTTGTAGCTTTATCTGCTGCTGTATTGAACCCGTAATTACGTAATCCCTTCACTCCAAAATAAGCTTGATCTAACCAGTTAGGACCTCTCCAATACCCTTTTAACGGATTGAATTTTTCATGGTCGGCACTCATCGTTTGAAAAGGAACCGTAGTAAAAAACTTCTTAGGGTTCATCATTTTATCTTTTACAGCTTCAGCTTGCTCTTGTGTTGCTGCATTTGCCCAAAGCGCAGTCCATCCTTCAGACCCTTCTCCTTTAATAAAAGTAGTTCCGGCTAAATCCGTATCGTAAAACCAACCGTCATTTTCATCGTAAAATTGATTTTGAATTTTAATTTTCAATATTTTAGCTTCAAACTTAAATTTTTTAACATCATCTTCCTTTCCTAATACCGTTGCTAAAGTTACTAAATACAATTTCTCTGCATAGAGGTAAGCATTTAAATCTACACTTTCCTGATTTATAGAATAAGCATCTTCACTATTTTTTAAAATTTTTGAATTGTCAAAACGTATCGCATTATCCATTCCACTTTCCCATTTTGCAGCTATCAAACTCCCATCTGTTGAACCGTATTCGCATAATCCATCTTGGTCATGATCTCTTTTAGCGTACCAGAAATTATGGTATTTTACTAGTTTCGGATATAATTCCTTTACAAATTCAACATCGCTATCTTGTTCATAAATTTTAGCCACTGCCCAAGCTGCTAAAGGAGGTTTGGTATCCCGTTCGTTGTGTTTTTCTATAGTAGTATCTCTAAACACACAATCAGTTATAAAACCATCTTCTTTTTGAAAATCAAACATCAGTCGCATTTGGTCTTTTGCTATAGTGGTATTGTAATAGGATAATCCAACAGCATGTTTCCAACTATCCCAAGCCCAAAACCCGTGAAACCATTTATAATGATAACTAGGAAATAGTCCTTGTTTTTTAATTTCTCCAGTCGGAATACGCCAATTGTTTTGCAAGGTTAACATGCTTTTAGCTACAATATTTTTCGCCAATGAATCGTGGAAACTGGGATTAAGTTGCTTTATAACTTTAGCTAATTGTATTTCTTTTTCTGACTTTCTGTGGTTTAAAACTGAATCAAAATTTGCATTAGCAATCACTTCTTTTTCTACTTCCCAAGAATATTCAGAAAAAATAAAAGTCTGAGAAACAACAATTTCTTTAGATTCATTTGGCTCTAAACTAAACACCTCAAGAGCCATTCCGTAGAATGTATTATTATCAAGAACATAAATTCTTTCAATTTTATTTGAGGCTTGAATATAACCAATCGCATCACTTTTAGATGACGTCAGTTTTATAATATCATCTTCTTGTGATACCACTATTCCAATATCATGTACACCTCCTTGAATACTAGCGTTTACTTGAATACTCTTATCTGAAACATTCGTAACTGTCATTTTTTGTAGGGCTGTATGTCCCGATAAAAACACTAATTGTTGCTTTAGTTCAATTCTATCGTTTTTAAACACTTGTTCTAAGTGGCTTGAGTAGCTTTCTTGTTGTATTAAATCGGTTGTTCTATTAATTAAGTTATCATTATGAATACCTGATGATAGTAATAGTCTAGATAAACTTAAACTGCTCCAAATTCCATTTTGTTGGGTCATTAAAAAAGGCCCCGAAAAACCAGTATCTGAATTAGTAGAATCGGTAAGACCATAAGCAAACCAAGCTCCTTGATCGGAAAACATTAACCCAGATTTATCCAAAGAATCTTTTGGTGTAATGCGATAATCAAGACTGTTTTTACTGAATTCTAAATTTGTATTTAAAAGAATTTCTTTAGGCTCTTGTTTGCATGCTATTAAAGAAACTGACAGTAATGCAATTGTAATTAGTTTTTTCATTCTGTTATCTTAAAATAAATCCATTTTTCATAGGGTCCTTAGGGTCTATTACAAAAGTATGCACCCCTGTAATATATGCTGTTCCTTCTACTTGAGGAATAACAGCTTTGAATGGACCGTAATTTTCTTCTTTAACAACGGATGCTTTAAAAACCGAATCGGTAATACTTTCAATAGTCATGGTATCACCATAATTGATTTCTTTTCGAGCTTTATGAATTGCCATTCTACCAGAAACTCCTGAACCAGTAGGACATCTGTCTACTTCACCTTCTGCAAAAACGCAGACATTTCTACTATCAATACCTGAATTTTGTTTTGTGTTATCGATGAAAATAGTTCCGTATAAAAAACTTAAGTCTTCTTCAAACGGGTGACTAATTTCTGTATCATGCTCCATTACAGCATGTTTAATTTTCATTCCGTTATTGATTAATGCCCTGTAGGAATCAGTACTTAAATCAAAATTAAAGTTGTTCTTAGCCATGTCAACATAAGCATAAAATGCTCCTCCGTATGCTAAGTCATATGTTACCTCTCCTAACCCAGGAATATTAACAGTTCTATCAAGCCCAACGACAAAGCTTGGTACACAATGGAAATGAACTCCCGTAACTTTTTTGTTGGTCACTTGAGCAAAAGCAGTTATTCTTCCGCAAGGCGCATCAATTTTTATAATATTCTCCCCTTCTTTTACTTTTATCCAGTTCATTTCTACAGCTAAGGTAGATATACCAATAATAGCATGTCCGCACATGGTAGAATACCCTTCGTTGTGTAAAAAAATGATTCCGAAATCACCTTCGCCGTCATTTGGAGGCAATAAAATACAACCATACATATCAGCATGACCACGAGGCTCGAACATTAAAGCAGTTCTTAAATAATCGTAATGTTCTTTACAATACCTTCTATACTCTAATACCGAATTCCCTTTTAATTCTGGAAATCCATCAATAAATACACGTAAGGGTTCTCCACCAGTATGCATATCAATTGTTTTAATTTGTAACCAGTCAGTATTAGGCGTAAATACTGTATTATTTAAAATGTTTTGATACGTGGATGTGGTATTCATCTTTTAGTATTGGAGGGTTAGAAAAATTGATTAATAAGATAATGTTTCACTAGGTTAATTATATAATATTCAAATGCCACACTGAGCCAGTCAAAGTGTAAACTAATTAGTCTTCTACTCCCGATAGCTATCGGGACAAACTGACAATAGTAATTAACCTATGTATTATTGATTTACTAAATTAGTTACTTTATTATAATAGTATGTTGCTGCAGCTAAATCTTCTAGAGCATGCCCTACAGATTTAAATACCGTAATTTCAGAAGCTGTTTGTCTACCTGGTTTTTTATCGGCACATAATTCAAATAAATCCGCCTTTATATCACTTTCTTGTAAAACGCCTGTTTTTAACGGAATAACAATATCGCCGCTTTCTTTAAGCCCTCCTTGATAAGTATCAATGTACACATTTCCTTTTGTGATTACTTCATCGTCAGCTTCTCGAGTATCTTTTTTGTAAGCTCCTACTAAATCGACATGTTGTCCTTCAACTAAATATTTACCCAAAACTAAAGGGGTTTTAGATAATGTTGCTGAAGAGATAATATCTACAGTACTGATTACCTCTTTGATATTTTGAATAGGAGTTATGGTAAATGATTCATTATTTAAATCGTCACATATTGCTTGAGCTTTTTCAAGAGAACGTCCCCAAACAAACACTTGCGTAATAGGTCTAACACTCGCGTGCGCTTTAATTAAGTTTTTAGACAAAGCTCCTGTTCCGATCATTAATAAAGAAGAAGCATTTTCTCTTGATAAGTAAGAGGAGGCTAATGCTGATGCTGATGCAGTACGTTTAGTAGTCATATTTTTAGCTTCTAATAAGGCTTTAATAGCCCCTTTTGTCGCGTCTAAATAAATGTAAGTTCCTTGTATAGAAGGTAAATTAAATTGCCCGTTTTTGGGGCTTACCGTTACTATTTTCACACCAGCTTCTTTACTTGGGTTCCAAGCAGGCATCAATAACAACGTTGAATCTTCACCTATTTCCGGATTAGGAAAATCATGATGGTGACGCATTGGTATTAAAGTAGTATTTTCTTTAAAAGCAGTTTTTATAGAGTTTATTAACTCTAAAAAGTCTGTGCTTTGTTCTATTTCTTCTGATGTAATATAGGGTATGTTCATTTAGTATAGTAAATTATACCTGTTAAAATTCAAAACTCACTATTAAACCGTCTATTTAAAAACTTATTATCACTTAAAAATATAACCATAACTATGGCTATGCTTTTATTTTTAAATTCAATTAAATCTAAAATAACTCAATTTACTTCGACCTTCTTAAAAATTAACTGGTATTAGTAGTATAAAAATAGTTCATTTTACTCTCATAATACTAAACTTGCTCAAAACAGAGATTATAGTATTGTTTAATGCTAAAATAGTATCTGTATATACTTTAAAAGGCTATTATTTTTATACTCTCAAATAATACATACATTATGAAACATATTTTAACAGGTTTAATAATCTTACTTTTATGCGTAAGCTCTTGTAAAACAACATATACTGCAAAACAAGAAACATCAAGAACTGTTGTAGAAAAAATTCAACAAGTATTCCCAAAATCACAGATTACAGAAATAGAAAACTTAGATGGTTTTAAAAAAACGTATCAAATTGCTCTGCAGCAACCCCTAGATCATTCTGATAAATCAAAAGGGACATTTACACACTATATATATTTATCTCACAATGATTTTTCATTACCTACTGTAATTGAAACAGAAGGATATCAAGCTTATGTGAGAACAAAAGAAATGAGTAAAATATTAAGAGGTAATCAGGTAATTGTAGAATACCGTTTTTATGGTAAATCAAGACCTGAACCTACTCCTTGGAAATATTTAAAATATGACCAAGCTATAGAAGATTACCATGATATTGTTACTAAATTAAAAAAACTATACACAGGTAAATGGGTAAGCTCTGGAATTAGTAAAGGAGGAGAAACTGTTTTAATATACAAATCGAAATATCCAAATGATGTGGATGTTGCAGTACCTTATGTAGCTCCCTTAATTAATACTCAAGAAGACCCAAGAACAACCGAACACATCAACACTATAGGAACTGCTAAATGTAGAGCTAAAGTTACTCGTTTTCAACGATTATTATTAGAAAATAGAGCTAATCTTTTAAAAGAGATCAAAACTTATGCTACAGAAAATGGAATGGAATTCACTAAAGTATCCGTAGAAGAAGCTTTAGAATATGCAGCCTTAGAATTTTCATTCTCCTTTTGGCAATGGGGCGCAAAATGTGACGATATCCCTACCGATACAGCTAGTGCAAAAGAACTATTTGATTATGTAAATAAAGTGGTAGGAATTAGTTTTTATAACGACAAAACATTTCACAGACTATTGCCTTCATACTACCAACATATGATTGAATTAGGCTATTACGGATTTGATTTTACTCCTGTAAAAGATCTACTTGAAGTTGTCACAAGCACTTCTAATAATAGGTTTGCTCCTATGAATGTAGATTTAACTTACAATCCAAATTATATTAAAAAAGTACGTAACTATGTCGAAAACAAAGGAGATCAGATATTATACATCTATGGAGAATATGACACCTGGGGTGCTTGTGCTCCTACTCCAAGAGCTTCTGTTGATGCTTTGAAAATGGTATTAAAAGGTGGATCACACAGTACAAGAATTAAACATTTTTCACCTGAAGATCAAAAAAATATTTACAATAAATTAGAGGAATGGTTGGGTAAACAAACAACATTGTATACTTTACAATAAATAATCTAAAAGATATTATGGCGTTAAACATCTTATTTTTTAACGCCATAATATCTTTTAATTTTATTCTTATGTCTTCTCCTTAAAAGAAGAATTACACAAATTACAGCCACCGCTGCTAACATGTAAATTAACACCATTCTTAATTATCTTTCTTGAAAAACAATTGTTGTTCTCTCTATTAACTTTTTATTCTCAAAATCAAATCCATTTAAATTGAAATCATTTAAGTTTACTACCGGACTTAATGACGAAAGTACAATCAAATCAGAAACAGCAAGCAATGTTTTATATGTACCAATTTTACTAATTGGCAAGTGAGCAAAAACTGAATTGTATTTTAATTCTTTAAGCTTATCTATTTCCCCTTGATAGTCTATAATATCATATTTTTCAAGATTCATTACAACACTACCTTCCCCATAATTAACAATTGCAACAGTATCATTTTTTCCTGCACGACGTTCTGAAAGTCTTTTAATAACTTTATTTTCGAATAATGATTCTTTAGGATGAATTACTGTTACTAATTTACACATATCTTTATATTTCAATGAATTATCAAAGATATTTAAGAGATACATATAAAAAAGATTACTTTTTTTATAAAAATTTAAAACCGATTAAGTGACGTTTTAGTTCGCTGAAACACCACCTTAAGCTATTCATATAAAGAGAGGCTAACATTTAATAACTTAAAGATTAACGGCATTGCGCTGAAAAACAAACACTTATAATAAATTACCCCGTAATTAGAGATTATTGAAAACTATAATGCTTCAAAATACAAATTACTTAACACCCAAATTTTTGATGAATCGCGTTTTGGGTTTCAAAAAAAATAATATAAAATTATGGAGGCCAATATGCAACTCGTTAACTCATTCCGTAAAGCTTTTGAGTTAAATAATTAACCTAAAGATACTATTGTTTGTAAACTAGCTGTTGGTACATTACGTCTTTCCACGAATTACACGCCATTTTGCACAAAAAGCTTACCTAATTGAGAACAACTCTGATTTAGTACATTTTGTAAATAAAAATATAGAGGTCAGCAAAATATATCTAAAACTTCAAGAGTGGTTAGGAGTGAAAGTTCAGATAAATCAACTCTAAATAATTAATCTTACTTAAAGTTATAGTTCGTACATTGATAAGAAACGTGTTTAAAAAAATATTGATGAGATGCCTATTTTTTTTATAAATATAAGCCTTTGAACAAACAAGTAATACCAATTAAATTTCAAGATACTCATAAGTAAATTGAATTATTTTAGATTTAGTTGAATTTAAAAATAAAAACACAGCCTTTTACGGTTATCTTTTTTTAAGCTATAAATAAGTCTTAAAGAAACGATTTAATAGTGCATTTTGAATTTTAATTGGTATTAAACACAAAAAAGCCCCAATCATAAGAATTTAGGCTTAATAGTAGATATGATAAAAACCATATTTCTTCACAATTTTCTTTGTTGTAACTCCGTTTGCTGAAGTTATTTTCATAAAGTAAATACCAGCTTGTAAACCGCTCATATCTATAAGCCCAGTTGCATTTTCAATATACTGTACTCGTTGACCAGTGATACTAAACAACTCTACATTTTTTATAGCTTATAAACCTTTAATACAAACAAAATCTTTTGTTGGATTAGGAAATTATTTATATCCCTTCAAGTTTATGATTATCAGTACTTAATAAAGTAAAATTGATTGATGTGAATGCAAGAATAAAACTACCCCCTCCTGGGTTTGAATCATCTGGATACAAATCAATTGTCCCTCATGATAAGGATGGGAAATTAATATTTACCAAGATTCTCCCCCTGTATTAGTATCTAAAAGTGGGTCTGAATTCTTAATTAGTGTTACTTCGCCTGTTGTAGGTACTCCTGAACCATCGACTAGTTGAAAAATCATCATGGTAATGGAACCCCAGCAACTGCATCACCACCCTTTAATCTATTAATTCTGTAACACTATTTCAAAACATTACAATAAGAGTATACCCTTATTTTCCGATACAAAAATTCCCAAATATGTGACCTAAAATATCTTTATCTAAATTGTATTCTCCTGTGATATCTCCTAAATAACGAAGACATTCTCGAATATCAATAGAAAATAAATCGGTAGTAATTCCTAAATCTATTCCATTTTGTACCTCCATAATACTCTCCAAGGCTTTTGATAACGCTTCAAAATGTCTGGAGTTTGTAACAATGGTTTCATTGTTACTTAAAGCACCTGTGTTTACTAATGACGTTAATTCATGTTTTAGTTCATCAATACCGACCTTTTCTTTTGCTATTAATGGCAGTAAACTAGGTATTTCTGCTTTTAAACTATCTAATTCTGTAGTACTTAATTTATCTACTTTATTCCCTATAGTCAACAAACGCTTATTAGGAAACTTCGTATGTATGGTATCTATTTGTTTCTGAATAGCAGTAATAGATTTTTGAGCTTTAGAAGCATCTATTAAAAATAAAATTAACTGTGCATTGGCTGCTTTTTTATATGCTATTTTAATACCGATATTTTCTACAATATCTTCAGTTTTTCGAATACCAGCAGTGTCAATAAAACGAAATGCTACCCCATCAATTATAATTTCATCCTCTATAGCATCACGAGTTGTACCTGCAATTTCTGATACAATTGCACGTTCTTCGTTCAATAGTGCGTTCAGTAAGGTAGATTTCCCTACGTTTGGCTCTCCTATAATGGCTACAGGAATTCCATTTTTCATCGCATTCCCAAAAGCAAAAGAGTCAATTAATCGTTTTAAGACAAATGAAATTTTAGCAACTAATTGTTTGAATTTAGTTCTATCAGCAAATTCTACATCTTCACCAGAAAAATCAAGCTCTAGCTCAATTAAAGCTGCAAAATCTAATAATTGTATGCGTAATTCTTTCAACTCATTAGTAATCCCTCCACGCATTTGCTGGATAGCCATTTGATGTGATGCGGCTGAATTAGAGGCAATAACATCGGCTACTGCTTCCGCCTGACTTAAATCCATCTTACCATTTAAAAAAGCTCGCATAGTAAACTCTCCATTATTAGCCATTCTACAACCTTTATTTAAAAAGAGTTGGATAATTTCTTGCTGAATAAAGACTGAGCCATGACACGAAATTTCTACAACGTTTTCACCTGTATACGAACGTGGATTTTTAAAAATAGAAACCAATACTTCATCTACAATATTTTCCTCATTAACGATATGTCCTAAATGAATTGTATGTGTTGCTTGCGCTAATAAAGTTTTATCTTTCACTACAGACTTGAAGCAGCTATCTGCAATAACGATTGCTTGTTCACCCGATAAGCGAATAACAGAAATAGCGCCAACCCCAGAAGGAGTAGCCAATGCAACAATGGTATCTTGAAGAATCATGACAAATTAATTTTGAACAAAAATAAGTCAAAAAAAACCAATCTCTTAAGGATTGATTAATTATAAAAAAGAAGCGATACAAAATATGTATTAATTACAACTGTTTTTCGTTCGAGACACCCAATAGCTGTCGAGACTAGTAATTAATCCCAACCGATGGGGTTAAAAACCAATAGCTATATTAATTGAAAATCGCAATCCTTCATCTCCTTTAAAAGCTTGTAATTCTGCTTTTATTAAATCAGCTGTTTGCAACCAAAAACCTGCCCCAAAATCGGTATGTAATTGAGATGATGTTTCGTTTTCTTGCCAAACTCTTCCTACATCAAAACCGCCTAAAATTCCAAACTGTAATGGCAATACTTCTGATTTTAATTCTTTTATATGCCATTTTAAATTTGTGCTTGTATAAAATAATGATTGTCCCGTAAAACGTTGATTTCTATACCCTCTCAACCCAGTGCTTCCACCAAGGTTAGCTGCTTGAAAAAATGGAGTATCTGAACCAAGAATATATTTGTACGAAATAGTGGCGTCTAAAGTTATTTTATCCCCATACATTGGGTGAGATAAATATAAACTAGGTTGTAATGCCACATTAGTTTTACTGAACTCATTGATGTCAGCTGAAACTTTTAAATCAACTTTAGGAAGGATTATTAAATCTTCCAATAATGATATTTTTTTATATTGATAATACCCTGACAACCCAACATAATTTTTACGATCAAAAAAATCAGCTGATGGAAAAAATAAGGTTTCAGAAGTTACAAATCTATCTGCTGTTTCATCAATTTTAACACTTTCAAAAAACAAATTAGCAGAAACATCAAAGCTCTTCTCTCTTTTCAATATTCCTAATTTAACATCAAAAGTTGACATTCTTATACGGTTATAATCTAATTTTAAATTATCATCAAAATTTGGCGTTTCATTTCCAAATCCAAAAAAATTAGTACTATAATTTGAGCTTTGATACCCTAATGCTCCAAAAGCATTAAAACCTTTATATACATTTGCTCTCTCTCCATAATACCCAAGTTTAAAACCTAAAGTACCTAAATACAAATTAGCTGACACTTGATGTAGTGTTGTGAAAGGGGTTTGATCAAAACTCAAAACTTTATACTCATCAAGCACACCTATAAACAAACCATCATCTGGATTTGCTCCAAATTTTGGTTTTATGCTGTTTACATGGTGTTTATATTTCTCTTCTTGATATGCAGTAATATATTTTTCATCAGATAAATGCAACTTCGATTTATCTTTTTCTACTACAAATGTTTGGTATTTGTTATCAATAATTATAATTTTTTCACCATTCTGAATTTCATATTTATCTGAATTACTTCCGCCAATCAACTTTAACGGAATACTTTTTTCACTTGTCCCAGAAACCTCAAAATAATCGCTCCCTTTTAAACCGTAAACCCATATTTCATCCGTATCAACGTATGAAAAACTATAACTTTGGACTGGGGTGTTTTTACCGTCTTTTTCATTATATATTTTTATTGATGTCACTTCACCCTTCCTTGTTATATCAATCAAATTATTTTCATTAGTAGCTACAATAATCTTATTGGGTGAAATTAAATTATAATACTCCGTTGCAATACCGTCTAAATTTAATATCCTTGCTTTTAAAATAGAAAATAACTCTTCTGTTTTAGATGATAAAATACCTTTAGGCAGAGAATTTATTATTTCTTTTATTGCAGTATCATCTAACAACTCTTGAATTACTTCAACTTCTTTCCCCCATTCTGAATAAGGTAAAACACTCAATATGTTCACATCAAATCCTATGAATTTCTGACTAACATTTTTAATGTTTCTTATTCTAATAGAATAAGACTCCAAATGCTTATATGATTTAACTAACTTCGATAGTACTTTATAAGTTCCATCAAAATTCATGTACTGGTTTTTATACGAATTCGTATAAGGAACTATTTTTTGCTCAGCAGTTACTTTCCAAACATACTCATTTGGTTTTGTGTTAAAGCTCCCAGTAATAAAACCCAATAATCGATAACGTAAATAAGCATTTTTATCAATTTTAATATCAGCGTTTTTATGTGAAATACTTAACATCTTTTGAGTAGAAAGCAATTCATTATCCAGTGTTATTAATTGGTGTAATTGCTCATTATTTGAAACTAAAACTGGATTATTTGTTTGCAAGCTTAATTTCTCAGCTAGTTTTGAAGTAATACAACTTGAAAAGGGAAATGAGAGTTGCTCTACTTCTTTCAATGATCTTTCTAACTCAGTTCCTTTTACCTCAGATACTGCATAGGATTTATCTAATTGAGTTTGTTTTAATAAACTTTCTATAGATTGGGCAATTGGTCTTAATTCTTCATTTTCTTTTATTGAATCATAAACCGGTACTTGAATATTTCTATAAAATAATTCGCTATAATTCGCTCCTGCCAAACTATAAGAAACGTTATTAGTATCTTTTTTATACACCGATACCCAAACTGAATCTTTGCTTTTTGACTGACTAAACCCAAAAACAGAACAGAATAGCAGCATAGAAAAAGTAAAAAACTTGTATTTCAACTTCATTTCATCATCTAAAAGCATCTTTTTTATATAATTTTTATGAGACAATCATTTTCTTTTCAATGAGTTAGTAATTCTTTTAAATTTTAATTTTAAAATCTTTTGCACAATCTAAAAACAGTGCTATATTTGCAACCGCATTAACAAATGCAAGGGGGAGATTCCAGAGTGGCCAAACGGGGCGGACTGTAACTCCGCTGTCTTTCGACTTCGTAGGTTCGAATCCTACTCTCCCCACAAAAAGCTTCAAGTTCACTTGAAGCTTTTTTATTTATATACCATTTACATTTTGAATTTATTAAGTAAATTCAAAATGTAAATGGTATTATATCTTCTTCATTTTCATTAACACAAACAACACTACAATTGGAACTCCGATAAGCCCAGTCATTATTGGAGTATTCATAACATGTTCAGTTCCTAAAAGTATCGTTAATAAATACCCTCCTACTGCACCTCCAAAATGAGCTGTGTGGCCAATATTTCCTGTGCTTTTTTTCATCCCATAAATAGAATAAAACAAATACCCTATACCAAATAACCATCCTGGTATAAAAAAATTAATCGTCATCATTGGTTCAAAAAGTATTGCTGAAAAAACAATCCCCGTCACCGCTCCACTTGCACCTATAGCGCTATAGTGAGGTTCATCTTTATGAAAATATAACGATAGCAGACTCCCTGATAATAAACTAACTATATATATTAGTATAAAATGATAACCGCTTAAATACCCTATCACAAAAGGAGCAAAAAGATACAACGCAAACATATTAAATATAAGATGTTGCATATCAGCATGAAGGAACCCAGAACTAATATTTCTGTATTTTTCACCTGCATTAACTGCTCTAACATTAAACTTAAATTTTTCAAAAAAAGTATAATCGTTAAAACCCTTATAGGATATTAATCCGTTTAAAGCTATGATAATAAGTAGGTAAATATTTAAGGAGCCCATAGGTTTTGAGTTTAAATTCAAATCTACACAATTTTATTTTAGTTCTTCCACATAGAAATACATTATATTTGTCAAAATTTACAGTAAATGCACTTATTAATATACATATTATTTTTCCCTATTCTTTGGGTAATATCTATCCTCCCATTTAGAATCTTCTATCTATTTTCTGACCTAGTATACATTTTAGTCTATTACATTATCGGCTATAGAAAAAAGGTAGTTTATGATAATTTAAAATTAGTTTTCCCAGATAAGCCCGAGAAAGAAATACTTGCCATCAGGAAAAAGTTTTATAAGCATATGTGTGACATGTTTTTAGAGATGATAAAAACAATGTCAATGTCAGAAAAAGAAATGAGAAAACGTTTTCAAATTACTAACATCGCCTATGTACAAGAATTGGAGAAACGCAAAAACATTATGGTTATGGCTTCCCATTACGCCAGTTGGGAATGGGGAATCATCTTACAAAAAGATATTAAAGCTACTGCATTCGGTGTTTATAAAAAAATAAAAAACCCGTATTTTGATAAGTTGGTACGTGATATTAGAGCAAAATACAATTCGGTATTAATAAATACAAAAGAAACAATCCCAACGGTACTTGGTAATCATAGGAATGGTGTAAAGGCATTATATGGTTTTGTCAGCGATCAATCTCCAAAATTAGGTAAATCGAACCATTGGGTTGATTTTATGAATATTAATGTACCAGCATATACAGGCGCTGAAATGTTATCAAAAAAGTGCGATTTAGCAGTTTGCTATTTTAAAATTGAAAAACTAAAACGAGGTTACTATAAAGCAACTTATGTTCCTTTAGCTGAAAACCCTAAAGATTTTCAAAACTTTGAAATTACCGAATTGTTTTTCAAAGAAGTTGAAAAACAACTATATGAAGCTCCAGAATATTATTTATGGACACATAAACGTTGGAAACACAGAGGGAAAAACCCAAATCAACTTAGTAAAACAGCTTAGTATGAAAAAGTACATAGGGGAGTTAATAGGAACTTTCACCTTAGTTTTTTGCGGTTGTGGAGCCATTGTAACAAATGAGTTTTCACAAGGAACAGTTACACATTCAGGTATTGCATTAACTTTTGGTTTAGTAGTAATGTCTTTAATTTATGCTTTTGGTGAAATATCTGGCGCACATTTTAATCCCGCAGTAACCATTGCATTTACTTATGCGAAAAAATTCCCTTTAAAAGAGGTTCCAAAATATATTTTAGCACAATGTATTGGTGCTATAATTGCAGCTGCATTATTATTACTATTATTTCCTGAAAACGAATTCCTTGGAACAACATTACCAAAAATTGATGTTTGGCGTGTATTTCTATTTGAAGTAATTCTTACCTTTTTCCTAATGATGGTCATTATAAATGTCTCTACGGGTTCAAAAGAATCTGGAATTATGGCTGGAATTGCTATTGGAGGTGTTGTATGGTTTGAAGCACAATTTGCAGGCCCCATAACAGGAGCCTCTATGAATCCTGCTAGATCAATTGGTCCTGCTCTAGTTTCTGGGCATTTAGAATATTTATGGCTTTATATACTTGCCCCAATACTAGGTGCTATTCTTGCAGTAATGAGCTGTAAATTAGTTAAAGACGACCAATGTTGTGAAGAAGGGTGTTAGAGTAACTATATAACAAAGAAAACTACTAATATTACCCACTTTAAAACCGTATAACTAATTTTTTTACGCTTTAGCGAAATAATACTAATTTAATTTATAAAATTTATATATTACTATATACCATTAGCAATATATTTATGAAATACCTTTGGTTAATACTCATTTACATAACTTCTCCTATAGCACCTATATTTGCTCAGGAAGAAGTACATACCGTACATTTTAGCAGAAACTCTTCAAAAGTAATTGGATTAAATACCAATTATTTCAATACTTTTTTAAGCAATATAAACAATATTGAAATTGACTCTATTGGAGTATATGGTTTTTCTGATTATCTAGGAAATGCTGATCATAATTTAGCGCTATCAAATAAAAGAGCTCAAAATGTTTTTAATGAACTTAAAAACATCAATAATTCAACTTTAAATTTATTTTTAGAAAATAACACTACTATTAATGGCTATGGAGAAATCCCTTCCGTTATTAGAAGGCCTGAAGGAATACCTGAGAATCGTAAAGTAAATATTATCTTTTATATTTCCTCCGGAAAATATGATTATGATCTTATGAAGCGTCATTTTAAGTCTGAAATTGGCATGAAATTTAATCGTCCATATATTCTTCAAAAAGTACATTTCGTTGGAAATAAAGCTGATATTGTAGATGGATCATTACCACAATTAGAAGATTTATATAAACAAATCAATCAATTAGATGGTGAATATAAATTAGTTATAAACGGGCATATATGTTGTTTAGAAGAGAACGCGACTGAAGATGATAAAATGTTCTCCGAAGTATTATCCACAGCAAGAGCATTACGAATTAAAGAGTTTTTGGTAGACAAAGGTATTTCTGAAGAACATATTGACTATAATGGATATAGCTTTGACAAGCCATTAGTTTATCCGGAACTAACGAAAGAAGACAAACAAAAGAACCGACGTATTGAAGTTATTGTCCATAAATAAATACAAGTGTGCTCTTCTGAACTAGATTTTAAAATAAAAATAACATTCCTCCTTTATTAATACCTACAAAAATTTCAACATAAGCAGAGGTTGACTATATTTGCATCCAGAAAATTTGTCACTACAATGAAGATATCATACAACTGGTTAAAACAATTTATAAAAATAGATTGGGATGCAGAAAGAACTGGAGAGTTACTAACCGATTTAGGATTAGAAGTTGAAGGACTAGCCAATTACCAATCTATCAAAGGTGGTTTAGAAGGAATCGTTGTGGGACATGTAATAGCATGCGAACAACATTCTAATGCCGATAAATTAAGAGTTACTAAAGTAGATATTGGTTCAGGAGAACCTATACAGATAGTATGTGGAGCACCAAATGTAGCTATAGGACAAAAAGTTCCTGTTGCAACAATTGGAACTGTATTATATGATGAAGACGGAAGTGATTTTAAAATTAAAAAAGGAAAAATCCGTGGAGAAGAATCTCATGGAATGATCTGTGCCGAGGATGAACTAGGCTTAGGGAAAGGACATGACGGAATTATGGTTCTTGAAGAGTCCTTAAAACCAGGTACTCCATGTGCAGAAGTTTTTAATATTGAAGATGATCTAGTATTTGAAATTGGATTGACTCCAAACCGTTCTGATGCTATGAGTCATTTCGGAACTGCACGTGATTTAAAAGCGGGGTTATTACAACAAGGACATCATTTAGAATTAATATCTCCTTCAGTAAGTGATTTTTATATTGACAATAGATCTTTAAAAATTGATTCGGAAGTAGAAGATAATAAATTAGCTCCAAGATACTGTGGCCTTACTATTTCAGGAATTAAAGTTACTGACTCTCCTGAATGGATTCAAAACAGATTAAAAGCTATCGGACTAACTCCTAAAAACAATATAGTTGATATTACAAACTATGTGCTACATGAGTTAGGACAACCCATACATGCTTTTGATACAACAAAAATAAAAGGAAATAAAATAAAAATTAAAACATTAGCTTCTGGAACAAAGTTCACTACACTAGATGGTGTAGAACGTGAGTTACATGAAGACGATTTAATGATTTGTAATGCCGAAGAACCTATGTGTATCGCAGGAGTTTTGGGAGGATTAAATTCCGGAGTGACAAATCAAACAACATCAATATTTTTAGAAAGCGCATATTTCAATCCTATTTCTATTAGAAAAACTGCTAAAAGACATGCTTTAAATACTGACGCATCATTTAGATTTGAAAGAGGTATAGACCCTAACATTACTGAATACGCTTTAAAACGTGCAGCTATTTTAATTAAAGAAGTTGCTGGCGGTGAAATTTCTTCTGGTATTGAGGATTTATACCCCAATAAAATTGAAGATTTTCAAGTGTTTTTATCTTTTGAATCAACTACAAAATTAATCGGTCAAGAAATACCTAGAGAAACAATTAAAAGCATCCTTACTTCGTTAGACATTAAAGTTAACAGCGTTACTGAAGGTGGATTAGGATTAACCATCCCTTCTTACAGAACCGATGTCAAGCGTGAAGCCGATATCATTGAAGAAATTTTAAGAGTATACGGTTACAATAATATTCAGTTTTCAAATAAATTAAATGCAACAATGAGTCATGCTTCAAAATTTGAAGATTATAAAATTCAAAATGTTGTTGCAAATCAACTAATTGCTCAAGGTTTTAATGAAATGATGGCTAATTCATTAACTTCAGCTAATCATACACGGTTATCAGAATTACTAAAAGAAGAGCACAATGTTTCAATGTTAAATCCCTTAAGTAATGATTTAGCTGTAATGCGCCAATCATTATTATTTTCTGGATTAGAAGCATTGTCATATAATATAAATAGAAAACAAAATAATCTTAAGTTTTTTGAATTCGGTAAAACATACCATAATTTTGAATCAGGTTATACTGAAAACAAACACTTGACAGCATTAATTACTGGAAATAGAACATCTGATACTTGGAACAATTCAAACAAAACAAGTGATTTCTTTTATTTAAAAGGAATTATAGAAAGTATTTTTAGTCGCTTAGGTGTAAACAAACTAAGTACATCTCCAATTAAAAACGATGTGTTTTCTGAAGGAATAGTATTAAGTTTAGGAAAAACTAAATTGGTAGAATTCGGTATCGTGAAAAGGACTATTTTAAAATCATTCGGAATATCTCAAGAAGTCTTATTTGCTGATTTCAATTGGGGCAACGTAATTGAAGTAGCTAAATTTAATAAAATAAAGTTTACTCCAATTTCTAAATACCCTGAAGTAAAACGTGATTTTGCTTTATTACTTGATGAGAAAATTACTTTTGAAGAAATTCATACTATTGCAAAAAAAAGTGAGAAAAAGCTATTAAAAGATATCAATTTATTCGATGTCTATCAAGGTAAAAACTTACCATCAGGCAAAAAGAGTTATGCTGTAAGTTTTACTTTAGAAGACAAAGAAAAAACACTTACAGACAAACAAATTGATAAGATTATGAGTAAATTACAAAACTCATTTGAAAAACAATTAGGAGCAGAATTAAGATAATCTAATTACAAGATCAGAAAAAATAGGGTTTCAATTTTAATTGAAACCCTATTTAGTTTTAATAAAAAATTATTCTACAATTATTTTCTCTATCTTTTTATTATCGTTTATAATTAATTCTAATAAATAAACTCCTGATTTTACATTTACTAAAGGTATCCTACAATCTTTAACATCATTAAGAACTTCTTTACTATAAGCTATTTTCCCTGTTAAATTTATTAATTTAATATTCGAATTCTTTAAACCTAAATTACCTGAGCTTATATTTATAAAATATTGAGCTGGATTAGGAAAAAATTTTACTTCTTCTAATATATTTTCTTCAACACTAAGCGCTTGATTAGCTACTGCGAAATGCAGCACAGCACCTGTAGCACCTTTTGTTATTTCATATAAATAGTTCACATCCATATTAGCAATTACATCTGTAGAAGAATGAGAATGAAGAGTTTCATTTTTTTCATACAAGCCTGTAATTATTTCTCCATTATTTTCAAAAGGAATATAATCTGATGAATATGCGTAAGATTTCTCAGTACTTAAACTCGAATATAATCCAATACAAACAATTAATTCATCTGTAATTAAATTTGAAGCAACATCATTACCATTTTGATTATCAGTATCTCTCTCACAGACAATAGTATCATTTATCATATCACTTCTTCCTCCTATTTGATCAATGTTTAACACTAACCTAATATCTAACTTCGGATTCGTAGCATTAACAACATTATTCACATAATGCTGACTACCTTTCAAACCTATTTCTTCTGCAGAAAAATTAATGAACTTAATAGAATATTCCGTAGGTACATTTGCTAATTGCTTTGCAATTTCTAAAATTAATGTAGTACCACTCCCATTATCATTTGCTCCTACACCGTTTATAGTGTCATAATGTCCGTCTATGATCACATATGTATTAGGATACACTAATCCTACTTTGGTTACAACAATATTAGTTGTGGAACTACCACCTGTTGTGAATGTATCCTCAACTATATCAGTATAGCCATAACTTAAATACTTCGCCTTTAACCAATTTTTTGCATTATCAATTTCTGAAGAACCAACAGATTTCACACCATGATTTACAAATTCATTTAGATTTGTTGTAACAGATAACAACGTACAGTTATCAACTATTCCTTGATAATATGCATTATGAGTTTGAGCTATACTAAAATGAGTGATGGATAAAAATAGAAGTGTGTAAGTTATTTTTTTAATCAATTTCATTATATAATTAGGCTAAGAATTAGGCTTAAAATAAGTATTTGGGCACTAATAATACATTAATTAAATTAGTTAAGCAACTTATCGACCTAAATATTGACTTTTAATAGACACAAAAAATCAGTTATAGTTCAGCTATTGTTATATAAATAACTATTAATAGGTCGTCATTACAAAAGAGGAGCAATAGTGACGATGTCACCTGCTAATCGGAACACAACTACCTAAGTAAAATTTCCACTCCATACAATATCGCTTGCTTCGCTATTTACAAATCGCTTCGACACGACGCAATAAACTTACTAACATACGATTACAGAGGCGCTTCTGAGAAATAGCATAAATAACTATTAAAGACATATTTTTTTCACTAGGTTAGAAACCTTAAAAAACTACTATATTCTAATTTTAATTATCAACCATTAACAAACTAACAACAACTATGTATTTAGCACAAAATTATTGTGTTAATGCAGTACACAGATTGCTTCACTACGTTACTCTTCGCTCGCCATTACTCTTTACACTACAAAAAAGCTTATTAACAACACCTTAGACATAACCTTCTGAAAAAGAGCGGCAATAACTATTAAAATACACTTTTTTTTACTAAATTTAAAAACCTTAAAAAACTACTGTATTCTAATTTTAATTATCAACCATTAACAAACTAACAACAACTATGAGTTTAGTACAAGATTATTGCATTACATGTGACAAAAAAGGAAATTATGTTTTAGAGTTTAACACTTCTGAAAACGCAAGTGTAGTTTATTCCACAGAAAGAGACGGTACCAATGTAATTACTGTAAAACCTGATACTAAAGGTACTATAGCCTTTTCTAAAAATTATGGGAACATAATCAAGTTTTTAAAATATGCGTTTGAACAAGAAGATCAACTATTAAGAACAGTAAGACAACCAAGTGGACAAGTTGGACCATAAAAAAATATTTTTAAATTTAAATGCGTTAACAATTGTTAACGCATTTTTTTATTTTATAAACCGCACCGTCATTACAAAGAGCTGGTAGCGACGAGGCAACCTGTTAGTCACATACTACACCAGAAGTAAAACAAGTAGTCTCAAATAATACACAATACTACCTTTTATATGAAAAAAAACCTTCTTTTTACTATATTTATACTCATTGGATTTTATTGTACTTCACAAATAAACACTACAGACAATGATAGTATATACCTAAAAGCAACCATACTTGTTTCCGAACAAAAACAAGAAAAAGCACTACAAATTACACTACAAGAAATTGACCGTTTTCCAACATTACACCCTTATAGAGCTAAATGGTTAATGCTTACAGGAGATATATTCATTAAAAATAATGAATTTGATAAAGCTATTAAATATTATAAAAAGTCGCTATCAACTAATCTAAAATTAAGTGACTCCTTAACCATTATGGAAGGTTATTTAAAAATAGGAAAGGGATATCAACAAAAATTCGTGAATTTATACCCTGATTTAGACTCTAAAAAAGCACTAAATCTAAAAGATAGTGCTGATTTTTACTATCAAAAAATAATAACCGATTATAAAAATGTAACATACGGCTCAAAACATCTAGCGCAAACTTATAGCAACCTAGCCTTTATGTACTCTGATTTAAATAAGCTTGAAAAAGCCCAATATTACATTACCGAAGCTATAAATATATATGAAACTAAAATAACCCTTCCTGTTTCATTAGATGGCGCACTAAATAACCAAGGTTTAATCTATATCTATCAAGAAAAATATAAAGCTGCTGAAAAAACTCACTTAAAAGTCCTAAATAAAGTACAAGATACTTCGTCTGTTAAAGCTTTAAAAACTACTCAAATAGCAACATCCAACCTAGCCTACATCTACAAAAAAACTAATCAACTTAAAAAAGCCTACACCTATTTATTAAAATCAAATCAGCTTGATTTTATAATAAGAGAAAAACAAACAGCAATAGAAATCACAAAAATAGAGGCTATACATAACGAGGAAAAAGCACGAGCAGAAGAAAACATAAAAACCGTAAAAGCAGAAAAAAAAACAGAACGCACACAATATATTTTAGCCGCCACAGGATTAACTTCATTAGTTATTATCCTTTTCGGAACGGTATTGTATCGTAATAGCAAACTGAAAGCAAAAAACTTGTCGCTAAGTTTAGTAGAGCAAGAATTAAACCAGCAAAAAACATTACGTATCCTACAGAAAAAAAACCAAAGCAAACTATTAAACGCAACTTTAGACGGCAGAGAAACTGAACGAAAAGAAATTGCACAAACCTTACACGATAGTGTAAGCGCCCTACTCTCTTCTGCAAACATGCACCTACAGGTGGTGAAGAAGAAAACCGCTACTCCTATTGCAGAGTTAGAAAAATCACAACGTATTATTGATGAAGCTTCTGGTAAAGTACGTGACTTATCACATAAATTAATTTCAGCAGTACTCTTGAAGTTCGGCTTAGAACATGCAGTGTATGACATGTGTGAAAAATACAGTAATCTAGATTTAGAATTTGAACTAGAAAGTGAAGATAAAATACCCCGTTTTGAGCAAGATTTTGAAATAAAAATTCATAATATTATTGAAGAATGCATCAATAACATCATGAAGCACAGTAAAGCTTCAGAAGCTTCTGTAATGCTTTTATTAACCAATAATACCCTACACGCAACTATAAAAGATAACGGGGTTGGTTTTGACACTTCTAAAATAAACCCTACTTCTGGTATAGGATTAAGTCAAATACAAGCACGTATTGAAAACATGGAAGGTGTTTTTGATATTGATTCTAAAATAAATAATGGTACTTCAATTGTTATGCAAATTCCTGTGGAGTATCCTATATAAACATACGTCATTACTTCGCTTAGCACTACCCTACAAACAAATTCGCTGCTACCAAAATGACGTAACATCACAAACACAAATCATTACGAGGAGCGGTTGCGACGAACTAATCTGATAATCGAGACATAACTACCTAAGCAAAAAAAAACTCCACATAATACTTAGTTGCTACTGAATGAGTAAATTGCTTCAACACCTATCATTTGTTAGCAATGAAGCGGTTTAAATGGCGTTATTTTAAACAATTTTCATTAACTTTATTGCATCAAAAAACTAACCTACTGTGATCAGTTCTAAGCAATATTTTATTCTTACCTGTATACTCTTTTTAAGTGCATGTTTCCCTTCATTTTCTCAGTCTCCTATTGACAGTGTAAAAAAACTTATTACCGAAAATAAAACAGAAGAAGCATTAAATATTTCCATTGCACAATTAGAAATAGTTGAGGCAAGTAGAAACACCCCGTTACAAATAAAATGGAATTCACAAATAGGAAAAATATTACGTAATAATCAAAACTTTGAAAGCGCCCTTAAATATTACAAAATCGCAAAAAAGCTAAGTATAAAATTAAATGACTCTCTTGCTATCGCTAATAGCATCTTTAACATAGGTTCAATGCAAATTTTCGAATATTCCATAGCTAGCTATAATGCAGGTAACTCTGAAGTTAGTGTTGACAAAAGAGACTTAGCCTTTGAGAGTTTTTATTATTTATTAGATGAATTCAAAAATGTAAAGGGTACCGAGAAAATTTTTGCTAAAACATATGCCAATTTAACAGGCTTACATTCCTATACAGAAGAATATGATAAAGCCGATTTTTCAGCTCATAAAGCTATAGCGTATTTTACTACATTAAACGATACACTCTCAGTAATTGGAGTTCAAAACAACTTGGCAGTATCACAAATCTATCGTAAAGAATACAATAAGGCAGAAAGAACCTTCCTTAGTGCCTTACCATTACTTAAGGATACTACAAACCTAAAAATATTAGACTATAAAATTTCTAACTTAAATAACCTTTCTCAGATATACGCTTTTAAGGGAAACCACGAAGCTGCATTAGCTAAACTAGAGGAATCATTTATTCTTAAAAATATTTTAAATAAAAAGAAATCTAGTCTAGCTATTGCAGAGATAGAAGAAAAATATAGTCAGGAAAAAGCACTTGCAATACAAGTTAAAAAGAGTGAAAAAATGCTATTATGGTTTACTCTTTTTACAGCAACATTTTTAGCTGTTATCATTTTTGGAAATGTTTTATACCGAAACAGTAAACTGAAATCTAGAAATTTAGCGCTAATTTTAATAAAAAAAGAACTAGAAAAAACCAACCAAATTGAGAAACTACAAAACGAAACTCAAAATAAAGTGCTAACCGCTACCCTTGACGCAAGGGTTACTGAACGCAAATATATTGCTCAAGTATTGCATGATAGTGTTAGTTCATTATTGTCCTCAGCAAGTATGCATTTACTGGTTATTAAAAAGAAAAGTAAAGATCATATTGAAGAAATTGATAAATCACGCCATATCATTCGCGAAGCATCTGACAAAGTTAGAGACCTATCACACAAACTAATTTCTGCAATTCTGCTAAAATTTGGATTAGTAACTGCTGCTCAAGATTTATGTGAGAAATACTCTAATTCGGATTTAAATTTCGAATTAAAAAGCGAAGGAGATGTCCCACGTTTCGACCAGGATTTTGAAATTAAACTACACAATATTATTCAGGAAATCACTAATAATATAATCAAGCATAGCGGTGCTACAAATGCAACTATTGCCATAAATTACATTAACGACATCATTGCAATTGACATTGAAGATAATGGTGTTGGCTTTGATGTTAAAAGCACTAAAAGTAAAAATGGGGTGGGCTTAAATTTGATAAAATCACGCATCAAAACACTAAAAGGAAAATTTGATCTTAGTTCCACAAAAAAAACAGGAACTAAAATACATATTGAAGTTCCTGTTATTATGGTTTAGTTTTCTATGACTACTTTTTCTTTTAAATCGATTATAACTTGATGTTCTAATAAATTATCTAAAGTTTCTCTTTTACGTATTAAATGCGCTTTTCCCTCATACCATAACACTTCAGCAGGTCGATACCTTGAATTATAATTCGAAGCCATTGAAAAACAATACGCTCCAGCATTTTTAAAGCACAATATATCTCCCTCGGAAATTTCGGAAATACGACGGTTAGTAGCAAACGTGTCCGTTTCACATATATACCCAACAACCGTATAAAAACGCTCTCTCCCATTTTCATTAGAAATATTTACAATATTATGATGTGAATTATACAACATTGGACGAATTAAATGATTGAACCCAGAGTCAACACTCGCAAAAACAGTAGATGTAGTTTGTTTAACCACATTTACATTAACTAAAAAATTTCCAGCCTCACTAACCAAGTACTTTCCAGGTTCAAATGCTAAAGTAAGTGGTTTACCATATTCTTTTTCGAAAGCATTAAAACGTTTCGTTAACTTTCTTCCTAATTCAATAATATCAGTTTCTACATCATGTGATCTATAAGGCACTTTAAACCCGCTACCAAAATCAATAAATTCTAAATTCGAAAACTGTAAAGCTGCTTTAAATAAAATTTCTGATGCATATAAAAACACATCTACATCTAATATATCAGAACCTGTATGCATATGAATACCATTAATGTGCATACCCGTATTTTCCACTATTCGCAAAATATGTGGAATTTGATGAATTGAAATTCCAAATTTAGAATCGATGTGTCCTACAGAAATATTTGCATTCCCCCCAGCCATAACATGAGGATTAATACGAATGCATACAGGAACTCCTGGATGCTTAGTTCCAAATTGTTCTAATATTGATAAATTATCAATATTAATCTGACACCCCAAAGCGGCAACATTCTCTATTTCTTTTAACGATACTCCGTTTGGCGTATAAATAATATCTTCTGCCTGAAAACCAGCAGCCAAACCTAATTGTACTTCTTGTATGGAAACCGTATCTAAACCGGAATTTAACTGTTTAAAAAGTTTTAATATGGAAATGTTTGACAATGCTTTTACTGCATAATTAATTTTTAATTGCTTTACTCCTTTGAATGCCGAAGTCAGCTTTTTATACTGACTTTCAATCTTTTCTGCATCATAAACATAAACCGGTGTACCAAACTCTTCTGAAATCGCTAACAAATCTCTTGTTTTCATTATTACTTTTTAAAAATTACTGATGACAAACCTATCATATATTTATATCAAAAACTAAAAAACAAACAAATTAAATATATTTACAACAATTTGTTATATTTATTTATGCTGGAGTATTTTGAAAAAAAATAAAAATGAATTAAAAAGCCATTTATTACGCTGATATTTTTACATTTGCGTAGCTTTAAAAAGATAACAAGTACATTATGAATTTACACGAATATCAAGGTAAAGAAATATTAAGCAGTTTTGGTGTTAGAATCCAAAGAGGAGTTGTAGTACAAACTGCTGATGAAGCTGTAGATGCAGCTAAAAAATTAACTGAAGAAACCGGTACAGGTTGGCACGTAATTAAAGCACAAGTTCACGCAGGTGGTCGTGGAAAAGGTGGTGGAGTTAAGTTGGCTAAAAACTTAGATCAGGTTAAAGAAATAGCTGGACAAATAATAGGAATGGATTTAGTTACTCCTCAAACTTCTGCTGAAGGAAAGAGAGTACACCAAGTATTAATTTGTGAAGATGTTTACTATCCAGGAGATAGTGAAACAAGTGAATTTTATGTTTCTGTTTTATTAAACAGAGCTACTGGTAGAAACATGGTTATGTATTCTACAGAAGGTGGTATGGATATTGAAACTGTTGCTGAGGAAACTCCGCATTTAATTTTCACTGAAGAAATTGATCCTGCTACAGGATTAATACCTTTCCAAGCACGTAAAATTGCTTTTAACTTAGGTTTATCAGGAAAAGCACATAAAGAAATGACTAAGTTTGTTACTGCTTTATATAAAGCATATGTAGAATCTGATTCTTCTATGTTTGAAATTAACCCAGTATTAAAAACATCTGATGATTTAATCATGGCTGTTGATGCAAAGGTTACTATTGACGATAATGCGCTTTACAGACGTAAAGAGTATTTAGCAATGCGTGACACCAGAGAAGAAAATGCAATTGAAGTTGAAGCTGGTGCTTTAGGTTTAAATTATGTTGACTTAGATGGTAATGTTGGATGTATGGTTAACGGAGCTGGTTTAGCAATGGCGACTATGGATTTAATTAAAATGTCAGGTGGTGAACCTGCAAATTTTTTAGACGTAGGAGGTACTGCTGATGCTGAACGTGTTGAAGCTGGTTTCAGAATCATATTAAAAGACCCTAATGTAAAGGCTATTTTAGTAAATATTTTTGGAGGAATCGTTCGTTGTGATCGTGTTGCTGAAGGAATTATTGCTGCTTTCAAAAACATGGGAGACGCTATGAATGTACCATTAATTGTACGTTTACAAGGAACCAATGCTGATGTTGCTAAAAAATTAATTGAAGATTCAGGTTTAGACTTACAATCAGCTACTGCTTTTAAGGAAGCCGCTGATAAAGTAAAAGCTGTTTTAGCATAAGACCACTAGTGGCTCTTATAAAATAGCACATCTCTTATTAAATTTTAATAAGGCTATTATATTAAAAAGCTCAAACTTAATTGTTTGAGCTTTTTTTATTATATTCGGTACTTGTACCATTTCTAATGGTAAAATAATTTTTAAAAAAAGGCTTCTTTATTTGCATATGCTTTAAAATAAAAATCCGCTATAGCTAAGCTATTCCGTATTTTTATTTATTGTCTACACAAAAAACAAACTATTTTTAAAGTGTTATCTTACAGCAGAATTGGTATTACGTCAATTTCAAAATGGTTATATTCGTGCAAATTAGTGTGACTCCAAAACTATTAATCAATGAGTACTGAAGAAAAACTAAGTGCCTTAAGTCAGTTAATTGCTTTTGCTAAAACGGGGAAAGCAATTAAAAGTGTTGAATATGATTTCTTGCTGCTAATCGCTAATCAAATTGGCGTGAGTAAGAATGAATTTGATGAACTATTGAATAATCCAGTTCCTCACATAAACCTACAAACGGAAAGCGAACGTATTGTACAATTTCACAGACTGTTACTATTAATGAATGTCGATAAGGAAATAGAGTCATCAGAGTTAGAAAGAATACATCAATTAGGACTCAAAATGGGATTAAATATTCAGGCTATTGATAAAACATTAGAAATAATGCATCAATTCAAAAACAATAACATCCCTCCTGAAGTATTGCTAAACATATTTAAAACCTATTATAACTAACCTTTCATTTGCCCTTAATTAGGGTGGAAATCGCTGTGTTGTCAGAATAAAGACTCTAGCATACAGTTTATTAACATCTAAATATTTCAAAAACAATTCTTTAAAACTATATTTAGTTAAAACAAACTAAATATAGAATTGATTCTTTTGAATAGTCATAGCACTTTACTGAATAAACTTATAAATTAAATACTGTTGTAATTTATACATCAGTAACGCTATTATAACTCCAAAAAGCATACCTGTAAGCACATCCCCTGGATAATGCACACCAATATATATTCTACTATACCCAACTATAACAGCCCAAGTTAGAAGAGAACTTCCTAAGTATTTAATATGAGGTTTCAATATCTTCCCTAAAAATACTGCTAAAGCCATTGAACTAGCTGCATGAGCAGAAAAATAACCGTATTTCCCACCACAATATGATTTCACTAAACGCATCGCTTCATAAACAACCTCTTCATGACATGGTCGTGGCCTCAAGAACAACACTTTTTTAAAAAGGTTAGCTAATTGATCTGTACCCCCAATCATTAACCCAACCACAAAAACAGTTATTAAAGTAGCTTTAATTCCTGTTTTTTTATACAACAGATACACCAAGAGAACATACAATGGAATTGAATTCCATTTACCAGTAATAAACATCCAAAAACCATCAAAAGTTGTAGTTCCTAAACCATTTAAATATAGAAATATATCTTGATCTAATTGTATTAATTCTTCCATTATTCTTCGTACAACGCTATTTCCTTATCGTAAAATTCTGTAGCTTCTTTAATACAAATTTCAGCTTCATTAAGTAATTCTTCTTCTTCACTTTTATCAAAATCTTCCATCCATTCAATTTCATCATTTTCTAAATTGATGATAAATCTTGGAAAGGCTGTGTGAATAATAAAAATAGCATTTGGAAATTCAGAATTATCTCCTAATATAAATCTTGGTAACTCCATAATATCTTTTAATTCTTGATTAATTTTTTAGTAATATAATTAAATCTTAGGTATAGTAGTATTGACGAAACCGTTAAGCCAGCTAACAATCCTAACCAAATCCCTGAGCTTTTATAATGGGTATGTAAGCCTAAATAGTAGCTTATTGGAAACCCAACTACCCAATAAGCAACAAAGATCAACATCGTTGGTATTTTTACATCCTGTAATCCTCGAAGGGCCCCTAAAACAACTACTTGTATTCCATCTGATATTTGAAAAACAGCAGCTATCAATAATAATACGGAAGCAATTTTTACCACTTCCATGGTATTTCCTAAATCGGATATGTTATTATAATTTACAAATAAGTCAGGGAAAACAGTATGAAAAGCCACAAATATTCCTGCGAAAATAATAAAAATAAGTAAGGTTAGTAAAAATAACGAAAAAGCTATACGCCTCAATTCCTTAAAGTTTTGTAATCCTTTTTGGTTCCCTACCCTTATTGTTGCAGCCACACTTAAGCCCATACCAACCATAAAAGTTAATGACGAGAGCTTTAATGCTATTTGATTTGCAGCTTGAGCATTACTTCCTAAAACTCCAGAAAGCCATATTCCTGCAGTAAAAATAGCCACCTCAAAAAACATTTGTAAGGCAGATGGCACTCCCAAAGAAAGTATTTTATTTACTACTGATTTTTTAATAATCAGGAAATTTAAGTTTGTTATATATGGTTTAAATTTATCCTTTGACTTTAATAATAACCAGATAAAAATCAGCATTACTACTCTTGAAATCAATGTTCCTATGGCCGCACCTACAATTCCTAATTCAGGAAATCCAAACTTTCCATAAATCAATAAATAGTTCAATACAATGTTTATCACATTTGCCAATAAGGTTGCCCACATGGCATATTTTGTTTGTGATAATCCGTCAGAAAATTGTTTAAAAGCCTGAAACATAATCATTGGAATTAACGAAAATGCAACTATTTCTAAATACGGAATTGCCAAAGCAACAACTTCAGCCGGTTGTTTCATATGATACATTAGTGGCTTAGACAATAGTATTAAACCAAACAATACTGAACCCAAAACTGTACACAAAAACAATCCATGTTTAAAAGCTGCTTTTCCTTTTGCTATATTTCCTTCTCCATCAGCTTCAGCTACTAAAGGAGTGATTGCTGTTGAAAAACCAATCCCTAATGACATGGCAATGAATAAAAAACTATTCCCTAATGACACTGCAGCCAACTCGGTAGTTCCTATTTTACCCACCATAATATCATCAATCAAACCAACCATGGTATGTCCAACCATCCCCAATATAACTGGGTAAGCAAGTTTTAAATTGTAGCGAAATTCTTTAGTATAATTAGTAATCGTCAATGCAAATAGTTTCAGATTACAAATGTAAGTCATAGACTTGTAAAAAGCAGTATCTTCGTTAAAAAGAGATCTATGAGCACTTACTTTAAGCAAATACCAGAAGTTCCAGAAACAATAAATAGCACAAATTGTATTGCTAGAGTAATTGATGGAATAGGTTTTCGCTATTATTGGGCTACTGAAAATTTAACAGAGAAAGAATTCCTATTTTCACCTGGAAATGGCAGCATGAATATGAACGAATTAAATCTTCATATTTATGATTTAGCATTTATCACCCATAAAACTTTAGGACTAACCGCTCATTATCAAAAAGAATCATTTTATAATTTCATTACTGCACGAAAAGAAATCCTATCGCTTTATGAAGCATGTAGCAAGCATTTAAAATCGGCAAATAATGACGATCTTTTAAATGACTATACTGTTAATCCAAAATCACTAAAGGGGATATTTCCTTTTTGGTATTTACTTAATGGACATATTGCTGACTGTTTAACCCATATAGGTCAAATTACCAGCTGGAGAAGAATAGCAGGGAACCCACAACCAAAAATAAACGTGTTCTTAGGAAGGTAATTTATTTTTTAAATTTCGAATTTTGTATTACTTCATATTTATCAAACAAATACACCAATGATGTCATCGTAGCCGCTCCTAATTCCAACTCTCTTTTATTCACATGTTCAAAAGTATCTGTAGCCGCGTGATGATGATCGAAATAACGCTGAGAATCGGGACGCAAACCACACAATACATTATCTCCTTTTAGCGGACCAATATCTGCTCCACTTCCACCCTTTTCAAAATAATGAATTAAATACGGTTTGAAAAGTGATTTCCACGAGATTACTTTTTTAAAATTTGCATCAGAACAATCAAAAGAAAAACCTCTTGGTGTAAATCCTCCTGAATCGCTTTCTAATGCAAACACATGATTCTCTTTTTTATTGGCAGCTACTTTTGCATATTTTTTTCCTCCGCGCAATCCATTCTCTTCATTCATAAACAATACCACTCGAATAGTATGTTTTGGCTTGTATCCAGTTTGCTTAAATAAACGTAATACTTCCATTGATTGTACTACACCTGCGCCATCATCATGAGCGCCATCACCTAAATCCCATGAATCCAAATGCCCTCCTACTACCATTATTTTATTCGGATAGGCGCTCCCTGTAATTTCGCCAATAACATTATAAGATTGCACATCTTTTAACTGTTTACAATGTTGCGAAAAATAGAACTCAATATTCTTATCTAATAGCAACATAGTGCTTAATAATTCTGCCCCATTAGTACTGATTGCAGCAGCAGGAATTCTTTTCGCTACAGCTACATCTCCATAACTCATAGATCCTGCATGTGGATAATCGTCCAAACGTAAATTCATGGAACGAACCAAAACCCCAACTGCACCATAAGCAATTGCTTTTTCAGCTCCTTTATACCGTTGCTCCACACAACCACCATATGCTTGAAAAGTGCTAATTAGCTCAGCTTCCATTGGGCGATTATAAAAAACTATTTTACCAGCTATTTTCTCTTTCCCTAATTGTTCTAGCTCATCAAAGCTCTTCACTTCAATTAACTTCGCTTTTAAACCTCCTTTTGGTGTTGCAACTGATCCGCCTAACGCGCAAATTGGCATTGTAGTTGAATTACCAGGAGAAGTTTCCACATACGCATATTCTTTAGCCCCTCTTACCCATTTCGGAACCATTACAGGTTGCAACCAAACTTTATCTAAACCTAATTTATCTAATTCTTCCTTCGTATATTTTACTGCTTTTTCAGCATTATACGACCCTGACAACCTTCCTCCTATTTGATTAGACAAATGATTTAACCAATCATATGACTTCCCGTTGAGTAATGAAGTATCATAGATGTTTTTTAACATTTGTTCATCATCTGATTGGGCAAAAAAACCTAGACTAAAGAGTAATGCGATTATAAGTATATTGTTTTTCATTCTTCGTTTAATTCTTTTTTATACTGTGCTAAATTAGCCTTTATATCAACACTCAATTCAGGTTCTTCAATATCATCAAACTCCTTTAATTTATCATAAATTGTTTTAGCAACGATATATCTAGCTGAAGGCTTATGATCTGCAGGAATTACATACCATGGGGCGTTTTCAGTTGCTGTTTTATTAATAGCATCCTGATAACAAACTTGATACTTGTCCCACAATATTCGTTCTTTTAAATCTCCTGGAGAGAATTTCCAATTTTTCTCTTTCAATTCTATACGACGCAATAACCGATTTTTTTGTTCAGACTTACTTAGGTTTAAGAAAAATTTAAAGATTAGTGTTCCATTTTCAAAAATGTGCTTTTCAAAATTTCTAATTTGCTCAAAACGTTGCTCCCAAAACCCCTCATTAATATCAGCAACAGTATTAATATTTGGCAAATTTTCTCCTAAAATATACTCGGGGTGTACCCTTGTTACCAATACGTTTTCATAATGAGTCCTGTTAAATATTGAAAATTTACCCCGAGATGGCAACGCTATATAATGCCTCCATAAATAATCATGATTTAACTCTAATGAAGTAGGCACTTTAAAACTATGCACTACAATCCCTCTTGTATTAAAATCCTTAAAAACCTCTCGAATCATGCTATCTTTACCAGCTGTATCCATCCCCTGTAAACAGATCAATACTCCATATTTCCCATGAGCATATAAGGAATCTTGTAGTTTCCCTAATTTCTTTCGGAGCTTTTTTAATTCCTTTTTCACATCATTATCATCGTCCAATTCAACATTTGTTTTATAATCAGATAATTGAATTTCTGAAGTGACTTTATATTGTTTTACGTTTATATTTTTCATGAGCCTATTCTAATACATTAAATCCCTATAAATATATTAAATTTTAATATCTTACAGCTTTAAAATTCAGATTCATGTCAGAGAAAACAATAAACATTATTACAGAAGCATTTAAAGTAATCCCTGCTGGAGACCAACTTGTAAAGCAAGATGGAAAACGCGAAGCTAGATATAAAAAATTAGGAGCTTATGTATATCATAATGCTGTAAAGAAAAACGGCTTATACCTTTCAAGTAACAAAGAAGGTGTAGGTGTTTGTTATGTTGTTGACCCTAAAACCAACAAAAAAACATTTAGTGATTATATTAATGACTTAAAATTTGCATTTCAAGTTTCTGGTATTAAAAACGCTTTGGCTATTTCAAAACGTCAAAGCTATATTCAAAATCAGCGACCTAAAAATGACAAATATATGTATTGGGAGTTTACCGGTGTAAATCCTAATTATCAAGGTAATGGTTCTGCAATATTTTCTGCTAAAGAACTAAGAGATCAGGTATTTAATGATGCATACGAAAGACAACTTCCTATGTTTACCGAAACCTCTATCAGAAAAAACATGATTGTTTACAGACGTTATGGTTTTGAAATTTATCATGAGTGGGAAATGCCTGATGGTTCTACGATGTGGTTTTTAAAATACGATACTTTAAATAAAGAAAATCCAGTAAAAAAATAAACTAAAAAAGCCTACTATTTAACAGTTGGCTTTTTTAATTTATAAAGCTCAACCATTCTATATTCAATTCTGCGTTATTAATCATTCTCTTATAATTTAATTGATGACAACTAATTTTAGAAAAAACCAAATAACATTATTATTATTAATTACAGGATGTCTCATTTCTTTTGCCCAAGAAAATAAAGTATACACCTCTATTAAAGAAGCATTAAACAATAAGCAAAGTGTATATAAGTTAGACCTTTCTTATCAAAATCTAACCGATTTACCAGAATCGTTAGGTGATTTGAACAATCTCCAAGAGTTAGATTTAAGCAATAATTCCTTTATTGGTATTCCAAAATGTGTTTTTAAACTGACTAAATTAAACGTTTTTATATTTCATGAAGCTCTAGAAATATTTGCTACAGAAAATGAAGATGGCTATGTTGTTGACTTAGATTATATTTTCCCAAAAGAGTTAGAAAATCTCACCAATCTAAAAGAACTCGATTTAGGGGGCAACAACTACAATAACCCTCCTGAGAGCTTTTATAATTTAACCCAATTAGAAAAATTAGATTTAAGAGGCAATAGCATAGACAAATTATCAAATAATATAGGTAATTTAAAACAACTTAAAGAACTAAATGTAAGCTCCAATAAACTATATAGATTACCTAAAAAAATAGGTGAGCTTAAAAAGCTACAAAATCTTGATTTGAGTTATAATAAAATCACCGTGGTAATAGAATTACAAAATCTTAAAAACCTTACAACACTCGATCTTGGGCGTAATCAAATTTCAAAATTCCCAATAACAATCAATACACTTATAAACCTTGAAGTACTCCGTTTAAGAAGTAACAAAATATACGAACTCCCAGAGTCCCTTGGGAATTTAACAAAACTAAGAAATCTTGATTTGGGTGGAACACATATTTTAACCCTGCCAAAATCAATAACTAATTTACAATCCTTAGAACATTTGTCATTAGACTATAACCTATTTACAGTATTTCCAGAAGAAATCACTAAACTATCAAAATTACAAACACTCTCTATAGGCAATAATTATTTTTCTAAAAAAGAAGGAAAAAGAATAAAAGCACGGTTAGTACATTGTAAGGTTTACCTTAATGAAGATGATTCTTTTTCTATTCCTGGATTTTAGTTTCAAATTATACGAGAACTGACAAAATACTTTACAAGACTATTTACTTGCAAACATTTTTACATCTTGCTCTGAAATTTCATTTTCACCAAGAATTATCAAGCGTTCAATTACATTTCGTAACTCTCGGATATTTCCTGTCCAATCATACTCTTGCAATAATTTAATTGCTTTCTTAGAAAATCCTTTTACAGCTACTCCTTGATCACCAGCAATTTTTTTAGCGAAATGAGTAATCAATAAAGGGATATCCTCTCGTCGGTCATTTAAAGCCGGAACTTTAATTAATATTACCGCCAAACGATGGTATAAATCTTCTCTGAAATTACCGTTAGCTATTTCTTTTTTCAAATCTTTATTAGTAGCTGCAACTACTCTTACATCAACCTTAATATCCTTATCACTACCTACACGTTGTACTTTACTCTCCTGTAAAGCTCTTAACACTTTAGCCTGAGCTGCAAGACTCATATCACCTATTTCGTCTAAGAAAATTGTCCCACCGTTTGCTGCTTCAAATTTCCCTGCTCTATCTTTATTTGCAGAAGTAAATGCACCTTTTACATGTCCAAATAATTCACTTTCTATCAATTCAGAAGGAATCGCAGCACAGTTAACTTCAATCATTGGGCCTTTAGCTCTATTGCTTTTTTGATGAATCCAATGTGCTACTAATTCTTTACCAGTACCATTAGGACCAGTAATAAAAACTCTAGCATCAGTTAGCGCAACCTTATCTACCATTTCTTTAATGCGGGAAATAGCATCACTTTCCCCAATCATTTCGTATTTCTTAGATACTTTTTTCTTTAATCGTTTATTCTCTACTACAAGTTCCGTGTTATCTAAAGCGTTACGTACTGTATTTAATAATCTATTTAAATCTGGTGGTTTTGATATATAATCAAACGCTCCCATGCGCATAGTTTTTACTGCAACATCCAAATCTCCATGCCCTGATATCATTACCATTGCTGTTTCTGGCTTAATTTTTTTAACCGCTTCCAATACTTCTATACCATCCATTTTCGGCATTTTTATATCACACAGCACTAAATCATAATCAGTATTTTTAATCATCTCCATTCCTACCAAGCCATCTTCTGCGGATTGGACTTCATATGATTTACTTTCTTCAGAAAGTATTTTAACGAGTACTCTTCTAATTGCAGCCTCATCTTCTATTACTAATATTTTTGACATATTATATATTTTCAATAATTCAACTACCTATTTTATATAAAGGTAGAGATTAATACTATCTTGTTTATTTGAAGCTTCCTTCAAAAAACACACCAGACTATCGCCATTTAATCCCAACAGTGGGTTTAATTACCCGAGGACATCCTCGAATTACAACTATTTTTGTTAATTCATACCTCGTGTACTTGTACCAAGGGTATTGATTACTGCTCTCTAAAATATAAAAAAAATGTATTAAAAATCCTTATTAACATAAATTTCTCGTTGAGGAAAAGGAATTTTTATTTGATGCTCCCTAAACAATCGATCAATTTCAAATCGAATCTCACTTTGAACAAATACAGCTTGAAAACTATTGCTTAGTGAAAATATTAATTGAAACTCTAAAGCACTATCCCCAAAGCTAGTAAATAACACTATTGGCTTTGACTTTTTCAGCACTTTAGGATGAGAACTTGCAGCTTCCAATAACACTTTTTTAACCAATGCTAAGTCAGAACCATATGCTACTCCAACGGTAACATTTTCACGTGTATTTACTCCGTTTTCAGTCCAGTTATATAAACTAGATGTTAAATACTTGTGGTTTGGTATAATGAGTACTTTATTATCTATTGTAACCGCTCTTGTGGTACGTAGTTTTATTTCAGCAATACGACCTACCTTACCTTCCAACTCAATTATATCTCCTACATGCACTGATTGATCTACTAGAATAATAATACCTGAAATAATATCTTGAAAAAAAGTTTGTAAGGCAAATCCAATTCCGACTAATAATGCTGCAGAGGCTGCAAAAATAGATGAAATATTAACCCCTACATTATCAAACGTAAATAGAATTACCACTACATAAATAAAATAACGTATAAAAGAAAAAACGGTACTAAACTTAGCTTTATCCGCTTCAGAGAATTTTTTTGTGAATAATTTTCTAAATATTTTTAATGCGTAAGCTGTAATAATAAAAACAATAGTTACAATTAAAAATATTTTTACTGAAATGTGAATTTTCCCAAACTGAAAGCTATAATTTAAAATCGTGTTGATTTTTTCCATTTGAAAACATATTTATTTAAGTTAATATAAATAGGGTGACAAATATAATCAATCCCATATTGACTAAGCCTTTCTATCTACAATAAAGCAATTACATCTTAACAAATACCTTCACTACATATTTGACAGACTCAACTCAGCATGAATTATTATTTTTTAGGAATGCAATTTCAAGAACCAAAATATTTATTTAAGCTATCTAAAAAGAGATGATTGTTATTAAACACTAATGAAAACTGTTTAAAGACACCAAATATTACCCTAAGTCAAAAACACCTAATACTGGGTACTTCCTAACATGTCAATAAGTTATATCTTTATACTGTCCATAAGAAGTTATAGATTAAGTACAATTTTTTGCTTAAAAACTAAAAAAAAAGTCTTGGAATAAGAAACACCCAAGACTATTTTAAAAGTAAATCTAGTTAAACACTAATATTTCAACCATTTATAAATTTCTTTGTAACTAGGTTTTTTACCATACATTAAAATACCAACTCTGTATATTTTAGCAGCAAACCAAACCGTACCAATAAATGTTGCAAACAAAAGTACAACTGATACAATTTGTTGCCACATTGGTACGCCAAACGGTATACGCATTAACATCACTACAGGAGACGTAAATGGTATAAATGAAAATACTTGGGCTACCATTCCGTGCGGATCTTCTAACACCGTGAATCCTCCTACGTAAACAGCTAAAATTAACGGAACCATAATTGGCATCATGAATTGTTGCGTGTCAGTTTCGTTATCTACCGCTGCACCTATTGCCGCATATAATGAACTGTATAATAAAAACCCTCCGATAAAGAATAATAAGAACATTACTATTAAATTCACTAATGGTAAATTATGTATCTCATTCAATACCAAACTTATTTTCTCTTGCATATCGCCATTCTTCATTGCTTCCTGCACCATTTCTTGTTGTGGACTCTGCATTTCAGACATATTAACTCCAAAAACTGAAGATAAAACAACCGATAGTATAGTTAATAATAATACCCATATCACAAATTGTGTGACGCCTGCTAATGAAGTTCCGAATATTTTACCCAACATTAACTGCATTGGCTTTACAGAAGATATGATTACCTCAATTACTCTGCTTGTTTTTTCCTCAATAATACTTCGCATAATCATATTACCATAGATAATGATAAACATGAAAAGTAAGTATCCAGATGCCATACCAAAAGCAAGCTTTAACCCCCCACTTAACTTAGAAGATTTTTCACCAGTATAACTTTCTTGATTGATATCAATACGTATTCTAGCCTCTCTGATTTTCTCAATATCAAATCCTTTATTTTTATAATTGATATCCGTAAGACGTTTTGAAATTTTTGATTCGAGGTCTGCTATTAATGTTAATGAAGGCGTATCCTTAGAGAAAAACTTCACACTTTCCCCTAACTGACTCACACTATCTACTTTAGGAATATATAATAATCCGTAATGTTCTTGCTCCTCAACATCAATTCTTGCTTGAGCTAAATCAATATTATTTAAAATACGATATTTGGTAGACGAGGTTGTATCCGAAAAAATTTCTTTCGCAAAACCTGATTCATCAACTATATCAATTATGCGTTCTTTATTTTTATTGATGTTTGTTAAGAAACCAATCAATAATCCTAAACCAATCATGATCAACGGACTTACAAAAGTCATGATGATAAATGATTTATTTTTAACCTTATTCAGGTATTCTCTTTTAGTTATAAGTGGTAAATGATTCATTTTTAAAAGAATTAATTGTTTTGAACAGATTGAATGAAAATATCACTTGCAGAAGGTATTACTTCTGTAAAGTGATTTACTTGTCCTTGGTTAGTTAAAAATGATAACAACTCATTTGGAGTACTTGATGGATCAATTTGAATTCTCACCTTAACATCATCATGAATAGATTTAAATGATGCAGAAGCTACAGAAAACTTATCTTCCAATACACTTAGCAATGCACCTTCATTATCAGTACTCACACCTACTTCAAACGTATTTGATTTAAATTGTTTTTTAATGTCAATTAATTTCCCGTCTAATATTTTATTCGATTTATCCAATAAAGCAATATGATCACACAACTCCTCTACAGATTCCATACGGTGTGTAGAAAAAATAACAGTTGCCCCATCTTCACGTAATTTTAAAATTTCATCCTTAATTAAATTGGCATTTATAGGATCAAAACCACTAAAAGGCTCATCAAAAATCAACAACTTTGGTTGATGTAATACCGTTACCACAAACTGTACTTTTTGCGCCATTCCTTTAGAAAGTTCTTGCACCTTTTTATTCCACCAATCCCCAATTTCTAACCGATCAAACCAATATTTTAATCTTTCTTTTGCTTCTGTTTTTGTCAATCCTTTTAGCTGCGCTAAATACAATACTTGCTCACCAACTTTCATTGATTTGTACAACCCACGTTCTTCAGGCAAATACCCAATATCTTTTACATGATTTTGCTCCAACGGACTCCCATCAAAAGTTACCGTTCCATTATCTGGCATCGTAATTTGATTAATGATTCTGATAAACGAGGTTTTACCGGCTCCATTGGGGCCTAACAACCCATATATGCTTCCTCTAGGAACTGATAGTGACACGTTATTTAGTGCTGTATAATCGCCATATTTTTTGACGATGTTTTCAGCAACAAGAAGATTATCCATAAATAATTAGTTTATATGTATGTATCCGCTTCCTCATATTTGTTACAAGAAAAAAGATATAGTTTTATTTTTTTATCACTTATCTATAAAGTGCTCATTATTAAATTACCTCATTCTATCTTTCTCATTAAAGAGAATGGTATTAATAGGGTTGTTTTATATAAAATTATCCCATAAAAAACCTCGAAGATACTTCGAGGTTTTTATATATTTAATCCCAACAGAGGGTTTAATTCCCCGAGGCTATCCTCAATCGGAAAATGTATTGCTAATTCAAAACCTAGAATACTTCCTCCGAGGATATTGATTCAGTATGTTTTAAGAAAACATATCTTTTACTTTATCAAAGAAAGATGAATCATTCTCTTTTGGGTTAGGAGTAAAGTGATCATCCTCTCTCATATTTTCAAAGAAAGTTCTTTGCTCTTTATTCAGCTCTTGTGGAGTCCATACATTTACATGTACTAACAAATCACCTTTTCCATATCCGTTAATACTCGGGATTCCTTTTCCTCGTAAACGTAATATTTTACCCGATTGAATTCCAGCATCTAATTTAATTCTAACTTTACCAGTTACTGTATTTATCTCTTTAGAAATTCCTAAAATAGCATCAGGTACACTTACATATAAATCGTAATGTAAATTATCACCTTCACGTTTTAATTCAGCATGATCTTTCTCTTCAATAAGGACTAACAAGTCTCCTGTTACTCCATTTCCTGGAGCATCATTCCCTTTACCAGAAACCTTCAACTGCATCCCTTCAACAACACCAGCAGGTATTTTTACTGAAACCGTTTCTTCAACTGTTTCTAATCCATTTGCATCTGTTCCAGCAGCTTTTTCATCTATTTGCTGACCAGCACCACCACATACATTACAAGTAGCGGCAGTTTGCATACGACCTAAAATAGTGTTGGTAACACGCATTACTTGTCCAGCTCCATTACATGTAGTACATGTTTTATATGTAGTTCCTACAGCTTGAACTTTACGCTTAACTTTTATTTTCTTTTCTACACCATTAGCAATTTCCTCAAGTGTAAGTGACACTCTTATACGTAAATTACTTCCTTTTACTCTTCGTTGTCTTGAACCTCCGCCACCGAAGCCACCTCCGCCACCACCAAAGATGTCGCCGAACTGACTAAATATGTCATCCATATTCATTCCTCCACCACCGAAGCCGCTTCCGCCGAATCCGCCACCGCCGTCAAATGCTGCGTGACCATGTCGATCGTATTTTGCTTTTTTATTATCGTCACTAAGTACTTCGTATGCCTCTGCGGCTTCTTTAAAACTTTCTTCTGCAGCAGTATCCCCAGGATTTTTATCTGGATGATATTTAACAGCCATTTTTCTATAGCCTTTTTTTATCTCTTTAGCAGTAGCTCCTCTAGAAACCCCAAGTATGTCGTAATAATCTTTTTTCGCCATTTTGTACTTTTTGTAATTCCAAATTACAGGAATATTCTTTTTAGATTCCCATTTTCACGGGAATGACACTTTGCGTTTATTGTCCGATAACAACTTTAGGGAAACGAATAATCTTTTCACCTAACTTGTACCCATTCTCAATTACATCAATGATTTTTCCTTTTAAATCATCAGATGGTGCGGGTATTTGAGTAATTGCTTCATGGAAATCAGCGTTAAAAGTATCTCCTTTTCTAACATCTAAAACTTCAAGCCCTTTTTCTTTTAAAGTTGCTCTAAGTTTTGTGCTTATTAACTCAATTCCTTTTATTAAGTTGTCATCTTTACTTTTTTCTATCTCAATCCAAGCTCTATCTAAATCATCTAAAACAGGTAACATTGCTTGCATTACACCAGCACTTGCTGTTTTAAATAATTCAATACGCTCTTTAGATGTTCTTTTTTTGTAGTTTTCAAATTCCGCAAACAAACGTAAAAACTTATCCTTTTCACTTGCCAAATCAGCAGTTAATTGTTCTTCTAACGACAATTCAACAACATCTTCTTTTTGCTCATCTACTTCAGTAGTTTCAGTGTTTTGATCTTCTACTTGATCTTTAATCTCTTCTTTTTGTATATCTTCTGTACTCATTTCTAATGAATAAATTTTCTTGTTACAATTTTAAGTAGGCAAAAGTATTGCCATTTCTGATGAAATGCCAATTTGTCATCAAAAAAAAACAAAGTTTTATGCCCAATAAAAGAATAAAGACCGCTATTCTGCTAAAATAAAGATTTATTGTGCCAATCAAAATTCAAAAAACCACTATATAAATTGTTAACCCAATCAAATTGAGCCCAAGTCTTTTCAATTTATTTATCGCTATGAAATATAACCGTAACTGAAGATGTACTAAGTTTTTTTAACTCAACTAAATAAAAAATTACTCAAGTTACTTATAAACCCTTAGAAATTTGATTGATCTTATTAAACAGTTAATTATCCTGAATACCTTCCCTTGTATACAAATCCAAGCTTCGGTTATTGAAAAAAAAAATAAAGCTAATAAATACCTCTCGTTTTATAAAAACATCCATAATTTAAATTGAGTAAATAATATTTTACAAAAAAAACTACTCTAAGTCAACTCATTTCACCTTGTTTAAAAGATGATTAATTTGTAACTTTATGTAGATTTAATAATTAAACATTATTTATTATGGAAGATCATATTTATAAGAAAGTTGAAATTATTGGCACATCTGATAAATCTAGTGATGATGCAGTAAAAAACGCATTATCAAGAGCATCCAGTTCTATTAAAAACTTAAGATGGTTTGAAGTTGTTGAAACAAGAGGTTCTATTGTAGACGGAGCTATTGAAAGATGGCAAGTAACTATTAAAGTTGGTTTTACAATGAAATGATTTTAAAAAAGACGATTATAACAAATCCGTTAAGGCTTCGTCTAGTTTTTCATACTGAAATCGAAATCCTTTAATTTTATTTGAAGATACATTTTGACTTTCACACACTATCTCATGCATTTCGCCCAATAATAATTTCAATATAAATTTCGGGATATTTGGTAGCAACAAAGGCTTTTTTAATTTTTTTGCTAAAATTTTTGTGAGCTCAGAATTTGTAACTGGATTTGGTGCTACCGCATTAAATATTCCTTCTTCATTTTCAGTTATAAGATATGAAAATAACTTTACTAAATCCGCTACATGAATCCAACTCATGTATTGTTTTCCAGAGCCTAATGACGAACCAAAACCCATAGTTATTGGTTGTTTCATTTTTTGTAATGCTCCACCTTTTTTAGTTAAAACAACTCCAATACGAACTTTAACAACTTTAATACCTATATCCGAAAATACACTAGCAGAGGCCTCCCATTTTTGTACTACCTCTCCTAAAAAACTTTCAGAAAACACACGTGAATCTTCATTATACACTGTTGAATAGGAATGTTTATAAATACCTATGGCACTTGCACAAATAAACTGGGTGACTTCATGCTTATAATTATTTAATGTTTGATACAGTAATTTTGAAGAAGCAACTCTACTCTCAATAATTTCTTTTTTGAATGACGTATTCCAACGTTTAGAAACACTTGCTCCCGCTAAATGAATGATTTTTGTCACTCCATCTATACAGGAAGTGTCTATTATTTGTTTTTCAATATCCCAATAAAAACCTGAACAATTGGGCAAGGAATCTATTGCTTTTTTTCTGCTAGATAAAAAGTTAATTTCATACCCTTCACTTAACAAATGTGTAACCAAATGTTGCCCAACTAAACCTGTTGCTCCTGTGATTAATATTTTCATTTTTTATATATGAAGTAAGAGTAAAATCATCTCTAGGTTTTGATTAAACTTTCTCGTTTTATAAAAGTAAATATTTTAAATCATGAATAACTCTAAATTAAGATGAATAAATTAAAAAATTTGGCGACTATGTAAAGATACACTTACGTCTCCGGATTACACACCCAAAAACATTTTGTTTATAGGTGTTCTTACAAACTGTTTTCAGAACAATTGTCTTTTAAAACTACAAAACAAAAAATTCTGTTTGGTATTGAAAGGTGTTAAGTGATCCTCAGTTATACATTTAATTTTGTCAAATCCATCATTCAATTCCGATGTTAATGCCTTTTCATTGTATTGCTTTATTTCAAGTCCGCTACATTTTTCAGGTCCATTTTGTGAAAAAGTTCCGATTATCAAGAACCCGTCCACAGACTTTCTTGCGGTTTTTAGGTATTTTTTTATTTGTTCAGTTTTTGTTAGAAAATGAAAGGTAGCTCTGTCGTGCCAAACATCATAAGTCGTTTTCGGTTCAAATTCAGTAATATCGCTTACAATCCAACTTACTTTATTTGCTTTTGCTCCAAGTCTATTTTTTGCTTTTTCAAGTGATTTAGCTGAAATATCCAGTACGGTAATGTTTTCAAAACCTTCATCAAGCAAGAAATCCACAAGTGTACTGTCTCCACCACCAATATCTATTATTTTCGCAGTTTTCTTTAGTCCGAATGAATTTATTAATTTAAGTGAAGTTCTCGGTGTTTCTTGCGTCCAGCTTACTTGGTCAGGATCTTTAGTTTTATAAACTGTTTCCCAATGTTTCTTTCTATCTAATGTCATTATTATTCGCTTTTTTCAGCTTACAGCTAATATAATTATAAAAAAACCTCTTATAATATTATTTAATAATTTTCCTTGCTCTTAGCATCTCTCGTTTTCCTGGAGGTCCTGCCAATCGCTCTACAGTAAACCCTACTGCTTCCATCGCTCTACGAGCACTTCCTTTAGCTGCATAAGTAACTAACACTCCATCCTTTTTTAATGCTTTATACATTATAGTGAAAATTTCTTCTCCCCATAATTCTGGTTGCACTCGTGATCCAAACGCGTCATAATAAATCAAGTCGTGACTATTATCATCTACTATATCATTAAAAAATTGCTTTCTTTTCGTTAATGAAAATCGCTTAGATATGGTTTGTTTGGTTTCCCATTCCGTGTTATGAAAATCTTCAAATACATTTCTATACTCCTCAGCATCTAGCTGACTTACATAGTTTAAGCCTGTGATTTCCTCCTGTATCACTGGGTATGCTTCAACTCCAGTATAATCAACAATCATATTCCTACGTTCACTTTCAAGGAAAGTTATATACGCATTTAATCCCGTCCCAAAACCAATTTCTAAAATAGCCACTTTATCTGAAAACAAATCCAATCCCATCCTAATAAAAACGTGATAGGCCTCTTGAATAGCTCCTTTTTTTGAATGATACTGTTCATTCAATTCTGGTAAGTTTATAGACGTTGATCCGTCCGAAGTAATGATTATTTCTCTTTTCAAAGTTCAAAATTATTAATTAACCTTTATAGACAAAGGTTTTCCTTTACATACAAATTTAACCAAACATTAGCCTTAAAAAAAGTATTAATTCACTAATTTCGCAAAACATAAAAACCAAGACAATGACGATAACTACCGATATTAAAATTACACGCGTTGATAAATCAAAATTTGAATCAATTGATTTAGATAATGTAGCATTTGGGACGGTTTATACTGATCATATGTTTTCTTGTGATTTTAAAGATGGTAAATGGCAACAACCAGAAATCACACCTTACCAATCTTTACAATTAGATCCTTCTGCTAGAGTTTTCCATTACGGACAAGCTGCTTTTGAAGGTATGAAAGCGTACAAGGATGAGAATAGTGATGTTTGGATTTTTAGACCCGAAGAAAATTGGAAAAGAATTTGTTTTTCTTCACACAGACTAGCAATGCCTGAAATTCCTAAAGATATATTCATGGAAGGTCTAAAAACTTTATTGGATATGGATCGTGAATGGGTTGTTCCAGGAAGAGGAAACACATTATACATACGTCCGTTTATTTTCGCTACACAAGCTGGTGTTTCAGCAGCTCCTGCTGAGGAGTATAAGTTTATGATTATCTGTACTCCAGTACAAGCGTACTATAAAGGAGGTGAAGTAAAAGTAAAAATATCAGATCATTATTCAAGAGCTGCTAATGGTGGTGTTGGAGCAACTAAAGCTGCAGGTAATTATGCTGCACAGTTTTACCCTACCCAAAAAGCTAATGAAGAAGGATACCAACAAATTATCTGGACGAACTCTACTCATGAATATTTAGAGGAAGCTGGAACTATGAATGTATTTTTCAGAATTGGAGATACTTTAGTAACCGCTCCAACTGACGACAGAATATTAAATGGGGTTACTAGAAAAAGTATTATTGCGCTTGCTGAAAAAGAAGGGTTAAAAGTAGAAGTCCGTAAAGTTAGTGTTGTAGAAGTAATTGAAGCCGCTAAAAAAGGCGAGCTAAAAGAAATTTTTGGAACTGGAACTGCTGCTGTAGTAGTACCTATTACCGGTGTAGGTTATAAAGATTATCATTATGATTTACCTAAATTAGATAATGCATATTCTACTATGTTAAAAGGAAAATTATTAGATATACAATACAATGAAGCTGAGGATATTTTTAACTGGACACAAAAAATAAATTAACCTCTTATTACAATATATTAAAAAGCCCTTATTTATGTAAATAAGGGCTTTTTTTTAGCCCATCTGTGGGTTTAATTTTCCACGGATTTCCTCGGAACAAAAATGCTATTGTGTTATTTAATACCTCCTGTATTTACATCGAGGATACTGACTCCTATAACTCAATACTAATTCAACACAACTATTAGATCATCTGAATTCACCATCACGCCAGATCGCAGTACAACATTTTCTATAACAGTATCCGAAATAGCAGTAATAGTCGTTTCCATTTTCATTGCTTCAATAATAAATAACGCTTGATTTTTAACTACTTTCTCTCCATTTTTAACCAATACTTCGGAAAGCATCCCTTGCAAAGGTGCTCCTATATGTTTATCGTTTCCTTTTTCCGCCTTAGCATGTACTACTTTATCTACTTTAATGGATGCATCTTTAATTTTCACACTTCTTGACTGTCCATTAACTTTAAAATATACGGTCACCATACCATCTTCATTTGGTCTTCCTACAGAATCTAAACTTATTAAAAGTGTTTTTCCCTTATCTATTTCAACTGTAATCTCTTCCCCTCTTTCCATTCCATAAAAGAAATTTTTGGTAGGTAGATTCATTAAATTCCCATATTTCAGATGCTTATTATAAGCATCTAAGAAAACCTTAGGGTATAATTTATACGATAAGAAATCAGTAATATCAGTAGCACGTCCCATTTCTTTATCAAAAATATTTAAAAACTCTTGATATTCTTCTTCTATATTTAAAGCTGCTAAATGTGCATTAGGCCTATCGGTATATGCCACTTGATCTTTCAATATTAGTTTTTGTAATTCTTTAGGAAAACCTCCAACTGGCTGTCCTAAATCCCCCTTAAAAAAACTAATTACCGATTGCGGAAAAGAAATCGTATCACCACGCTCTAAAACATCTTGCACTGTTAAATTATTACTCACTAAATACTGAGCCATATCCCCAACAACCTTAGAGCTTGGAGTTACTTTTACGATATCACCGAAAAGCTGATTTACATCACCATACATTCGTGTAATTTCATGAAAACGATCCTCTAAGCCTAATGCTTGTGCTTGAGGTTTTAAATTAGAATACTGCCCCCCCGGAATCTCATGCTTAAACACTTCTCCAGAACCAGCTTTTAATCCCGACTCAAACGGATAATAGTATTCTCGTACTGTTTCCCAATAGTTAGAATATTCATTTAATGAATCAACATTCAATTTATTTTCTCTTTCATGAAACTTTAACATTTCTACTATTGAATTAAAATTTGGCTGCGAAGTTAAGCCTGATAATCCTCCTAAAGCAACATCCAATACATCTACACCAGCTTCTACTGCTTTTAAATAGGTAGCTGATTGGATTGACGATGTATCATGAGTATGTAGGTGAATCGGTATTTTTAATTCAGCTTTTAAAGCAGAAATTAACTCATAAGCGGCATACGGTTTAAGCAAACCTGCCATGTCCTTTATTCCTAAAATATGTGCTCCAGCTCCCTCTATTTCCTTCGCTAAATTGACGTAATATTTTAAATTATATTTTTTATTTTTTGGATCTAAAATATCTCCCGTATAACAAATAGAACCTTCTGCCAAACCTTGCGTTCTAGTACGCACATGCTCGATACAAGGCGCAATAGATTTCATCCAGTTTAGTGAGTCGAATATTCTAAAAAGATCTACTCCTTTTTCCCAAGATTGTTCTACAAACTTACCAATTAAATTATCTGGATAAGCAGTATATCCTACACCATTAGATCCTCTAATAAGCATTTGTAACAATACATTAGGCATTGCTTTACGTAATTGCTCTAAACGCTCCCAAGGGTTTTCTTGTAAAAAACGTAAACACACATCAAAAGTAGCTCCTCCCCATACTTCCATACTAAATACTTCTGGATGGTTTTTAGCAAAACCTTCTGCTACTTTAAGCATGTCATAACTACGCATACGAGTTGCCAATAAACTTTGATGCGCATCCCTCATAGTAGTATCCGTATAATGAATTTTATTTTCATTTTTTAACCACTCTGAGAATTTATCAGGACCTAATTTTGTTAATAAATTTTTCGTCCCTTCAGTATATGATGCTGTAGCATCAAACTTTGGAACTTTTGGTAACACAAATGTTTTGTTCGGGTTTATATTTTTAACATCAGCATTTCCGTTTACAATTACATCACCTAAATAAGTAACTAATTTAGTCGCTCTATTACGAGGAGTTTTAAAAATAAATAAATTTGGTTCATTTTTAATGAAGTTAACTGTTACCTCTCCTTTTCTAAAAGTTTGATGTTTTAATATATTGTCTAGGAATGGCATATTGGTTTTTACACCACGAATTCTGAATTCAGCAACTGCCCTCCTCATTTTTCGGCAAGCACCATCTAAAGTTCTACTACTAGCAGTTACCTTTACTAACATAGAATCGAAAAATGGAGAAATTGTTACTCCTTGGTATAAACTTCCTGCATCTAAACGTATCCCAAAACCTGATGCACTTCTGTAAGTAGAAATAGTACCGTAATCTGGTTTAAAATCATTTGCAGGATCCTCTGTTGTTATTCTACATTGTAGTGCATAGCCATTTATTTTAATAGCGTCTTGATTTGGTATTTTTATTTGATCATCAGTTAATTTATACCCTCCAGCAATAAATAATTGTGCTTTTACAATATCAATACCAGTAATCACCTCAGTAACTGTGTGCTCTACTTGGATTCTTGGATTAACTTCAATGAAATATATTGAACCATCGTCATCTACCAAAAACTCTACAGTTCCAATATTATTATAGTCTACAGCTTTACAAATTGCTATTGCGTAGTCATATAATGCATTTTTAGTATTATCACTTAATCCAAATGAGGGAGCAAATTCAATTACTTTTTGATAACGGCGTTGTACAGAACAATCACGTTCAAATAAATGTACCGTATTACCATGGTTATCGGCTACAATTTGAATTTCTATATGTTTTGGATTCTCAACAAACTTCTCTAAAAACACTGTATCATCACCAAAAGCATTTAAAGCTTCCCGTTTACTTTCATGATAAGCACTCATCAATTGCTCATCACTTCTAATCACACGCATTCCTCTTCCTCCTCCTCCAGAAGCTGCCTTTAACATAATAGGATACCCGATAATTTTGGCTTCACTTAAAGCTATTTCAACATTTTCTAAAGGCAGTTCATTACTTTTAATAATTGGAATGTTATTAGCAACAGCAACCTCCTTTGCTTTAATTTTGTCCCCTAAGGATTTTAGTACTGATACTTTTGGACCAATAAAAATAATACCATTATCTGCACACTTCTGTGCAAAATTTGCATTTTCAGACAAGAAACCATACCCAGGATGAATAGCATCTACTCCATTTTCTTTTGCCACCTGAACAATCACATCAATATCCAAATAAGGTTTTAAAGGCTCATTATCATTCCCTATTTGGTATGATTCATCCGCTTTATATCGATGCAAAGAATACCGATCCTCATAGGTATAAATCCCTACAGTTTTTACATTGATTTCTGTACATGCTCTAAAAATTCGAATAGCAATTTCTCCTCTATTGGCTACCAGTACTTTTTTAATTTTCATTTTATTTGTGTTGTTTGTTGTTTGTTGTTTGTTGTTTGTTGTTTGTTGTTTGTGAAAAATAAAGTAATTATATTATTACGTCTCTAAAATACAAAATTTAAATTATGCTTGCATAGTATGTAATTTTCCCAAATTTATTTAACATACAATTAAAAAGGGGCCATTCTATAATAAATTTTCATGCCAATAATCATTTTACTATATTTTTTAACGAGTTTAACTTAATTGAGTTAAATAATTATACTTCAATGATTGTTTTAAGCTAATCAGATTTAATTAAGATAGTACCATTTATATACAGATTAACACTACCGTCCGAAAGTTTCAAGTAAAACTTAATTTATTGTAAGATTATGCTTATCGAAATCTAAAGGCACTAGTTTTTATAAAACTTCGACAAGTACAATTTGACATATATTTTTATTAGGGGAATTAAGTTTTCTATTTTTAAAACGAACAAAATACTGTTACATAACGATTTTACGTAACATCTATCAATAAAATTAATGAACTATCCCGAGGCAGAATCGTCGAAATATCAAAAACAATGTTAGTTGATTTTGAATGTGTTTTTTATACTACTTATCCATTTCTTGGTTCTTTACATATGCTTTGATCACTTCCTCATTCAAGTATTGACCAATTGTATTTACGTAATAACCACTTGTCCAAAGCTACCCGAACCACTACTTTGTTTTTATTTATGCATACCTTCTAAATAATTCTTTTGCCGTTATACTTTTAACATTGTAATCATTTTTGACACTGAGTAATTTGGCACGCTTTGGACTAAAAAATGCCGTGATTAGATTCATATCCTATTTCCATAAAAAGAACTTCATAGCGTTCAGATATATCCAACCAAATTTCTTTCAGTCCTTATCCTATTTCCTTTATTATAACTGACTTTCTATACTTCAAAGGAAAAACCAAATGATACATTAACAATGTTTTGTTATGTCTTTTAAAAATATGTTTACCCATGAACCCAAAATACACTTTTGAAAAATGTTATTAAAAACTCTCTATTTTTCATGTTTTTAAGCTAGGTCCCAAGACAGAGCCTCGAGGAGCTCCAAGATTTACTTGAATTGTTTTATATCTTAAATTCAACTAATAAACGCAAATTTTAGATTTGAGTATCTGGCATTATATTTTTCAAAACAGGAAAGTAGGTGTTCCAACCTTTCTTGTTTTGATAGAGATGTATCTTACGGTCTAAAATCGCCAAAAAGAAGATTACAGCTGTTCAAAAATAGCTCGAGCTATAGGAAAATAAAAGTCTTCGGTTACTAATGAAATTAAACGAAGTTCTGACAAAAGAAACGACGTTTACATGACGAACTAGCTCAAGAAAAGTATGATAAACTTCAAAAATAAATTAAACGGTTTTAAAATGTAATCCAGCAGGAAGTAGAACAACTATTACAAGAAGATTATAGTCCTGAGTAAGTAGTTGGTTCGCTTAAAAAAACATGCCTCTATAGAACGTATACACAACACCTTTGGGAAGACAAAAAGAATATAAACGACTTATAATCATACTCTAAGACAAGGTAGAAGTCCTCAAAAACGATGCGCAAGTAAAGATTCTAGAGGTACAATAAGAGATAGTATTAGTATTGAATAAAGACCTGAAATTGTAGAAAAAAAAAGCGCTTTGGAAATTTAGAAATCGATTTAATCTCAGGCAAAAATCATAACCAAACTATAACCGAGACATTGGAGGATTGGAAGTCATATTTATATACTATTACTGCAGATAATGGAAAGGAATTTTCTGAAAATTTAAGTATCGATTACTTTTTTGCACATCCATACCATTCATGGGAGAGAGGGACAAACGAAAATTAAACGGCATAATTAGACAATATTTTACTAAAGGTTGTGATTTCACAAAGCTTACAGATGAAAGAGTCAAAGAAGTCAAATCTAAGTTAAATAACATACCTAGGAAACGATATGATTATGAAAGCCCTAGATTTAACTAAAAGTTGCGTTTGTGACTTGAATTCAGCTTTAAAAACATGTTAAACAACTGTGACAACCTGAAATAGCGTTACATAATTAATGGATTAAAAAGGTAGAGATTTTATATTGCTACTTTTTTTGTTTTTATCTATTTTTCTATTTAATTGAGTTTTCGCATGCATTTGATTAGATGTTATCAAATCAATATTCCCAAACTCTTAATTTATTCAACTCTTCCATCTCTTTTAAATTCTTCACAGGAATTACTTTAGAAAATGATTTATGTTGCTCAATAGCGAATTCTAATTGAGTTACAATATCATCAACCGAATCATTATCATAATCTATTACTAAAGGCTCTTTTATTATGAATGACTGTAGAATTCCTTTTTTCTTAATTCGCAACCCTTTTTTATCAAACGATCTTCTAAAACCATCAATAACTATTGGAATAACAATAGGCCTATGCTGTTTGATAATATGAGCTGTTCCTCTTCTAATAGGTTTAAAAGGGGTTGTAGTCCCTTGAGGGAAAGTAATCAGCCAACCATCATCAAGTGCTTTCCCGATATTACTTATATCACTCATTTTCACTTGCCTATTTACATTTTGCCCTTTATTCCTCCATGTCCTATCAATACTCACTGCACCAGCATATGCCATTATTCTAGGCAACAACCCAGCCTTCATAGTTTCCTTAGCTGCTACATAATATATATTTAGCTTTGGTTGCCATAGGTAACCAACATTTTTAATAGAATCTACTCTACCACTCAAACTTGCATTAAACACATGAAACATGGCAGTTACATCAGCAAAATAGGTTTGGTGATTAGATACAAATAATACATTTCTATCTGGTAGATTTTTAATAATTTCCGAGCCTTCAATTTGTAATTCATTAAAGCCTCTAAAACGTCTATGCGTAAGAACTCCTATAAGTCTTATCAGCATTTTCTTAAAAAAAAGTATGTGTCCGAAAGGATTCTTTTTAATCAATCCCATTATTTATTTAATATTAGTGTTACAAATGTATCGAAATAAATAGCTATTCCGATAAAATTAAATCTTTAATCTCACTTAGCATCATTGCAGTTGCTCCCCAAATAACCTCTTTATAAAATTCAAACACCGGAACTTCTATTTCTTTGGCATAAGAAGTAGTTATTATTTTTGACGCAATATACTTGTCCGACAGTATTGATTTTAGTGGTATTTCAATTAAGCGTTCTACTTCATTTTCTTCTAAAACATACTCTGGCCTTTCTTTTAGAATTCCTAAAAAAGGGGTTACTAAAAAATTGCTTGGAGGGATATACACATCTGTTAACTCTTTTAATACTGTAATATCTGCTGAAGAAACTCCAATTTCCTCATACGTTTCTCTTAATGCAGTTGCTTCTAAATTGTTATCACTACTTTCTACTTTACCACCGGGGAAACCAATTTGATTGGAATGTACTCCTTTATAGGTTTTTCTTAACATAAAAACCATTTGCATTTCACCAGATGCGTCAGGGAACAACAATGATAATACGGCAGCTTTATTAGGGTTTCTTTCTTCAATATTAATTTCTTTACCTAGTTTTTTTCGAATAGATGGTGCCAATTTAAATTGCGAATCTATACCTGGTAAAGAGGAATTTTTTATTTTTGGAACTAATTCCTCAAAGTCTTTTAAAGTCATGTTTAAAATAAAGTATCTGTTTTTAATCTTTTTCGTGGCTCAATTGAGTTGCCAAGATAAACAAACTCTACAAAAAAAAGCTGTAAAGGATACAAATGCTCCTGAAAAAAAAACAATTACTCATAAAGAATTTAAACCAATCATTTCTCAAAAAACAGTAGTCCCTTTTTTAACCCAATACGCTTCCAAACATAAAGAAAATAATGTTTTAATTAAAACAAGGCTTGGCGATATTCATATTCAATTATTTAATGAGACTCCTTTACACAGAGCCAATTTCTTACTATTAATCAAAGAAGGCTACTTTAACACCAGTTGCTTTCATAGAGTTGTTAAAGATTTCATAATCCAAGCAGGACAATCTGATAAAAATAGTACACGTGAATTGCGAAAAAAAATAGGAACGTATAAAATACCTCCTGAATTCACCAAACATAAACATCATAAAGGCGCATTATCTTCTGCTAGAAGATGGAATGAAAACCCTAAAAAGTTATCAGATGCTTATGAGTTTTTTATAGTTCAGAAGAAAATGGGATTACACCATTTAGATCATGAACATACCGTATTTGGAAAAGTTATTAAAGGACTGGATGTTGTGGATAAAATTGCTCAAGAAGCAATCGACAAAGGAGAATGGCCAATTAAAGACATTAACTTAATCGTTAGTATTTACTAATCATCTATAATGTCACTAAATTTAACTATTAAAAAATACCCAATACTTGGTATTTTTTAATATATGTTAATTGCATACCTTTACATAGTTTCTAGGTTATTAACTTAGGAACATAAGTAAGTTTTTTGGGGGTAAAAATCTCTGCTATTTATTTAGCAGAGATTTTTTTTATGGTGTTCATTAAAAGAACAATTCATCTACAAAATACAACAATTCAGTAATTCATTTTTTATTTCATAAACTAACTTATTGATCTTTGTACTATTATTAATCAAAAAAAATAGATATGAAAACATTAGTTTTAGTAATACTTTTAGCAATCACTAATTTTATTGCGCATTCACAGGAGCCTAAAGGAGTTGACATCACTGTACAAGTAAATAACCTTAAAAATAATAATGGATTTGTTTTACTTGGCTTACACAATCAAGAAACTTTTATGAATACTGAAACTCCCGCACTAAAGCGTATTCAAGAAATAATTATAGATGGAAAAATTGAAGTTACATTTAAAAATGTTTCTGAAGGTGATTATGCTATTATGGTTGTACATGATGAAAACACAAATAATAGAATGGATTTCACATTAAATGGAATGCCTAAAGAAGCGTACGGAATGTCTAATAATAATATGAGTTTTGGACCTCCTTTGTTTGATGATGCTAAATTTAAAGTTGAAAAAGAAAACTTAAATCTTGAAATAAGACTTTAATAAACATGTCTAAAATGTATTTACAAAAAATGCTTACTGAAAGTTCAGCAAGCATTTTTTTGTAGGTCTTATCCTAACCATGATTGCATCATCCAAATAGTTTTTTCTTGCTCTGATACAAAATCACTTATTAATGAATTTGTTCCTTCGTCGTTTGCATCACCTGATGAATCTAACAACTTACGTTCTAATTCCAATAACGAACTTAGTGATGTTATTATTAATTGTACTGACTCCACATCATTAGTAACATCTTTCCCAACTGCTACCTTACTCTGTTTTTGATAATCTTCAAAAGTATGTAAAGGCACACCTCCTAATGTTAAAATACGCTCAGCAAGCTCATCTACTTTAATTGTTGCATCCGTATATAACTCTTCAAACTTTACATGTAACTCAAAAAATTGTTTCCCTTTTATATTCCAATGTATTCCCCTTAAATTTTGATAATACGTTTGAAAACTTGCCAATAATTCATTCAACCCAAGTGAAACCTCTGTAGTATACTCTTGATCTAATCCTAAAATTGTTTTTGTCATTTTTATTGTTATTTAATCCCATAAAGGATTTAATTATTCGGAGATTCCCTCGAACAAAATGTTGTTCAATTAATTCATACTTAGTGTACTTTTCCGAGAGTTTTATTTTTACCAAAAATAATATCTATTAAAACAAAAATAACTATAAGTATAATTGATAGTTTTTATATCTTTATCATCAGAACTTATCGACTATGACAATTACACAATTAAACTACGTATTAGCTGTTGCTGAACATCAGAATTTCACAAAAGCGGCTGAACATTCATTTGTTACCCAACCAACTTTAAGCATGCAAATTCAAAAATTAGAAGATGAGTTATCGGTAAAAATTTTTGACAGAAGTAAAAAACCAATCGAATTAACTGAAGTAGGGAAAAAAATCGTAGCCCAAGCTAAAAACATCGTGAATGAATCGGATAGAATTACTGATATTATTGATCAGGAAAAAGGGTTTATTGGCGGAGAATATAGAATTGGTATCATCCCAACGATAATGCCTACATTATTACCTATGTTTTTAAAAACATTCATTCAAAATTACCCGAAAGTTCAATTAAAAATAAAAGAGCTTACAACCCCAGAGATCATAAAACAATTGAATGACGGACAATTAGATGCTGCTTTAGCCGCTACTCCTCTAGATGACGACAACTTAATTGAACGTCCTTTATATTACGAACCGTTTGTAGGATACATCCCTGAAAATCACAGGTTAAGTGATCATAAAAATATTGCCGTAGCTGATTTATCCTTAGACGATATTTTATTATTAGAAGACGGACATTGCTTTAGAGATGGTATTATTAATTTATGTAGTGCTTCAAAGAACAGTACTCCAAAAAAGTTTCAATTAGAAAGCGGGAGTTTTGAAACCCTAACCAAATTAGCAAACGAGGGCCTTGGAATGACTTTACTACCTTATTTACACTCAAAACAATTAATACATGCCGATGAGGAAAATTTAAAACATTTTAATGACCCTAAACCAGCAAGAGAAGTAAGTCTATTATATCATAAAAATGAATTAAAAATTCAAATAACCAATGCCTTAAAAGAGACTATTGATGCGGTTATTAGAGGTGCTATTGCATTCCATAATGTTAATATTATTAGTCCTAAAAAAAATCATACCTTGTAAACTAAACATTAATACTATGACTTTATTAAAATATACTTTAAGAATAATATTTGTGTGCTTAATTTTCACATCGTGCTCATCAGACAAGGATGACACCACTGTAAGCGCTCCATCGGACTTTTACTATCCAGGTGAAACACCTATTCCTTTTTACACTCATGGTAGCGTTTCGCCTAATATTGATTGGGGAAATGAAACTGGAACTTATGCATTGGATATGATTTATACAGGAGTAAGTTTAGATGAAACTACTGGTACTTTATCATGGAATGAAGATTTGCCTTTAGGAAATAATGTAGTTATGGTAACAGCTACCAATTCCGTAGGTTTTGCTACTACTACACCAAATTTACTACATCAATTTAGTGGCGTTTTTAACGGAGCATATAATAATGATGCAAATCCATCTACACCAACTACAGTTAGTATGGAAATCACTTTTAATATTGATGGTACTATAAGTGTAAATGATAATGGAACTACTACAAGTGGGACATGGCTATTTAATCCAACGGGAGACCTGATTTGTAGTTATAGTGCTTTTGAACTAGAGTTCGATTTAACATATTCATTAACTGTAACACCATATTTAGAAGGATTCAAAAGAAATACTGGTAGCACTACAAACATAGGTTTTGTTCGCTTAGATTACTAATCTTAACGAAAGGTATCAAAAAAAGGCAACCGTTTGGTTGCCTTTTTTATTACTTATTTAAATATATTAAACACCTATTTAATTCTGGTTTCTGTAAAGTAAGTTTTCCGATCCAAATTCTTAACTCATCAACTTCGTAAGGTAACAACCTTTCAATTGCTTTTTCGAGTTCTTTACAAAATAAATTAACATCAAAACTAACTCTTTCAAGTATTGTTTTAGTGTAATCGAACATTGCTCTTGCCATGTATATTAGTTTTTAAGGTTGCTCTAAGTAACAACATATAAATGATATAATCCTAAAATAAATGTTAAAATTACAGTGTTATTAACAACTAATAGTAAATGTTAATAACCATTCTATATAAAAATAGAGAATATAATAATTTACAAAAAAAAAAATGAAAACACATTGTAAACCAAATACTTAACCCTTTAGTTTAGAAATTAGTATACATGAATTAACAATAACATTTCCGATTGAGATAAACCATTAATACTTAATCCCGCTGGTGGAATTAAAATCTATTATCTCCATCTAGTAAATCACCTAATCCTCCTAAAATACTTCCTTCTCCTTTGTTATTTCCTGTTCTAGGTATTGCAGCAATAACTCTTGAGGCTAATCTGCTAAATGGTAACGATTGTATATAAACTGTTCCTGGACCTTGTAGGGTTGCAAAAAACAATCCTTCTCCTCCAAATACTGTATTTTTAATTCCTCCTACAAATTCAATATCATAGTTTACGGTTTGAGAAAAACCTACCAAACATCCCGTATCTACTTTTAACGTTTCACCTACTGTTAATACTTTTTTACATACCGTTCCTCCTGTATGAACAAACGCCATACCGTCACCTTCTAGTTTTTGCATGATAAAACCTTCACCCCCAAAAAAACCTCTTCCTAATTTCCTTGAAAACTCAATACCTATTGAAACTCCTTTAGCAGCACATAAAAAAGCATCTTTCTGACAGATAAACTTCCCATCTTTCTCAGCCAAATTAATTGGTATAATTGATCCAGGATAAGGCGATGCAAAACTTACTTTCCTTTTTTGTTGTGAGACATTAGAAAAAACGGTCATAAATAAACTCTCTCCAGTTAACAAGCGCTTTCCTGCTGAAAACAATTTACCTAATACTCCTTCACTTTGATTGGACCCATCACCAAAAATGGTACTCATCTCTAAACCATTTTCCATCATCATAAAGGATCCTGATTCAGCAACTACTCCTTCTTGAGGATCGAGTTCAATTTCTACATATTGCATCTCTTCTCCGTGAATTTCGTAATCTATTTCGTGTGCTATCATTGATTTGTTTTTTAATTGATTCAATTATATGTTGCAATTTTCACGATTTTGTTACAGCACAATTTTAATTATTTATTTTTCTTTAGCATCAAGGTCCATTCAAAGTTAAAAGAAGAAACAATAACTCCTTTTTCATTTGTCCCTATTGCCTTCAATAAAATTACTTGTCCTTCACCTGATACAATTGCTTTTGCGATAATAGCATCTAACAATGCCCCGTCTTGACATACAAAAGTAATTCGTCCTTTTGCTTTTTTACTGAATATTGCATTGTTACTGGCTACTAACATTGATATATTTTTACCAGACTCCTCAATCTTCTGCATTACTAATGCCCCAGTAGCTAATTCAGCAGCCATTCCTTGTACTGCCCAAAACATAGAACCAAACGGGTTTTGGTTAATCCACTTAAATTTTACACTTGTTGTACTTTCTGTAGTACTTATATATTTCAATCTTACCCCACATAAATATGCTGAAGGTAATTTTGTAAGTAAGAAAAAGTTGATTTTTTTTGGTGTTAATTTCATATTCGTAATTATTAATCCAACTATTGGGGTTAATTCGTCAGGTTTTCCTTGAACGAAAATATTATTGTTAATTCTTATCTCGTGTGCTTGTTCCAAGGTTATTGATTAATAACATGAGCCTTGACAACATAGCTAAACTCAAGTAATACGCTATAAAACACGTAGTTAAAGAACAACTGTTTTTATTTTAATTATTCAAATATACGCAGATTTTAAATACTCCAATATGTTAAATATATGTTAAATTACAGTACTTTGTTTTGCATAGTACCTTCTTTTATCCATATATTTGCATAGAACAATACTATATCATCAATCATTATGCTAACAAAAAATCATAAAAATATCGCAAGCTTTATCCACATAGGTACTTTTGCTAAGTATATATTTCCTTTTGGAAACTTTATAGCTCCCTTACTTATTTGGAACCTTAACAAGGATCGTTCTGACTTTATCAACAAAAACGGTAAGCAAGTTCTTAATTTTCAAATAAGCATTTTACTATACTTCATCACTATGGTACTTATTTGTATTCCTATAGCGATACATTTTGGGTTTGGAATTGAACAACTTGAATCTGTAAAAGGTGATATTACTCCTTATGACTTAACGGAGTTTTCAGGAAGCATCATTGCATTCATTATACTTGGGTTACTTAGTATTTCATTAATAGTAATTGAACTATATGCCACAATAGTTGGCGCAATAAAAGCTAGTGAAGGAATACTATACAAATACCCATTATCAATACCTTTTATAAAATAATCATCATCAATAATCAAAAAATGAACAGTTTACACAACCTTAAAAGATTGAACCTATGAAATTAGAAAACACAAAAGCTCAAATGAGAAAAGGCGTGTTAGAGTATTGCATCCTATCCATATTGGACGGACATGATGCTTACGTTGCAGAAATTTTAGGCACGCTAAAAGACGCAAAAATGCTTGTTGTTGAAGGGACAGTTTATCCGTTATTAACAAGATTAAAAAATGCAGGACTACTCAACTATCGTTGGGAAGAATCAACTTCTGGTCCACCAAGGAAGTATTATACCTTAACAGAAAACGGTAAAACTTTTTTAACAGAACTAACCAAAACTTGGGAAAACTTACACCAAGCAGTAACAATTGTAACTAGCAAAAAAAACACTAACGATGAATAAAACAGTAAATATAAATTTAGGAGGTATGATTTTTCATATTGATGAAAATGCATATCTAAAACTGCAAAATTATTTAAATGCAGTTAGACGTTCTTTTGCCGGTGCATCTGGTGAAGATGAAATAATTACAGATATAGAAAGTAGAATAGCTGAGTTATTTTCTCAAAAATTACAGCATGATAAACAAGTTGTAAGTACTAAAGAAATTGATGAAGTAATAGAGGTAATGGGACAACCAGAAGATTACATGGTTGATGAGGATATTTTTGAAGACGAACCAAGAACTCATAAATCAACTTCTAGTAACAAAAGAAAATTCTATAGAGATGTTGACAATAAGTATATTGGAGGAGTATCCTCTGGACTTGGTCATTACTTTGGGATAGATGCCTTATGGATAAGACTAATGTGGGTAGCATTGTTTTTCACTTTAGGAACTGGAATATTATTTTACATCCTATTATGGGTTTTAATTCCTGAAGCTGAAACAACAGCTGAAAAAATAGCTATGACGGGGGACCCAGTTAATATTTCAAACATTGAAAAAAAAATTAAAGAAGAACTTGATAATGCTACGGATTTTGTAAAAAACGTAGATTATCAAAAATATGGAGACAAAACGCAACATGGTATTTCATCATTCTTTGATGCTATTGGAAATGTTTTTATGTCACTCTTTAAAGTATTTGGGAAATTTATCGGTATTCTTTTAATTATTATTGGTACCGTTACTGTTATAAGCACTTTCATAGGAGTATTTACCATGAGCTCATTTGATTTTTTCAATTTGGGATTTATTGATCAAATGCACATGTATGATTCAGCGCCAGTTTGGCCAATATGGATCGTTTCAATTTTAGGCTTTTTTGCAATAGGAATCCCTTTCTTTTTTATAGCTTATTTAGGGTTAAAGATATTAGTATCAAATCTAAAATCAATAGGTAATCTTGCAAAATTCAGTTTACTAGGAGTTTGGTTATTATCGATTATTGTATTATCAGTTTTCGGAATAAAAACTGCGCTTAAACAAAAAGAAAGTGATCATGTATTTATAAAAGAAGAGCTTGCTGTTACCTCTCAAGACACATTAAAAATAAAAATGAATGCTAATGAGTTATTCTCTTCAAGAATGAGAAGAAGTAGTAATGAGCAATTTGTATATGATGAAAATGACACAAAACACCTGTTTTCTCAAGATGTAAGGTTAATTATAAAATCAACTAAAGACTCAATAGGTAGTGTTAGAATTAGGAAAGAAGCAAGCGGACAAGATCACAACGATGCAAGGCAAAGGGCTATTGATATTAATTATAATTACGATTTAAAAAACAATACCCTTTCATTAGACAATTATTTTCTAATAAGCCCTGAATTGAAATACAATAATCAAGAAGTTGAAGTAACAGTATATATTCCTGAAGGAACAGTGATATACGCCGATGACAATACCTATTACTATCATAGAAATAATGACCATTATGCTGATATACTTCAAAATGGTGATGAAGAGCATTATTTGAGAGTTTTAGATGATTCAACTGAATGCTTAGATTGCCTTGAAGAAGAATTTGATTATGATAACAATAAACATGGAAGAGTTATTATTAACGAAAACGGTATTAACATTACTATAAATGAAGATGGTGAAAAAGGAAAAGTGATCATTAACGAAGATGGTATAGATATAGACGTCAAGGAAAATAATAATGAAAGTTTTGAAATGAAAATAGATGAAAACGGAATAAAAATAAAAAACGGAAAGGACGAATAGTCCTTTCCATCAACTAACAAAAATCAATTAACAATGACAACAATCGTAAAATTTCTAGTAGCATTGCTTGTAGGCGCTTTAGTAACAAGTTGTAATTTTGACTTTAACATCTCAGGAGTAAAAGGGGATGGAAACGTGGTAACTGAAAGTAGGTTCTCTGATGTAAACTTCAATAAAATAAATGCTTCCGAAGGTTTGGATGTATATTTAACAAAAAGCACCTCAACTGCAGTAAAAGTTCAAGCGGATGAAAATTTACAAGAACTAATAGAAACTGAAATCAAAGACGGGGTATTACATATTCACACCAAAGAGACTATCGGAAAATATAGAGCTAAGAAAGTATTAGTAAACTTTACTAATTTAAATGAAATAAGTAGTTCCAGTGGAGCCAAAATTCACACTACAAATTTTATCCTTTCTGATAATATTATTGTTAAAGCAAGTAGCGGTAGTCATCAGAAACTAGCAATCAAAGCATCTACAATTAATTGCAAATCTTCTAGTGGAGCTAATATTGAATTAGATGGTAATACAACAAGTATTGATGCAAGTGCATCTAGCGGTAGTGTTATTAATGCACACAGCTTAATTGCGGAAAGTTGCACAACTAAATCCTCAAGCGGCGCACATATTGATGTAAATTGCAAATCAGCCATCAACGCAAAAGCTTCTAGCGGATCAAACACCTCTTATGCTGGAAACCCTTCATCAGTTACTAAATCAAAAAGTTCAGCAGCAAGTATTTCTCAAAATTAAACAAAAAATGCAAATCGAAAACGAAGTCGCTATTATTAGCGACTTTTTTGTGTTTTTAATTTTCATTACCGAATAAAATCATATTTATTTTTATATTGTCAACATAAAGCATTGCAGATAATATAAAAGTGGTAACATTTTTGCTTTATCTGAAATGATGAGCAATTAATAAACACCAACAATGAAATTTGAAATTTTAATTTTTACACTATTAATAGGAGCATTTAGTTTTGCTCAGAAAAAAGAAAAGATAAAAGGAAATAAATTTATTAAAGTTAAGCAACATCAAATTGATGATTTTAATGAATTAAGTTTAGGTGAGAAATTTGAGGTATTTCTTTTAAAAGGGGAAACACCACAAATTGAAATTGAAGCTGATGAAAATTTACACGATATTATTTTATTTTCAGTAACAGATAATGGGGTGTTGAGCCTAAAAACAACACGTCAAATTACCTCAAAAAAGAAATTAAACATTCGTATTACTGTTACTAACAGGTTTAATTCAATTATAATTTCTGATAAAGCAATAATTAATTCATTGATTGATTTAGATCTCAAAAAATTGACTATTACCGCAAAAGGAAATTCTAAAACCTACCTAACATTAAAAACCGACGAATTTAAATTTACAGCGGACAAATATGCTAAAGCGGAATTAAATTTAACTACTAAAAAAGGCATAATTCAATTAAGTGAGTCAACAAATTTAGAAGCATTAATTAACGCTGAGGAACTTAAAATGGATCTGTATCAAAAAGCAAATGCGAAAATAGAAGGTGAAGTAAATAACTTAATATTACGCATTGACAACGCAGCTAATTATAAAGGGCATAAACTTACTGCTACTAACGCAATTGTTGTAGCGGAAGGAAGTGCTGATTGCGATATAGAAGTAAAAGAAATCTTAACTCTTGAAGCTTCAGGATCGTCTAAGATAAACATTTACAATACTCCAATAATTGATTTGAAAAAATTTGAAGATTCAGCTTCTGTCTTTAAGAAATAATAAAACTAACCTTTACAAACAAAGCCACTTTAAGTAAAGTGGCTTTGTTTGTAAATATTTCCTAGTTTTGAAATAAAAAAAAATGTCCCTAGCAATTAAAAAATGGTTTTTTATTTTAGGTTTTCCTCATTAAGACTATCATGGCTATTCTATATATTATAATTGTTTCTATTTTTTTACCTGTAACAAAAATTGATAAAGCCATAGTTAATATATTTTAGATATTAATTAATTATTTTGAATAGAAAGCTATTTTTTAATGTAATATCGCAAGTTAGAACTAACTTAAAATATAATGACTATCAAAAAAATAATTACAATAATATTAATTACAACCTCACTAATAAGTTATTCACAAAGTTTCAATACAATAACCATAACAAAAAAAGACAATAGTCAAGTAGAATTATTAGGGAGGTTTATTTACAACTCCAATAATTTTATTGAAAAAATAATTACTAAAAAAAATGCTACTCAAGTTAATTATAATATTAACACCATTATACAAGTACAGAAGAAAAATGAAACTTATATAGCAAAAACAATTAATAAAAAAACATACTTACTTAAACAAATTATAGAAGGCTCTCTTTCTCTTTATAAGAATAAAAAAGATTATTTCCTCGAAAACAGTGAATTTGAGTTAAAAAAAATCCCCTATAATTCAAAAGACGGATTAACACTCAATACATTTAAATACGGTGTAATTTCCTTATTTATAAACAAGTGTAAACCAGCTACAGAAGAAGCGTACAGACAAGGAAACTCTCTTAGTATTAGTGACTTAAAAAGAATCGTAACTAGTTATAACTCATGTGATCTGAGTAATGATATTATAATACCAAATACTGTTATAGAAAATATTAACACCCCAAATGATGTCGTAAATTTTGCTATTTCACTTTCTAACTTTAATTTAAAAACAGATTTTTCAACTTTATCTAAAAACACAACAGATAATCTTAACCTATTCTCCGTTGGAGCAAAAATATATTTTAACACAAATATCTTAAACAAGAGCCTTGTTTTTCATTTTTCAAGTGACTATTATTTTGGAAAAGATAAAAAAATTAATACTTCTGTATATAACAAGACATCATTTTTAAGTACTATGGTTGGTGTTAATTATATTTTCAGATCTTTAAATAAAACTTTTAAACCATATATAGGAATGAAAGGAGGTATGTATTTTAATAATAAATCTTATGTAATAGTAAAGTCTAACATTGCTTTTTTGCCAAACACTATTTACAAAACAAACAATGAACTTGCTTACACTTTTCATGCTGGTACTTTAATATCTGTGTTTAATCAAGAAATAGACTTTATGATTAACTATCAGCCAAAACTTGATTTTAATTTAAGATCTTCTGGATTAAATCAAAAAACCAAATCGTATACAATTTCAGGACTAAACTTTAAACTGTCTTATCTATTTTAATTAAACTAGCAAAATACAATTCTGCTCTATAATTAATACAAATAGTGCCATGGTGAATTCCTATGAACGAACATACTATTATAAATTAATCATATAACCTTTGTAGCCTACTAAAAAAAAACTATAAATGCTACCTAAACGGGTAGCATTTATAGTTTAACTAATGGTTAATAACTTTCACTTGAATAAATCATAAAATAATGTATTTTTACATCTTACAATAAATTTCAAACTAATGGGTAAAATCATTGCAATCGCAAATCAAAAAGGTGGCGTTGGAAAAACAACTACATCTGTAAATTTAGCTGCATCTTTAGGTGTCCTGGAAAAAAAAGTGCTTTTAATTGATGCTGACCCTCAAGCAAACGCTACTTCTGGATTAGGAATAGATGTGGAGTCTATAGAAATTGGTACGTATCAAATTTTAGAACACTCCAATACTGCAAAGGAAGCTATCATAAAAACTAGCTCACCAAATGTAGATATCATTGCTTCTCACATTGATTTAGTTGCTATTGAAATTGAACTAGTTGATAAAGTAGATCGTGAATACATGCTGAAAGCAATTTTAGCCGATATTATTGACGATTATGACTATATTTTAATTGACTGCGCTCCTTCTTTAGGATTAATAACCCTGAATGCACTAACAGCTGCACACTCAGTTCTAATCCCTATCCAATGCGAGTATTTTGCATTAGAAGGTTTGGGTAAATTATTAAATACCATAAAAAGTATTCAAAAAATTCATAATAAAGATTTAGATATCGAAGGGTTATTACTGACTATGTATGACTCCCGTTTGCGATTATCAAATCAGGTAGTTGAAGAAGTGCAGAAGCATTTTAATGAAATGGTTTTTGACACAATTATTCAAAGAAACGTTCGTTTAAGTGAAGCTCCAAGTTTTGGAGAAAGTATTATCAGCTATGATGCGAGCAGTAAAGGAGCTAACAACTATTTAAGTTTGGCAGAAGAAATTATTAATAAAAATAAGTAAGCAGACATATGGCAAAGGCAATGAAGAAGCGAGCATTAGGAAGAGGATTATCTGCCCTTTTAAAAGATCCTGAACAGGATATTAAATCTGCATCAGATACAAATGCTGATAAAGTTGTTGGAAATATCATTGATTTAGATATTGATGCTATTGGAGTAAATCCTTTCCAGCCAAGAACTACTTTTAAAGAGGAGGCGTTACAAGAACTGGCTACTTCTATAAAAGAATTGGGAATCATTCAGCCTATTACCGTACGTAAAACTGGGGTTAATGAATTTCAGTTAATTTCTGGAGAGCGCCGTTTTAGAGCTTCGAAAATTGCTGGCTTAAAAACCATTCCTGCATTTGTTCGTTTAGCTAACGATCAAGAATCGTTGGAGATGGCATTGGTTGAAAACATTCAACGTCAGGATTTAGATCCTATTGAAATTGCTTTATCATATCAACGCTTGATGGACGAAATAAACCTTACACAGGAACAAATGAGTGACCGTGTAGGTAAAAAACGTTCGACAATTGCTAATTACTTGCGTTTATTAAAACTTGACCCTATTATTCAAACAGGAATGAAGGATGGTTTTATTTCTATGGGACATGGTAGAGCAATCATTAATATTGCTGATTTATCAGACCAATTGGATATCTACGAACAAATATTAACAAAAAAACTTTCTGTTAGAGATACTGAAAAATTAGTTCAACAATACAAATCAACAAAGACATCTACTCCACCCGAACCAACTGTACCCTCTAAACACATTAAAAAAAGTATTCAAGATTTCTCTGAATTCTTTGGAGCTAAAATTGGTGTAAATGTAGGGAAATCTGGAAGTGGGAATATCACCATCCCTTTTTCTTCAGAAGAGGATTTCAACCGAATTAAAAAGCTTTTAGACCGTGAAAAATAGTTTTTTAATCACATTACTTTTAGTGTTTTTTTCAGTTAACTTATTTGGTCAACAAAACGGGGAACTAAAAATAAAATCTCAAGATTCTATCGCTACTAAGAAGGTTCATATTGATCCGCTGTCACCTGCGAAAGCTGCATTTTATTCTACCGTACTACCAGGACTAGGACAAGCGTTCAATAAGCAATACTGGAAAATTCCGGTTATTTATGCAGGTTTAGGTGCTGGTATTACAATTTACTCGTGGCAAAACAAACAATATAATCGATATAGAGATGCCTATAAAAGAAGAACTCTAGGATTTACAGATGATGAGTTCCCTACTTTAACCGACGCAACTATAATTGACGCACAACGTTATCATAAAAAAAACAGAGATTTAGCTTTATTAGGAACCGCTTTGTTTTACATACTAAACATAGTTGAAGCTAACGTTTCTGCACACTTAGCGCAGTTTAATGTAAATGAAGACTTAACGCTAAACCCCAGTTTTTATCAAGATGAATTCTCATATAAACCAAAACTAGGCTTAACACTTAACTATAAATTTTAATGAACATTGCATTATTAGGCTACGGTAAAATGGGTAAAGTCATTGAACATATCGCTTTAGAAAGAGGACATACAATTGTATTCAAATCAGGCAGAAACACATCAACTATTGACTTATCAAACGCCGATGTTGCTATTGATTTTAGCATCCCAGATGCCGCTATAAATAATATCTCTACATGTTTTAATAATAATGTCCCTGTGATTTCAGGAACTACTGGATGGCTTGAAAATTATGACCAGATGGTAGATTTATGCAACAAAACTGATGGTGCTTTTATTTATGGTTCAAATTTTAGTTTAGGGGTGAATGTGTTTTTTGAGTTAAACAATTATTTAGCTCAAATGATGAATAACTTAAAACAATACAATGTAAATATTGAAGAGATTCATCATACTCAAAAACTGGATGCACCAAGCGGGACTGCTATTTCATTAGCCGAAGGTATCATCAATAACTCTGACAAAACCTCTTGGAAAATGGACGAGTCAACTACCAGTCATGAAATCCCTGTTATCGCTAAAAGAATTCCTGATGTCCCAGGTACCCACACAATTGATTATACAAGTGAAGTAGATAGCATTAAAATTGAGCACATTGCTCATAACAGAAATGGTTTTGCTTTAGGGGCGGTAATTGCAGCTGAATGGATTCAATATAAAAAAGGAGTTTTCACTATGAAAGACGTACTTGGGCTATGAATGTTAATTTATCCTTAATAACGTAACAAACAAATACTCAACAATACTAATACTTTAATTATTCAATTATTGAATCTTAAATCAAAATATTTATGACACTTACACAATGGTTTATCTTTTTCCTGCTAATTCAAGTAATACACGGATTAAGCACTTGGAAATTATATAGTAAAGCTGGCAGACAAGCATGGGAAGCTTTTGTTCCTGTTTACAATGCAATTGTGTTAATGCAAATTATCAACAGACCAAAATGGTGGACTATCTTATTATTTGTCCCTATTATCAACTTAATCATGTTCCCTGTGCTATGGGTAGAAACATGTAGAAGTTTTGGTGAAAACACCTATTTAGATACTGCCTTAGCAGTCCTAAGTTGTGGGTTGTATGTAGGCTATTTAAACTATACACAAGACCTTACACATATAAAAGACAGAAGTATTGAGCCAAAAAGCAGTTCTGGGGAATGGACCAGTTCTATATTATTCGCTATTGTAGCGGCTACTTTAGTACATACCTACTTCATGCAACCGTTTGTTATTCCAACATCGTCTTTAGAAAAATCATTATTAAAAGGAGATTTCTTATTGGTGAGTAAATTTCATTACGGAGCTCGTTTACCAATGACAGCTATTGCTGCACCAATGGTTCATGATACATTACCTAAGTTTAATGTGCCTTCATATTTAAAGAAACCTCAAATACCATATTTACGTATTCCTGGTTTTCAGAAAATAAAACGTAATGACATTGTTGTTTTTAACTGGCCTGCAGATACATTATTTAACATGTATAAACAAGCAGATAAAAAATACGAAAAACCAATTGACAAAAAAACTAACTATGTAAAACGTTGTGTTGGTATAGCCGGTGATTCTTTAGAGATTAGAGATGGTTATGTATTTATTGACGGAAAGCAGACTCAATTACCAGACAGAGCCAAAATACAGTTTTATTACACGGTTATTTCAAAAAAGCATTTAAGCAGTGCATACTTAAAAGAAGAAATAGGAACTACTGAATATAATAGGTTCTATAAAGTAAATAAAATAGCCGCACAACGTTATGAAAAATTAAGAGGTTTTAAACCTTTCCCAAATGACTCTACTAGTTATTTAATTGAACTACCTGGAGATTTAAATACAAATAACGATTTCAGAGCTACTGACAGGTATTCAATTAACATGTCACAAGAGGAGCAGGAAAAACTTAGCAAAAATACAAGTGTCGTATCTATTACTAGGAATATTCAACCTAAAGGAGAAAAAGATTCAAGGCCAACTTTCCCTCACCACGAAAACAATACCTGGAACGGCGATAATTATGGTCCTATTTACATCCCTGAAGCTGGAAAGACTGTTGAATTAAACAGAGAAATCCTGCCACTTTACAAAGCCATTATTACAGAATACGAAGGAAACAAGTTAAACACCGATGGTAATGACATTTACATTAACGGAAAATTAGCTACTACCTACACCTTTAAACAGGATTATTACTGGATGATGGGAGACAACCGTCAAAACTCATTAGATGCAAGATATTGGGGATATGTTCCTTTTGATCATGTAGTAGGAAAACCTGTATTTGTTTGGATGAGTATCAGCGGAGTTGAACTGGGTTTTGGTAACTTCAAAAACTGGGTTTTTAATACAGAACGTATTTTTACTACTGTTGGAGGAAGCGGAAAACCTGTTTCATATTTACCTTACTTTTTAGTTGTGATTGCTTTATGGCAAGGGTTTAAATTTTATAGGAAAAAGAAAAAAGCTAACGAAGAGTAATAGTCAATTTGTTGATATGTACATTTATTCATTTGAAAAATTATCTGTTTGGACTGAAGCTAAAGATTTAGCTAAAATTATTTACAGTCTGAGTAAAAGTTTTCCTTCAGATGAAAAATATGGGATTTCATCTCAATTAAAAAGAGCCTCCATATCTATATGCTCAAATATTGCGGAAGGTTCTGCTAGAAATACTGGAAAAGACAAAGCTCATTTTACAACTATGGCATTTAGCTCTGCTGTTGAAGTACTAAATCAGTTAATTATTTGCTATGAATTAAATTTCATTTCAGAAACAGAATACACTAACACTAGAAAAGCAATAGAGAGTATTACAAACAAACTTAATGCGTTAAGAAAACATCAAATCAACAGTTAAACGCATAAACAAATGAACATACTAATCCATCCCACATACTTCCCTACTGTTGCTCACTTTGTAGCAATTTCAAAAGCAAAAACAATCCGTTTTGAAGCAGCTGATAATTTTCAAAAGCAGACCTACCGAAACAGAATGTTTATATATGGAGCTAATGGAAAACTATTGCTAAACATACCTACGAAACACAATAAAAAAGAAAACAAAACCAGTTACCAAAATACTGAAATAGAAAACATTGAAGATTGGCAAAAACAACATTGGAAATCAATAGTTTCAGCCTATAAATCTTCTCCTTTTTTTGAGTATTATGAAGACGAAATCAAAGACTTATTTTTTACCTCGAAAACTTCTTTATACCAACTAAACATTGCAATATTTAAAATAATTTGCGAATGTATTGAGTTAGACATCACTATTGAATACACAGAGGAGTTTATAAAAGAATACAATACTGGTGATTGTATTGACTTAAGAGCATTAGTTAACGCTAAAAAAGACATCACTCCTCAGTTTAAAAACTACACTCAAGTATTCGGAGACAAACACGGATACCTAAACAACCTAAGCATATTAGACTTACTTTTTAATGAAGGTCCAAACACTTTGAATTATCTTGAGTCACAAGCAATATTCTGGTAATGCAAGCTATAATACACTACTTCCTACATTTTGGTGCGCCACTACTCATAGCATATTTCTTTTTTAGAACAACATGGAAGAAAACTTACTTGATTTTTGCGCTTTCAATGTTAGTAGATTTAGATCATTTATTATCGAATCCGATTTTTGATCCCAATAGGTGTAGCATCAACTTTCACCCATTACACACCTATTACGCAATACTCATATACGCTCTCCTTTTAATTCCTAAGAAAACAAGAGTTATCGCTTTTGCATTACTATTTCATATGCTTACGGATTGGATAGATTGTTATATGACACTTCATAATTGATAAGTGTAAAATAATTTAAGAGTTCTAATCGTTTTCTAACAAACTAACCTGATATGAATAAATACATCATCACTGGAATTCTTTTAATTCTAATTAATTTTTGTTTCTCACAAACAACTATTGAAGGACAAATTTTTGACATCAATACCAAAGAACCCCTAGAGTCTGTAAGTATCTATATTAAACACACATTACGGTACAGTTACGAATAGCGAAGGGAAATACAAATTCACTTTTAAAGCCGAAAATCCAACTATTACTTTTAGCTATCTTGGTTATGAGACTACCGTAATTAGTGGTTCTGAAATTCCAAATGAGCTTTTCTTATCGGAATATGAAAATGTTTTAGAAGAAGTTTTGATCACCAATAATAGTGTCAGTAGTATTTTAAAAGACGTATTAAAGTCAACGAAGAAAGCCTTAAAAAAGCCGATTTTACAAGAAACTTATAATAGAGAATTTTCAAAAATAAATGGAGAATACAATTACTTTGCTGATGGAATATTAGAATATCACATTAGAAATAATGGAAAGAAAATTAAGTCAGATACGTATTTAAAACAAAGTAGAACCTTGACCTCTCCATCAAAAAACATTTCTGAAGTCATAGAAGCTATTCCTATTAAATACGATGTAAAAGATCAAATTAAAGAAGGTTTTGGCGATTATGAATTACTAAAGCATTTGTACAAAAGAGAAGACAGGTATGATTTTGTTTTAAAGACCAAAACATATAACGATAGCTTAACACACAACATCATTGAGTTCAAACCTAAAGACACCATAATTAATAATAATAATTATGATGGAAAGCACTTGAGCGGAAACTTCTTGTTTAAAGGAAAAGTTGTGTACGATAGCACCACAAAACTAATCCTTGATCTGGATCTTCAAAAAGCTTCAAATTCTGACAAAGATGCTTTATACATGAAAAATTTTATCATCACATTTAAATACTTTGATGTAAGACAAAAATCGAGTTATAGAATTGATGGCGATAAGTACATTTTAGTTTATAAAAAAGAATACCACAAACTACACCTGTACAAAGTACTAGGGAAAAAATACGATACAGAATATGAATTCTACACCAGTTTAAACACTTTATCTTATAAAGAGTTTAACGGTAAATTAGATCGTAATAAACGGTACCGAAACACAACCATTTACAAAAACGGAAATCAGTATACTATCAACTTTTGGGAGAATAATTCCATATTAAGTACAGAGGAAGAAGAAAAATTCATTAATTCAATTCAACAATAAACTACCAAGAAATGGTAGCCTTAATTGGGTAGTGATCAGAATATTTATGGGTGAAATTTGAAAACTGAGCAACCCCCATGTTTTCATCAACAAGTATAAAATCAATACGCAACGGGAAAAACTTAAAATCAAATGTTTTTCCAAATCCGTTTCCAGCTATTTCAAAAGCATCATTATATCCTTCATTTTTGAATTGTTTGTAGATATAAGAATATGCGGTATTATTAAAATCGCCTAGTATAATTTTTTTATAATTACATTCCTTTTGATGTTTTAAAACCAATTCAGCCTGTTCTTGCTGCATTTCAAAACGCTCCCCTATTCGTTTTACCAAACGCTCAGTGTTTTGCTCTGAGAGGTTCTTTACATCGGGATTAATATGCAAGGATTCAAAATGTACATTATAAATACGTATCCTATCATCTCCTTTTAACACATCAACATAAATTGCTTTATTCTCGGTATTTGAAAAAACTAATTCCCCTTTATTTACAATTTTATATTTCGAAAATATTGCTTGTCCATATTTAGTTTTACCACCTGAAATACTTTCATACCTGTACGGATAGCTTGCTAAATTAAAGTCCTTATGTGGATGATATTCTTGAAAAGCAACAACATCAGCATTTTCATTTAATACAAATTGTTGAATATCGTTTTCAATACTAGGAGCATCTATCCAATCATATATATTAAATAATCTCACATTATAGCTCATTACCGACAAGCTAGTGTTTGTGTGTTTTTCTACCGAAGAAAACTTATATAAAGCACTTAAACTATCGTACCCTAACAGTAATACTACTAGCGACAATAACAATTGTTTTTTTACTTTTAATAGCCAGTATAAACAAAAACAAATATTTAACAACAACAATACCGGTACAGATAAACTTAAAACAGAAAGTATAGATACAGTTTTTGGAGCAACAAAAGGCAATAGATAGGCCAACAGTAAAACAACTGCAACAATACCGTTTAAAAGGTAAATTAGTTTATCTATTAAATTTAGTCTTTTCATATACTAAGTACTAGTTCTCGATACAATTTTCTCCTAAGGTCAAAAATCACTCGAACTGACGCTTTATTAAGCTTTAGGCTTTCAAAAAAACTGCAAAACATTTTTTTTATAACTCATAAGCTTATAACCTCTTACTCTTTTCCTGATTGAAATAAAAAGGCTTTTTCTTCTTTTGATAAGCTTTCATAACCACTTTTACTTATTTTATCTAAAATAGAATCTATTTGCTCTTGTTTAAGCCTCTTTTTTTGATGAACGGTTTTATCCGAAGTCCTACGCTCTGATTTTGTTTTATGTACTGTTTTTAATTTTGACTTGTTTCTTGAAGAAAACCATGAGGCAATAGTATCTATTAGTTTTCCAAAACCCTTACCAATATCATTTCCTTTTTTTAATTGAGTAGCATATAAATACCCTAACAACGCTCCTCCCAAATGTGCAATATGCCCTCCTGAGTTTCCAATAGGGATTTGCACTAAATCTAAAACGACAAAAAACGCTCCTAATTGCCATAGCTTTACTTTAAATGTAAATACTGCTACTTCCATTTGAGGTAAAGAAGCACAAATAAATATCAAAACCGCCATTACAGATGCAGACGCCCCCACTAAGAAGCTTATTTGATTGTTGAATACAGGAAATAGATTGTATGATAACAAGAACAACGCTCCACCCGCCAAAGCTCCTATCAAATAAATGTTCAAAAATAATTTTTCGCTAAAACGAGAGAAGAATAGTTTTGAGACATAGTACAGCATTACCATATTCATTGCAAAATGTAGTAGTCCTTGATGCAAAAAAGAATAGGTCATAATTGACCATGGTTTATTGATTAAATCCGCCCCCTCTTTTGACAATACAAACCAATCAAACAAAAAATTAGTTTTAAACAAAAAAGTAGTCAAACCAAACAATACAAACACAACCAAATTGATTGCAATCAGTTTTTCAGCAACATTTAATGTTTTATACTTATGTAATAATTCTTTCTTAGTCATTAATTCCAACGGTTTTTGTTTATTCCATCTATTTTCCAATAAGTAATCATTATAAATGCAAATAAAGCGCCACCTAAATGAGCGAAATTTGCAACATTACCTCCGGTACCAGTAACCCCTCTATACAATTCGTATACTATCAACCCAGCTACAAAATATTTTATTTTAATAGGGAATAAGAAATATAAATGTATTTTTTGCTCTCCAAATAACATTGCTGCAGCTGCATATAAACCAAACATAGCACCAGACGCACCAAGCATCGGAGATAATAAAAAACTATTAAGATTTCCCAACCTTGAATCAGTCCAATTTTTACCTTCTTCAAAATAAAGCTTAGCCCCATCATTAATTACCATATTTAAATCTGATTCAAGTGGCAAAGCATCAACTAAATTCATATACTGAAGATAATTCACTCCTAGATGTAAAAAGGCAGCGCCTAAACCACAAAATAAATAAAATAAAATAAAACGTTTCGTTCCTAATAATATTTCCACCGTCGACCCAAAGAAATACAACACAAGCATATTAAATAATAAATGATTCACATCGGCATGCATAAACATATGCGACAAATATTGCCATGGGTAATGCATTATACTTTTCGGAAAAAACAATGCTAAGTACACGTCTAAATCTATTCCTCTTTGACGCAAAACTACTTTAACTATAAAAAACAACACATTAATTATAAGTATATGTTTTACTGTATCTGTTAATTTATTCATTACAATAATTTTTTATCAAAATCACTTGTACTATAGGTGATAAATATCGATTTATTAATTGGAGAAACTGTTGGCTCCTTACATGCAAATAATCTATTTACAATATCTTCTTGTTCTTGAGAAGTTAGTGACTTCCCACTTTTAATGGCAATACTTTTTGCCATTGATTTCGCTACTAAGTTTGCATAAAGCCCGTTATTTTCAGCTTCATTACTCATACTTGACAATAAATCATGAATAATAATTGATGCTTTACTATCCTCTATAGCCGCAGGAATACCACTTATTTCTATTTCTTCATTGCTTGCATTAGAAAACACAAAACCAGTATTTTCCAATATATCTTGTATTTGCTTAAAATACATCAGTTCATCTTTAGTAAGACTTACAACAACAGGAAATAACAATTGCTGACTTACCGCTTGGTTAACTGTAATATGCTGTAAAAAATCTTCAAACAAAATACGCTCATGCGCTCGATGCTGATGTATTACAACTACTCCTGATTTAATTTTACTAATGATATACTTATTCTGAACTTGAAGCGTAACATGTTCTTGAACAACATCCGTATCCTCAAAGAAAGAACCTGTAACTTCTTCTGACTCAAATTCAATCATTGAAGCATCCGCATTGTCTGAGGTCATTTTCGACTCTAAACCAACATACAAACTCTCCCAGTGATCACTATTCTTTTTAGGAATATTTACCGAACTAAAAGGAGTTGATGACGGCACTCTTGAACCAATTTTCTCATCTGAAAAAGGATTAAAACTCCTATCGACCTCTATAGTAGGAGAACCAACCTTTTTATTTTTATATTCATAAGGCGTATCCATACTTGAGTCTCTTTGAAAATCGAGTACTGGAGCGATTTGAAATTGCCCCAAGCTATGTTTTATTGTAGATTTAATAATAGCATATAAATCATGCTCATTATCAAATTTAATTTCTGTTTTTGTTGGATGGATATTGATATCAATCGTTTTCGGATCTACTTGTAAATACAAGAAATATCCTGGATATGCTTTATCCTTTAACAAACCTTCAAATGCTGAAGTTATTGCATGATTTAAGTATGAACTCTTTATAAATCGATCGTTTACAAAAAAGAACTGTTCCTTATTACTCTTCTTTGAAAACTCTGGCTTTACCACAAAACCAGTAATGTTAACAATTTCAGTTTCTTCATTAACGGGGACTAACTTTTCGTTAGTTTTAGTTCCAAACACATTTACAATTCGCTGTCGGTGATTAGACGCTGGCAAATTAAATAAGTCCTTTCCGTTATTATATAATTTAAAAGAAATATCCGGATGTACTAATGCTACGCGTTGAAATTCATCAATAACATGTCGCATTTCTACTTGATCAGATTTTAAAAAATTACGTCGCGCAGGAATATTAAAAAATAAATTTTTAACCGAGATTGACGTCCCTTCAGGAGTTACCACTACTTCTTGCTCAGTAATTTTACTTCCTTCTATTTTTATGATTGTTCCTAACTCATCATCGTCACGTTTGGTTTTCATTTCAACATGAGCAATAGCGGCAATTGAAGCCAAAGCCTCTCCTCTAAATCCTTTTGTATTGAGCTGAAATAAATCTTCTGCTGAAGAAATTTTAGATGTTGCATGACGCTCAAAAGACAAGCGTGCATCTGTAACACTCATCCCGATACCATTATCGATTACCTGAACCAAAGTCTTTCCAGCATCTTTTATAAGTAACTGTATAGCAGTTGCCTTTGCATCAATAGCATTCTCTAGTAACTCCTTTACTACAGAAGCAGGCCTTTGTACAACTTCACCAGCTGCAATTTGATTTGCAACATGGTCAGGTAATAACTGAATGATATCCGACATTAAAAAAGTTTGATGTTATATTTATCCAAAACCAGCACCGCAACCAAAATAAGTAATGCAAAAATTACTATCAATCGTATTTGTGATTGTTTTTGGTCCGTTTCTTTAGTCACAGCTTTCCAATCATTTTTAAAAGAGGACCTGCGCTTAAAACTTCCTTTAATAGAAGTTGCGTCTTTTGCCCCATGATGCTTTTCATGCAAACGTTCCAAACGTTCTTTACGCTCATCATAGTGACGAGGTGTATAACCAAATGATTTGTTTTTATTTTGCTTAAAAAGTGTTGGAAGTCTCATAAATGATTACTAATGTAGTATATCAAAAATAATCATTTGCAGCATATATACCGCAGAATGAATGCTAATATTTGTTAACATACCATTATAAAACAACAAAGCTGATTTTATAAAAAACAGCTTTGTCAATATTCTAAATAAAATAGCGCATTAATACTTACTTAAAGTCGCCATTTTAATTGCCGCTACTGCAGCTTCTGTTCCTTTATTTCCGTGAATTCCTCCAGACCTATCAATAGCTTGTTGCATATTATTATCGGTTAATACACAAAATATTACTGGCACATCACCATGAATATTTAAATCCATTATTCCTTGAGCAGTACCACTACACACAAAATCAAAATGTTTAGTTTCTCCTTGTATCACACTTCCAATAGCAATTACCGCATCAACATCTTGCGTTTGCAACATACGTTTGCTTCCAAAAGGCAACTCAAAAGTTCCTGGAACATCCCAAGTAACAATATTGTCTTCTGTTACTCCATTTTCCAATAAAGTATCTATAGCACCTTTTTTTAATCCTTCTGTAATATTAGGATTCCATTCTGAAACAACAATCCCAAATCGAAAGTCTTTCGCATTTGGGATTGTGTTTTTATCGTAAGTTGATAAATTCTTATGTATTGTAGCCATATTTATTCCCACAATGGGGCTAAAAAAACCGTAGCTTTTCGATTGAAAAGCTACAGGTTAATTAATACTTTTATTTTTTTACTTATTTAAATAAACTTTATAAGTATATGGAAATCTATTTTGCTTGCGCTTTACCTAATAAAGCTTCTACTTCTCCAGCTTCTAATGAAGTTGAAAACTCGTCTTTTATTCTTGTTAAATACTTAACTGCAATAGTATTCTTTCCTAAATCTAAAGCAACTACTGATGCTTTAAATAAGAATTTAGGTGTAGTATATTCGTTTGTTGTAGTTTGAATCGCTTTTTCATAATGCCCTAAAGCATCTTCTAACTGATTCAACTGTACAAACGCATCAGCAACCCCACCTTTAGCATTTGCTGCTAAAATTTCGTCATCTGAACTAAAGTCATCTAAATATGTAACCGCATTCTGGTAGTCATTCATATTTAAATATGCCATACCCGCAGCATAGTTTGCTAAGTTAGCCGCTTTTGTTCCGCTGTAGTCATTAATTACATCTAACAATCCTAACTTTCCTTCTCCTCCATTCAAGGCTAAGTTAAATAATGAATCTTTAGCTGTACCTGTTGCGCTAACCGCTTGAGTAAAGTAAGACTGTGCTTTATACACATCGTTTGATGCTTCTGCTTCTTTTGGCTCAGTAACAAACTTTCCAAATGCCATATACGCTAACACTCCTAAAGCAATAACTCCTACGATACCAAAAATGTATTTTTGATTGTCAGCAACCCATTCTTCAGCTTTATTAGCACCTTCATCTAAAGTATTAAAAACATCTTCAGTTGTACTTTCACCTTCAACGTAACCTTCTACTTCGTTTGTAAGATCGTCATTTATAACTTCTTCAACCTTTTCTTTCGGTTTCCTATATCCTCTTTTCTTATATGTAGCCATAATCTAATATTGTATGTTGAGCAAAAATATAATTTTTCTTTTAATATTAACGCTATTGTTTTGATATTTTTCAATAATTTGCAAACCGCTTATTTATACAATCCCAATAGTACATTTTTACAATGATTTTGCAACATCTTTCTTTAGTAAATTATAAAAATTTTGAATCAATATCTTTTGACTTTAACGATAAGATAAATTGCTTTGTTGGCAATAATGGCGTGGGAAAAACAAATGTATTGGATGCCATTTATCATTTATCGTACGGAAAAAGTTACTTCAATCCTATCGCTTCACAAAACATAAATCATAATGCTGATTTTTTTGTTGTTAATGGTGAGTACTTAAAAGCGGAAAGAAATGAAAAAATCATAATTAGCTTAAAAAAGAATCAAAAAAAAGTTATTAAACGAAACGGAAAAGCATATGATCGCTTTTCTGGTCATGTAGGTTTTTTGCCTTTAGTAATCATCTCTCCTGCTGACAATGATTTAATTAGTGAAGGGAGTGAAACGAGACGAAAGTTTTTGGATAGTATTATTTCACAATCAAACAAAAACTATCTAAGTACACTTATTAAATACAACAAAACATTACAACAGCGTAACTCATTATTAAAGTATTTTGCTGTCAACAACACCTTTAACGCAGATACACTTGCGATATACAACGAGCAACTTTCAGTATTTGGACAGTTGATTTTCGAAACTAGAACTGAGTTTGTAGCAACCTTCATTCCTATATTTTTAGACAAGTACAAAGCACTAAGTAACAATAATGAAGAAGTAACATTAAAATACAAGAGCCAGCTTGAAGATAAATTATTCCCCGAACTACTAGCTGAGAACCTACAAAAAGACAAAATAATACAGTATACTTCTGTTGGAACTCATAAGGATGATTTAGTATTCGGCATTTCTGAACATCCAATTAAAAAATTCGGGAGTCAAGGTCAACAAAAATCGTTTTTAATCGCTTTAAAGTTAGCACAGTTTGAGTTTTTAAAACAACAATCAAACATCAAACCTATATTATTATTAGATGATATTTTTGATAAATTAGATGAATCACGCGTGAGTCAATTAATCGCTTTAGTGAACCAAGATGAATTTGGTCAGATATTTATTTCTGACACACACGCTGATCGTACTGAAAATATCATTCAAAAAACAAATAAAAGCTACCAACTGTTTAAATTATAAACACATGAAATATTTTATACCTATCATATTTTTTATACTTGTCAGCTGTACCGATAAAGTCACACAACAAGATTTGCAACAACTTAACGGGTATTGGGATATCGACAAAGTTGAGTCTGTTGATAAAAAAGTAACTGAATACGGAGCAAATAGTACTATTGATTTTTATTTTGTAAATAAACAAAATGAAGGGTATCGAAAAAAAACAACTCTTGATTTTAGCGGAACATACAAAACCAACAACATCAAAGATAAAATTGTAATTGAAGATAAAAACGGTGCTTTTATAATTAAAACTATAACCTCTCTTGATAATTGGGAAGAGGTCATTATTAGCTTAACTAAAGAAAAACTTGTTTTAAAAAACGAAAAAGGAGTTTTGTTTTATTATAATAAGCATGAAAAATTCAATAGCAATTAAATAGATTTTCGTTTAAGCGAAAAAACAACTATGGCAAAAAGAAACAAAGAAAACATGAGTATTGCTGATGTCTTAAAAGGTTTTATCAAGGAAAACAACCTAGATAAAGGTTTAGATAAAATTGACGCTCAAAATGCGTGGTATGCGGTAATGGGAAAGTCTATTGAAGCATACACCGATAGCGTTGAATTAAAAAACCAAACACTAGTGGTACGTTTAAGTTCTGCCCCTTTACGAGAAGAACTAAGCTACGGGAGATCAAAAATAATCGTTAATATGAACGAATTTTTAAGAAGAGATATTATTAAAGAATTGATTTTAGCATAAATCTATTTTAAATCAAAATTCTGAAAAACAAAAAAAGCCTAAAGAAATTTTCTTTAGGCTTTTTATATAATTTGAAACGGAATTATTAGAACATTTCTCTTCCAGAAAAATGAAAAGCACCTTCAATAGCTGCATTTTCATCACTATCAGAACCATGAACTGCATTTTCTCCGATAGAAGTAGCATATAATTTTCTGATTGTTCCTTCAGCAGCTTCAGCTGGATTTGTAGCTCCAATTAAAGTTCTGAAATCTTCAACTGCGTTATCTTTTTCTAAGATAGCAGCAACAATAGGTCCACGAGTCATGAATTCAACCAATTCACCAAAGAAAGGTCTTTCATTATGTACTGCGTAAAATGCTTCTGCGTCAGCTTTAGTCATTTGTGTAAGCTTCATTGCTACAATTCTGAATCCTGCAGAATTAATTTTTCCTAAAATTCCTCCGATGTGTCCGTTTTCAACTCCATCAGGCTTAATCATAGTAAATGTTCTATTCGTTGCCATCTTTATTATTTTTTAATTTTGTGCGAAAGTAGTTATTTTACTTATATCTACAAACATGTTTTTACCAAAAAGAAAAAGAGCAGTAAAAACTGCTCTTTTAATTATTTCTTATAAATATGTGATTACTAGAAACGTTTTGTTTGCACTAAACGCATTCCGTAAAACTCATATGTATTACCTGGTAAAGTAGAAACTTTGTTTGTAATTCTACAGAAAGATGACTTACTATCCCATGACCCTCCTTTTACAATACGCTTTTCTCCTCTTCTTGGTCCTCTGTTATTAGCATCTTGAACCATTCCGTTCTTCACAGCTTTATTGTGGTTTACATCATAAAAATCCCAACACCATTCCCATACGTTACCATTCATATCAAAAATACCTAATTCATTAGCGTATTTAGATCCGTAAGCATGTGGTCTAGCCTCACTATTAGTTACGTTCCATGAAGTTAACTCTAAATCGTTAGCCCCAACATATTTGTATCCTTTTCCTTTTCTTCCACCATGTGCAGCAAACTCCCATTCTGCTTCAGTTGGCAATCTGAATCCGTTAGACTCAAAGTCACACACATAACGTGGTCCAACTTTAGAATATGCTTTGTTATATCCTTGCTTCACACTTAACCAGTTGCAAAATTCAACTGCTTGCTCCCAAGTTACGTTAGTAATAGGAAAATCATTATTCCATCCCCAAGCTTGTACTTTAGGCATTTTCAACTTATTTGCTTTTGTATATTCTTTCCATTCCCAAACGGTAACTTCGAATTTACTCATATAAAATTCCTTAACAGAAACTTTACGGTTTGGCTTTTCATCCTTCTCTGCTTGCATGTCTTTTTTATTTGCACCAAACATAAAAGTTCCAGATTCTACCTTTGCCATTTCTGGCCAAGCATGATCATTCCCTTGTGCAAAAGACAAAGAAACCGATACTATCGTTAATAGAATAGTTTTTAAAATGTAATTGTTTTTCATTTTGAATTATTTTAAAGGTTTTGTTTAATTCGGTGCGAAAGTAATAATTCCAACACAACATCATATGCATTTGTTAAGAAAATATCAAAAACACACCCTTCATTGTAGCATTTAAGGCATAAATTGTGCCATAATTTTTTTCGAATACTTATATTCGCACTAATTATGGAGGTAAAAGATATAAAAAAAACGAAGACTTTATTACAATCGTCTCAAAACATTGTAATTACTTGTCATAAAGGGCCTGATGGAGATGCTATAGGATCATCATTAGCCTTATACTTATATTTAAAAAAACAAGGTAAAAGTGTAACAGTAATTGTTCCTGATGATTTTCCTTTTTTCTTAAAATGGTTGCCAGAAAGTGAACACATTATATTATATGATGCAGATAAAGAAGCTGCTAAGACCATAATTAATAAAGCCGATTTAATTTTTACTTTAGATTTCAATGCCTTACACCGAACTGGTGATATGCTGGAAGTATTAAGTAACGCTTCTGCAAAATTTATTATGATAGACCATCATCAACAACCTGATGATTATGCTGAAGTAACATATTCTGACACCACTATATGTTCTACTTGTCAAATGGTGTATCATTTTATTGATGCTTTAGGAGATATCAATACTATAGATACTGATATCGCAAATTGTATTTACACAGGAATAATGACTGATACTGGTTCATTCAGGTTCCGATCCACAACTAGCACAACACACAGGGTTATTGCTAATTTGATAGATCTTGGTATTGATAACGCAAAAATTCATCAGAATGTATATGATAGTAACTCATATAACAGACTACAACTTTTAGGAAAGTCATTAACTAACCTTAAAGTTATTCCTGAATTAAATACTGCCTATATCAGCTTATCAGCAGAAGAACAAAATGATTTTAATGCTCAAAAAGGAGATACCGAAGGTGTTGTTAACTATGCTTTATCATTACAAGGAATAAAATTAGCGGCTATTTTTAAAGAGGATCAAAACAGTGGCCTTATTAAAATTTCACTTCGATCAAAAGGCGACTTTTCTGTAAATGAATTCTCTAGAGCACATTTTAATGGTGGCGGACACACAAATGCGGCAGGTGGAGCCAGTACCCTTTCACTAAAAGAAACTCTTGATAAATTTATTAGTATCTTACCAGACTATAAAAAAGAGCTAAGTTAATGAGATACCTACCCCTATTATTATTATTTTTAAGTATTATAGCTTGTAAAGAACCCCTACCTAGAAAACCAATTACTGTAAAGTCTGGTATTTCAATGCAAAATTCTATTGAGCGTACTAAAAAAATTCTACAATTAGAAAATGATGCCATTACATTGTATATAAAGAATGATTCAACTAATACGTATCTAAATTCTAATAAAGGATTTAAATATTGTTATATCAAAAAAGACTCTATCAATACCTACAGACCTCGCTATGGGGACGGATTACTGTATACCTATTCTGTTTCTGACATACACAACAACACCGTTTATACTACTACCGAAATTGGGGATAAATCATATTATATCGACCAAGAAAGTAAAGTCATTGAAGGTTTTCGTCAAGGATTGAAACTAATAAAGATTGGTGAAGAGATGAAATTTATTTTTCCTTCACAATTGGCTTACGGATACAGAGGTGATGGCAAAAAAATAAATGCTAATCTGCCTATTATATGTACCGTAACACTAAAAGATCTTGTAACCAAAGAATCATTAAACAGAACACTAAATAAATAATCAATATCATGAAATTACTATTTTTATCATTATTTTTTGCAGCTACTGCTTGCAACCAACAATATCCTGATTTAGGAGATGGAATGTACGCTGAATTTACAACAAACAAAGGAACAATTGTTTGTACTTTAGAATTTGAAAAAACACCTATTACTGTTGCCAACTTTATTTCTTTAGCTGAAGGAACAAACACAATGGTTTCTGACAACTATAAAGGTAAAATGTATTACGATGGATTAAAATTCCATAGAGTTATTGCTGATTTCATGATTCAAGGTGGTTGTCCTTTAGGTACCGGATCTGGAGATCCTGGATATAAATTTAAAGATGAATTTGACCCTAGTTTAGTTCATGACAAACCAGGTATTTTATCAATGGCTAATGCTGGACCAAAAACTAACGGAAGTCAGTTTTTCATTACTCATAAAGCTACTCCACACCTAAACAACAAGCATTCTGTTTTCGGACATGTAGTTGTTGGACTAGATATTGTTAATACAATTGCTGGAAATGACACTATTCAATCAGTAAAAATCATCAGAAAAGGAAATGCTGCAAAGAAATTTGACGCTGCTAAATTATTCAACGGTCATTTTGCTGCTGAAAAAGAAGTACAAGAAAAAGCGAAAGCTGAAATGAATAAATCTATTGACGAAGTTTCAAAAGGTTTTGAAAAAACAGCAACAGGATTACGTTATAAAATTACTCAAACAAATGCAGAGGGTAAAAAAGCAAAAAGAGGTGATAATATTCAAGTACACTATACAGGTACTTTATTAGATGGAACTAAATTTGACTCTTCTGTAGACAGAGGTAAACCTATTTCTTTCCCTATTGGAACAGGAAGAGTTATTCCAGGTTGGGATGAAGGAATTATGTTATTAAAAGAAGGTGAAAAAGCACGTTTAATAATCCCTTCATATTTAGGATATGGTGAAAGAGGTTCTGGTCGTGTTATTCCTCCAAATGCAATCTTGATTTTTGATGTTGAGCTTGTAAAAGTAGGCAAATAAATAAAAAACATCACATAAAAAATGCCACTCAAATGAGTGGCATTTTTTATGTGATGAAACGGAATAAAAATTAGCCTGCTCTCAACTTGATAGGAGGGAGAACTGACACTTCTCGATACAAAATTATTTTCCATTACATTTCAAATAACTTTACTCGAAGTGATGTGATACCTTAATCATCTCAACTTCAACCTTTACCTCAAAGTGACATTTTAAAATTCAATATTATGCATAAAAAAGCCTCAAATTACTTCGAGGCTTTTTTATTATTAGATCAAACTCAGTTTCCTATTTCTTAGGAGTTTCTTTTAAAACCTCTAAAAAGAAATCCCAGTATTTCTGTGAAGAAGAAATACAAGCTCTCTCATCAGGAGAATGCGCTCCTTTAATAGTTGGTCCAAAAGAAACCATTTCCATTTCTGGGTAATGAGTTCCTAAAATACCACATTCTAACCCTGCGTGACAAGCAGCTACATTAGCTTCTTCTCCGTTAATTTTTTTATAAATTTCAGCAGTTAACTTTACAATTGAAGAATCCATATTAGGAGTCCAACCTGGATAAGACCCTGACAATTCAACTTCAAAACCACCTAATTCAAAACAAGATGTAAGCTTATTTGCTAAATCATCTTTATTAGAATCAACCGATGAACGTGTCAAACACATTACTGTAGCTTCACCATCAGCAATACTGATTATTGCGATGTTATTAGATGTCTCAACTAACCCTTCAATGTCCGGACTCATTCTGTGCACTCCGTTTAAAGCAGCATAAATTGATTTGATTGCAGTTTCTTGAGCGCCAATCTCCATTACTTTTTCTGGTAATGAGCTAGCAGTAATATTAATTTCTAAGTCAGCTTCTAAACTTGCAAATTCTGCTTTAATGCGAGCAACCTCAATAGCTAATTCTTTTTCAAAAGACGCCGAGTGAACCTCATCTACTACTAGTGTAGCAAAACTTTCTCTTGGAATTGCATTTCGCAAACTTCCTCCTTTTATAGATGAAACACGTAACCCGTATTTTTCATATCCTTTAAATAACAAACGGTTCATGAATACATTTGCATTCCCTAAACCTTTGATGATATCCATTCCTGAATGCCCCCCATTTAATCCTTTTATTTCAATTGTATACCCTACAGTTCCCTCAGGTATTGTTTCTTCAGTATATGTTTTAGTAGCAGTAACATCAATACCACCTGCACAACCTACACCAATTTCATCATCTTCTTCAGTATCTAAATTTAAAAGAATATCACCTTTCAGCAATCCTCCTACTAAACCAAAAGCTCCGCCCATTCCAGTTTCTTCATCAATAGTAAACAATGCTTCCAATGCAGGATGCTGTATTGTTGTAGATTCTAAAACAGCCATAATTGTAGCAACTCCTAAACCATTATCCGCTCCAAGAGTAGTCCCTTTAGCACGAACCCAGTCACCATCAACATACATTTCTATCCCTTGAGTATCAAAATCAAAGTTAACATCTGCATTTTTTTGATGTACCATATCTAAATGCGATTGTAAAACCACCATTTTTCTATCTTCCATACCTGGAGTAGCTGGTTTTCTTACAATTACATTTCCAACAGCATCTACTATAGTCTCTAGTCCTAAATCAACACCAAATTTTTTCATAAAAGCAATTACTTGCTCTTCCTTTTTAGACGGACGAGGTACTGCATTTAAATCGGCAAATTTATTCCATAAAACCTTTGGTTCTAACTCTCTTATTTCTTGATTCATTATATCCTGTTTTTATATGCGCCAAAGATAGGGAGTTTTGTTCAGTTCCCGATAACTATCGGGTCCTAACTCATCTCAAATAATAATAGTACATTTATACTCCAATTCTATCTCATTGATAAGCCTAGGATAAAAACAATATGTTTAAAAACAAAAAAACACTTTTAGCAGTACTATTCCCTATACAGGTATTGTTAATTAAGATTTTAGCTCATTACCCTGATTTTATAGAAAACTACTATAGCAACGGGATATACCCTATAATTTCAAAAACCTTGCGTTACATACTTGGATGGATTCCTTTTTCTGTAGGTGACTTATTCTATGCTTGTTTAAATGTATTTATTATAAGATGGGTTTTTAAAAACAGGCGATTATTTTATAAGAATCCAAAAGAAACATTCACTACAATATTTGCATTCCTATCAGTACTTTATTTCGCTTTTCATATGTTATGGGGAATGAACTATTATAGAAATCCCTTACATAAAACATTAGTATTAGAGGCCGAATACACCACAGAACAGTTGATGAAAGTAACCGAAAACCTCATCACTAATGTAAATAGTATTCATTTAAAAATTGCTCCTAGCGATAGTGTTAAAGCTGTAATTCCGTATAGCAGACCCCAAATATTTGACAAAACTATTAATGGCTACACACAACTTCAACACCAATATCCAAATTTAAATTACCAGCCAAGAAGTATTAAAAAATCGATATGGTCGGTACCGCTTACCTATTCTGGTTACAGTGGTTATTTGAATCCATTTACTAATGAAGCTCAAGTAAATTACTTAATTCCGAAATATCATTTTCCGCTGGTGAGTTGTCATGAAGAAGCACATCAAATTGGGTATGCGGCTGAAAACGAAACCAACTTTATTGGTTACTTAGCTTGCAAAGAAAATCCTGATGTTTATTTTAATTATGCTGGAGCAACGTTTGCTGTGCGTTATTGCTTGAGGGAGGTTTATAGAAGAGATGAAAATAAATATGAATATTTACTTCAGAAACTAAACTTAGGTGTCCGAAAAGATTTTCAAGAAAGTCAGAATTTCTGGAGTAGCTATCAAAACCCAATGGAAATAGTATTAAAGTATGGATATGATGTATTCTTAAAAAGTAATAACCAGCAAAAAGGAATTAAAAGTTATAGCTACGTTGTTGCCTTGATTGTTAATTATGAACTAAAAGAAAACTCACCATGAAAGAGATTAGATTTGAAAAATAATTTAAAACAAAACGTTAAAGAAATCATAAAACATTTTATTCCCAACCTATTTACATATATTTAAGGTTCTAAAATCAATCATTAAAAATGAACAATTTCAAGTTTAGTATAGTCCTGTTTTTTATAATAAACCTCACTTTCTCTCAAGAATATCACCCTAAAACAAATGGGGTAAAAACACCAAAACATACAACTATTGCTTTTATTAATGCTACAATACATATAAATCCTTCACAAGTTTTAGAAGGAGCTACTTTACTTATTAAAAACAATAAAATTGTTTCCGTTGGGGTTGACCTCAAAGTTCCTAATAATACGCAAACCATTGATTTATCAGGAAAAAGTATTTACCCCTCTTTTATTGATCTTTACAGTAATTTTGGCCTTGATAAACCTAAAGCAATACCTCATCAGAAATCCCCGCAATATGACGCGAATAGAAAAGGATACTATTGGAATGATCATATTAGGCCAGAAACCAATTCTTTTAATTCTTTCAAATATGATAATAAAAAAGCAAAGGAATTATTAAAAGTAGGCTTCGGTATTGTAAACACTCATGTACAAGATGCTATTATAAGCGGAACAGGGACTTTAGTTGTATTAGATCAAAATGGAAATACGGCTACTCAAGTTCTTGAAGAAAAATCCGCTCAATACTTTTCTTTTGATAAAAGTAAATTATCAAAACAATCCTACCCAAGCTCCATAATGGGGAGTATGGCTTTAATACGTCAGGTACACCACGATGCTAATTGGTATAAAAAAGGAAACATAGAAACTACTGACTTGGCTTTAGAAGCATTTATTGCGAATAAAAATAGATTACAAATTTTTAAAGCAGGAAATTGGTTAAACGATTTGCGTATAGATAAACTCGGCGATGAATTTGGTGTAAATTATATTATTGTTGGCGGTGGTGATGAATACCAACGTATTAAAAACATTAAACAAACTAATACTACTTATATACTACCATTAAATTTCCCAAAAGCCTATGATGTAGAAAATCCATTTCAAGCATCAAAAATTTCTTTGAAAGACATGAAGCATTGGAACCTTGCCCCTACTAACCCAAGTGTTTTTACAGCAAATGAAATTCCATTTACCTTAACTACACATCAATTAAAATCGGTTTCTGATTTTAAAACAAATCTTCAGAAAGCTATTAAATACGGATTGAATAAAGAAGCTGCACTTGCTGCTTTAACTACTGTTCCTGCAAAATTATTAGGGAAATCAGATAAAATAGGGAGTTTAAAAAAAGGAGCTTATGCAAACTTTATGATTACTTCTGGTGATATTTTCGATTCAAAAACTACACTTTATGAACATTGGATCATGGGGCATAAAAACTCATTTGAAAATATGAGTATCAAAGAAATTAATGGTGATTATGATTTAGCAATAAACGGAAAAACATATAAACTTAATATTTCTGGAAAAGCCAATAAACTTAAATCTAAACTAAAAAAAGACACCATTAAACTCACTAGTAAATTAACCTTTAAAGAGCAATGGTTGACTATTCATTTTGCAGAAAAAGATACCAAAGAATATACCAGACTAATTGCCAAAATCACGAAAGGAAAAACTACAATTACTGGAAAAGCTGTTTTAACTGATGGTTCAGAAACTTCCTTTACAGCTACATATTTAACTCCAAAAGACAAAAAAGAAGACAAAAAAAAAGAGGATAAGAACACCACACCTACCCTAGTTAAAGTGTCCTACCCTAATATGGCATATGGTTTTAAAACAGTACCAAAACAAGAATCGTTTTTGTTTAAAAATGTGACTGTTTGGACCAATGAAAAAGAAGGTATTCTTAAAAATGTTGATGTTTTAATTAAAAATGGGAAAATTGAAAAAATAGGGAAAAATATTGTTGCTAAAAAAGCAACATTAATTGATGGAACAGGAAAGCATTTAACCTCCGGAATTATTGATGAACATTCACACATTGCCACTTCCTCTGTAAACGAAGGAGGGCAAAACTCCTCCGCAGAAGTAACTATTGAAGATGTGGTAAAATCTAACGACATTAATATTTACAGAAATCTTGCAGGTGGAGTTACTACCATTCAAATCCTTCACGGTTCCGCAAATCCAATTGGTGGACGTTCAGCACTCGTAAAATTAAAATGGGGTGAGACACCTGATAAAATGTTAATTCCTAACGCTCCAAAATATATTAAATTCGCTTTAGGAGAAAATGTAAAACAAAGTAACTGGAATAGTCGTTCCCGTTTTCCTCAAACACGAATGGGAGTTGAGCAAGTGTATATAGATTATTTTACACGTGCCAAAGCTTATGATACTAAAAAGAAAAGTGGTGTTCCTTATAGAAAAGATGATGAGTTAGAAACTATAGCCGAAATTTTAAATAAGGAGCGTTTTATCACCTGTCATTCTTATGTGCAAAGTGAAATCAATATGCTGATGAAAGTTGCTGAAAAATTCAATTTTAACATCAATACCTTTACACATATTTTAGAGGGCTATAAAGTGGCTGATAAAATGAAAAAACACGGTGTTGGCGGATCTACTTTTAGTGATTGGTGGGCTTACAAATATGAAGTGAATGATGCTATTCCGTATAACGGGGCTATCATGCACAACCAAGGAATCACCGTTGCATTTAACTCTGATGATTCCGAAATGAGCAGGCGCTTAAACCAAGAAGCAGCAAAAGCCGTAAAATATGGTGACCTCTCTGAAGAAGATGCTTGGAAATTTGTAACCTTAAACCCTGCCAAACTATTGCATTTGGATGACAAAATAGGAAGCATTAAAGTTGGAAAGGATGCTGATGTTGTTTTATGGAACACCAATCCTTTATCCGTATATGCAAAAGCGGAAAAAACACTTATTGAAGGTGTTGTTTATTTTGACTTAGCCCGTGATTTAAAACTCCGTACTGAAATTAAAAAAGAGCGAAATGAATTAATTAATTTAATGCTTGATCATAAAAACAATGGAGGAAAAACTCAAGCTCCTAAAAAAGAAGAAAAACCACACATGCATTGTGATTTTGTAGGTGATTACCAATAAACACATTACGAGTTTAAAATTATACATAACATTAGTTCATTTAACATGAAAAACATACTATACATTACATTACTAATTTGTTCGTTTACATTTGCACAACAAACACCTGGAGCAAAACAAACTAAGGTGATAACAATTCTTGGAGCTACAGCACATATTGGTAATGGCTCCCTAATAGAAAATTCAATACTAATTTTTGAAAACGGAAAGCTTACTGTTGTTGCTGACGCAACTTCCACTACTACCCCCTCAAAAGGAACTGTTATAAACGCTAACGGAAAACATATATACCCAGGATTTATTGCTCCAAATTCAACACTTGGCTTGGTTGAAATTGATGCAGTACGCGCTTCAAACGATAATAGAGAACTCGGTACATTCAATCCGCATATCAGAAGTATTATTGCATATAATACAGAATCTAAAGTCACAGAAAGTATGAGGCCAAATGGGGTATTGCAAGCACAAATCACCCCTAGAGGCGGACGTATTTCCGGAAGTTCATCAATTGTTCAATTTGACGCTTGGAACTGGGAAGATGCAGTTATAAAAGAGGACGATGGTATTCACATTAACTGGCCTAGAACTTTTAATAGTTCAGGATGGTGGGCTGCTCCAGGACCAACAACTCCAAATAAAAAATATACCGAGCAAGTAACCGAATTAAATAATTTCTTTACCAATGCAAGATATAACAATTCAAAAACTACTCATTTAGTTTTTGACAGTATGAAATCTGTATTCAATAAAACCAAAAAAGTGTTCATTCATGTAAATGATGAAAAACAAATTATTGACGCTATAAATTTTGCCGTAGAACAACAAATAAACTTAGTAGTTATAGGTGCTTATGATGCCTATAAAACTATTCCATTATTAAAAAAACACAATATACCTGTAATATTAAAACGTGTACATAGCACTCCTGATAATGATGATGATGATTATGATTTGCCATACAGGCTAGCAAATATTTTAACTACTGCTGGTATTTTAGTAGGTCTAGATACTAGCGGAAATATGGAGCGTATGAATACTAGAAATTTACCGTTTTACGCAGGAACATGTGTCGCTTTTGGGCTAGACAAAGAAAAAGCTGTGCAGTTAATTTCATTAAATACAGCAAAAATTTTAGGGATTGATCATTTTACAGGAAGCTTGGAGGTTGGTAAAGATGCCACACTATTTATCTCTGAAGGTGACGCCTTAGATATGAGAACGAATAAACTTACTCATGCTTTTATACAAGGACGCCCTATTAGTTTGGAAACACACCAAACAGAGCTATACAAGCGTTATACCGAAAAATATAATAACGATTCTAAAACAGTAAAAAAATCTCATAAAAAAAGCCAGCCTATTCAATAGAATAGACTGGCTTTTTATTTATAATTAATAGATTTTATTTCTCCCCTATCAATCCATCTACAGGTTTTACAAACCTTGAAGCGTCAATCATTTTTTCAGAAACACTAATATTCTCAAAACCTGCTGCATTGCTTGATGTTACTGGCAAATTATTTTCTGAGTCATACCACTGTAATTTCTTTGGCAATAACAAGCCATTTACTTTCTGCCAATCGGTATATTTAATATAATGTATTTCAGTACTTGGCTTATCATCTCCATAAGTAACGGTATATCCCAACCAAGTCATTTGATGTGTTGCTTTATCTATATACACAAAATAATTATCCTCAGGTGAATCACCAACATTGTTACCATATGCAATTTTATATCCTGAATATGTTCTATTTTCAAACGATAAATCTTTAATTCTTAAATACGTAATTCCAGGATCACCTAATACAAAAGGCATTGCATAGAAGTAAAAATATAGGTTGTGATAAAAGCGTGCTCTTTCTACAGGAAATTTCCCTTCAGCATTCATCCAAACCGCTGTTCCATCAAAACCGATAGTAAACTTTGAAGAACTAATTAATGTTTTACGCGACTTTAAATCTACTAAATGAGTTTCTGTTGCGCCTCCTTTTTTTAATAAATCAAAGGACAACTGATTCATAGCATCCCAACGTTTATAGGTTCCATGAGCAGTAAACATACTGTTCAATTTATTCGGAAATCGTTCCGTAATACTTCTATCAAAAACCTTATTCTCTATTGTAGCTGTTTGAGAAAACCCAAAAAAACTAATTAAAACCAATACTAAAACACTAATTTTTTTCATTCCTATATGCATTTGGTATAGGTTGTCTGCTACATTAGCATATCCTTACATAAGATGTTTTCTAATTTGAATATTATTGATAACTAGCATCCTAAAATTGTATTTCCTTTTATTCGAGATGTCAAACTGAGGTGTTGACAAAAATTTTGTCTAGCAACAATAACGATAGCGTCACGTCACTTCGAGTGAAATTATTTGGAATGCAATGGAAAGTAATTTTGTATCGAGAAGTACTAGTTCTCGATACAATTTTCACTCCGTTTCACTATATGAAAATCACTCGAACTGACGAAAAAAAAAACGTAAATCTGTCAATGATAGCTTATAGAATTTTTTAACCTTTAAATTTTTAAATAGATTTCGATACTTCGTCATAGCCTGTCTTGAGCGTTAGTAGAAAGACTCAGTACAGGCGAAACTAATCTGACAACAAAAACAAAAAGGCTTCTCTTCTTAATCTGTGCAGACAATTTATACTGTTGCGTTTTTCTGATTTTCATAAAACACATTTGCTTGTAAACGAATTAATTCTTCTGCCTTTTTCTTTTTGTATTGATATGATTCTTCTGCCTCTTGTATATCAGCATACACCTTATTACTTATAGCATTGTTGGTTTTTAAATTATTCTGTCTTTCATGAACTTGTTGTTGCACCCAGTTTTTAACGGCTGATTCTTGATTTTCTAACTTAAAATCATATTCACTTTTGTGCGCTAACAACTTAGCCAATATTGGTGATGTTTCTATTGCTAAAAACAATATAAAAATAAAGAAAGAAGGCAACCAAGCTAATTTTCCTAAAGCATTTACGCGAGCCATTAACCCGTCAAATCCATCAATAATAGGTTGTGTTTTTAATAATTGAGTTTCATAGGTGGTATTAAGAGTTGCAATTTGGCTTTCAATAACTGATGTTTTTTCTTTATTGGTTGTTTTTAGTTCCTGCAATTCCAATAGCATTGCATCATGTTTATTTCGTTTCTCATTATACACAGGTCCTTTACCTAATAACTTTGTTCCTTCCCTACCTTCAGCTTCTGCTATATAAGTACTGTATAATGCATTTACCTCATTCTCTTTTTGTGAAACCTCTTTTTTAAGACTTTCTTTTTGAGAAGTCAACTCAACAATCTTTGGTGTGTATTGTAAAGCAATCTGATCCTTATTCTCTAGTGTCATTGTATTTTTTTCTTCCAGTAACACTTGATTAATTTCCTTCTCAAAAATCTTTAATTCTAAGGGCTTTGAAATAACCACAGCAATTATCATTGCCAATATAATTCTAGGAGTAGCTTGTAATAATTCTTGCATGAAATTATCCCTTTTCTTTATGGTAGAGACAATAAATCGATCCAAATTAAAAATTAAGAGCCCCCAAACTAAACCAAATCCAATCGAAACTATAAGAGTATCAAAAACGGAATACAGCGCATAACTAGCAGCAATAAAAGCCATAACCGCTGTAAAAAAAACGGTAGCTCCAATACCTGCATATTTTGTTTGTTCACCTTTTGAGCAGTTGTCCAAAAGGTCGGTATCTGCTCCTGAGCAGATAATAAAGAATTGTTTTAACATGATGAGTGTTATTTTGATTGATGATTATGATGATGTTGTATTACCCTATTAGAACGCAAAGTGTGGTGATTTGTTACATAAAAAATGAATTATTTTTTTCTATAAAAAAAGTCACTCTAATAAGAGTGACTTTTTTTATAGAATTATTTTTCGTTAAGACTATTGTACTGTAAAAGTTCTTGTTGATGAATAAGACGCATTTCCATTTACATCTTTACTTTTTATAAACCAATAATACGTTCCTGCAGGTAAACTTACAGTACTATTCATAGTTGCAATAGTAGCTGTATGTAATACTGGCGGATTAGTTGTTCCTAAATACAAATCGTAAGTTAATGTTGCTGTTTCTCCAGTATCAGGATCATTCCCTGACCAATCAAATACAACATTCCCCGCCGCTACAGTTGCCTGAAATACAGGTGTATTAAGTGTTGCCGGAAAAGGCGTATAATTAGTTGATGCCTCATAAGGTGTATGAAATTGCCCTGTAGCCCCTATAATTGAATCACCTGCAGCATTGGTAGCAGTTACTGTCCATTCATAAGCGGTATTTGGTTCTAATACAACTAATGTACTCGTTACTCCATTTTCAACTACTATTGTTTGAATAGTATTCGTTCCTAAGTCAGTAAGTGTTAAAGTATACGTAATTCCTAAAGGATTGGATGAAAACTCCCCCCAACTAAACAATACTTCTATACCATTTTGATAAACAGTGATTGTTCCTTCACAAACTGAATTATTTAATGGCGAAAAAGACTCTGCTACAAACAATGGGTTATAGGTTACATCATCACTATCCGTAGAACATGAAAAACTAATCAGTACGATTCCAAATAAATATATTATTTTTTTCATTTTTATTTTTTTATAAATTTAGAAGTATACACTGAAGTTCCTGAAGTTGCTTTGATAAAATAAACTCCTTTCATTAATTCGGCTACATTAATCATTTCTTTAGTAGTAGCATTTCTTAACACCACTTTTCCTGTCATATCATAAATTACCACAGATGATAATTCCATCACTGAACTAAAACGAAGTTCATTCTGTACAGGATTTGGAAAAACTACCAAAGTAGTATCATCTAATAGCACAGTTTCTTCAAACCTTCCTTGACATTCTTTATCTGTAGTTACTTTTACAGTGGTCACGTCAGCAGACAACTCATATTCAAACGTAATTGTTTCGGTAACTGTTGCAGCTGTCATTTCAGTAATTACATCATTAATAGCAATATTATACTGTTTACTTCCTTTTAATGCTAAAGTATACACATTACCCATTCTTCCAGAAAAACCAGTTAAATCTTCAACTGCTGCTACATATACATCATAACATTGAGTCGAATTTACTTCAATGGCCGTTACACATACGTAATAGGTTCCTGATGCTAAATTAGGAATACTGATCACATCCGTAAACGTATTAGGACTTACTGTAATTGCATTTCCATTTAATGACATACTTACTTCATAAGTGTATGCTTCGTTAGCTGTAATTTGAACCACACCATTGTCTAATCCAACACATGTTTCACTTATAGTTTCAACCGTTAAATTGTCTTGTGCTAATTCACATTCTAAAACTGTTACTTGCATTGTTTCCGTCCAACAATTTTCGCCATCTGTAAAGGTAACTGTATGCACCCCGTCACTAACATCAGTAAATGTTCCATTTGTAGTAGGTTGCCCACCATCCAAACTGGACCAGAACACAATTCCAGGTATTGTAGATGTTACCAATGCAACAATTATTTGACTAGCATCACACGGACTTGAGGTTACATTAGCACCAAATGAGACAGGAACCCCTGACACTCCAATAGTTTGTGCTGTTGACACATTAACACATCCTGCATCAGACATATTAGAAGCAGTAACAGTATAGTCTCCTGGTTCAGTAACCGCTAAGGTTTGGTTTGTAGCTCCAGGTATATCATTACCATTAAGTGCCCATTGGTAATTGTATGCCGCAGATGGTCCTGGAGAAGCTGTTGCTGTTAATATAGGTAAGTTAGCATTTGTTAAGGGTACTCCATTTGCATCAACACACAACACTTCGTGAGAAGCTACGACGTTAACTTCTGGCACTGGTACATAAATATTAAATTGTACAATTGTAGAACAACCTGTACCAGCTGCAGGAACTCCTGTTCCATCATTAATCACACCTACATAAATTGTTTGAGGGTTAGATGTATTGGTATAGGCAGTTGGTGTTGTAATACTATTTGTTTCAGCCTCTGCATCGTTAAGACTTGTGTAATATGCTGCTGAAACTCCAACTTCATTATTTTTAATATTTATCTCCCACAATGTCAAATCAAAAAGAGCTTGTTGTTCGGCAATAGCCCCTGAACCATCAACATTTCCATCACACTCTTCCATCACACCATTATTTCCTAAATTAGCAACAATATCTGGGGTTGACAAAGGTGTTGGGTTTGGGCCTACTGTTAATTTTAAAATTTTAACTGCGGTACAACCTGCTGCATTTTCAAATTGAACATATACATCTTGAGGGTTAACTATATTTTCATATGCTCCAATATCTGAGATTGGGTTAGTTAAAGCTCCGTCTTCATAATAAGTAATAACCAACCCACTACTATCTGCAATCATATTTGGTATTTGACTTGGTAAATCAAATGTTTGAACACCATCCATATCGCCATAAAAATCATCATCACATAGGACATAATCTATATAATTACTAGCTGCAGGTACTGAATCAACATGTAAGGTGATTTCTTTCACTGATGAACACCCCGTTGATATATATTCTACATTAGCATATATTGTTTGTGGGGTACTAGTATTTGGATATGCTCCAGGATTTGGTATTTGATTTGTTAATCCTGCATCAGTATAATACGCAACAGTAAAATCTGAAAATGTTGTGCCTGCATCAATATTTGCTAATAAAACATCAGTTTCATTTGATGTTAAATCAAATACAGAAAATCCATCGTTTACAACATTATAATCATCACAAATAGAATACACTAAAGGGTCTGAGGGTAAAACAGGTGTGTTGATTACCAAAAGGTATACAGGAACTAATGTATAGCAATCCAAATCTGAAACAGACAGTTGCGCATAAATAGTTTGTGTTGCTGGGTTATTGTCATTATCAGCATTAGAATCAATATTTTCATATAATACAGATGTATCAATAGCTCCTACACCTTGATTTGCTTCTGCAAGGGATTCATAAAACTCAACTGTTACTATACCTGGAGATAATCCTCCAGAGATCTCAGATACAATAGTGTTTAAATCAAAATACCCTACGTTATCATTATCAGTATCACAATACGTTAATGGATTGGTGAATGGAAATGCTTGGGGAGCTGTAACAACTTCCAAGTTAAAACTTGTGGTTGCAAAATTCCCTGTAGCAGTTTCTGTAACACGAGCCCCTATAGATTGTGGATTGAAACTATTAATAAAAAGGGTGGGTAAAATATTCAAATTTGCCTGAGCATCAGCTAGAGTTAAATGATAAGTAACTATGAAGTCTGCAGGATTTTGCCCTCCTAAAATAGCTGAGTCATTCACTGTTAAGTCAAAAATTTCAAAGCCATCAATAGTACCTTGATCACAAATACGTATATCTGGAGGGGTATTTGCTACTTGAGCAGTTGCTGCTACACCCATCAATAACAGCACAAAAAGTAAAAGTTTTTTCATAAGAATACTTTTATTTTAAATTTGAACGAAAATACATTTTTTAACTGACAATGAATAGCATAGCAGTATATTTGCAACATGCAATATATTAGTAGTACACAAAATGCACTGGTAAAAAAAGTGCTCCAATTACAAGAAAAATCAAGGCTTCGTAAAAAGGAAGGTTTGTTTACGGTAGAAGGAATCAGAGAATTAGAGCTAGCTTTAAAAGGAGGCTATGAAATAGATACTGTTTTATTATATAAAGAGTTAGTTTCAGAAGCCAAAATCAATAAATTAACAGATCAACAAATTAACACTATTAGTGTTTCTAGAGAAGTACATCAGAAGATCGCATACAGAAGTTCTACAGAAGGGGTAGTTGCCATTGTAAAAACAAAAACAAATTCTTTAGACGCTATAACATTCAATACAGATACTCCGCTTATCCTAATAGCAGAAGCTCCAGAAAAACCGGGAAATATTGGTGCTATTTTACGTACTGCTGATGCTGCCAATGTAGATGCTATTTTTATTGCAAACCCAAAAACAGATTTGTACAATCCTAATATTATTCGCTCTAGCGTAGGCTGCGTGTTTACTAACCAAATGGCTACAGGAACTACAGAAGAAATTATTGCTTTCCTAGCAGCAAATAACATCCATATTTACGCGGCTACTTTACAAAATTCAAACGAGTATCATCAAGAAGATTACACTCAAGCATCAGCTATTGTTGTAGGAACAGAGGCTACTGGACTGAGTCAGGAATGGCGTGATGCTGCTAAACAAAACATTATTATCCCTATGCAAGGACAAATAGATTCTATGAATGTATCAGTTGCTGCAGGTATTTTGATTTTTGAAGCGAAAAGACAACGGAAATTTAATTAACAATGAACGATTGTCTAATAATTATTTCACATGAAAGAAAATATAATTGCGACTAAGACATTTGATTTTGCTGTTAAAATAGTACTACTTAGTAAAAAATTAATCGCAAAAAATGAATATGTTTTATCAAAACAAATTTTAAAATCAGGAACTTCTATTGGAGCTAATGTAGAAGAAGCCATTGGGGGAATTTCAAAAAAAGACTTTAGAGCAAAAATGTCCATTTCATATAAGGAAGCAAGGGAAACAAATTATTGGCTTAGAATACTTAAAGACACCGATTATATTTCTACAGAAGAATTTGATGTCTTAAATAATGAGCTTACCAGCATTCTAAAAATACTTTACAAGATAATAGACTCTTCAAAAGAATAATTGAATTGTTAATTACTCACCACTAATCACACATTATTCATTGTTCATTATTAATTATTAATTAAAACAACATGTCTGCACAAACTATATTTTACATCATCATTGGTATTCTTCTATTCGATTTTATTCTCGATAAATTTTTAGACTACCTCAACGCAAAACATTACAATGATGAACTTCCTGAAGAGTTAAAAGATGTATATGACGCTGAGGAATATAAAAAATCACAAGTATATAAACTTACAAATAACAAATTTGGAAACATTTCATCATTGTTTTCTATACTACTTACCTTAGGGTTTCTATTTTTTGACGGCTTTAGAATAGTTGACGATTATGCCAGAACCTTTACTGATAACAACATTTTAATAGCCTTAATATTCTTTGGGATAATTATGATAGGCTCTGATATCATCACTACTCCTTTTTCATATTACCATACTTTTGTAATTGAAGAAAAATTCGGTTTTAATAAATCTACTAAAAAGTTATTTTTCATTGACAAAGTAAAAGGATGGTTGATGAGTGCTGTACTTGGTGGAGGAGTTTTAGCATTAATCATTTGGTTTTACGAATTTTCTGGCAGTAATTTTTGGTTATACGCATGGGCTTTAGTAGCTGTTTTTAGCTTGTTTATGAATATGTTTTATGCCAAACTTATTGTGCCTTTATTCAACAAACAGACTCCTTTAGAAGAAGGTTCTTTAAGAGATAAGATTGCTGCTTATACCAATAAAGCAGGTTTTCAATTGGACAACGTTTTTGTGATTGATGGCTCTAAGAGAAGCACCAAAGCAAATGCTTACTTTTCAGGTTTTGGTAGCCAGAAAAGAATCACACTTTATGATACTTTAATAACCGATTTAGAGGAAGATGAAATTGTAGCGGTATTAGCGCATGAAGTAGGACATTACAAATGCAAGCATATTATTTATAACTTAGTACTTTCATTATTACTTACTGGCTTTACATTATGGCTATTATCGTTGTTTATTAGTAGCCCTATACTTTCAGAAGCCCTTGGAGTATCCATCCCTTCCTTTCATATCGGAATGATTGCTTTCGGAATGTTATACAGTCCTATTTCAGAAATTACAGGGTTATTTATGAATAGTTTGTCTCGAAAATTTGAATATCAAGCTGATCACTATGCTAAAGAAACACATAATTCAGATGATTTAATTAGCTCCTTAAAAAAATTATCGAAGAACAGTTTAAGTAACCTTACCCCTCACCCAACCTATGTTTGGTTTCATTATTCACACCCAAGTTTATTACAACGAATTGTGAATTTGAAAAAATAAATTGCTATTTATTTGCATCAGAAAGTTTTTTTTACATAACTTTGTCCTCAACATGAATACTATTACAACAAATAACACAAACTGGCAGTGGTTCCGATTTAACTCAATAATCGTGAACTAGTAACCTGTTTATATATAACTCATAACAAAGGCTTACCGTTTTCGGTAAGCCTTTTTTTATACACAAAATTGAAAATGAACATAAATACATTAACATCCACAAGTCTGTCAGACACTATAACACCAGTAGGTTTATACTTAAAACTACGTGATCAATTTCATAATAGTTTTTTGTTAGAAAGTTCTGACTATCATGGCAACGAGAATAATTTCTCTTTTATTTGCTTAAAACCTATAGCAACATTTACAGTTAATGGGAGTATAGTAACTACAAGTATTTTAGGCACAGAACAAAAAGTTACTGTATCAAATAAGAAAGAAGTAACCACTCATTTACAAAATTTTATTTCAGGGTTTGATGTTGAAAAAAACGATAAAGTTACCAATGGAATTTTCGGATACTGTAGCTATGATGCTATTCAGTATTTTGACACTATTAGCTTAGATGGACACAAAAAGAAAAATACTACTCCTGAAATGATGTATTCGTTATTTCAGTTTATTATTCAAATAGATCATTTTAAAAATGAAATGACAATTTTAGAAAACTGCCCTGAAGGGACCGTTTCTGAAATTACTAGCATTGAACGATTGGTGAAAAATAACAACCATCCACAGTATCATTTCAATTTAGAAGGGAATCAAGCTTCTAACATAACCGACCAAGAATTTAAGGACATGGTTACTAAAGGAAAAGAACACTGCCAATTAGGTGATGTTTTTCAAGTAGTCCTTTCTAGACAATTTTCTCAAAAATTTAATGGCGATGATTTTAACGTATATAGAGCCTTGCGTTCTATTAATCCGTCACCATATTTATTCTATTTTGATTTTGGCGATTTTAAATTATTCGGTTCATCACCAGAAGCTCAATTAAAAGTTGCTAATGGTAAAACAACTATCAACCCAATAGCCGGAACTTTCAAACGTACTGGAAACGATGTAGAAGATCAGCAACTTGCTGAAGCATTAGCAAAAGATCCCAAAGAAAATGCCGAACATACTATGTTGGTAGATTTAGCGAGAAATGATTTGAGTAGACATGGAAAAAATGTAACTATAAAAACCTACAAAGAAGTGCAATTTTACAGTCATGTAATTCATTTGGTGTCTGAAGTTGAAGCAGAAAACAAAGACGATGATGCCATACAAATGTTTGCAGATACTTTCCCAGCCGGAACACTTTCTGGAGCTCCAAAATACAAAGCAATGCAATTGATTAATAAATATGAAAACCAAAACAGAGGGTTTTATGGTGGTGCAATTGGTATCTTTGGTTTTGACGGAAGCGTAAATCATGCCATTACCATCAGAAGTTTTATGAGTAAGAATAACACCTTATACAGTCAAGCTGGAGCTGGTGTTACGGTAAACTCAAATGAAGAAAAAGAATTACAAGAAGTAAATAATAAGCTAGGTGCTTTAAAACAAGCCTTAACCTTAGCAGAAAAAATATAAAAAAGCTTTTAACCTCTCTAAAGAGAAAGAATTGAAGCAAAACATAAAAAAAATATCCTTGATACAAATACACGAGGTATGAATTAACAATAATAGTTGTAGTTCGAGACAAACCTCGGTGAATAAAACCCACTAGGTGGGATTAAAACAATAAAAACCCTTCCTTTAGGAAGCAGCATGAGCTTATGGAAAAGATAATAGTACTTGACAATTACGATTCATTCACTTACAATTTAGTGCATTATATTGAATCAAATCCAAATTATGAAGTTGATGTATTTAGAAATGATGAAATTTCTATTGAAGCTATTGACAAATACAGCACCATTGTACTTTCTCCTGGTCCAGGTTTACCAGAGGATGCAGGAATATTAAAAGCTGTCATTGAACGTTACGCTTCTACCAAAAAAATATTAGGAGTCTGTTTAGGAATGCAAGCAATTGGCGAAGTGTTTGGTGGGTCTTTGGAAAACCTTAATAATGTATTTCATGGTGTTGCAACACCTATAACAATAACTAAAACAAGTGATTTATTATATAAAAACCTTCCTGAAAGGATAGAAGTTGGTCGATATCATAGTTGGGTAATTTCAAATGATAATTTCCCCAATAAATTAATAGTCACTTCAAAAGATGATAATGATCAAATCATGTCAATCAAACATCAGGACTACAATGTGTATGGGGTACAATACCACCCAGAGTCAATTTTAACTGAACATGGTAAAGAAATCATTAATAATTTTTTAGACATCTAATACCAAGACACATCAATTCGAGTGATTTTCAATAGAAAATTGTATCGAGAATAGTGTTTTGAATAAAAAACAACATGGATATGGAAACTCCAATTTTGAACAATATCAAAAAAGTTAATCCGATGATAGGATTAAATCAATTATTCGATCATCAAAAACTAACTAAAGAACAAGCATACGAAACACTAACTCGTATTGGAAAAGGTGATTTTAACAACTCACAAATAGCCGCATTTTTAACCATTTTTTTAATGCGAAATATTTCTGCAGATGAATTAACAGGTTTTCAAAATGCATTATTAGACTTGTGTTTAAAAGTAGATTTCTCTGATTTTAACACCATTGATGTTTGCGGAACAGGAGGTGATGGAAAAGATACTTTTAACATCTCTACATTAGCAGCATTTGTAGTTGCAGGAGCAGGATATAAAGTTGCTAAACACGGTAACTACGGAGTATCCTCATCATGCGGATCGTCAAATGTATTAGAACATTTAGGTTATCAGTTTACCAATGACGAGTCTGTTTTAAAACGACAATTGGATACTGCTAATTTTTGTATGATGCATGCGCCATTATTTCATCCTGCTATGAAAAATGTAGCACCAATTAGAAAAGAACTAGGGATTAAAACCTTTTTTAATATGCTAGGCCCTTTAGTAAATCCTAGTAATCCCCAAAATCAACTGGTAGGCGTATTTAATTTAGAAATTGCGAGAATCTATAATTATATGCTACAAAAGTCAGGTAAAAATTATAGCATATTATACAGTTTAGATGGATATGATGAAATTTCGCTTACTGGAAAATTCAAAAAATATTCCAATACTAGTGAGGCTTTATTATCCCCTGAACAAATTGGCTTCCCTCAACACAGTCAAGAAGCTATTTTTGGAGGAAATACTATAAAAGAAGCTGCTACTATTTTCACTAATGTATTGGAAAACAAAGGAACTCAATCGCAACAAAATGTAGTCTTGGCAAATGCTTCACACGCTATACATTGTCTGGAACCAACTAAAAGCTTACAAGATTGTATTTTTATAGCTAAAGAATCTTTAGCATCAGGAAAAGCATTGGCTAGTTTAACTCAAGTTATACGATAATCATGAATATATTAGATAAAATCATCGCACATAAAAAAACTGAAGTTGCTGCAGCTAAAGAAATTCAATCAATACAATCATTGGAAAAAAGCAGTTATTTTTTAGCTCCAAAAATTTCTTTAAAAGAATATATTCTACGAGATGACAAGTCAGGAATAATTGCAGAATTCAAACGAAAATCTCCTTCAAAAGGGATTATAAATGAAACTGCATTGGTTCCAAATGTTTCTGTCGGATACAGTAATGCTGGAGCTTCTGCCCTATCTGTATTAACAGATACAAAATTTTTTGGAGGAACTAATGATGATGTACTTGCCGCTCGAAAAGTAAACAACATTCCTATATTACGAAAAGATTTCACCATAGATGAGTATCAAATTATTGAAGCAAAGTCTATTGGTGCAAATGCAATTTTATTAATTGCTGCTGTATTGACAAAAGCTGAAATTAAACAATTCACCACTTTAGCGCATAATTTAGGATTAGAAGTATTGCTAGAAATTCACACCAATGAAGAGCTAGACAAATACATTCCTGAAATAAGTATTGTAGGAATTAATAACCGAAATTTAAAAACATTTGAAGTTGATTTTGATAATGCCATTCGTTTAGCGAAATCATTACCATCAGATACTATAAAAATTGCAGAAAGTGGCATTAGCGATTATAAAAACATTGATTATTTAAGAGCACAAGGTTTTGATGGTTTTTTAATTGGTGAAAATTTTATGAAGACTGAAAACCCTGGACAAGCGTGTTCCGAATTTATTGAAAAAATAAATAAGAACAGTCATGCTTAAACTAAAAGTTTGCGGCATGCGAAATAGTGCTAATATTAAAGAGCTCTCGGAAATACAACCTGATTTTATCGGATTTATATTTCATGAGAAATCTTCAAGAAATGTTTCCGAAACTGTTCTGATGGATACTCCAAAAAGCATTAATCGAGTTGGTGTTTTCGTAAATGAATCCAAGGAATTTATCATTAACAAGATAAAACAATACCATCTTGATTATATTCAATTACACGGAACAGAATCTCCTGAGTTTTGTGCCGAAATAAAGAAACTTGAAGTGGGAGTGATTAAAGCTTTTAATGTTTCTGAAGAATTTGATTTTTCAAATTTAAAACTCTATAAGTCAGCATGCGACTATCTTTTATTTGATGCTTTCGGAAAACAAGCTGGAGGAAACGGAATTACATTTAATTGGAAACTACTTAGTAAATACAAAGGAGAAACACCTTTTTTATTAAGCGGAGGAATTGATGATACTATGGGTGATGAACTTAAAAAAATAACACATCCACAATTTATAGGAGTCGATATTAATAGTGGTTTTGAACTAGCTCCTGCATTAAAAAATATTGATAAAATTAAATACTTTAGTAAAACTATAAGAAGCGGATACTAACAGCAATATCTTTTATCAAAAAAAATAACCTCATTAGAGAATACAAAAATATTAATAATGAATTACACAGTTAACGAAAAAGGATTTTACGGTGATTTTGGCGGTGCTTACATCCCTGAAATGTTACATCATAATGTAAATGAATTAAAGGAACAATACCTAAAAATAATAGAGTCCAAAGAATTTCAAAAAGAATATAAGTCCTTATTAAAGGATTATGTAGGCAGACCTACCCCTTTATATTTGGCTAAAAATCTATCAAAAAAATACAATAGCACCATCTATTTAAAACGAGAAGATTTAAATCATACAGGGGCACACAAAATAAATAATACCGTTGGACAAATTTTGTTAGCCCAGAAAATGGGTAAAAACAGAATTATTGCTGAAACCGGTGCCGGACAGCATGGTGTTGCTACCGCTACAGTTTGCGCATTAATGGGCTTGGAGTGCATTGTATATATGGGAGAGATTGACATTCAACGTCAAGCACCTAATGTAGCACGAATGAAAATGCTAGGAGCTGAAGTTCGTCCTGCTACATCTGGTAGTAAAACATTAAAAGACGCGACTAATGAAGCTATACGTGATTGGATAGCTAACCCTGTAGATACTTACTACTTAATAGGATCAGTTGTAGGACCACACCCTTACCCTGATATGGTTGCACGTTTTCAATCGATCATTAGTGAAGAAATGAAAATTCAACTAGAAGAGAAGACTGGTAAAAATTATCCTGATAAAATTATTGCTTGTGTAGGTGGAGGTAGTAATGCTGCTGGAGCTTTTTATCATTATTTAGACAATCCAAAAGTAGAACTAATTGCAGTTGAAGCTGATGGCTTGGGAGTAGCTACAGGGGAAAGTGCTGCTACTACTCAGTTAGGTTCTGAGGGGATTATTCATGGTAGCAAGACTTTATTAATGCAGAATAGCGAAGGGCAAATCACAGAGCCTTATTCAATTTCTGCAGGCTTAGATTATCCTGGGGTAGGACCACTACATGCACACTTATTTAAAAGTGGACGTGGAACTTTTATTGGAGTAACCGATGCTGAAGCTTTAAATGCCGCCTATGAATTAACCAAAATAGAAGGAATAATTCCTGCTTTAGAATCAGCTCATGCCCTAGCTGCTTTAGATAAACTAGCGCTATCACCTAATGATTGTGTAGTCGTGAATCTATCTGGAAGAGGAGATAAAGATATGGAAACCTATATTGACAGAATGCCTACGAACTGATGAGTTTTAAAAAAAAGACTAATGCCTAATATTAAAAAAAATGAACAGACTAGAACACTTATTTTCTACCAAAGAAAATATACTTAATATATATACTACTGCTGGTTTTCCTAAATTAAATGACACCATTGAAACTATTAAAGAATTAGCAGCTTCTGGAGTTGATATGGTTGAAATTGGTATGCCTTTTTCTGACCCATTAGCTGACGGACCAACCATACAGCATAGTAGTGAAGTTGCTATTGAAAACGGAATTACCTTAAATATAATTTTTGATCAAATTAAAGAAATCAGAAAAACTGTTGACATCCCAATTATGCTTATGGGGTATATCAATCAATTAATGAAATATGGAGTAGAAGATTTTTTAGCAAAAGCTGCTGCTGTTGGCGTTGATGGTTTTATTCTACCTGACTTGCCTTTAGATATTTACCAAGAGGAATATAAAGCGCTGTTTGAGAAACACAATTTAAAAATGAGCTTTTTAATTACTCCACAAACCACTGATGATCGTATTAAATTAATTGCAAAAGAGAGCACTGCTTTTTTATATGTAGTATCATCATTTGCCATCACAGGAAGTAAAAGTGACCTACAACAAGGTCAGCTTGATTATTTTAAAAAAATTGAAGCTATGAAGCTCAATACACCAAAACTCATTGGATTTGGTATTAGTAATGCTGACACATTTAATACCGCATGTAACTATGCAAATGGAGCGATTATAGGTAGTGCTTTTATCAAAACATTAACTACTGCTACTACAGAATTAAAAACTACTATTCATAATTTTATAGAACCTCTCAAATAAACAGCTAAACACTTGTTTATTAGTGTTTTATTTTGTAAATTTAATCACATCAAAAGGTGAGATATAAGTTTTACAATAGTAATTATATATTGATAACGTTAATTATATTTCATTAGCTAGATAATTGGATAAAGGAATTAAAGGAGTATTGTTTTATTAGATATTCGTAGTACTTTAAAAAGATTATTATAGTGGTGTCAAGTGAGTTTTTAAATGAGTAATTAGGAATGTTTATTATTAGTATTCATTTAAATATTTATTGGCATAAAAGCCGTATTCAAGTTTACAATCTGGATGCGGCTTTTTTTTATGTCTTGTGTACCTAACTAGTCTACAAATTCAAACCTAACCAATCCATCTTCATCAACTTCGGTTAGTTTTACCTTATGTAAAGTATTTACTAATTCAGGATTCCATGGGGCCTTTACTTTTACATAGTTTTCTGTAAAACCATTAATATACCCTTCTTTATTTTCATCTTCAAATAAAACCGTACGCTCAGTATTCAATTGTTTTTCATAAAACACACTGCGCATTTTCGCTGATAAACCACGTAACATCTTACTACGTTTTTTACGAATATTCACAGGTACTACTCCGTCAAAATCAACAGCTTCAGTATTTGGACGTTCAGAATACGTAAATACATGCAAATAAGATATGTCCAAATTCGCTAAGTAATTGTATGTTTCCAAAAATAACTCATCGGTTTCTCCAGGGAAACCTACAATAACATCAACTCCAATACAGGCATCTGGCATATGTTCCTTAATCGCTTCTACCCTACTTGTATATATTTGCTTTAAATAACGGCGTTTCATTTTTTTCAACAACTCATCACTCCCACTTTGCAATGGGATATGAAAATGCGGGACAAAACTCTTCGAATTTGCTACAAACAGGATGGTTTCATCTTTTAATAAGTTAGGCTCAATAGAGGAAATTCTTATGCGATGAATTCCTTCAACGTCATCTAATTTTTCTACTAATTCAAAAAAAGTATGCTCGTGCTTTTTATTCCCAAACTCTCCTTTTCCATAATCACCAATATTAACTCCAGTTAACACAATCTCTTTTATCCCTTTTGAAGATATTTCAGCAGCATTATCCAATACATTCTGTAAGGTATCACTACGAGAAATCCCTCTTGCTAACGGAATTGTACAATAGGTACACTTATAATCGCACCCATCCTGTACTTTTAAGAAAGCTCTTGTTCTATCACCAATTGAATAACTTCCTACATAAAAATCAGCATCTTCAATTTCACAAGAATGTATTTCTCCCATGTCATTTTTAGACAAGTCGTTTATATAACTGGTAATTTTAAATTTTTCAGTTGCTCCAAGCACTAAATCAACCCCATCAACCGCAGCTAACTCTTCTGGTTGCAATTGCGCATAACACCCAACTGCAGCAACAAATGCATCTGAATTCAGTTTCTGAGCTTGCTTGACAATACTTTTAAAACGTTTGTCAGCATTCTCCGTTACCGAACAGGTATTGATCACATAAATATCAGCTTGTTCTGAAAAATCTACTCGATCAAAACCTTCTTTTGTAAAGTCTCTTGCGATAGTTGACGTTTCAGAAAAATTTAATTTACATCCTAAAGTATAAAAAGCTACTTTTTTTCTTTCTTGCATTTATTATCTTACTTATATTTGAACAGCTTAGCTATCATTTAAATAGCGGGTGCAAAAATACAATTAAAATACCAATTTGAAAACAGTACAACTCCTACAATACAAACTTATAGCTTCAGTGTTTTTCATGCTACTGAACGCTTGTAACTCAACCACAACATCTGACAGAGATCATTTGGTGTTTCGATACAATGAATACAAAAACATCAACTCACTAGATCCAGCGTTTGCTAAAGACAACTCCGCTATTTGGGCATGTAATCAGTTGTTTAACGGATTAGTTCAATTGGATGATAATTTAAACATTCAACCTGACATTGCTAAAAGTTGGACTATTTCTGAAGATGCTAAAACATATGTTTTCAATATCAGAAACGATGTGTTTTTTCACGAACATAAATTGTTTACAAATAATAAAAGGAAGGTTACTGCATTTGATTTTAAATATTCTTTTGATCGATTAACCGACAAGAAAACTGCCTCCCCAGGAAGCAACACTTTACAACAAGTATTGGTTTATAAAGCAGTAAATGATTCTACTTTTACTATTCAACTAAAACAACCTTTCCCTGCATTTTTAGGAGTATTGACTACTAAGTATTGCTCGGTTTTACCAAAGGAAATAGTTGAACATTACGGAAATGACTTTAGAGCAAACCCAATTGGAACTGGTCCTTTTAAGTTTAAACGATGGGAAGAAAACATTAAACTGGTCCTGCGAAAAAATAAAAATTACCACGAGCAAGACTCTAAAGGAAATAAACTACCCTATCTTGAAGCGGTAGCAATTACTTTTTTAACTGATAAACAGAGTGAGTTTTTACAATTCTCACAAGGAAATATCGATTTCATATCCGGGCTAGACCCTTCCTATAAAGATGAGCTCTTAACCCAAGTTGGAAAATTACGCAGCAAGTATACTAGTACTGTTAATATGGTTTCTGGAGATTATTTAAATACAGAATACTTAGGATTTTATATGGAATCCAAACAAACTGAAATTCAATCAGTATTAATCCGAAAAGCTATTAATTACGGATTTGATCGCCAAACCATGATTAAATATTTACGAAATGGAATTGGGACTCCTGCTGAAAACGGCTTTATTCCTAAAGGATTACCCAGTTTTAATCATTTAAAAGGGTTTACTTATCAGCCAGAAAAAGCTAAAAAATTGGTCAATCAGTTTAAAAACGAAACTGGAATTACCGAACCAAAAATCACTATTGCTACTAATAGTAATTATGTAGATTTATGTGAATATATTCAGCGTGAATTAGAAAAAATTGGATTAACCGTTACTATTGATTTATTAACCTCATCTACTTTAAAAGAAGGGAAATCAAAAGGAACACTCCCTATGTTTAGAGCTAGTTGGGTAGCTGATTATCCCGATGCTGAAAATTACTTATCATTATTCTATTCCAAAAACTTTACACCAAACGGCCCAAATTACACACATTTTAAAAATGATAGGTATGATCGTTTATATGAAAATGCATTAAAAGAAGTTAATTTAAACAAGCGACACCGTTTCTACCAACAAATGGATTCTATTATAATCAATAATACTCCTGTAATTCCTTTGTATTATGATCAAGTAATTCGGTTCTCCAGAAAAAATATTCATGGATTAGGAATAAACCCAATCAACTTATTACATCTGAAAAGAGTGTATAAAAGCAAACTAAAAATCCCTTGAAAACAATAAAACCCATATATATTGCATTATTCATGCTCCTTATTTTAGCTGTTTTAGGTGGGGTACTATTTTTAACCACTACGAATACTTCAACTAATAAAGAAGGTTTTTTTCTTGATGAATATCATTTAAAATACCCTACAAGTACTTCTTTTTTTGAATTACAAAAAGATAGTGTTTCAACCAATGACATCATTAATCAAATAACCACTACAATTACTCCACTGGAAATTGAAGTTATCAATTTAGGAATTGACTCGCTAATAACCCACAGGCCATCTCCAGAAAACAAAGAAGCAACTCCAGTTATGGATTTCTCTAAAATCGACACTACTTCAATTGAACGAATCAGCTACCCTAAAAGCAATTTGAATTTCCTTAACGAATTAAGAGATAAACTAAATAGTAAAAGTTGTAGAATCATTCATTATGGTGATTCTCAGCTAGAAGGTGATCGAATTACCGGATATTTACGTAACCGATTACAAAAAATGTATGGTGGTAGCGGCCCTGGGTTCATTCCTATAAAACAAGCTTATCATCAAATTAGTGCAAGTGTTAAACATAGTGATACTTGGGAAAGACATGCTATTTTTAACCCCACTCAAAAAAAGTTTACCCATAGAAAATACGGTGTTTTTCTATCTTCATCCAGGTTTACACCAGTACTGATTGATAGTATCCAAATTGACTCAACATTAATTACCACTGCTACTATTGCAATTAAAAAATCAAACATTGCCTACCGGAAATTCAGAGCCTTCAAAAATATCGGTTTACATTACGGAAATTGTAACTACCCAATAACTATTAATATCTATGAAAATGATATTTTAATTCAGCAAGATTCTTTAATCACAGATGGCAACTACCACAACTACAAAATTAAACTAGCAAAAACTCCAAGTAATCTTAAAATAGAATTGAAGGGAAAAGTTAGTGCTGATTTCTTCGGGCTTACTTTAGACGGTGGCTATGGAATACAAATAGATAATGTTGCTATGCGAGGTGCCTCAGGAACCCTATTTACTAAAAATGATGCTACAGATTACGGCAGAATGTTGAAAGAACTAAAACCAAAAGTGATGATTTTACAATTCGGAGGAAACACTGTTCCGTATTTAAAAGATTCTATTGGAGTAACGAAGTATATCCATCGTTTGCACTCACAAGTTAAATGGCTGAGAAGGCGACAATCAGGAATGAGTTTATTATTTATAGGCCCTACGGACTTGTCTACATCTGTAAACGGGAAAATGATTACTTATGAATTATTGCCTTTTCTAAACGAAAGTTTAAAGGAGCTTTGTACCAACAATAATCTAGCGTATTGGGACATGTTTCATGCCATGGGAGGAAAAAACTCCATTCCTATATGGGTTAAAGAAAAATTAGTAGGTGGTGATTATATTCATTTCACCCCTAAAGGGACTAAGTATATTTCTGAATTGTTTTTTACATCATTATACTTAGACCTTCAACAATACACAAATACCACAACTAACTAATGAAGAGACTATTAACACATATTACATTTGTTTACAGCATAGTCCTGTTTGGTCAAAACTATACACTTTCCGACAGCTTACAACAACAATATTCTTTTATTAATTGGGAAGCGAACAACATAAAGCATGCCGATTCAGCTATTGCTTTTAAAAAGCTATATCAGAAATTAGACAACATCTACAACAACAAAGAAGAAAAATTACATGTTTTCCATATTGGCGGGTCACATATTCAAGCGGATATATATTCCAACCGATTGCGTCATTATCTACAAAACATAAGTCCAAAAGCTAAAGGACAACGTGGACTTATTTTCCCATATAAAATGGCCAAAACAAATAACCCTTTAAATTACAAAGTTACTTTTGATGGCGAATGGAAAGGCTACCGATGTTCCAGAAATGATTCTGTAGCATGGGGTTTATCGGGAGTGTCTGCAAAATTTAAAGATTCTATTGCTAACATCACAGTTAAAGCTAATTATAAAAACTATTCAAAAAACATGTATGGTTTTAATAAACTACGTGTTTTTTATGATGAGTGGACTACAGATTATGAAGTGTTCGTAAGTAATCAAAATCTAGTAGCAAAAACCGCCATCAATTCAGATGCACACTACATCGAGTTTACACTTAACAAAACAGTTTCTGAATTAGATTTTTGTATAAAAAGAACAGACGATTCCGAAGATGCTGAGTTTTTAATGATGGGATTAGAACTCATGAATAACAACTCCGGAATTGAATACACTACAATTGGTGTTAACGGGGCAAGTTTTGCTTTTTATGATCGTTGTGCATACTTTGAAAAGCAATTACTTTTATATAAACCAGACTTATTTATTATTTCCATAGGTACTAATGACACGTATACTACTGATTTTAAACCTCAAAAATTCAAAGCCTATTACGAGCAATTAATCGGTTATATTCAAAAAGCGAATCCAGATTGCGCCATATTACTTACCGTACCTAACGATTCCTATTATAAACGACAACATGCCAACCCCAATACCAAAGTAGCTGCTGAAGTAATTTATGAGCTCTCGGAACAATATCAAATGGCGGTTTGGGATTTATATGAAATTATGGGAGGGTTTAATTCTTCTCAAAAATGGTATACCAACAAACTCATGCCGAAAGATAGAATTCATTTTACCAGAAAAGGATATGATATAAAAGCTGATTTATTATTAAAAGCTTTGGTTAATTCGTGGGAGCAAGAAATGAACTACCCATCGGGTAGCATTCTGAAAAAAATTATTAAACAAGAACATCATTTTGAATAAACTACTTGACATATTTAGTTTTTCCGAAGATACTCCGTTACTTTTTACACAAATAAGTTTCTGGATATTTTTTGCTTTAGTGTATTTAATTTACGCTCTTGTATACAAGAAAAAAAGCTTACGTGTTCCATATTTATTCGCAGTAAGTTTATTGTTCTATTACAAAACCAGTGGATTATTTATTGGTATTTTACTTTTCAGTACTGTTAATGATTTCTTTATCGGAAAAGGGATTTATTACACAAAATCAATACTAAAAAAGAAACTATTAGTAGGGATTAGTGTATTTATCAACCTAGCTACATTATGTTATTTTAAGTACGCCTATTTTTTTACCGATTCGTTCAATAGCTTATTTAAAACAGACTATGACGTTATCAATCATTTAGCCTTATGGACCAATACCATTAGCCAACATGATTATTTTACAGTAGATAGCATCATATTACCTGTAGGAATCTCATTCTACACCTTTCAAACCATTAGTTATAGTGTTGATATTTACAGAAAACAATTAAAACCCATTAACAATATCTTGGATTTTGGTTTTTTCGTGAGTTTCTTCCCACAATTAGTAGCAGGTCCAATTGTAAGAGCTGCTGATTTTATTCCTCAGATAAAAAAAGAAATCAACATTACAGCAACTGATTTTGGAAAGGCTATATACATGATTTTAATTGGATTGATTAAGAAGATGATTTTTGCCGATTATATAGCAGCTAATTTTTTAGATCGCGTTTTTGATGCGCCTGAAATGTTTTCTGGCTTCACTAATATTATGGCATTGTTTGGCTATTCATTGCAAATTTATGGTGATTTTTCTGGGTATACTGATATTGCTATTGGTCTGGCTTTATTAATGGGATATCAACTTCCTAAAAACTTTAATTCGCCTTATAAAGCAATCAATTGTGGTGATTTCTGGAAACGTTGGCACATCTCACTTTCTACATGGCTAAAGGATTATTTATATATCCCATTAGGAGGAAACAGAAAAGGCTCTACTACTTCCTATATCATTTGCTTAAGCTTTTTGCTTGTATTACTAATTGCCTTAAAAAGCTATACCTATACATTAATAATTGTTGGAGCGCTTGTAATTGCTATGCTATTATGCTTATTTCTTCCAAAGCTTATCAAACATTTTAACACTAATATTAACCTTCTATTAACCATGCTTATTGGCGGTTTATGGCATGGTGCCTCTTGGAAATTTGTAATATGGGGAGGTTTGAACGGAATAGGAATACTTGTATATAAGTATTGGCGACAAGTTAGCCCTTATGAAAAGAGTACAAATCCGTTTTCAACGGTATGGAAAATCGCTATAACGTTTGCATTTATCACTTTTACAAGAGTCTATTTTAGAGGGAATAGCATGGAACATATAAGCAAACAATATCATCAGATATGTTACAATATGGATATTGCTAATGCATTACAATTACTTATAGAATATAAAAGCGTGTTCCTCATCATGTTATTAGGCTACATTGCACATTGGCTACCATATGCACTTAAAGATAAGGTGCAACAACTTTTTATTGATAGTCATTTTACTATTAAAGCTATAACAGTTATTATGGTTAGTATTTTATGCTATCAGACGTACGCCGCCGATTTTCAACCTTTTATTTATTTTCAATTTTAAAACCCACGCAACTTTTGTTTGTGCTATAAAAAATGATAGAAATAGAATATTACTTAGTAGATGTTTTTACTTCATTAAAAGATGGAGGGAATCAACTGGCTGTATTCATTGATTATGAGAATAACGTTTCTGACAAAAACATGCTCAACATAGCAAAGGAACTTAATTTCCCCGAGATTACATTCATCAAAAAAAACCATAGTAATGAAAAATTCGATGTACGTATTTTCACTCCCGAATACGAAGTGCCCTTCGCAGGACATCCATCATTAGGTACTGCTTTTATTATTTCGAAATACCTGTTACCAAAACCAAAAGAAAACCTTACTTTAAATTTAAAGCATTCAGAAGTCATCATTAATTTGAGCTCTATAGATCAACTTGATGAAAGTGATTTTATAATGAAACAAGCCCAGCCTGAATTTATCTCAACTTACAAGCATCAAGAAATCACTAATGGATTAGGTATAGACTTCAATGCGTTAAACAAACAAAAACCAATAGAAGAAATAAGCACAGGTTTACCATACATCATAATCCCTATTATTAGTTTAGAGAAAATGAATCAAATAAAAATTGATTCACAAAAAGCCATTGAATTCCTAATTCAAAATAAAAAACACAAGACTAATAGTATTACAGGATTAACCACTTCATTATTTTTTGTAACAGAAGAAACATTTGAAAAACAGAATAATTTCAATTCCAGAATGTTTTGTATTGAAAATGAACAACTTATAGAAGATGCTGCTACGGGAAGTCAAATGGCTGTTTTCTTGCATATCTATTAAAAAATGAATCTTCAGAAATTTCAGCAACTACAGAGCAAGGTTTTCAAATGAACAGAAAGTCATACATAAATTTAGACGGCAAACTAAAGAACGATAAATACACCTTAAAAATCGGAGGACAGGTTGTTGATATTAGTAAAGGTAAATGGAAGATATAAACAACTATCAAAGGAGCTTCTTGAAACATAGTTTTACAACATAAAAAAACCACGCATTGCGTGGTTTTTTATTTATGATAATAAAAGAACTACTACTTCCCTAACATTCCTTTTTTCAAATCTTTATCAGCTGGATTTTTTCCTAACCAAATACCAAACAATGCTTTTTTAAACTCTAATCCATCCACTGAACCTTTTTCTTTCCCATTTTTATATACAGTAGTTTTTCCTCCTGCATACACAATATCAAAAACATCTTCTTTAGTGATTTCATCATTAAAACACGCTATAAAAGTAGCTTTATCCGATGTAGTAGCTTTTCCAATAGTCGATTTTTCAAATCCATCTGTTACCGCACCTACCATTTTACTTTGTGAAACCATACCACTAACAATATGTAACTTTATCGCCATAGGAGCATCGGCATTTATTAATAAAGCTGCGTCACTAGATTTTGACTGCACATATAACCCACCTGCATATAAGTCAATCCACATTTTCTCTCGCATTCCAGCTCCGTTCAAATCCATCTCTTCTCCAGAAAGTGTTACGGTATTTGGTAAAGTAACATCACCAACTTTTGTTTGTGCCATCGAAACATTTGCACTAATCATAAACGCTATTAAAAATACTATCTTTTTCATTTTTCTTTTTATTTAATTACTAATTAATCTATTTTTTTTTCTAATTTACTCGCTGCTTGTTTTTTTAATGATAGTAGCGTAGCGTTCAATTCATACCCTAATAAAAGAATATTGGAGTTTAACCAAATATACAACATCAAAATCAAAATCGCTCCAATAGATCCGTACAACTCATTATACTGAGCGAAGTTCTCTACATATATTCCAAACAAATAAGTAGTAATCAAAAACAATATTGTCGATAATGTGGCTCCAGGTGTAAAATATTTTCTTGAGTTTTTCTCTGGCGACCCAAAATAATAAAACATGGCAATTACTGTATAAAACATCATTGTAAACATAATGTATTTAGGCACTTGCAATCCTATTATATCTTCGGGTAAAACCCCAAAATCTTCTAAATTCTGATCAATATACACCTCAACCAATGGTATTGCTATTACTGCTAAAAACAAAAACAATGCCAAAAGTAAGGCTACACAAAATGCTGTTATATATTGTTTTACATAATTTGCGTTTATTTTGGTGTGATAAGAATTCTGAAATCCACTAAAAAGAGAATTCACGCCATTCGCCATTAAAAACATAGAAAACACAAACGAAGTAGACAACAAACCAACTCGTTCTTTCTCGAAAATATTTTCAATTGTATCTTCGAAAACGGCAACAGTACTTGATGGCAACACATCTTCTAAAAAAGGAACGACATCATGATAGTAATCAATAAAAGAGACTAAGGGTAATAAGTTTAGTACAAATAACAAAAACGGAAATAAGGACATGAAAAAGCTATAAGAAATAGCCCCTGCTCTTGTAGCCAAAGCTCCTTTAGCAATCCCAATAATATACATCTCTAACACATCATACAAAGACAAGCCTTGTAAGCCCGGAATTTTTATACCTCGTCCTATATTAAATAACGGATTCAGAATACGCATTCCTAAAGTAATTAACTTGGATGGTTGTTTTTCTTTTTGTTCCAAAAACCTATACTGCTTTTAAACTTAAATCTAAATTATATACTGAATGTGTCAATGCGCCTGAAGAAATATAATCCACTCCACAATTTGCATATTCACGAGCTGTTTTTTCATTGATACCTCCAGAAGACTCCGTTAAGCATTTATCTCGAATTAAAGCAACAGCCTTTTTAGTATCTTCATAATTGAAATTATCAATTAATATTCTATAGACACCTTTTGCTTCTAATATTTCGGTAATTTCTTCTAAATTTCTTGCCTCTACAATAATCTTTAAATCTTTATCATGAGTTTTTAAATAGGCTTTCGTTTTTTCAATTGCTTTCGTAATCCCTCCAGCAAAATCAATATGATTATCTTTAATCATTATCATATCATATAATGCAAAACGATGGTTTACACCTCCTCCTATTTTTACCGCCCACTTTTCCAAAGCTCTAATCCCTGGAGTTGTTTTCCGAGTATCTAAAATTTGAGTTTTTGTCCCATCCAGCAAATCAACAAATAACTTTGTTTTTGTAGCAATAGCACTCATACGTTGCATTGCATTCAATACCAAACGTTCCGCCACCAATATACTTTGAGACCTTCCTTGTACATAAAACACAATATCACCGTAACTTACCGTACTCCCATCTTCTATTAATGTTTCTACTTGTAAATCAGCATCTATATATTTAAATACTTCTTTTGCAAATTCCACTCCAGCAATAATACCATTATCCTTTACTAATAATTTCGCCTTACCAATAGCGGTATCAGGAATACAAGACAATGATGTATGATCACCATCACCAACATCCTCACGTATGGCATTCGCTATTATTAATTCTATTTCGGTATTGAATTGTGCTTCTGAAATCATTTATACTGGTTTTATATCTTGCTAAAATACTAATTGATTTTGTTATGCGGAATTAATTTTTAAAACAATATTTTTGCACTAGTCATTTATAGTGAATGTCTTCTCGAGCGCAGTCGAGAGGTAATCAATTAGGTTTCGACTGCGCTCAACCTGACGCCCTTATGAATATCAAACTTATTGCCATAGGAAAAACTGACGACAAGCAACTACTACAGCTTATTGAGCAGTATCAAAAAAGACTGAAACATTATATTAAGTTCGATTTGGATATTATTCCGGATATCAAAAATGTCAAAAATCTTTCTGAAAAGCAGCAAAAAGAAAAAGAAGGGGAATTAATTTTAAAAAAATTAAGCCCTACAGATGTCTTAGTTTTATTAGATGAAAACGGAAAACAATTCACTTCTGTAGATTTTTCTAGTTACTTACAGAAAAAAATGAATGCCGGTATCAAGCAATTGGTATTTGTTATTGGTGGCCCATACGGGTTTTCGGAAGCAGTATATCAAAAAGCACAAGGAAAAGTATCCTTGTCTAAAATGACATTTTCACATCAAATGATTCGCTTATTTGTTGTTGAACAAATATATAGAGGGTTTACTATTCTAAAAAACGAACCTTACCATCACCAATAACAATTAGGCTTTAGACAAAAAAAAATAAATTATTCAATTCTTTAATCTTTCAATCAATATCATGGAATTAGTATTCGCTACCAATAACATAAATAAGCTTCAAGAAGTTCAAGCGATGCTTGAAACTATAAAACTAACAACTTTAAAGGAGATCAATTGTACTGAAGACATCCCTGAAAGTTCTCTTACCATTGCAGGTAACGCTATTCAAAAAGTAAACTACCTTACGCAATATTATAGCGCTGATGGGTTTGCAGATGATACCGGTTTAGAAATTGAAGCTTTAAATGGAGCCCCTGGTGTATATTCTGCACGATATGCAGGGGAAGAAAAATCAGCCGAAGCGAATATGAACTTGGTTTTAGAAAAACTCAAAAACCAACCGAACAAAAAAGCACGGTTTATAACTGTGATTGCGCTAAACATAAATAGAGAACAATATTTGTTTGAAGGAATTTGTACAGGGAAAATAGTTTCAGAAAAAAAAGGAGAAAAAGGATTTGGGTATGACCCTATTTTTGTTCCTGATGGATTTGATAAAACCTTTGCTCAAATGACTATGGAAGAAAAAGCTAGTGTAAGTCATAGAGGGAAAGCGGTTAGATTACTTATTGATTTTTTAAACAAACTATAAAAAAAGTAGACAGTTAAATTTAAAAAAAAACATCAATAATTAATAACAAACAAACTTGTTTCAGCATTACATAATTCTCAACATGTAACCCTGAAACAAGTTCAGAGTGACAACACCCAATTATTCTATCTCGGTTAATGAATTTAAACAACTACTCCCTCATTAATAAAAACTAAGCCTAAATGGATCCATCTAGGCTTAGTTTTATAACTAATCTTCTTCGGTTAATTCAAAAATCTCTTCTAAAGCTACCTCAAAATAACGTGCCAACTTTAAGGCTAATACTGTTGACGGTACATACTTGTTTTTTTCAATGGCACTTATCGTTTGTCTGCTTACTCCTATAATATCTGCCAACTGTGCTTGAGTAACGTCTTTTATAGCACGTTGAACTTTAATAGTGTTTTTCATAACTATAAACGATTAGCTTTATGTAATAACAGATGAAAACGAGCAATAAAAAACAATAATACCGTAAACATGTTAAATATCATGACATCTATAAAAGAGGTGTCAAATATAAGTAATACCGCTAAAAACAATATTCCATAATTTACATATACTGACCATACTAAGGAACTCAACCGTATTTGTGATATAAACTCATCCTCTACCTTTGTTTTACAAAAACCTACTAAAATTCCTCCTAAAATAATTAAAACAGCTACAACCTCATCTAAAAAACCATTTTCTACTACTTCAAAAAAGTCTTTATCGGACGATAAAAAATCCCCGGATACTATTCCGAAAAAAGGAATTCTCCCAAAATAATCTACATCTATCCCAAAAAAGCGCATTGAAACCCCCATAACCAGACCTAAAACTAATAAAAACCAACCAATTTTCTTAAATCGATGTGGCAACAAATATGACTTCTCCATAATTAATGTATTATATTTTTTACCAAATGTAAAACAAACATTACATTTTGACAAGTTCTTTAGTCTTTTAAAAACATAAAAACATATTTATTAGTCACTTAACTATAAAAGCGTATATTTGCACCGAATTTAAAAAAACCGCCAGAGTGGTGGTTGGTGTTACAAAGGAGCTTTATTTTACACGAATGGGTTGCTCTAAGTAACAAATTTGCGAACAATAAAATAAAAGTAAATGGCAACATTTGAAGAATTAGGCCTAGGCGAAAACAGCTTAAAGGCAATTAAAGACTTGGGTTATGAAGCTCCGTCTGAAGTACAAGAAAAAACAATCCCTTTATTATTAGAGAAAGATATTGATATCGTTTCACTTGCTCAAACAGGAACAGGTAAAACGGCAGCTTTCGGTTTTCCTTTAGTTGAAAAAGTAGATGCATCAAGCAGAACTACTCAAGGATTAATCCTTTCTCCAACTCGTGAATTGTGTATGCAAATCACAAGTGAGTTAAAAAAATACTCTAAACATGTTAAAGGGTTGAATGTTGTAGCAGTGTACGGTGGTGCAAGCATACAAGATCAAGCAAGAGAAATAAAAAGAGGAGCTCAAATTATTGTTGCTACTCCAGGAAGAATGGGTGACATGATTCGTCGTGGAATGGTAGATATCAGAAAAATTGATGTTTGCGTTTTAGATGAAGCAGATGAAATGTTAAACATGGGATTCTATGAAGACATTACTGAAATATTATCTGACACTCCTGACGAAAAGAATACATGGTTATTTTCTGCAACAATGCCTCGTGAGGTATCTACAATTGCGAAAAAATTCATGCATGACCCAGTAGAAATTACTGTTGGATCAAAAAATACAGGAAACAAAAACGTATCACATGAATACTATGTAGTTTCAGGTAGAGATCGTTATCCAGCATTAAAACGTTTAGCGGATGCTAACCCAGGAATATTCTCAGTAGTATTCTGTAGAACAAAAAGAGACACACAAGCAGTTGCTGACAAGTTAATTGAGGATGGATATAACGCTGCTGCAATTCACGGTGATTTAAGTCAGGGTCAACGTGATACAGTAATGAAATCATTCCGTAACAAGCAAATTCAAATGCTAGTTGCTACTGATGTTGCTGCCCGTGGTATTGATGTAAGTGACATTACTCACGTAGTAAATTATCAATTACCTGATGAAATTGAAACCTATACGCACCGTAGTGGTAGAACAGGTAGAGCAGGTAAAACTGGTATTTCAATAGTTATTGTTACTAAAAGTGAAATGCGTAAAATCAAATCTTTAGAACGTATTTTAAAGACTGATTTTATCAAAAAAGATATTCCTAGTGGAAAAGAAATTTGTGAAGTACAATTATTCCACTTAGTAAATACCGTAAAGAACACTGAGATTAACGAAGATATTGAGGAGTACTTACCTCAATTAAACGAAGCTTTAGAAGACTTATCTAAGGATGAATTAATCAAAAAATTCTTCTCAGTAGAATTTACTCGTTTTTCTAACTACTATAAGAAATCCAGAGATCCTAAACCTTCAAGTGATGAACGCTCTTCAAGAGAATCTGCTCCAGACGGATCAACTCGTTACTTCATCAATGTTGGTGAAAAAGACGGATACGACTGGATGCGTTTAAAGGATTTCTTAAAAGATACTTTAGAGCTAGGACGTGATGATGTATTTAAAGTAGATTGTAAAGAGAGTTTTTCTTTCTTTAATACTGACGAAGCACACAAAGAAAAAATCATGGAATTTTTCAAAGACTACAAAGTTGATGGACGTTTTGTGAATGTAGAAATCTCTAACAACACCGGAGGCGGTGGCGGAAGAGATCGTGGTGGTCGCGGAAGAAGAGATGGAGATTCTGGTGGATTCAGCAGAGGTCGAAGCGGAGGTGGAGACAGAAGAAGAAGCAGTGGAGGAAGTTCTGACAGAAGAAGAAGCGGCGGAGATAGCGGTGGATTTAGAGGAAGAAGAGATGATTCTGGCGGAGACAGAAGAAGAAGTAGCGGTCGTAGAGACGGTGATTCTGGAGGTTTCAGAGAAAAAAGAGAACGTAGCTCTAGCGATAGAGATGGTGGAGGATTCAGAGAAAGAAGTGAGTCATCATCTGATAGAGGTGATAGAAGAGATTCTTCATCTGATAGAGGAGACAGAAGAGACTCTGACAGAGGTGGTAGAGAAAGAAGAGAAAACTCAAGAGATGATAGACCAAGAGCTTCATTTGAGGGAAGACGCTCAAGAAGAGACTAACATACATCTTGTTAATATTTAACTAAAAAAAGTGCCTAGGCACTTTTTTTAGTTTAAATTAGTCCCAACAATAAAAACTATTCCTTGAAAAATTTACTTCTCACCATTATTTTATTTATTTTCTGTAGTATTTCATTTGCCCAGAAAAAACAATCAATAACAGGAAAAGTAGTTAATACAGCTGGGATAGGTCTTGAAAACGTTCACGTAATTAACTTAAACTTAGTTACTGGATCTATTACAGATAAAAAAGGAACGTTTAACATCAAAGCTGTCGTAAATGACACGTTACATTTATCTTTCCTTGGTTATAAATCAATCAAAATAAAAGTCACTAATGATTGGGTGAAATTCGGAAACTCCAATATTGAACTAACCGAAAGCGCCTACGCTTTAGAGGAAATTTTAATCAAACCACACACTTTAACTGGTTACTTAGATATTGACACCAAGTACATCCCAATTAACAACTCACAGCAATACAGTATTTCTGGATTACAAAAAGCATATGAAGTGGGTAAAAAAGGACCTGGATCAATAAGCAAAGTATTAAATAGCATATTCAATCCTGCCGATTTACTCTACAATACTTTTAGTAAAAAAAGTAAACAAATGCGTAAACTTCGTCAGATGAAAAAGGACAATGAAATACGCAAACTACTTTCTCAGAAGTTTGATAGGGAATTATTAACTTCTTTCTTACAAATTGACAAGTCTGAATTAGAAGACGTTTTAAGTCACTGCAGTTATTCTAAAAGTTTTATCCAAACTGCTAACGATCTTCAAATACTAGATGCCATTAGTGGTTGTTTTGAGGAGTACAAAGTTTTGAGAAGAAAATAAAACATTTTACTTTATACTAAAAACCTACTAACTTCGTTTAGCATCCGATAAAAAGAATTAAAAGTTATTAAATAAATTTTCACTATTTCCCTAAATATCAATGCCAACCTCAACCAAATTCACCACAATAAAAAGCTTACCCTCGCCGAAAGGAAATTTCTTACTAGGTCATTTACCACAGTTTAATGTTTCTAATAAACATCAAGTATTAGAACGTTGGGTAGATGAGTGTGGTGATTTGTTTAAAATCAACTTTATTGGTAAAGAGTTTGTTGTTTCTGCAAATCCTGAACTGAATGCCGAAATTTTAAAATTGCGACCTGAAAAATTTCGCCGCTTTTCAAAGATCAATGAAATACTTACTGAAATGGGAATAGTTGGGGTATTCAATGCGGAAGGAGACTCCTGGAAAAGACACCGAAAACCAACTTCAGAAGCTTTAAATTTAAAAAAAGTTAAAGGCTACTACCCTACTATTAGTAAAACGACGAAGGAATTACTAAACAAGTGGAAAACATATGCCGAAAACAGTACAGAAGTAGATATCCAAAAGGAGCTGGCTAGATATACCATTGACATTACAACAACGATTGCCTTCGGATATAAATTGGATACGCTAAATCATAAAGAAGATGATTTTCAAAAACACCTAGAACTTATCTTTCCCATGGTAAACGAACGTATCACGGCACCAATAGCTTTATGGCGTATCTATAAACAAAAAAAAGACAAAGCCTTAGATCATTCACTCAAAACAATTGAGAAAATTATACATCAGTTTATCAAAGAAGCAAAGGAACGTTTAACTACAACACCTGAGCTAAAAGAAAACCCCTCAAACTTTCTTGAAGCACTACTTGTTGAGCAAGAAAATGAAAACACCTTTTCTGATGATGAAATTTATGGAAATGTTTTTACTATTTTGTTGGCTGGAGAGGATACTACTTCAAACTCCATATCATGGGCGCTATATTATTTAGCACAACACCCAGGAGTAGTTGTAAAAGTTAGACAAGAAGCAAAAGAAATTTATTCTGACTCACTGGTTCCAGAAACGACACAACTACTTCATAAATTAAAGTACGCCAACGCAGTTGCTCAAGAAGCAATTAGACTAAAACCAGTCACTCCAAACTTATATATGCAAGCAAATGAAGATATTGTCCTTTATAATTTGCACATACCAAAGGACACCTCTATAATGCTTCAGAATAAAGTTGCTCAAACTTCTGAGCAGTATTTCTCTAACCCGAATGACTTTATTCCGGAAAGATGGTTAAAAAGTGGTTGTCCGATGCAGCAAAACCACACACCAGATACAATTAAAGCTTTTGGCGGAGGCGCGCGTTTTTGCCCTGGAATGAATTTAGCAATGCATGAAATGACTATTGCCATATCTGCAATATGTAATCAGTTTGACTTTAGTTTAGCAGTGAAACCTGAAGAGGTAAAAGAACAATTTGCCTTCACTATGTTTCCTGAAAATTTGATTCTTAAACTAAAAACGCCATAATAATAAATGTCATTCTGAATTTATTTCAGAAGCTCAGTTCACTGATCACCAATAATTATGAGAAACCGAAACAAGTTAAGTTAGACGAAAATTAAAATTTCAAAACTTTAATACTGCGTCTAGCTTGAATCTATCACTATGCCCTTCATGGAGAAGAGACTTAAAGAAATACTAATAAACTCATCAACTTCTATACAAACAACCTATTTAGGGTTCTCCTCGTAGTAACGCGCTAATATTTTATCAATACTCTTGATGGACTTCTGCATCCAAATGAATCGCTGAAATTCAATTTCTTCTGCTGTAAGTTTCCAATCAATAGTTGAGTTCCTCAATTTTGAAGTAACTGATTGTAATATAATTGCTGCAGAAACTGATATATTCAAACTCTCTGTAAAGCCTACCATGGGTATTTTTATAAACCCATCAGCTTGTTTCATTACATCTTCACTTACCCCATTCTTTTCAGATCCAAAAAACAATGCGCTCTTTTTAGTCACATCAAAATCTTCCACTAGACAAGAATCATTATGAGGAGTTGTAGCAATAATCTGGTAACCTTTTTCTTTTAACACTCCAATACATGTTTCCGTATTTGAATGGTATTGCAAATTCACCCATTTTTGAGCTCCCATGGCAATTTCCTTATCTAAGGTGTTTTTATGCTGAACTTCTATAGCGTGCGCTTGCTGTACCCCAAACACATCACAGCTCCTAATCACCGCGCTTGTATTGTGCATTTGATATACATCTTCCAATACAACCGTAAAGTGTTTGGTCCGTTTATTGAGAATATCTATAAACTTTTGACGACGTACTGGAGTAACAAACTCTTCTAAGTAAGAAAACAGTGCTTTATCAACCATAAAATAAGTATATTTAACGGTACAATGTAATCAAAAATGAATTGTTTAGACTAAAATAATGATTTGAATAATTAAGAATCTATTATAACACATACTATTTAAGAATAGTCATAAATCAAACAAATGAAACAACTACTTTTTATCTGCTTTTATAATTTTGGACTTCTGTTCAGTTTTGGGCAAGATGGGTATTCAAAAATTGAAAATACTAAGGAAAATGATTTAAAAGTAAAGAATTTAGGTACTCATTTATCCAACAGCTACTCCAAAGGAGATAACCAAGTATTTTTAAATAATATCCTTCCTAACAGGTTTTTTAAGAAAGTTATTTTACAAGATCTTGAAAACAAAAAACTCACTAAGTTTAATAAGAAATATAAAGCTGCATACTCCACAAAAATAACCTCATTCCCAAACGAATTAATAAATTCGTTAAAAAACGGTGATTTTTATAATTTTGTGAGCTATAATTTTGATCCTGTTGACAAAACGTATCACTTAATTTTCAGGTATTACTCTGAGAAATACGGACTAGATTATCATGATTATCGTGTTTTGAGTAATGGGAAAAACTTAATAATTGATGACATTTTTGTATACTCATCCAGTCAGAAACTTTCTGAAACACTTAAATTATATTATTTAAGCGAAGCGCCTAAAAACTATATCTCTAGCATCACAGCTAATGAAGAGTACAAATATATTTTAATGCTGAAAAATTTTGTAGATGCAAAAAACAACAACGAACTGAAAAAAGCATACAAGCACATTTCATTACTTAACAAAGCTCTAAATAATAAAGATCGTTTTACCGCAATGTTAAAGCTTGAATTATCTAGAAGTATTAGTGACGAGGCCTATTTTGAATCCATGGAAGATATCCTCAGCAGCTTCACTATTGACCCTAGCACAAACTTATCCGCAATTAGGTATCATTACTTAAACAAAGATTATGAGGCTGTTTTCAAAAGCATTAACAGCATACAAAACCATACGAATGATACCTTTTTAGATTTTGAAAAAGGGAACCTATCCTTCGCTGCTAAAAACTACGAAAGTGCAGCAGTGTTTTACAAAAATATGATTGAAAACTACCCCCATTTTCATTTGCCAAAATTTAGTTTACTCGTAATTTATGAACAAGATCAAGCGTTTAAAAAAGCCACACACTTGTTAGATATTATATTAAACACTTCAAGCTACAAAAAGAACACACTTACTCAAAAGGTAAAAGAACAATTGCCCATGATAAGTGCTAGTACTGAATTTAAAAATTGGTGTAAAAAGTAAACCTCAATTTAATCTCGCCCTCTCTTCTAGCGAAAAATTTATAAAATCGCCACACTAAAAAAATCAAGATACTATGTGCAAGCACACGAGGTATGAATCAACAATAATAGTTGTAGTTCGAGGAAATCCTCGGGAATTAAAATACCCTACTTAAATTAAAACCAAAAAATATTTCTGAATTTCCCCAGTCTCCAGTAGCTTTAGTTAAATACCCACTCTCAAATGACGGTTGCGCATTACTAAATTGCAATTGAAAAACATGTCCTCCTGTTTCAATATCAACCCCTACAGCTAAATTATTTTTGTAAATACTATTATTATCTCTATTCAAATGATATCCGTAATCACAATTTAAACTTAAGCGCTTTGTAATTTTACACCTTCCTCCAATACCCATAACATACTGAGTATTATCTTGCTTACTGTTCTTTACTAAATTTTCATGCACTAATGTAGGCATTAATTCTAATGATAATTTTTTACTAAATTTTCTTGAAATTAACAATTGAGAAACATACGATAAACGATCATTGAATTCTAATTCAGGTAAAAACGCTTCATCTAAAAACGTATTTACAGAAATACTATTAAAACCAACTATGGTTACTGGACTTCCTCCTTTTAAACCTTGCTGTAATACCCTGTATTTCAAAGATATTTCATATGTTTTTTGATAAGAACTTCTTGAAAACCCTACATTTAAGCTATTAGAAATACCATAAATAAAATTCAAACGTGTAGCCGCTTGATCCAAACCAAATAATTCTTTAAAACCACCCTTCACAGAACCAAACCGATGGGATACTACAAAATAAAACTCCTCTTTAGAAGCCAATTTTGTCGATTCAAAATTTATTATTTTCAAGCCTTTAAATACTGCTGACACGTGTTTATTTAGAACAGAATCTGTATCTATTTCATTAAATAAGTCTTCTTGAGCATAAACAAGTGAAGAAAAAATAAGCACAAAAATTAAGCAAGCGGTTTTTAATTTTACCATAATACAATTTATATTTAAAATCAATTCTCCTTGCAAGCATACGAGGAATTAATTAACAATTAAATTTTTATACCAATGAAACCATTGGGTAACAATCCCCATAAGAGAATTCTATATCATTTTTTAAATATAATACATTGATCTATTTTAACCACTTCTAATAATTCATCATACCCCAAACATCTTCCTTTTACTTTAACTTGCTTCCCTATACTAAATTCACTTATATTTTTATCAAAAACACAATACACATTATCCTCAATCATAATTGCTTTGGATTCAATTTCAGAAATTACCCCAGAAATAACAATGGTTTTATTTAAATACGCACCGTTACTCTCTTCAAGGTTTTCATGAAAATATTGCTTCAACACTAAAGCTGTACCATTAAACACTTCTTTTTCGCTACTAATTTCTCTATGTTCATGATAGGTGTATTTATATCCAATGAAAATTAGTGTCAAAAAAAATATTGCTAAAAAAAGTTTATTCTTCACAATTACAAATCAATTGATTATATTGATGTATTCTTAAATAATATCTAATTTACTGATAATTAAATTGTTTATAAGTATTAAATTTGATAAATTTATATAATTATTGCTTTTAACAGAGAATAACACTAACTCAATAATTATGAAAAAAATAGCAACACTATTCTTCGTTTCTCTCTTAATTATGTTTTTTATCAACTGTGAGAACCACAGTGAGGATGATTTAATAATTCCGCCTACCCCAATACCTACTCCGACAGCAAAAACATACAATTCGGATGTAAAGTCAATCTTTACTAATTCTTGTATATCCTGTCATGGAACCCCACCTTCAAATGGTGCTCCTAGTTCTTTTGATACTTATGCCTTATTTAGGGATGGTGTAGAAAACGGAGCTATTCTAGCAAGAATGAATGATAATGTAAATCCAATGCCACCAGGAGGTAACTTACCAGCTTCCACAATAGCTATTATTGAACAATGGGTAACTGATGGTTATTTAGAAAATTGACTTTTGGTATAACATTTGTACTTAAGCAATTAGAATTAAGAAATCATGAAGCATTTATTTTTTATATCATTTTTATTTAGTTGTGTATACATCAATGCACAACATAAATACTTAACAAAAAATGGAGTCATCCAATTTGAAGCATCTGTTCCTTCTTTTGAAGAAGTAAAAGCAAAAAACAATAGTGTTACCGCTATATTGAATACTGCTAATGGTGAATTTGCAAGTTTGGCACTAATTAAAGGATTCCGTTTTAAAGTAGCTTTGATGGAAGAGCATTTTAACGAGAACTATATGGACTCCGATGAATACCCAAAAGCTATTTTGAAAGGGAAAATAAAAGGATTTTCACTACACAAATTAACCAAATTAGCAAAAAAATATATACTCACAAGTACTCTGACCGTTCATGGTGAAACTAAAAAAATAGCTATTCCCATACTACTAAAAAAGGTTAACAATACAATTTACATTAACTCAACATTTAGTGTTACTCCTGAAGATTTTAATATTTCAATTCCGAAAATAATTCGTGAAAAAGTAGCTCAAAAAATTGATGTCTCCGTAAATTTTGAACTGCATGAAAAAAAGTAACTTAAAAACTACCATTAATAGATTTACGTTTTCATTGTCAGTTCGAGCACAGTCAAGAATCCATTTTACTTAACTAAAATCTCTCGTCTGCGCACGAGCGGACACTGTAAACACGTCATTTCAAACACTAGATTTTTTTTGTAACACCTTGAAAGGACATCCATAAAATGAAATACATACATGTTAAAGATACTCATATAACCTTTTCTGAGTTAATGCTCCCATCTCATTCTAATTTTAGCGAAAAAATTCATGGAGGTTATATTCTTTCATTATTAGATCAAATTGCATTTGCTTGTGCATCAAAATTCTCTAGTACTTATTGCGTAACTACCTTAGTAGATACTGTAGATTTTTTAAAACCCATTGAAGTTGGCGAATTGGTTAACCATGAGGGCTTCTATTAATTATGTAGGAAACACCTCTAGGGTTGTAGGTATTCGTGTAGAAGCAGAAAATATTAGAACAGGAGTTAGCAAACACTGTAACTCCTCCTATTTCACCATGGTTGCTAAAGATGAAAACAATAACAGCGTAAAAGCCCCTGGTTTATTATTAGATGACACTATTGAAATTCAACGATTTTTAAAAGCAATTAAAAGACTTGAAATGAAAAAGAATCATCAGAGTGAATTTGACATAGCAGGTTTTATTCTGCAGGACTGCTTAACCGAATTGGAACGTTATAATGTCAAAGTAAAACTGAAGTAATAATACTCTTTAAACCAATTTACATTTCAATAACATCTTTTTACAATTCATTAATAATATGTAGTGTAGCTCCGCCGTATCTTTGATTAAAACACTTTAATCATGAAAAATAAAATTTTATTTTTTTGCATTTCACTAACAATTTTGAGTTTAACTGCGTTTAGTTTTATGAAACAGAAAAACCAAGAAACTGATCAATTAAAAATAGTAGCTAATGAAAATTCCGCTATTAAAACGCAAGCCCCCGAAAAAGTTGAAAAGAGTACTTTTACTGATTTTATTTACGATGTAGGCCCAAGGTTTAGAGCTATCAAAAAAAGAGACGTAGATAATGCAATATCAATAGCTACTTTTTTTGACGAAAAACAACTTCAATCTATAGTTTCTCTCAAATCGGTAAACATTATAATTATTAAAGGTGAAAAAAGAATTGATACAAGAACAACAGGACACAGTAATAAACTAACAGCAGCTCAATTAAAGCTGATACAATCATTTGATTATTCAACAAATTTCTTAATCAGGGTAGAATATCAGCAAATAAACAAAGAAACTGGTGAATTAGAAGATAGCTACTCCACCCCCCACCTAACCATTATTCCAGAAAAACAAGCCGTACATATAGATGGAAAAAACGAATTAAAAAAATTCCTTAAAGAAAATAGCAAAAAATCCAGAACAACACCGGCCACGAGGCCAAGAAAGCCCTGGACCAGCTGAAAGCCGAAGGCGAGCTGAGCGGGCTGATCCTCGATCTGCGCAACAACCCGGGCGGCGTGCTCGGCGGCGCGGTGGAAATCAGCGACCTGTTCCTCGACTCCGGGCTGATCGTCTACACCCAGGGCCGCGAGAGCGAGAGCCGCAACGACTACAAGGCCAACCCCGGCGACGAGATCGAAGGTCTGCCCCTGGTGGTGCTGGTCAACGGCGGTTCCGCCTCGGCGTCGGAGATCGTCGCCGGCGCCCTGCAGGACCAGGGCCGCGCCGTGGTGGTGGGTACCCGCACCTTCGGCAAGGGCTCGGTGCAGACGGTGCTGCCGATCAGTGGCGACAACGCCCTGAAGCTGACCACCGCGCGCTACTACACGCCGGACGGCCGTTCGATTCAGGCGGAAGGCATCGAGCCGGATATCCCGGTGCAGGTGTCCAGCGTCGAGCTGCTGAAAGACCAGCGCCCCCGCGAAGCGGACCTGCCCCACCACCTGCTCAACCAGGCGCAGAAAGAAGCGCTGGAGAAAGGGGGCGAAGAGCCCCTGGCCAGCCGCGACTACCCGCTGTCCCAGGCGCTCTCCATCCTCAAGGGCATCAACCTGGCGGAACGGCGGAAGGCTGACCGATCCCGGTGAGGCGCGCGTAGCCGATCATCAGGAAACCCAACAGGAACATCATCACGCCATACACCGCCGCCGGCACGGACATGGCGTCGGAATGCAGCA
>NVVR01000019.1 GCA_002733415.1 Kordia sp. | reverse complement strand
TTCCCTGTGGCTGCCTCCCTTCGGCACCAGCACCACGCTGATCGTCAACGGCTTGATGATCGATTCGGAACGAGCCGATCTGCGGGGAGCGGGAGAGGGACTGCGGATGTTTGAGATCGCCCAGGTGGGTGTACCGATCGCTGTGATCGGGCTGGTCTACATCGTTTTGGTGTCCAAGTGGTGGTTGCCCGACCGGCGACCGGCGATCGAGACCGCTTCGGACCCACGCAAGTACACCGTCGAGATGCTGGTCACCGCGGGTAGCCCGCTGGTCGGGAAGTCGATCGAGGCGGCGGGGCTGAGACACCTGCCGGGGATGTACCTGGTCGAGATCGACCGGGGAGGCCGAGTTTTGCCGGCGGTGGCATCGGGCGACGTGCTGGAGGCTGACGACCGACTGGTATTTGTCGGAATCGTCGAATCGGTCGTCGACCTGCAGAAGATCAACGGTCTGGAGCCGGCCACCGACCAGGTGTTTCATCTCGATGGGCCTCGCTCGCAAAGGCGGTTGGTCGAGGCTGTGGTTTCGGAGCGATGCCCGTTGGTCCATCGGACGATTCGCGGTGGGAGATTCCGCAGCCGCTACGCCGCGGCGGTGATCGCCGTGGCCGGCGTGGCGTCGTTGTTGAGATGAGCCAGCAGGAAGTTGGTCGCTCCGTTCTCGTCGTTGCGACCGCGCGCGGCCACCAGTTCGCCGACCACCTCGTTCCAGGGCCGGTTCCGTGCAAACGACTCCCGCAGAAACTTCTCCAACGCCCCGCGATTTACCTCACGCCGCGCACCCCGACCCACCAGCAGGTTGGACCAGACGGTGCTCGAGTGACGGATGTAGTCGGTGTCGTCGAGCAGCCGGTCGATCACCTCGGCCCGCTTCTCGGCACGTCGGTCCTTCAGGAAGGCGATCACGTCGTTGGCCGGGGGGATGTGCCCGACGATGTCCAGGTAGACCCGCCGCAGCAACACCGGCCCCGTCGCTTCGGGCAATCGAGTCAACCGGCGCTGCTTCAACAGTGCGGCGACGTAGTCATCAATCGGGTTCCTGCTCGCGGGAGAACCGGCGACCGGAATGATTATTGGAGTTTCTTTAGGGCTAATAGGTGGTGGAGGATCTATATTAGCAGTTCCGGTATTGGCATATTTATTTTCAATTGAAGAAAGAACTGCAACAGCTTATTCTTTATTCATAGTTGGTTCTAGCGCTTTAGTTGGTGGTTTAAAACAGCATTTAAAAGGGTATGTAGATTGGAGAACAGTTATCGTTTTTGGAATACCAGCAATTATTGGTGTATCTGTTGTTAGAAAATTTTTAGTTCCAATTTTACCAGTTACGTTATTCACTATAAATGATTTTGAATTCACTCGTCGTATGGCAATGTTTGGTTTGTTTGCTGTACTGATGATTCCTGCTGGGGTCTCAATGTTAAAAAGCAAAAAAATAGTATCTAAATTAGATGTTGTTAAATACAACTATCCGTTAATTCTTGTAGAAGGTATTTTAGTTGGAGCTATTACTGGTTTAATTGGGGCTGGAGGTGGCTTCTTAATTATTCCTGCTTTAGTAATATTAGCAAACATTGAAATAAAAACAGCTATTGGTACATCATTAATAATTATAGCTGTTAAATCACTCTCTGGTTTTTTTATAGGAGATGTTTTTGTAATGGATATTGATTGGACTTTTTTATTCACGTTTACAGTTCTTTCTCTTGTTGGGATATTTATAGGGAGTTATTTAAGTAGCTACATCAACGGACAAAGACTTAAAAAGGGTTTCGGTTACTTCATATTTGTGATGGCTATATTTATTTTTTATATGGAATTTTTCATTTAAAGCCAATACTTTTCATCTGTAACCAATGTTACTGTGCAAGAAATTTATCAATAGTACCTTTGATTATATCAAATAATTCAAGTTATGAAAATAGAACAAATATATACAGGGTGTTTAGCACAAGGGGCTTATTATATTGAAAGTAATGGAGAGGTGGCGATTATTGACCCATTACGAGAAGTTCAGCCATATATAAAACGAGCTAAAGAAAATAATAGTTCAATAAAATACATTTTTGAAACACATTTTCATGCTGATTTTGTTAGCGGTCATATAACTTTGTCAAAAGAAACCGGGGCTTCAATAATATACGGACCAAGTGCAGAAACTACTTTTGATAGTGTTATTGCAAAAGACGGACAAGAATTTACACTAGGAGAAGTTACTATTACAGCTATTCATACTCCTGGTCATACAATGGAAAGTACTACATACCTTTTACGTGATAAGGATGGAAAAGACCATGCTATTTTTAGTGGTGATACTCTGTTTTTAGGAGATGTTGGTAGACCAGATTTAGCTCAGAAAACAGGAAGTATAACCGCAAAAGATTTAGCAGGGTGTTTATATGATAGTCTGCGTAATAAAATAATGCCTTTAGCTGATGATGTAATTGTTTACCCAGCACACGGAGCTGGATCAGCATGTGGTAAGAATATGATGAAAGAAACGGTAGATACTTTGGGGAATCAGAAAAAAGTAAATTATGCGTTACGTTCAGATATGACAAAAAAAGAATTTATTGATGAAGTTACTGATGGACTATTACCTCCTCCTCAATACTTTCCATTAAATGTAAAAATGAATAAGGAGGGATATCGTGATATTGATGAAATATTAAAAAGCGGAACACAAGCCCTTTCTATCGCTGAGTTTGAAAATATAGCAAATCAAACTGACGCAATAATTTTAGATGTAAGACATCAAAATGATTTTACTAAAGGACATGTACCAAGTTCTATATTTATTGGCTTAGATGGAAGTTTTGCGCCTTGGGTTGGCGCTTTAATAGGAGATGTTAGACAACCTATATTATTAATAACGCCTGAGGGTCGTGAAGAGGAAGCAGTTACTAGATTAGCAAGAGTAGGTTTTGATAATACTTTAGGCTATTTAAAAGGAGGTTTTGAATCATGGAAAAAAGAGGGTAGAGAATATGATACAGTTGATTCGATGAACGCAGAAGATTTTAAACGTATTTCTTCTAAGAATGAGCTTCAAGTATTTGATGTTCGCAAAGAGTCGGAGTATTTGTCTGAAAGTGTTTTAAACGCAACTAATATACCTTTAAGTTTTATAAATGAACACTTAGCAGAATTCCCTACAGATAAAAATTTTTATGTTCATTGTGCTGGAGGATATAGAAGCATGATAGTAGCGTCTATATTGAAAAGCAGGGGTGTTCATAATATAATTGATATACAAGGAGGTTTTAAAGCTATTAAAGAAGCTGGTGTTAAGATTTCTGATTTTGTGTGTACTTCAACATTATAATTAGTTTACTATTATGGAAAGTTTAAACATACGTGAATTTCATCAAGGAATTAAAAACACTCAATAATAATTGATGTAAAAACAGCAAAAGAGTTTGAAGAAAGATTTATAAAAGGAGCATTTAATTTTGATTTCTTTAAGAATGATTTTTTAGGAGTAAAAAGTGACGAACCAATATATTTGTATTGTAGAAGAGGAAAAAGAAGCTACAGTGCTTCTCCCACGTACACCAAATGTTGCACTGGTCATTGCATTTTTTTTACTGTTGTTTGTTCCGTTTTAGGCCTCATTTTTGCAACTTACCAATCCGATAGCAGCAATGATTACTACACTAAAAATTACTTTTTTTATTGTTTTTAAAATTTAGTTATTACTATTCTATTGTTTCTTTTACTTCTCCACACTTAAGCATAACATTTCCAAAATAAGGATTTAATACTTGTATTTCTTTACTTAACCAATAGGCTCCTTTATTATCATCTGCCATAGGACAAAATTGATGGTAAACTTTTTTATTGATACCAAATGTTTTAATTGCAATTATTAAATGAGATGATAGTTCCTTAAAATGATTTCTTTGCTCCTTTATATCAGAAGTTTGTTTAATTGAACTAGCTGAAGTATGTATCACTTTCTCCAACTGCATCCAATGATTGTGTGCCTTAGCTTTAGTCAATAATTTCATATTAACCTTTCCTAATTTTTTTAATATTGTATTTGCGTTTGTCATTACAGTTTTAGAATCATCTATAATCAAAGCATCTTTTAAATTTATATAATCATTAAACACCAATCTTAATTGCTCTTGAAATTTTGGACTCACCATTAATCTTTTTACTTCCTTATTTTCAGCTTCTGATTTGTCGGCTTCAGTTTTTTTATGGTTATTCATCATTGATTTTTTACCTCGTAATTGAGCTGCAGCATCAACTGTAAATGTTCCGTTCACTACAATTTCATCCCCATTAGTTAGTCCTTCTAATACTTCATAATTTTCTCCAATAGCATTACCTAGTGTTACTTCACGCATTTCAAAAACTGGTTCATTAGGGGTTGCTTTTATATACACTACCGAACGTTTTCCAGTCCATAAAATAGCAGTTGATGGAATACTCACCGCTTGCTTCTCTGATAGCTTAGCAGTTTCTATTCTCCCTTCTACAAACATTCCTGGTTTAAATTCATTAGTTGAGTTATTTAAAATAGCTCTTAATTTTACAGTTCTTGTTCTGGTATTTAAAACAGGATCAATGAAAGACACCTTTGCATTGAATTCTTTATTAGGGTAAGCAGTAGTCCTTATAGATATATCTTGGTCTTTTTTAAATAAATTAATTTGATTTTCATACACATCAAAGCTAGCCCAAACCGTATTTAAGTTTGCTATTTTTAGTAATGGCTGTCCTTGCTTAATAGCTTCGCCTTGTTCAACTAGCTTTTCTGAAACTGTACCTGAAACTGTTGCATACACAGGGAAATTTTCTTTAACCTTTTTATATTTTTCTATTTGATTGATTTGTTTTTCTGAAAGTTTCCATAGTTTTAGTTTGTTGCGAACTGCTTTGTATAATTCCGGCTGTGATTCCTTTAACGATGATGCCGTTATCAACTCTTGTTGTGCTGCAAATAATTCAGGTGAATAAATAGTAGCTAATAATTGCCCTTTTTTTACTTTTTCACCAGTAAAACCAATATTCAACCGTTCTATCCTCCCAGAAAAATAGCTTACTTGAACAGTATTGGCCTCTTCGTTTTCAATAATTTTCCCTGAAAGTTTAATTGTATTATCTTCAGTAATACTATTACCAACAATAGAAGTTTGGATATTTGCCAAGGCCATTGCATTTTTAGTTAACTTGAATTGGTCTGCTGCTAAACCATCAGCTCCCGCTTCAGTAGGAATTAAATCCATACCACAAATAGGACAGTCTCCAGCTTCTGGTTGTATAATTTGTGGATGCATGGAGCAAGTCCACATCTGATTTTTTTCGCTTAGTTCATTCTGACTAGGGGAAACATCATTGTTCGCTGAATTACTGAAAAGCACCCATCCTAAGATTAAACCAACAGCTAATATTCCGATATAGATTATATATTTTTTCATTTTTTTAAATTTTAATATTTCTTAATCTCAAAGCATTTACAATTACTGAAACCGAACTAAAACTCATAGCGGCGGCTGCAATCATTGGTGATAATAAAATACCAAATACAGGATATAATAATCCTGCTGCAACAGGAACACCAAGCACATTATAAATAAAGGCAAAAAACAAATTTTGTTTGATATTCGTCATCACTTTAGTTCCTAAATTAATTGCTTTAACAATACCTAATAAATCTCCTTTTACCAAAGTTACTTCACTACTTTCAATGGCAACGTCTGTTCCCGTTCCCATTGCAATCCCGATATTTGCTTGTGCTAGGGCAGGAGCATCATTAATACCATCGCCAGCCATTGCTACTACTTTACCTTCAGATTGTAATTTTTTGATGACATTTAACTTATCTTCTGGTAAACACTCGGCTTGAAAACTTGTTAAATTCAAAAAGTCCGCTACACTTTTAGCTGTTCTTTTATTATCTCCCGTCAACATAATTACATCTATCCCTAGTTTCTGTAAAGTATTTATAGCTTGTTTACTCGTTTCTTTAATAGCATCAGTAATACATACAAATCCTTCTACCTTTCCATTCACAGAAATATAGGACACTGTTTTTCCCTGTTCTTGTTCAGAAATTATATTCTTGTTTATTTCTTCGGAAAGCGAACTGCCAACTTCCTCCATCAACTTTTTATTTCCGATAACAATTTTGGTATTGGCAACAGTACCGATAACACCTTTACCTATAACTGCTTCAAAATCATTTGAAACTTGTGGGCTTATATTTTTATCTTTTCCAAATTTTACAATCGCCTCCGCCAAAGGATGTTCACTATATTGATTTAATGAAACAATATATTCTGTTAATTTGTCATCGTATTTCCCCAAAGCATTCACCACCTTCTCAACCGATGGTTTTCCTTCGGTTATTGTTCCTGTTTTATCAGTAATTAAAACATCAACTTTATTTAGATTTTCCAATGCCTCCGCATTTTTTATTAACACTCCATTTTGAGCTCCTTTACCAACACCAACCATTACGGACATTGGTGTTGCTAAGCCTAAGGCACAAGGGCAGGCAATAATTAAAACGGCAATGGCATTTACAAAAGCAAAAACCATGGTTGGTTCTGGTCCATAATATCGCCAAACAACAAAAGTTATGGTAGCAATTAGCAATACTATTGGTACAAAATATTTAGCAATTTTATCTGCTAATTTTTGAATTGGTGCTCTTGAACGACTTGCTTTATTCACCATTTGAATAATTTGGGATAGCAAGGTTTCTGAACCTACTTTTTCGGCTTGCATTACAAAAGATCTGATTCCGTTAATAGTCCCTGAGCTAACAGAATCATTTAGCTTTTTATCAACTGGAATGGGTTCACCAGTTATCATACTTTCATCTACATTACTGTTCCCTTCAGTAATTTTTCCGTCCACAGGAATTTTATCACCAGGTTTTACACGCAATAAATCACCTTTTTGAATTTCATTGATAGAAATTACAACATCACCTTTTGGGGTAACTAATGTCGCTTTTGTTGGTGCTAATTTCAGTAATTCCTTTATTGCACCACTCGTTTGTCCATGTGCGCGAGCTTCTAACAGCTGTCCTAATAATACTAATGTTAAAATTACCGTTGTGGCCTCAAAGTAAATAAAAACGGTTCCTGCTTCGGTTTTAAATTGATCAGGAAAAACATCAGGGTAGAGTAGTGCTACCAAACTAAATAGCCAAGCGACACCTGTACCAATTCCTATAAGCGTGAACATATTTAAATTCCATGTAATGATCGATTTCCAAGCACGTTCAAAAAACATCCAACAGGTATGAAACACTACTGGAATTGATAAAACTAACTGCACCCAATTCCATGTTTGTTGCTCAAATATTTTCGATAAAGGATTACCCGGAATTAAATCGGCCATTGCTATGATGAAAATAGGGACTGTAAAGAGCACAGTAATCTTCATCTTTTTTAGCAAATTTCTATAAGTTTTATCATCGTCATTTTCGGTAGGTTCCATAGCTATTAAGTCCATTCCACAAATTGGACAATTTCCCATTTCGTCTTTTACAATTTCGGGATGCATTGGACAAGAAAATTGAATATCCTTGGGGCTTAGACTTAATTCTTCTACTAAATCCATCCCACAAACAGGACAGTCGCCTTTTTGAGCATAGGTTTTTTTACCTTCGCAATGCATTGGGCAATAAAACGTACCTATTCCTTGGGGAGCAACTGATTCCTTCTTTTTAGCTTGATGTTTATGTTCTCCTATATTATGTATACTATATCGGTCACTATCATCTTTAAGTGCTTGTTGAAATACCTCCAAAATAATATGGGACTTCATTTCAATAGTAGCTTCAGCTTTTTCTAAATTGACTAATACCGTTGAAACACCTTCAACTTTTGATAGTGTTTCTTCAACATGACTGCGACAACCATTACAGGTCATTCCATGTATGTGATAGGTGCGTTTCATTTGTTTTAATTTATTTTAAACTATCTCGTAATTGTGATACCCAAATTATAAGTGCTTTTTTATCGTTCTCACTTAATTTAGCTTCTCCATGTAATATTGTATAGGAGTACATTGGCATTTTATCCTTTTCAATTTGGCTAATTATTGATTTTAATTTGTTTTTCTTTCTCCTATTTGAATAGTTTTCCCATTCATTAAAATTCAGCTCAGATTTACCTTCTTTAATATGATTTTCCAATAACCAAGCCACTGGCTGAATTCTATTATACCAAGGATATTCCGTATTATTACTATGACAGTCATAGCATGATACTTTTAACTTTTTATGGATGCTTTTAGGAACATTATTGACAATCATAAAATCTGTTTTTGGAATGCTATTACTATGATTTAGAGTAGTAGGAATAAATTGTATTCCCACAAATACAAGCAATAAAACCAACGTTATGATTTTAACAATTTTCATATGTCTATCCTTGATTTATATTCTCATCTCCCCCTTAGTTATTAAATAGTCCTCGCTTTTTATATATAAAGATTATCTTAATAATCTGGGTTTAATTAATTTGTTTTTTTACCCTACCACATTTCATCATCTTTGCACCGAAATATGGATTTTTAATTTCTTTTACTTCACTTAACCAATATGCCCCTTTATTATTATTAGCCATTGGGCAAAAATCTTTATATAAGGTTTTTTCAGTTCCTAATAATGTAATTAAATCATCAATATCAGTACTCAATACTTCAAAATGTTCTCTTTGGTGGTCTATAGGACTTTTTACAATATGTTCTGCATTTTCTTTAGCACTTTCATATATTTCCATATACTCTTTATGTGTTTCGCCAGATAATGCAGTCATATCATATTTAGCAAAAGCTTCAAGTAATGCAGTTCCTCCATTAGCGGCATCTTCTTTACTGTCGGCTACTAAACCATTTTTAATTTGAATATATGCATCTATTATTGGAGATGTCGCTGTATTCTTTTGAGAATTTCCTTTTATTTCCCTAATAGTATCTATTGAAGTTTTATCATTATTATGATGTCCATCACTATGATCATGACCTGCTTCTGTATGATGACCATCTTCATTACTATGTCCTTTTTTATTGTCTTTACAAGACATCACAGTTAAGGCTGCAAATACTATTGCTAAAACCCCCGTTATTGTTCTTAATGTCCTCATTTTCTTTTGTTTTTTATTAAATCTAACAGGTTTTAAAACCTGTTAGATTTAATCTATAATTATTTTCTAAACTGCTTTTTTATTCTATCGTAGCCTCCACAGAACTAAGCTTCATTTCTCTATTGTATTGACAACACCCATGTAAACCATTGTACGACTTATCATTTGCCTTTACTAAGTTGGTGTCATATCCTGATGTAGCAATGGCATTATGAATTGCTTTTAAATCAGTTTTACTGGCATCAAAAGATAGTTCAATTTTTTTATTTTCTGAATCCCAAACAGCACTTGAAACACCATCAATACTCATGGCAGCTTTTTCAATAGTTCCTTTACACATTCCACAGTTACCTCGAACACCAAAACTCTCAGTAGTTTCTGATTGACCATAACTTGTTGTAATTGCTAAAATTACTACTACTAAACTTAAAATTACTTTTTTCATTTTTACTTATTTTAATTATTAATTACTATTCAATTTATTTTTAAACCTCTTTGTGTTAATTCCCTATAGTACCAAATCGTTTATCCTATTCAACCAAGTAAGGAGGTATTATTATTATTTATAATCCACTTTAATACAACTATTACTTACTATATTTTTGATTGCTATTTTTAAAATATTTTGCTGCATTATTAATTGCTTAAATAATTAATAATAATGCTTTGTATATAATAGTTTTTAACAGATTCTAGTTGATTTATTTGAAATTTCAATTGCAATTCTTGAATGTCCAAAACATCATTAAAATCAATTGTTCCAGTTTCATAGCTTTTAATTAAAATTCCTTCCGCGTATTTGGCTTGCTGTAAATTTTTAGCTTGTGTATTATTGCTAATTCTAGCCGAAACCCTGTTATTAATAGCGGTATCTAAAGCTGTTTCTAACTTGTTTAATCGTTCTTGTTTTTGAGCAGTTATTTCCAATTGCTTCAATTTATGTTGCTTAGTTTTTGATTTATACTTTTTATTAAAAACTGGTATTGATATAGACAGCATAGGCATTACAATATCTTTTCCGTTATCACTAAAACTCATATCTGACCTTTCAGATACCGCTATATAATCTAGTCCAAATCCTATCATTGGGCTACTTTCTTTTTGGTTCAACAATTCTGATTGTTCAACAGATTGGTAGAGCTTATCATATTTAATTAATTCAGGGTGTAATGCTAAATTTTCTGAATTCATGGGGTTACTTTCCAAAGGAATCTTCAATTCACTAATCACATCAATACGTATTCCTTTATCACGATTCAATAACTTATTAAATACGGTCTGTTCCGCTAAATATTGTTGCATTAATACTTGTTTTAGTTGCTCTAGTTCATTTTGTCTCATTTGCAATCGCAACACATCTACAACAGATACTTTACCAACTTCAACCGATGTTAAGGCTAATGTTTCATAGGTTGTAAGTAATTTTATATTTTCAGCTAATACCTCTTGCTTCTTTTTTAATGTATATAAATTGTAATAGGATTTCGATACGGAAGCAACCAACTTCCGTTTAGCAATAACAATATCTTCATATTTAGTATCCGCTAGAGAGCTCACATAATTTTCACGAGCTGTTATGGTTCCAAACCAAGGGATCATTTGCTTTGCTGATATTTTAAAACGTTGTGCACCTGTTCGTGTTTCAGGTTCACTAACAAAATAACCCACTCCAATTTGGGTATTTGGAAGTGTATTTACTTCATTTATTTTTTCAGAAGCAATATTGTATTGTAGTTCAAATTTTTGAATTTCTGGATTGTTCATTTCTGCTATTTGTAAAAACGCTTCTAAACTTTGAGCAGTAACAACATAGCTTAAGAAACAAAAGCTTAGCGTCAGGACTAATTTGATATAAAATATATTATTTTTCATCTGTAAGCGTATTTTGTATTGATTTTTGATTCACTAATCTGGTTTTTAAAGAACGTTCTTCTTTCCAACTATATAAAACCGGTACTACAAACAATGTAATTAGTGCAACCAGCATTCCTCCAAAACTTGGAATTGCCATAGGGATCATGATATCACTTCCTCTACCTGTAGAGGTCAACACAGGTAATAGTGCTAATATGGTAGTGGCCGTTGTCATTAAACAAGGTCTAATACGTTTTTCTCCTGCTTCTACAATAGATAATCTGATTTCCATTTTACTTACGGGCTTATTTCTATCAAATGTTTGAGTAAGATAGGTGGCCATTACCACACCATCATCTGTAGCAATACCGAATAAGGCTATAAAACCTACCCAAACAGCAACACTAAGATTTATGGTATGAATCTGAAATAAATCTCTTAAATTTTCTCCTAAAAAACTAAAGTTTAAAAACCAATCTTGACTATAAAGCCATATCATCACAAACCCACCAGCAAATGCTACTGCAATTCCTGTAAATACCATTAATGAAGTCGCTATTGAACGGAATTGAAAATATAAAATCAAAAATATAATAGCCAATGCCAATGGTACTACAACCGATAGGGTTTTCTCTGCACGCAATTGGTTTTCATAGGTTCCGGTAAATTGATAATTGACCCCGTTTGGAACAACCAATTCACCTGAATCAATCTTTTGTTGTATTAAATCTTGAGCATTTTCTACTACGTTTACTTCAGCAAATCCGTCTAACTTATCAAACAATACATAACCAACTAGAAATGTATCTTCACTTTTTATTACTTGTGGACCTTGTTCATATCTAATCGTTGCCAGTTCACTTATAGGAACGGGGTTTCCTTTTTCCACAGGAATATATATATTGCTTAAATCAGTTGGGTTTGCACGTAACTCTCTTGGGTAACGTACTCGAACACCATAACGTTCACGACCTTCAACTGTTTGGGTTATAACCATACCACCAACAGCTACTTTAAGTACATCTTGTATTGCTGAAACGGATATTCCATAACGGGCAATTTTCTCTCGATCAATATCAATTAATAAATAAGGTTTACCAACAATTCTATCTGCAAAAACAGCTTCAACTTTAACACCTTCAGCTTGCTTTAAAATACTTTCTAATTGTACACCAAAAGCTTCAATTTGTTTTAAATCTTGTCCTTTTACCTTAATACCCATTGGGGCGCGCATACCTGTTTGTAGCATTACCAAACGTGTTTCAATAGGTTGTAACTTAGGAGCCGATGTTACTCCCGGCAATTTGGTAACTTTAACTATTTCGTTCCATATGTCATCAGGTGTTTTTATATCAGGTCGCCAGTTGCGATAAAATTCACCGTCATCGTCCTCTATTAATTGGGACCTTTCGACTGAACTTATGGTGGCAACTTCTGAATTATTTGGGTTTGTAATAAAACGACCCTCTTTTAATTCAAATAAACCTTCATCATTTACCCTATAGCGTTGTTGTTCACCATCATTATTCTGCATATATTCCGATTTATATAGAATAATGTTTTCATACATTGAAAGAGGAGCAGGGTCTAATGCTGACTCCGTTCTACCAGCTTTTCCAACAACAGTTTTAATTTCAGGAATACTTGCTACAGCCATATCCAATTGCTGCAATACTCGTTTGTTTTCTTGAACACCAGAGTGTGGCATGGAGGTAGGCATTAATAAAAATGAACCTTCATTAAGCGATGGCATAAATTCCTTACCAGTATTTTTCATTATAAGGAAACCACAGATAACTATTAATGTAGGAATAGACAGAAATAATACTTTATTCGCTAATGCCCATTGTAGAATACGGGTATAATACATTCTGAATAATGTGAATACGCCTAATAAACCGAAACTTATTAATCCAACAAATATTAAATTCCCAAAAATACTTTTATCAACTCCTAAAGGCCTCCAATATTCAGCCAAAAGAAATACAATAGCCGCTGCAGAAATAATAATATTTATATAATTGGCTTTCTTTTCTGATAGTTTTGAATTCAATTTTAAGAATCCTGTTACCCCAAATGCCACAAGTATTAATCCTAACCAATAACCATAAACTATGGCAATTATTCCTAATACTATTACAATGACATTAATCACATAGTTTTTAAATGTATTAATCGATTTCTTTTTGAACAGATATGCCGCAAATGGAGGAATTAAAAATAAGGCCACAATTAAAGATGCCGTTAATGCAAAAGTTTTTGTAAAGGCTAATGGTCTGAATAATTTACCTTCTGCGCCAATCATTGTAAACACAGGAATAAAACTTATAATAGTAGTCAATACGGCAGTTAAAATAGCACCAGATACTTCTGCAGTAGCATTATAAACTATTGTATTAATTGATAAGTCTGTATCATTCTCATCTAAATGCCGGATAATATTTTCTGAAAGTATAACACCCACATCCACCATAGTACCAATAGCGATTGCAATACCGGATAAGGCTACAATATTAGCATCTACATCAAATATTTTCATGGCAACAAATACCATTAACACTGCTACAGGTAATAATCCAGATATTAAAATAGAAGCGCGCAGGTTAAATACCATAATAATAATGACCAAAATGGTAATTAATATTTCTAAGCTTAAGGCTTCGTTTAAGGTTGCTAAGGTTTCTTGTATAAGTTCTGATCTGTCATAAAAGGGCACAATAGTCACCTGTGATGTTCTTCCATCTGCCAGTACTTTTGAAGGCAAGCCTGCACTTAACTCACTTATTTTTTCTTTTATATTGGTAATAACTTCCATAGGGTTTGCTCCATATCTAGCCACTACAACTGCTCCTACTACTTCAGCACCTTCCTTATCCAATATTCCTCGTCGTGCCGCTGGACCTAAAGAAACTTTTCCTATGTCTTTAATTCTGATGGGGGTAAAGTCTTCCGAAGTAACCACAGCATTTTCAATATCAGCTATTGACTTTATATACCCCAATCCACGAACTAAATATTCCGCTTTATTGATTTCTAAAGTCTGGGCTCCAATATCCTTGTTACTTTCTTTTACAGCTTTTACAACATGATGTAAGGCTATATTATATTGACGCATTAATTCAGGATTCACATCCACTTGATATTCCTGAACATAACCACCAATTGACGCTACTTCTGAAACACCACTTGCTGAGGATAAGGCATATTTTACCTGGTAATTCTGAATACTTCTAAGTTCATGTAAATCCCAACCACCAGTTACATTACCATTTTTATCACGACCTTCCAGTGTATACCAGAATATTTGCCCCAAACCAGTAGCATCAGGTCCTAAAGATGGATTTACATTTTTTGGCAATAAATTATTAGGTAATGAATTTAATTTTTCGAGTATGCGACTTCGACTCCAATAAAACTCAATATCTTCTTCAAAAATGACATAGATACTTGAAAAACCAAACATAGAGGAACTACGAATAGTTTTAACCCCTGGAATTCCGAGTAGAGAAGTGGTTAGGGGGTAGGTAATTTGGTCTTCAATATCCTGTGGTGAACGACCATCCCATTTTGTGTATACTATTTGCTGATTTTCTCCAATATCAGGAATGGCATCAACGGCCACAGGATTACTAGGTAAGAAACCTGTGTTCCAATTAAAAGGAGCGTTTACTGTTCCCCATCCTACAAAAAGGACTAGTAGTAATACCGCTACGAGTTTATTTTCTATTAGAAATTTGATGCTTTTATTTAGCATTTTTATGATTTTTAAACAGTTAGACAATTGGTATTGAAAAACACCGAATGCAAGAAATTATCCTAATGAAATACATCACTGGATAATACAGTCTATTGTTTAAAAATCAAATTAAATAGGTCTCTACAAGCTTGTAGATACTCCTAATAACAAGTGGGGGAGCATAATCATCATAAGAAGTTTCATTCTCTTCTAACCCCTTAAAAAGGTTGATATAAGAATCTATAAATGAACTAATAAATACTTGCTGATCTAAAGTAAGGGTGTCGAAAGATATTTTTAATTCATCTTGACCATCAATAGCAATTTGCTCATCATTACAACAACCTTTTTTTGTAATAGAACATTCCTTGGTGGTTGGGTTTTGCATTTCCATACCACAAGTTTTTACTTTACTAAAAACGGCTGAATCAACCAAAGTATCTCCACAATAATGCATATCAATAGTTAATGACATTGTAGAAAATAAGACTACAATTGCCATTAAAAAAGATGTTATTTTATGAAGTATCTGTTTCATAATTATATAACAAAGGTATCAATTTTAGGTTAAATGTATTTAAAATTATGTTAATTAAAACGGCCTCATAGATTTCCGGCTAAATTAATAGGTGAAAAGAGTGGTCATATTTTAGATATTTAGCTGAATATTTATTGGGAACTATTAGTTAACAAACTTAGTGGTAATACAGTTTTCTAAAATATAATGAATGAACCGTTTAATATTTCCAAAAGTATATGTAGCCTTGAATTTACTGTGCATCAGCTCACGCATAAATTTAAAAAAAAACTCAATCTTTTTAATTTATGCTGAATTTTAGACAAAATATAATGAGGAAATTATTAAAGGTTATTATAGTAAAGAGAAGCTAGCGTTGTATAGAATTTTTAATACTACATAGATGCCAAGCTCACAATTTCTAAAGTCTACAAGACTTTCAAAATCATGTAGTATTCTATAGCGAAAACATTCTGATATTTTTGTAACGGAAATATTAAATCAATTTTTATGCATAAATTTTAAACTAATAAGTTTTGCTTACTGGAAGTGTTGCAAAATTGTATTTAAAATAATAATGCTAACATTTAGATTTTATAAAAAAGAGTGCCTTTGGCGAGCGACAACTACGAAGTAATCATTTACTCCAATAAAAATAATATGGGTTGAGTAAATAATTTTACATAATAATTAATTATAGGTACAAATGATAACGTGAACTTTCTTATAAATACCTAAGTATTCATGAGCTCAATTAAAAAGCAATATAAAACTTGTGAATAATTCTCAGTATTTTAAAATTATTCAGTGTATCAATCTGTAAATACTGTGTGATGAACTGACTGGGGATTATAGCTTAAAATGGATATACTGCTATGAAAACAACTATAATACATTTGAACGAAATGTTACGTATGGGGCTTATCTCGTTCTTAAAATGGATAAATTTTATTTGTTAAAACTGATGCTTTAACTATTTCTTTACAATATTAACGGAACACTCTTTTTACGAAGCGACGTTGGAGGGGAGTGGTGTATAGATTTTTTTGATCTTCTTATTACGATAAATAAAATTTCATTTAAAGAGTATAAATCCTTTGAGAATCAATACAAATACACCGATTATATAGCTACAATTGAGATAATAATAATAATAATAATAATAAATTTAAAGTTGATCTAAAAAAACAATTTTAAATTAAAAAATATGCGTGAAGAACTTTCGAGGATGATTCACATCCTATATTTAGATTTATCCTCGAAAGTTTTGCTTCACACCTTCAAAAAAAATATTTTATTTGAAGGTAATGTTAGTAATAACAACCTCTTAATGTCTGTAATCAACTAATAGTAGATAATAAATAAAGTAATATATAAACAGACGTTAATTAGTTTTTTATGATTTTTTTAGTAACAAACCCAACATTAGTATTTATTGACAGAAAGTATATACCTTTTGATAGGTTAGATATATCTACTGAGTTGTTTCCACTTATTAAGCTCCCTTTTTGTAGTATTTGTCCATTTATGGTTGTTAGTTTATAAGTAGCATTTTCTACGGTAAGAGTAACATTAATAGTTGTTAATATTGGATTTGGGTAGATGACTATTCCTGTTAATAAATAATTTTCGATTCCTAAAATATTATTTAAACTATATATCTCACCTCTATTACCAGCAGAATCTTCTAGAAACAGATATACCTTAAAGGAAGTGTTTGCGGGTAATGCAGAAACAACCTTATTGACATCCGTATTTTGAAGATTCATTAAAAAACTACCACTGGCATCAGCTCCGATTCCATTGAGTATGTCATCATAGTTTACGGTACCTGTATTATTGCCAGGAAAGACAACATAGTGTATCGTTCCTGACTCTGGACCATTAACAACCAAGGTAAGTTCGGTATTTGAAACATTTATAGCTTGTGGATATCCTGAATTTAAGGGCATTGCATAATGGTCTCCACCAAAAATAACAAAGGCTTCGCCTATTTGCGTACTAGGATATGGACTAGCAATAATAAAATCGGAGATCCCATCTCCGTTTACATCTCCGTTACCACTAGCTGGTCTACCTATGTTAGATGGACTTAACCCTTCAATAACAAAACCATTTAGCCCATTTAATGTTGTATTGTCAATTGGGTTTGGAAAACCATTGGTGTTACCAAAAACAATATAAGCTCGTCCACCACTACCATATACAGAAATAAAATCATCAATACCATCTTGATTAACATCTCCAATAGAAGCAGATGTTAATGTTCCTGGGAGTATAAATCCGTCGGTTCCATTTAAACTACTTATAGGAAAATGAGCAGGAAAAGGATCGTTGCTCCCGTATATAGCATTTGTTTCTGAGAAAAAATCATCAATACCATCATTATTTATATCTCCCAAAGTCCCAACAAAACTTAGGAAATTACCACCATTATTATCTATGCTAAATCCATCAGTTCCATCTAAAGCTAATAAATCAACCAATGGCGCAAAAGGGATTCCTTTTCCAAAAAGTATATAACTTATAGCAGGATCAGTTGAATCCCAGTTTCCAATTAAAATATCATTAAAACCATCATTATTAATATCCCCAGCACCACCTACTTTAAAAGAAGGAATGGTACCTGGAAAAGTACTAGTTCTAAATCCGTTAATACCATCTAACCAAGAAGCACCTATTGATGCCGGAAAATTAGTTGAACGACCAAATACAATCCATGATTGTCCTGAAGAATCAGGACGCCCAATAATAAAATCGTTAATAGAATCACCGTTTACATCACCCAAGCTAGCTATTTGATTAGCTCCTGTATTTATTAAAAAGCCATTAGTACTGGTAATGTCATTAATGGTTATTAGTGCAGGAAAGTTTGTTGTACCATATATAACAATAGCTGTTGTACTACTAGAGCCAATGATTAAATCATCTATTCCATCCCCATTAATATCACCAGGCCCCGTTATTGTTGAACCTCGTCTTTTATTGTAAGCAATGCCTTCTACAGCAAATCCATTGGTACCATCAAGCATATCCACGTCAAACGGAGTAGGGAATGGGGTGTTAGAGCCAAAAATAATATAGGCAGCTCCTGCAAGTTCATTACCATTTATAGTCGCATTTCCTGATCCAATTGCAATATCTTGCAGACCATCATTATTAATGTCTCCAATAAATTGGCTTTCTGCTCCAAACTGTAAACTTGTTGATAAGCCTGGAATAGCAAAACCGTTTGATCCATTTAATGTGGAGAGATTAAAATTAGTAGGGTATAATTGATTTTGAGCATGTCCATTATAATAGCAACTGCAATACACAAGTACTATCATTACATACTTAATGATTTTTAGGTTGTTTTTTTTATTTTTCATTTTACGATTTAGGTTTAAATAACAAACTTAAATCTTTAAACAACTGATATCTGTTATCAAAATGTTAAAGGTATTATTGTACAACCAAATGTAAATCGAGTATTAATAAGTATACTTTAAATAATATAAGAGACAAATTTTAACTTCTGCTTTAAGATAGTTGAATAGTAATGAAACATGGCAAATGTATAGAAATTACCTCGCAGAGTAATTTTTACTCTTGTGGAAACTTAGTAGAAATAGCGTAAAAAAATCACACTGGATATTTTATCGAACACGAGAATTTTATTAACAATTAAAAGGATAGTTTTATTGGTGTTGGAAGCGTTGGTAAATTGGCTTTTACATAATTACTCTTTTGATTCTTATATTTAAATTAACTGTATCCGAGAATGTTCTAAAGTCGATTTATCTGTCGATATAAAAGACCTGTGGTGTTATTATATCTGCAATTATGTAAAATAGCAAGCTATTCGCCAATTTACTCATAATACCATTTGAACTATAATGTTCTACGTTATGTTATTTTGCTAGGGAAAAGCAAAGTTTACTTCTTCATTTTAATGAAAAGTTTTTGAATACAAATACACTTTGAAATGTTAATGCAATACTTTTTTATGATCCGAGAAAAGAGGTGAGTATAATGTGTATGAAATGGTTTGGTTAACTCTGATATATATTAAGAAAGAAAGCTAATTAAATAAGGTTATATTTGTTTCATAACTAACCATAATAACTAACTATGGAATACATTTTATTACTTGTAATAATTGGAATGCTGTTTTATATAAATTCAAAACTAAATTCAAAAATTGATACTTTAAGTACTACTGTAGAAACACTCCAAAGTAAATTAAACCGGTTACTGACAATGGCTAGCGTAAAGCCTAATCCTGCTAGCTCAGAAAAGATATCAGAAGCTCCCCCTGAAAAACAACCTGTCAAATCATCAGAGGTTGTTCTACCTCCAGTTTCAGATAAAATAACACCTATACAACCAATTGTAGTGAAGACGTCTAAACCTAAATCTGTGGTTGAAAAGAAAGTTTCTATTAAAGCACCTATAGTACCCACACCGCTAAAGGCTAGTTTATGGGAACGTTTTAAAGAACAGAACCCTGATTTAGAAAAGTTTATTGGAGAGAACCTTATTAATAAAATAGGGATCCTCATTTTAGTTTTAGGAATAAGTTACTTCGTTAAATATGCAATTGATAAGGATTGGATTAACGAACCAGCACGTGTTGGAATTGGAATATTAGCAGGATCTCTAATACTAGCCTTAGCCCATAAATTACAGAAAAAATATGCTTCCTTTAGTTCCGTTTTAGTTGCAGGAGCTATAGCAGTATTTTATTTCACCATTGCTATTGCTTTTCATGAATACAAATTATTTAATCAAACGGTTGCTTTTATAATAATGGTAATCATTACAGCTTTTAGTTGTTTGATTTCGTTATCCCATAACCGAATGGAATTGGCTATTTTATCACTTATTGGTGGATTTGCAGTTCCTTTTATGATAAGTACAGGAAGTGGTAATTACGCGGTGTTATTTAGTTATATAGCCATTTTAGATATTGGAATATTAATCTTAGCCTATTTTAAAAAATGGAATTTGGTTAATATTCTCGCATTTGCATTTACAAATGTATTGTTTGGAGGATGGTTACTTAAAGAAATGAATACAGAAGCACCACATTATTTGGGAGCAATGATTTTTGCTTTTGTTTTTTACCTCATTTTTGTAGTGACCAATATCATTAATAACATCCGTACAAAAGGAACATTCTCTAAACCTCAGTTGGCAATTTTAGCCATTAATAGTTTTATCTTTTATGGTTTTGGAATGCTTGTTTTAAGTAAGTATCATTCAGAATTATCTGGACTCTTTACAGCTGTTTTAGCATCGCTTAATTTAGTATATGCATGGGTATTATTCAAGAAATTTGGTTTGGATAAAACAGCCGTGTATTTATTAATTGGTTTAACCTTAACTTTTATTACGTTAGCTATTCCAGTTCAATTTGAAGGGAACTATATCACCTTATTTTGGGCTGCAGAAGCTGCTTTGTTAATGTGGTTGGCAAAAAAATCTCAAATAAAAAGTTATCGTTTTGCATCAGTATTAGTACAAAGTTTAATGTTGCTTAGCTTATGTATTGATTGGATACTGTTATATAAAGGAAATGATGAATTATTAATTGTATTTAACCCAATTTTTAGTACTGGAATTATTGTTGTTGCTTCCTTGGTTGTAGTTAGGTATATATTGGGCGCTGAAACAGAAGTATTGAAAAAGCTCAATTTTGTATTTAATCCAGTGCAATATCGAAAGTTAATGAGCACATTGTCCATCCTACTAGGATATTTCGTGGGTATGTTTGAAATAGGGTATCAATCGGGAATGTATCTTGGATCCGAGACACATTCGTTATATACTCTACCAGTTTTATATCATTTGCTATTTACAGCAGTAGTAGCTTTCTTTTTACATAGAAAGAAAACAGACTTATCATTAAAAATATTGAATGTAATTGCCATTGGTAATATACTTGCGTACACCTTTTTGTTTTTCAATCTTCCATTCATGGAGCAAAAATATAATATTAGTATGGGGCAGGGGAGTCAGGTTTCTTATTATGTTCATTATTTGTCTTTAGGCTTGGTAACGTATTTTGGTTACTTATTGTATAAAACAAATGAAAAAAACAAAGTATTTTCATTAGCCAATCATGGACTATTCATTTGGGGAGCAGCTTTTGTACTTGTATATTTAGTAAGTTTCGAATTGATCTTACAAGGGATTCAACTAATGGATTTACAGTTAACATCAGCAATGATTACAGAACATTCATCTGGCTTTAGTGACAGTAGTACTTTTTATCACAAGCAATATTTAACATCGAATCTTATAAGTGAAGCGAAGTTTAATATTATTAAAACAGGATTACCAGTATTATGGGGTGTATTGGCTTTTATATTTTTAATATTAGGGATAAAAAAGCAACTAAAAACCTTGAGGATAATTGCATTATCTCTGTTAGGGATTACAATCGTAAAGCTATTTACATATGATATTAGTAACGTATCTGAAACTGGAAAAATAATAGCATTTATATTATTAGGAGGATTAATATTAGTTATTTCATTCGTATACCAAAAAATAAAAGTATTGGTTATTGATGAAGATAAAACAACAAAACATGAATAAAACACTTAGTTTTTTAGTGCTATTACTAGCTACAGCTACTTTTGCACAGCAAAAGCATGTAGAAGGTAAATTATCTCCAATTGAAGAGGATGGATTGTATAAAATTCAAATACCACACGGTGTACGCTCATATTCAAAACAAGATATGAGTGATTTTAGAATATGGGATTCAAATGCAAGTCAAGTTCCATATTTTATTAATAATGACGATAAGGAATCAAGAGTTTCTAATTTTTCAGAATTTGAAATCATTTCTAAAAGCAATATACTAGATACGCTTTCAACCTATATATTTAGTAACCCCAAAGAAGAAATTCAAAAAGCAGTATTGTCTATAGCCAATTATCAAGGGAGTAAAAGCTTCAATTTACAAGGTAGTAATGACCAAAAAGAATGGTTTGGAATTGTAAACAACAAACAATTACACAACCTGAATAGTGCTACCAATACAAGTATTTATAAGGTTATTAATTTTCCATTGTGTTCTTATCAATTCTTGAAAATTGTATTTAATGATCAAAAATCATTACCAATTAATCTTTTGAGTATTGGGACAGCCACTACTGAAATCACAAAATCGGCTATGGAAGAAATTCCTGTTCAAAGCAGTTTAATATCTAATGTATTAAATTCAAAAACAACAGGTATTCATATTGAGTTTGAACATCCGGAAATCATAAACGAATTGCATTTCAATATTACTTCACCGGAATTATTCAATAGGAGAGCAAGAGTATATGTTTTAAATGAAAGAGAAGTAAAACATAAACTAGAAACGTTTCAACACGACATTACCAGTTTTGTAATTCATTCTGAGAAGGATAATCATTTTTCTATTCCTTCCTTCTTTGGAAAAGAGCTATATATTGAAATTGAAAACCAAGACAATCCTAAACTCAGTATTACCTCTCTTAAATTTTTTCAAACAATTTGGTATGCAGTTGCTAACCTAAAACAGAATGAAAATTATACCGTTTCAGCTGGGAATAAAAAACTTAATGTACCAGAATACGACATCTCCTATTTTAGAAATAAAATTTCAGAGCGTTTACCCAAATCAAGTATCATTTCTGTTAAGTACATAGAGGATAAAGTAAAAGAAAAAGCTATCGTATCACTTTGGCAAAAACCGTGGTTTATGTGGTTATGTATTGGATTTACTGCTGTTATAATTGCTTATTTTTCAACGAATTTAATAAAAGATCTAAAGAAGCAATAATTTGTTTGTTTAGGTTAGCCCTTATATATAACTGTTCATGAACCTATAAAATCAGTTTATAACTATAAAAGAGATAACTTTCCGCAATTTATACATAATGTCAAATTATAATGAAAATGCATTATAATGTTCCGCGTGGCGCCTGTTCCGTTCTTGACAAAGCAAAGTTTACTTTATCAAAATTTTCTTCAAAAGCTACTTTTTACAATTGTAATAGAACCCTTTTTCTATGAAACGACGAAAGGAAGGGAGTGAAAGCGTAGCTTCACGATTTCCAATAGCAATAAGAACGTATGAGTAAATGTGTGTGGAGTTGATCACAATTTATGTGATTCTATAACTATTTGCCACAGGAATTTCATGCTTACCTATTAAAACAAATCTTACAGTATATTGCGATATTTTTTGAAATGGTCTAATGATGATTAATTTAGTATCTATTAAGAGGCACGGAAGTTAAAGTTTTCTCAATTTTTACTCAAAGTTGCAAAAGATTGTGAAAATTGATTAACTTTGTACCGACTGGTCTAATATAGCAAATGTTAAGATATAAAAAAAGTGTTAGCAGAGCGGTATAAATGTATTCATTTAGGTTTTGAGTACAACTATTAAACATTAAAATGACTAAAGAAAAAGCATTAGCGGCAGGATTAGAACTTTTTTCACAAAAAGGATACAGTAATGTGGGCTTGGCTGAGATTTTAAAAACAGCCAAAATTCCTAAAGGGTCGTTCTATCATCATTTTAAAAGCAAAGAGGCATTTGCTATTCAAGTTTTGGAACGCTATTCAAACTGTGGTTTAGTCAATTTTAAATCGGTTTTACTAGAACAAAAAGAATTATCACCAAAAGAACGCATCAAAACATTTTATAATGATCGAGCTAATGAGTTTGAACAAAAACAATTTGTAAAAGGGTGTCTACTAGGCGATAGTTGCTCGGAAGGCGGCGTTAGCGAAGAATTTAAAACGTTTGTAGATGAACAATTAGAAGAATGGCAAATAACCATTGAACGCTGTTTGGAAGAAGGCAAAAAAAACAATCAAATTTCAAAAACATTGGATACACGAATGATGGCTTCTGTTATTTTAAATGGCTGGGAAGGCGCCATTTCTAGAATGAAATTAAGCAAAAGCAGACAGTCTTTAGATGATTTTATACTAAGCCTTGACTTATTAATCTAAAAAAATTTCAATAAAAACTAAACCGACCGGTCTAATAATTAACACTAAATTAATAATCATGAAAACAACATTAAGAAAATTTCCTTTAGAGGATATTCAAAATCCAAGTCATGAAGTAAAACAATCATTACAATGGTATAAAGATGTATTTGGTTTCGTTCCAAATTTAGGAAAACTATTAGCGAACGCACCAGCAGCATTAGCGTCTTACGTAGATACACAAAAATATTTGAGTAGTATAGGTACTTTAAGTTCGGAGGAAAACAACATTGTACAAATGACCATTGCTATAGAAAACCAATGTCAATATTGTGTAGGCGGACATACTATGGCAGGTGAAATGCTTTTTGGAAACAAAGCCGAAGATATAGAATCATTACGAAATGATGTGTCCTTGTCAAGCGATAAATTCAATGTATTACAAGCCTTTACTAAGACACTTTATAATACCAAAGGACGTGTATCTGATAAAGACTTGGATGCATTTTTTGCAGCCGGTTATACTAAACCTCAGACATTAGATGTGATTACAAATATTTCAGCCAAGATCATTTCAAATTTCGCTAATCAATTGGCAATAAATATTCCAGATGAGCCATTTGCTAAACTATCAGAAACATTAGGTTACGATTCATCCAATTATAGATAATATGAACATTAAAAACAAAAAAATAATCATCACTGGCGGTTCCTTAGGGATTGGAAAAGTCACTGCAGAAACGCTTGTAAGTAAAGGCGCAACAGTACTCATAACAGGTAGAAATGCTGAACGCATTGAAAAAACAGCGCTGGAAATTGGTGCCATACCAATGGTATTTGATATTTCGGATTTGGATAACATTCCCCAACAAGCACAAGAAGCAATCACTCTTTTAGGCGGAGAAGTAGATGTATTAATAAACAATGCTGGCATCGGTGAATTTGCACCACTTGGTGAGATTACCAAGGAACAATTTTACAAGGTATACAATACCAATGTGTTTGGGCTAAGTTTATTAACACAAGAACTACTTCCTAGTTTAAAAACGAGCAAGGGAACGATAATAAATATCGGGTCTACTGCCAGTCAAAAAGGTTTTGCCAGTGGTAGTGTGTACGCGAGTTCTAAATTTGCGGTTCGTGCACTTACCCAAAGTTGGCAAGCCGAACTTCGGAAATACAATGTTCGGGTATGTTTAGTAAACCCCAGTGAAGTGACGACCGCTTTTAATAATACCGACAGAGTAGAACGACCAATTGAAGCTCAAAAGTTGGATAGCAACGATATTGCGCATACGATTGTGTCTGTCATAGAAATGAACGGCAAAGGCTTTATTCCCGAAGTAACGGTTTGGGCAACCAATCCATTTTAAATAAATAACGAAAAACAAAAATACGATGAAATTACAAAATAAAATAGCCCTAGTAACGGGTGGAAACAGCGGTATAGGATTGGCAACAGCAAAATTATTCAACCAAGAAGGTGCGCAAGTAATTATTACAGGAAGGCGACCAGAAGCTATAGAAAATACCATTCAAGAAATCGGTGACTCTATAAAAGGCATCGTTTCGGACACTTCTAACCTAGATGAAGTTAAGGCATTGTACAAACAAATTGATGAGCAATACGGAAAACTAGATGTTCTATTTTTAAATGCAGGTGTAGCAGTTTTTGAGCCTATTGAAATGGTAACCGAAGAAACTTTCGATAAACAATTTAACATCAATATAAAAGGATTGTTTTTTAATATTCAACAGGTACTTCCTCTTTTAAAAGATGGCGGTTCTATTATTTTAACTACCTCAGCAGCAGACCAAAAAGGATTTCCATTAACCAGTGTGTATGCAGCAACTAAAGCAGCCGTAAGAAGTTTGTCTAGAACATTGTCATCGGAACTCTCTGAAAAAGGAATCCGTATAAACTCAGTTGCACCAGGACCTATTGAAACACCTATTTACGACAAATTAGGTTTTCCTTCGGAAGCAGTAGACCAAATGAAAGCAGGCTTTACAGAAACAACTCCAATGAAACGATTCGGAACTTCAGAAGAGGTTGCAAAGAGTGTATTATTTCTAGCATCAGACGATTCTTCATATATTACAGGTATTGATTTATCGGTTGATGGTGGTATAGTAAGCGTTTAAAAAATAACAACTTAAAAAAAGACAAACAATGAGTTCATTAACAACATTCCAATTGGGCGACATACAATTAAAAAACAAAATAGTCATGGCGCCAATGACACGTACACGAGCAACCAACTATATTCCAAACAAGTTAATTGCCGAATATTATGAACAACGTGCCTCGGCAGGTTTAATTATTACTGAAGGCACATCGCCATCTGCAAACGGATTAGGTTATCCGCGTATTCCTGGTGCGTATTCCGACGAGCAAATTCAAGGTTGGAAAGATGTTGCGGATGCCGTACACGCTAAAGGCGGGAAAATATTTGTACAAGTGATGCATACGGGTCGCGTTTCTGCACAAATAAATATGCCTGAAGGAGCAACCATTATGGCGCCATCTGCAATACAAGCGGCTGGTCAGATATTTTCTGAAAGAGGTATGGAAGACCACGGGATGCCAAAGGAAATGACCAATGACGATATTTTAAAAACGCAAGACGAATATGTTTATGCTTCCGAACGTTTAATTAATGAAGCTGGAATTGATGGGGTAGAATTACACGCCGCAAATGGCTATTTGTTAGATCAATTTATCAACCCTAAGTCGAACCAACGTACCGATGAATATGGTGGTTCGGTTGAAAACCGCAATCGTTTTGTGATAGAAACGGCACAAAAAGTAGCCAATAAGGTCGGCGCAAATAAAGTAGGAATTCGTATTTCGCCTTTTGGTGTGTATAACGATTTACAAAGTGACTATGATGGTGTTGAAGAAACTTTTATCGCTTTGGCAAAGGAGCTAAAAAACATAGGATTAGTTTATATGCATATTGTGGTTCAGGAAGATTCTTTTGGAGTTACTGATGCACGCACAGATCGACAATTAAGCTTAAGAAAAATGATTAAGAACACCTTTGAAGGGACTGTTATTACTGGTGGAAATGTATCTACTATAGCAACTGCTGATGCCGTTTTAAATGAAGGTTTTGATTTGGCTTATGTTGGAAGACCCTATATTTCGAATCCAGATTTTATTGAGCGATTGAAAAATAATGTGGAGTTACAAACACCAAATCCAGAGACCTTTTTTGGTACGGATGCTGTAGGCTTTACGGATTATGCGTTTTCTTAATTTAAAATTAGTGTAATGAATATAGAAAAAAAATTAAGCGAATGGCAGTTAGAGCTTCCAACGCCAAGTACGCCAGGCGGATCGTATACACCTGTAAATATTCGAGGTAAGGTGGCTTATGTTGCCATTCAGTTCCCGATTATTAATGGCGAATTACTGTACAAAGGGAGGTTAGGTGACAATTTAAGTACCGAAGATGGTTATAAAGCCATGCAACAGGCGGCACTAAATGTATTATCTCAAATAAACGATAAAATTGGTTTCGACAACATAGAAGGTTTAAACCATATGGATGCGTATTACCAATCTGGAGAAAATTGGAACGAAGCACCTCGTGTTGTAGATGGAGCATCGGATTTGTTTTTGCATATTTTAGGAGAAAAGGGATTGCATTCTAGAGCTATATTTGGCGTACATAAATTGTATGGCGATTTATCTGTAGGTATTACATGTCATTTTACAATGAAATAATTTTTTATAATCTTTAAATAATAAAAGCCGAAACACAAATTAAGTGTTTCGGCTTTTATTTTATTTTTTTATAAAATTAAAAATATAGCAACTTTATGTTCAGTCTAATGTAGTAAACTATAATAGTCTCTGGGTACATTTTAGGATGTGAAATATGGAATAATCCAAGCTCCGATTAATCTTTTGAAAACTATTACTTAAGGTTTTTTTTACGTAATACTACATTATGGCTTCAAATGGCTAGTTAGCAGTTTTATTCATAGTTCATATATTTTAAAAATACTGAATTATTGTCCAGAATATTAAAATTAAACGAATACTAAAACTATGAAATGTATAAACACCCAAGTACTGAACAACTTTTGTATTTGATATGTTCATGGGATATTTATATAATAGACTAATTATAGCCTAAAATGGATGAACTGTTTTAAAAACAATAATAATAGCATTTGAACTATATTGTTCCGCATCATATAACTTTGCTTTGATAAAGAAAAGTATACTTTCTTTAATTTTCTTCAAAAAAATAGTGATGAAAATTTAGTGTAAAAATGTATGAAACATTTTTACATTAAACGACAGTAGAAGAGTAGTGTGATGTTTGTCTGGAATGATATATTATACCTATTCACGACCAATTTAACTCAACAGCAATTTTAGTCCTTACGAAGTTGTATAGGAATTTTAAAGCTACAGGCTTTATTTTTTTTCGGATACTGACCTTTATATTTGTCTCCTTTTATAATGTCTCCAGGTTCATTTAAATTAATCACTAAACATCTTAACTTATTACACAAAGATTCAATTGTATTTTTTTTAAGTTATTAACATCTAATGTAAAATGATTTACTCTAATACCGTGCACGTATAAACAAGCTGAATATTCAGATCCTTTTTCTGATTTCTTACAAACACAGAACATTTATCCAACAAAAGAACACTTATAAATGTTTTTGGAGAATTTGTAAAAAAATATTTTCTAAATGAATGGCTCTAAGTTTTTTTTTCTTTAAATAAGATGAATCTTTAATTCTAATTCTAATAATGTTTAATCCTTTTCATTGTAGGAGTAATTTCATTATAATTTTTTAATTAATATTCCATAACAGCATGTTTTATTTACATTGATCTTAATAAGATGTCTTTCTGATTTAACTCTCTATCAGATAAATATATAATTCCGTAATATTGACGAAATACTTTATCTAGTTTCTTTAATATTATCATCTTTTTATTTAATGGCATATTAGAGTCTGTTATTTCATTTATGATACTTGTAATAATATTTTCGGCCCTCATAATTGACTGTGTATTAGTTTATAACAAAGTTATGTTAATAATCCGATTTTTTTATTTTTATTAGATAGAGTAATAATATTCAAAGTTAAAAATCAATTTACTGTAGATGAGATGAAACAAATATTCTTATAGTTTAATGTTTAAATACATTTTTAACTATAGAATTAGTAATAATTATTAAACTGAATTAAAAGCATGAGTGATAATAGCATTGTAGGAAGAGTAACAGGAGTAAGGAGCAACGTGCACTTTAAATATTACTTAATAAAATTTTATTAGAAGGGTTTGAATTTAATAAGAATTCCCAATTAGACGCCATATTTTATATACTTAATACCGTACCAACTTTAAATGCAAATAGAAGTCTAGTGACTTAGGTTGTGCCAGATTTTAACACCTCTAATTATATAAACCCTCCAGAAGGAGTAAATTTAAAAATAGAAACTGCTCAATGAGATAAAAACTATTTACCAAATTCAAATGCTTATCTAAAATGTCAAAAGAATGGATATTATCGAGGCACTGAAACAGAATTAAAAAGTGTTAATGAAATAAAACTTGATCAAGATGGACCTACTCCACATAAAATTACTTCCAGTTTGGCCAACTGTAATTCTGAAAATGATACAATTTGTTGGGATGATACAAGTAGAAAAGCTCTAATTTGCTCTTTACAATGGCCTAAAATACCTGTTGATGCGTTATGGTGTACACACTTACCTTACTTTAGGAGCTATATCGGGTGATTATTATGATAATTATAATAAGAATTTAATTCGCAGTGCATTTCCATATAATCATAGACCATTTACAATTCAATACCAAGCTTGGTGGAATCAATTTTTGGATAGGGATGATAAATACTGTCTTACAGATGAACAACGTTCTAAAGAAATGATTATGAATAGGCCTTTTGTTAATAGAGCTGAAGATTGGATGCAAGACTGTAGAGATTATACTATTCCGCATACTAGTGAGCATTTATCAGTTTTAAAGATGCTTCTATACCAACATCTACTTATTTTTCTACTAGCTATAAACAACTAATGGATGTGAAAATAGAATGTAGTGAGGATCCAAAATTATTATTAAGAACAAGAAAAACAATTCTTTAAATAATCATGTTTCAATGTATTTAAGAAGCTCCTAACGAGCTCCTTTAAAAAAAAAGATTTCCAGTAATATGATTTAATACTTTCTTCAGAAAACTCAGGAATATTTATTTAGTGATAATTATTTAAAATTGAGGTATTACTATAAATCACGTATAAATACGCTATAAAGAAAACATTTAATTACTCAATTTTACAAAGAGATATAATCAATAATAAAAAAGCAAAAGAAATATATTATACAACTATACTCATATTTAGAGTAGCCTAAAATATTTAATGTTAAAAAAGATAATATGTTATGTATGAAAAATATGATTTGTATACTCGGGATTCTACTTATTCATGTTACAACAATAGCTCAGGTAAATAAATTGATCATAGGAAGAACAACCGGTATCTTTCAAGTAGAAAATAAAGAATCCGTTCGCGTTTTTGGTTTTACAAATACCCTAAGTGGTCAAGTTACTTTACCTGGTACTACCATAGAGGTTATGGAAGGAGATAATGTAACCCTTGATTTTTGGAATATATCTCAGGGAGATCCTCATGAAATATTTATAAAAGGAATTCAGTTAAAAAAGAAAGACTCATCACCTATAAAAAATGCTGATAATAGTGTTCATCATATGGAACATGGTTATTATAGTTTTATAGCTAAACAACCTGGTACTTATGTTTACTACTGCCCAGTAAACTATCCTTTTAATATACAAGCAGGAATGTTTGGAGTATTGGTAATAAGAGGTCATGAGGATCATTTGAGTTCTACTAGTAAAGAACTAAATCAAAAAGAATTATTATGGTGCAGTTTTGAAATGGATCCCAAATGGCATGAGAATTCACTCATGGACGTAGAATATGGTCAACAGCTAGAGCTATCGGAATTACCTCCTTATAAACCTCAACATTTTTTTATAAATGGAAAAACAAATGAGCAACTAAATAATAAAGAGATGGTTGTGAACCTTGATACGGAACAGGCTACTGTTTTAAGACTTGTAAATACAGGGTTCTGGAAGCATAAAATTAAATTCCCAAAGGAATTAAAAGTTGAAGTAAAGAGGGGGAATGCTTTAAAACATAATAAGTTAAGCTCTTTAAATCAATTAACAATTAAGCCTTTAGAGACCTTTGAATTATGGATAACATGCGAAAAAAAAACAAACATGAATATTCAATTTGACTTTATAAATCCAGAAACCAATAGTATTGAAAACACACAATATATCCCAGTAAAAATAAAAAATAATCATATAAACTAATAATCATGATAAAAAGTATTATAGCGTTAATTCTACTATGTAGTACAGTACATATATATGCACAAAGTGACAAAACTTTTATTGTAAAAGGCAATTCAATTAATAATGAATATATACCAAATAGCGGAAAGTTAGATATTTCTAAAATAAGTGTCGTCAACGTATCTAATAAAGCAATTTTTTTGGAGTGGAAAACTGTTTCGAATACATTTCCTAAAGGATGGGATTGTTCTATGTGTCAGCATGGTGCTTGTCAAATAGGAATTCCAAAAGGATCCATTTTTAAAAAACTCAATCCTGATCAAGAAGGGTTCATTGCAATTCATGTGATGCCTCAAAAAAACATAGGGAATGGACAAGTTAAATTTAAAATTTATGATAGAGACCATCCTGAAAAATTTGAAATATTAACGTTCAATGTTGATGTTTTATAAACACACAATATACTTGATATCACCAAATATATTTTTTAACCAATTTAATTGATAACAATAATTTAAAAATGAGAAAAATGAGAAAAATAACAATTTTATTAGCAATACTTCTTGTAGGTAGCTTTGGTTATTCCCAAAGTGGAGAGGTTAATTATGTAAGAAAAAATGCAAATAGCCCAGGAGGGATAGCTGATTTAAATGCCATGAAAACGGCATTTGATATAATGAGAAACATGGATTGTAAGAATGGTTTAAGTTGGTACTCACAAGGGGCAATGCATAATACTCCACCTGAAATAAACGGTCCAAACCAATTGTGTAAGGGGTTTCAAGGTCATGATAGTGAGTCTAACTTACCGTTTGGATGGGATAATTGTACCCATGAAGGTGGAAACCCAAACTCAAGCTTCAATTTTTTATTATGGCATAGGATGTACATTTGGCATTTAGAAAAAGTAGTAAGAGAATTATCTGGAGTGTCAGATTTCGCATTGCCTTATTGGGATTATACAGAGCAGGATGATAGAAAGATGCCTAAATTATTAACTCAAAAAGAGGAGAGCTTATATACTAAGGCGCGATTAAGTTCATTAAATAATGGCCAAGAAATATGCAACGAACAATTTGATGCAATAGAAAGACAAATGAAGGAACTTAAAGAAATGACAGAATTTCAGACTTTCAGTAAAAATTTAAATAATAATCCACACGGTGTGATGCATAATTATATTGGAGGAGGTTTTTCAGGAGATGAAAGTAGCTGTCAAGGAGAAACAATGTACAATGAAATATATCAACAAAAGGATATATCGGGATTAATGGGAAATGTTGAATCAGCAGGATTCGATCCCGTATTTTGGTTGCATCATTCAAAAATTGATTATATCTGGCAACAATGGATGAATTCCGAAAATGGGAAAAAACCATCAGAAGATAGTGTATTAAAACATGAATGGCCTTATAATTTTATTCAACCTGACGGAAGTAAAATTACCTATACTATGCAAGAAGTTTATGATATTGTCTTTACGCTTGACTATACCTATCAAGGAATTGAAAAATCTACCTATTTGGCGAGCAGAGAATCATCACCTACAATTTTAAAAAGTAATGTACAGGAAAAAACTACCAAAACTCTTATATGGAAACATACAGTTGGTAAAACTATTGCAGATAAAACATTTGTACATGAACTTACTACAGATTTAAATAAGAAAACAAAAAGTACTTTTAGAGATATAAATGCAACTTCAAAGGTTCTAGATTTTGATGTAGTTGTTTACAAAGAACCTAAGGATTTTTATACTGTATATATCAGATATGAAGGAGAAAAAGATAGCTATATTGGAACAATGTCCTTTTTTGGAGTAGCACATGAACACGGAATAAAAAAACACTCTATAGCAGAGAAAGGGGTTAAGCTTAATTTTTCTTTTGACATTACAGATGAGTTGAAAGATGTACAAAAAACCTTTTCAATATATATAAAGAAGCATGGAAACGGAACTGCTAAAGTTACCATTGAAAATTTAAAACTGTTCACATATAATAAAGAGTAATAATAATCTACTAGACTTAAAAAATATAGTTTAAGATTAATAAATTATCAATATTAACTATAAAAAAATCGCTGTTTGAAAAGACAGCGATTTTTATTGAATAGCTATAAAACCATTTAGTTATAGTTTCACAACTGTACTGTTAAATGATATTTCAAAACGCATTGTTTAAAAAAAAAATAATTAATATTTACCAGTTATTTAGCAATTTATACATAATGTCATATTATAATGAAAATGCGTTATAATATTTAGCGTGGCGCCTGTCCCGTTCTTTTTTTTTTTTTGACTATAAGCACTATTTAAAATGTTAATGAAATACTTTTTATACGACCCGAGAAAAGGAGGGAAGTATAATGTGTATGGAATGGTTTGGTTAACCTTCACTCACAAATCAAATTTGCCATTCACAAAGTCTATTACCATAAATAATGGACTTATTATACTTGGCTGGTCACCAAGTTAAGAGATTAATTTATTAATTAAATTAACTTTTAAAGATGTAAAGAACCAGAAAAAATTACACAATTGATATAAACAAAAATCAGTAGAATTAAGTTATACTAAAGGTAATTTAGAATAAGTAAGGTCTGAAGCTGAATTATTAGTTTTTCAATGGATAGAAACATGGTATTATAATAAAAGATTACATTCTTCTTTAGGAAATAAATCAATACAAGAATTTTAAAGGAAAACTAATAATTAAATTACAACAGCATAGTCGCTTAACTATTTTTCTACTTTTTTACTGCAATAGCTCACTTTTTAATTTTAATGCTTGTCAGACGTTTACAAGAAGTTGTTACGATGGGGTTTATGCGTTGTGTTTGGTGGCAAAAGCAATAAAAAAACACCTCCAAAGAAGTGCTTTTATGTATTTGATTAACCCCTTAATCAATATTCAATACCGTTTCTATTTTATGATGAAAATAAAAAACATTACTTAAACATAAACTATTAATGTAGAGTCACAATATTAAATCGTTAAACTGTAAAAATACTAGTTGTATTCCACGGAGGGTTTTTAGACAAGTTATATCTGATGTTATATTTAGGCTGTTAGATTTGGGCTGAATGGGTTGTGTGGTGGTGTCTGATTGTTTTACCCTTTCAAAATTAGATCTATTTGAAATAGTAAAATTTTATGAGAGAAAATCGCGTATTGTACTATAGCTTTTTAGGATTGAAAATATCCAGTATTTCTTCAGTATTTATGTGAGCAAATTGCTTTATATTATTCTTTAAATAGTATATTGAGCCAGCATTATTTATTGCTATTCTAATTTTCATATTATTTTGAAACAATAATATTTTTAAATTGAAATCATATTTTACGAGTGACAAAATATTTTCCATGCTATCACTAGTAAAGTTTATTTCAGGTTTTAAAATCAATAATTTAAATAAGGAAGTTTCTTTTAAGTATGGGAGAATGCCTTTGATAGTTTGAGATGCAACAATATCAATATTACTTATTCGATTTTTTAGAAAGCTTTTTAAATAATTTTTGTAATGATCATCATTAGTGACAATTAAAATTTGAATTGGCCTCATAACTAAACTTATTATTTAATTAAATGTATCACGTCTGTCTATACTGCTCAGGTTATTGTCACGGCTATATATTCGTTCTAGATTCCCTCTAATATTTTCAAAAGTTTTTTAGTGTATATTATATCTTTTTTAGTTATTAATCTTCAGGTTCGATTAAATAATTTTCTATTTTATTAGCCTCTTCAATAAGCATATTCTTGACTTCTTTTCTGATAAGCCTCGCTAAAGGTGAGTTATTATAATATTTAAGAGCCAAGCTAACCGTTTGCCTTGTGGTATTATGTTTTTTAGCCATTTTATCCTTAAAACTAGTATGAACTAAAATTTCTGTTCTCATGATTTACTATATTTTGAGTCCTTTAACAGTATTTTTACTACCTTCGTTGTGTTTAATATTATTAAACACAAATATAACACAGATTTACTGAATAAAATAATAAAAATACATAATTTCTGTATAAATTAATTAAAAAATGACCAAAGAAGCTATAAATGAACGTTTTATTTATTCTGTAGATTTACTTATTTCTGAAAAAAAAGTAAAAAGCAAGTCGGTAATAGCTAAAAATATACAAATAAAACCAAATACTCTTTCAGAAATACTGAATAAAAGAATGAATATTGGTTTAGATACTTTGGCATTATTTTGTGAAGAATTTAATGTTTCAGCAAATTGGCTTTTATTGGGTAAAAAGAAGTCAAGTGAAGCGTCTAAAAATAAAAAACTTAAAGATTTATCAATAGTAGAGGTAATAGATCATTTGTTAGATTTTCCTGAAGAGGAATTAAGAAATAACAATACATGGAAGATGTTTTTGAGAATGCATGTCTATCAAGAAAATGACATATTGGAAATAAAAAATGAATTATTAGCTTTAAAAAAGGAATTGGCAAAGAGATAAGTTAATGAGTATTAATATCCATTTTAAATAAGTGAATTTCTATTTTTAAATCATTCATTGTTTTTTCCTTATCTGTAATTCTTTCCTTTATTTTTTGTATGACAGATTTTTCAAATGAACTTAAATCATCATTTTTAAGGTATGATGATTCGAAATGTTCTTTTATAATTTCTTTTCGTTTACTCATCGTTTAATGTTTTTTCAATAACCTTTAATATTTCTTTTTCGTGGACGTCTACTATATCCATATATGCTTTTGGGTCTCTTCAGTCATGCACAATTTTCAGCTAGTACTGAACTACAGCTAAACACTTATGCTTTTGGATGAACAAACCTATGTACAGCAAGTCCTTGTATTAAATTTATTCCAAGTTCCTGAAGTCATTTAATTAGTGTTTAGGCTTTGTCTGTACTCTCTGTAGGTAATTGGCAAGCTGTATTTTCACAAATATAGAGATATGTTTTTCAGAAATAATTCTATTTTTTATTAAAGGAAGGAATTTCGGTAAAGAGATGTTTTTTATAGACAAATTACACTTTTAAGATATTATGTTAAGTAAATAGTGATTTTTTAATGTATTAATTTCGGTTCTGTCGCATTATTCCTTTTTCACTGATGTTTTATTAAAATTTATAAACAGGTAAAATTGGCATTGGGCAGAATAGTCGATAACTTAATCTCTGAACAACAAATTAAGGAAGTCTTCAGTGACTGTCTTTTCTTATTTTAGACAAGTATCATCTGATGTGTAAATAGGCTGTTATATTGGGACTGAATGGGTTGTGTTAAACCTTCTTACTTATCCTAGTAACTTATAAGTAGCCAATAGCTCCGAAGAATGCTACTATCAAGTAATTCACTATCAACAACAATCCTAATTCACCTCTAGCACGTTCAGATATATCATCAGTAAATAAAAAATATCAACACTAACAGCAAACATTAAGCAATAGATGCTGATGATTATAGCTGAGATTCCAATTAGGTATATGAATAGTTTCTTTATTATTCCAGCTACACCAGTTATCTATTAAGCTCTTTAGCCTTGTCTAATGTAACTTCGAAGGCTTCTTTGAGCAGTTGGATAAACTCCTGCAATTATTCTTTAAATGGTACTTCTTATTATGTTTCAGGCACTTTATTAACAAGAATTAATTATTCCAACTTATTATGTCAAGAGGTAAGTATTCAGCTCCCAATTTAGTACTTGGTATCAAAGTTTGAAAACAATCTACTATTTCTTCTGGTATATCCATTTTCCATTAGGGTTTTGTATCATTATTTTAAATGGAAATTCTTCTTTTCTAGCATAATATAGAGGATGTATACTAAAATCAGGTAATAATTCATCTCTAGTACCATTTATCCTTTTTAAAACCTTCAAGTTTTGAGTTTGCACTTATCAGAAAATTTTCAACTAAATTGCCTCTAGGTAGCATGGTTTGTTGTAATGTCAACCGTTTATATTAAGTAGCTTCTGGAAGGTAATTGTGTTGGATTTTCAGTTATTTCATTATGTTTTTTTAACAAAATCAGGAGTTTTTACCTCTATAGCTAATTGAATAACTATCTGTTGTAACAATTATTTCTGAATTTTTATTTGCAGAAGTTGATTTTGGTTCATATTCAAATTGTTAAAATTATTCCATTTATAAGCAGCAGTTTTGTTTTCAATTAATAATTCAATTAATAATTCAGTTAATATTTGAAGTAATTGATCATGCTAAATAATTTTCTTCAAAAAAATAGAACTAATGCTTTTTTTACGCTCATAATGGAACATTTTTCATATGAAACGACAGTAGTAGAGTAGTGTAATGTGTGTCGAATTGTTTAGTTAGTCTCTGATTACAATTAAAAAACTAGACAGAAAAACAGCTTCTTTAATAGTTTAATTTTAGTAAATCTCACTTTAATTTACGCTAAGCTACAGTTATGTTCTTTTATTACTCCATAATCACCGTCTTCATTAATTAGTATACTGAGTTAGATTTTGATTTTTCGTGACACTTATGCTAATGTTTTCTTGTTGATTATATACAAAGTCTATATTATTCAATATTTTTGTTTTAAAAATCAAAAATAAAATGCAAAATCTACAACCTATAATGTTAGTTGGTACTGGATCTGATGTAGGTAAAAGCTGGATAACAACTGGAATTTGTAGATGGCTTAAACAAAAAGGGTATCATCCTGCCCCGTTTAAGGCACAAAATATGTCATTAAACAGTTTTTCAACACCTGACAACCTTGAAATTGGAAGAGCTCAAGCCGTACAAGCAGAAGCTTGTGGTATTCCACCAACTGTAGAAATGAACCCCATTTTATTAAAACCCTCCTCAATAAATAAATCACAAATTGTTTTGCATGGTAAACCAATTGGTGATCAAACAGCTCAAGAATATTTTTTAGGAGAGAACAAAAAACACCTTTTTGAAGAAGCTAAAAAATCTTTCAAACAATTGGCTTCAAAACACAATCCAATTATAATGGAAGGTGCTGGAAGTATTAGCGAACTCAATCTAAAACATAGAGATATTGTAAATATGCGAATGGCAGAGGCTGCCAATGCCTGTGTTTATTTAGTAGCAGATATTGATAAAGGCGGCGTATTTGGCAGTGTATATGGTACTATCGAACTACTTGAAGACTGGGAACGAAAACTTATAAAAGGAATTATTATTAATAAATTTAGAGGAGATGCTGCTTTATTTGTTGATGGAAAAAAGAAATTAGAAGAACTCACTAACGTTCCTGTCTTAGGTGTTTTGCCGTATGCAAGTGACATTATTATTGAAGAAGAGGATTCAGTTGCTTTAAATCGTAGAGCAACAACTGCCACGAATAATAAATTAAATATTGCGGTAGTTAAACTCAATTACATGTCTAATTATACCGATTTTCAGGCTTTAGAACAAGAATCACTAATCAATTTATATTTTACAAGAGATTCAGAAGAATTAAATAAAGCAGATGTACTAATTATTCCAGGTACCAAAAACACCATTGAAGATTTAATTGCCTTAAAAAAAGATGGTTTAGATACGATTATTAAAGAGCGGTATAAATACATTCCTGTTATCGGAATTTGTGGCGGGTATCAAATGTTAGGTAAGTTTGTTAAAGATCCTTTTTCGGTAGAAAGTAATATAAAATCAGAAGAGGGTTTAGGTTTATTTGATATTGAAACGACACTTTCTAAAACCAAGAAAACGGTACAACGTAATTTTCAGTTTAAAGATGTAAAGGATTCTTGTGAGGGATATGAAATTCATATGGGAGAAACTATCGTACCAAAAAACAAACATTTAAACCTTATGAATGGGAGGGAAGAAGGTTATTTTGACGGAAATAAAAGCTGGGGAACTTACCTTCACGGTATTTTCGATAATCAAGAAATAGCAACAGAATTATTGCAATTAAAATTCCCTAATGCTAAAGCAAAAAACTACAAAAAGTTTAAAGCAGCACAATTTGATAAATTAGCAGATTGGATAGATGAAAATTTAGACATGGCAACCATTTTAAAAAACAGTATACAAAAATGTTAAACGGACATGGAGATGATCTTCATTTAATTGAAGGAAAAATTAAACACAACTTTAGTTCAAATGTGTATTATAAAGGATGTCCTCAAGTGTTGCTTGATGAGATATCAAAGAGTATTGATCAAATTCAAAGTTACCCATCACCTATTGCTAGTGAATTAAATAAATTAGGCGCTAAAAAGTTTCAATTAAAGAGTGAACAGTTTTTGTTTACCAATGGAGCAACTGAAGCTTTTTATCTCATCGCTCAATTATTTTCTACTAAAAAAGCGGCTATTGTTGCGCCTACTTTTTCAGAATATGAAGACGCTTGTAAAATTTTTCAGCTAGATTACCAGTTGATTTCTAGAGATGAAATAAAAAACACCAATGCCGATTTTGTATTTTTATGTAATCCTAACAACCCTGATGGTGCAGCTTTTTCAAAAAATGAATTAGAACTTCTTTTCCAACAAAAACCAGAGACTATATTTGTTATTGATGAGGCATATATAGAGTTTACCAATAGTGTTGAATCAATAATACCATTGATAAAAAAGCACATAAATTTAATTGTTGTCCGCTCATTAACCAAAACATTTACGATTCCTGGATTGCGTTTAGGGTATATCGTTTCAGACGCCTTAAATATTGCAAAGCTCTTAAGTTTAAAAATGCCTTGGAGTGTTAATGTACTGGCCATAAAAGCAGGTGAGTTTATTTTTAACAATTATGAAACGCTCCAGTTTAACGCTCCAGAATTAATAGAAGAAACTACTATTTTTAAAAAACAATTAGCGGAATTAAACGGTGTAAAAGTGTGTAAAAGCTATACTTCTTATTTTTTAGTTAAATTGCTAGATAAATCAGCAAAAGAACTAAAAGAACACTTAATCATAAAGCATCAAATTCTTATTCGTGATGCTACGAACTTTAATGGATTAAAAGGCGAGTATATTCGACTTTCTACCCAAAGTAAGGAAGCTAACAACACATTGATTCAAGGGTTAAAAGAATGGATTTAAACCCTATTTACATATTAGTTTTTGCTTTTTGTTTGGATTTACATTTAGGAGATCCAAAAAAAATGCCACATCTTATTATAGGGTATGGAAACAGTATTTCTTTTGGAGAAAAATGGCTTAATAAAGGGGGGCATAAATTGTATAAAGGAGCCTTATTGTCCATAGTATTAGTTAGTGTTTCTTTTATTGCACCCTATATAATTATTAGGTGGTTGAATGCTTATAACCTTCAGATTTTAACTCTTGTGTTTTCAATACTTATGTTGTTTTACTGCTTAGCCAATAAAACATTAGTAAAAGAAGGTTATGCTGTTTTTAATGTTTTGAAAAGTAAAGGTTTAGATGCTGGTCGTAAACGTTTATCTTGGATTGTAGGACGAGAAACTAATAACTTAAGTAAACAGCAAATTAGAATTGCTACTTTTGAAACCATGTCAGAAAATTTGAGTGACGGTGTTATTGCGCCGCTATTTTATTTTTTTATTTTTGGTGTTCCAGGAGCAATGGCGTATAAAATGATCAATACTTTAGATTCTATGATTGGATATAAAAATGATCGTTATATCTGGTTTGGAAAATTTGCAGCAAGGTTAGATGATGTTGCGAATTATATTCCTGCTCGAATTACAGGGGTATTAATGTTGATTGTTCAATTTAAATTAAGTGGAATTTATTTTGTTTTCAAAGAAGGAAAAAAGCATAGTAGCCCAAATGCAGGCTATCCTGAAGCTGCATTGGCGTATATTTTAAATTGTCAGTTTGGAGGGCCTAATTATTACCATGGTAAGTTAGTTAACAAACCTTTCATTGGAAATAACAAACGAAAAATTAAACACGAAGAAATTAAAATAGTTCACCAAATTAATTACACGGTAAGTATTGTGTTTTGCATCTTAATTATTGGGATGTTATTACTATTTAAATATGCATAACGTTCAAAAAAAACACATTATTACTGGAGCTCCTGGTACAGGAAAAACCACATTAATAAATCTTCTGAAAAGTTCTATCCTTTGTATGGATGAAGTTTCTAGAAAAGTTATTATTGAGGAACAAAAAAATAACAGAAATGGAATGCCTTGGGGTGATATCAATCGTTTTACTGACCTAGTATTCAAGCTAACAAATCAAGAACTATTAAATAGTCATGCTCAAGTTTGTGACAGATCATTATTAGATTTGGTAGCTTATTTAACGGTAGAAAACAAAATAATTCCTGAGTATCTACGTGATTTTCCTTATGAAGAAACGTATCATAAAACGGTGTTTTTTGCCCCAACTTGGTTTGATATTTATTGCCAAGATGAACAAAGGTTACAAGAGTTTGATTATTGTTTGAAATTAGAAAAGTCTCTTTTAGACCAGTATGAAAAAAAAGGGTTTGAAATTATAATACTACCAAAATCCTCTCCTTTAAAAAGAAAAAGATTCATTTTAGAATCTATCTTATAATTCAAAAATTAGCTATACATTCGCGCTGTATTTGGTTTCTTATTCTTTTAATTAAGAATATAGAATTAAAAGGGAATTTGGTGTAAATCCAAAACTGTTCCCGCAACTGTAAAGCTTATTTAAAGGCTTCATTAACAAAAACCACTGTGAAAGCGGGAAGGTAAATGAAAGCTAAGCTAAGTCAGGAGACCTGCCATTAATACACTAATTTATATTATTAACTCTCGGGTAAAGAGTTAGAAAATTATGTTTATTTCATATTTTCTTTCCCTACCTGCTTATTTTCTTTTTTTTAAATGTACAAAAAAACGATTTTATGCAGTTTATGGATTATGTGTTTTTCACTATCCATATTTGCGCAAAACAAAACGATTAATGGTAAAGTAACTGATCTAGAAACACAGTTCGGAATTGCACAAGTTCGTATTCAAACAACTAATAAAACACTGTTAGGTACTACCAATGATGTAGGTGAGTTTTCTATAGCCTCCGAAAGTTTTCCAATAAAATTGACTTTCTTATTGCATGGGTATCTTCAGAAGACAATAATCCTTAAAAAAGAGGTTACTAACTTGAATGTTATTTTAGAAAAAGAAACTACACAACTTTCGGAAATAATTATAAGTTCTACAAATGAAAAAATATTAGGTATTCAAAAGGTTTCAAAAATCTCCTTACAATTAAGACCTATAAGCAGTGCTCAAGATTTTTTAAAAACTGTTCCAGGGTTGTTTATAGCACAACATGCAGGTGGTGGAAAAGCAGAACAAATATTTCTTAGAGGGTTTGATAATGATCATGGAACTGATTTTGCAGTATTGGTAGATGATATTGGTATTAATTTAAGTTCTCACGGACACGGGCAAGGCTATGCTGATTTACACTTTCTAATTCCAGAAACGATTCAAACTGCGGATTATTATAAAGGACCACATGAAGTCTCATTAGGTAATTTTGCTGTTTCTGGAGCTGCTAAGTTTACTTCAAAAGATAAGTTATATCGTAATTTGGTGAAATTTGAATACGGTCAATATGATTTTGTAAGAGCCTTAGCAATGCTTTCTCTTTTAGATGAAAAAAGTTTTTTAACTAAAAATGACAAAAGTGCTTATATAGCTATTGAAGGAACGTATAATAATAGTTTTTTTGAAAGCAGCCAAAACCTTAGGAGGTTAAACACTTTTACAAAATATACTATTTCACTTTCTGATAAACACGAACTAAAAACATCAATATCTACTTTTCATAGTGACTGGAATGCCTCAGGGCAAATTCCTTTACGAGCAGTTAATAATGGATCTTTAACTAAATATGGTGCTATTGATGATAAAGAAGGTGGTGATACTAAAAGAATTCACATAAATGCACAATTAAATTCTGAGCTTTCAGATAAAATACACCTTACTAATCAATTGTATTATGTTTCTAACAAATATAATTTGTTTTCTAATTTTTCATTCTTTCAAAACGATCCTATTAATGGAGATATGATTCATCAACAGGAAGATCGTAATATATACGCATATAAAGGAAATGTTTCAATAAAAAAAATATTCCAAATATCAAATAGTACAACAACTTTTGGTTGGTCTGTTGAACACAATGATAACAATATTGGATTGAATAACAATATTGGTAGAACCTTACGAGAAGTTGTAAATCGATTTAAGATTAAAGAAACAAACTATGGATTGTTTTTAAAAGAAAGAATTCAAATAGCACCTAATCTTACTGTTTTAGCAGGTATTAGAGGAGATTTCTTCAATTTTAATTTAAAAGAAATCTTACCAACGGTTCAACACGGGAGCACTTCAGCATTCAGGTTAAGTCCTAAAGTGAGTATATTTTATGATGCTACTAAAAATATTCAATTATATGCAAAAGCAAGTTCAGGTTTTCATTCAAATTATGCCAATGCAGCAGTAACTAATAAAGATGTCAGCCCGTTACCAAAAGCTATCGGGTATGATATAGGTACTGAATTCAAAATAGGGGAAAAATTTGTGGGTAATCTTGCTGCTTTTTATTTACAAAGTGATTCTGAATTTGTATTTGTATCTGATGGTTTTGAATTTGAAAATAAAGGTCGATCAAGACGTTTGGGAAGTGAGGCTTCTTTTAGATATCAACCACTACCTTACTTTTGGTTAGATACTGATTTAAATTATAGTTTCGGAACTTTATTAGACGCTCCAAAAGCTGAAAATAAAATTCCAAGTGCTCCAAGATTTACGTCAACTGGTGGGGCTACATTACGTTTGAAAAATGGAATTAAAGCTTCATTACGTTATCGTTATTTAGGAGAACGACCATTAATTGAAGATGAATCGGTAATTGCTCAGGATTATTTTATTACAGATTTTGTTGTTAATTATACGACGTCAAAATATCAAATAGGACTATCTGTAGAAAACCTCTTCGATCACGAGTGGAGAGAAGCTGTTTTTTACGATTCTTCACAATTACAAGGAGAAGTTAAACCAGTAAATGATATTCATTTTACACCGGGGACTCCTTTTTCAACAAAATTAAGTCTTACATATTTCTTTTAAATTATGGGTAAAAACATAGCCAATACAACACATACGTTCTTCTTTTGTGACGGGGGGTCTTGTCAAAAAGCAGGAGGAGAAAAAGTGATAAGAACTGCAAGAGCTTATTTACGTAACAATGAATATTGGAACAATACACATACCATTAAAACGAGATGCAATGGAAGATGTGAAGATGCTCCTACCTGTATCGTACATCCGGGAGAGTTTTGGTATAAAGAGCTTACACCAGAAAAAATTACTCCTATTGTAAAAGGACATCTCAATAATGAACTTCCTATTGAAACAGAATTATTGTATCAAAAAGGATGGAAACAACAAATTTCTAATAAAGAAAGAACTCCTATAAAACCTAAACCTTTTGAATTAAAAGACGATAAAGAATTAGGTGAGTGTTTTATCACCAAAGGCTTTAGTTCTGACCAATACTTATATCCATTATTCTTATACTTATTAGAAAATCCAATAGGTGTAACACTTTATATTTCTAATCAAAATTCCATTTCGTTTAAAGAAATTCTCACTATAGACTATTCAAAAGCACATACACTTGAATTGTTCACCAAAACAGATTGCATTGCATTAACTATTGCTGCTGTTCCAAAAGACAATAAGGAATTGCAACAATCAAAAATTTCAATCACAGAATATTTTTATCAAAAAGAAACACAACAAACAGGTATCCGTTTTAAAAATAAATTTGGAGAAACGCTAGGGAAAATTGAATTCGATACAATCGACAATAAAGCTTGGAAATATTGTATTAAAATTCAATTACAAAACGAAAGTCAAGATTTAACATCGTTATGAGTAAACAACATATCTCTATATTAGGTTTAGGCTGGTTAGGTTTACCATTGGCGTTGCAACTTCAAAAAAAGGGCTATTCAATTAATGGAAGCACTTCTGTACTTGCTAATTTGAAATCACTCGCTAAATATTCGTTTCATACGTGTAGAATAAAAGTTGAATCTGATACTATTATTGGAGATTGGGAATCTTTTATAAATGAAACAGCAACGCTTATTATCAATTTTCCGCCAAAGCGAATTGATAATATTGAAAGAATACATCCGCTTCAAATAGATCAAATTATAAAACATACACCTAAAACTACCAAGGTGATTTTTGTAAGTTCTACGTCTGTGTATCAAAACACAAATAGTCTGATAAATGAAACTGTAAATTGTATTCCCGAAAAAGCATCAGGCTGTGCGTTATTAAAAGCAGAGGAATTATTACAACAGTATTTTGGTAACAATTTAACTATTTTACGTTTTGCCGGATTAATTGGTCCTAAACGTCATCCTGGAAGATTTTTAGCAAATAAAAAGCAATTAAAAAATCCCAATGTACCGGTAAACCTAATTCATCAAAAAGATGGCATTGGTTTAATTGAAGCTATTTTAGAACAAAATTGTTTTGGCGAAATTATTAATGGTTGTGCAGATGTACACTCTAAACGAAAAGAGTTTTATGAAAACGCAGCCATCAAACTAAATTTGCCTACGCCCATTTTTGAAGTAACAACACAAGAAAATTTTAAAATAGTAGATAATTCAAAATCGAAATCTCTACTTAATTATAAATACCAGTTTTCAAACCCCGAATGGATTTTTACGAAAGAACACTTACCAGAAATTGCTATTGTTGGAGCAGGACCTGGTAATAAAAATTTATTAACATTGAAAGCTTTTGAAGCTATTGAAAATTCTGAAGTTATTTTACACGATAATTTAATTTCTGAAGAAATACTGGATATCAATACACAAGCAGAACGTATTTATGTAGGTCGAAAATATGGTGATAAAGAAGATCAAGAAACACGTCAGAACGACATTAATCAATTAATGAAAACGCATTGCGAACAAGGTACTAAAGTAGTTCGCATAAAATCGGGAGATCCATATATTTATGGAAGAGCTGCCGAAGAAGTTCGTTTTTTAAAGAAACATAAACTCCCCTTCACTGTTGTTCCAGGAATTTCCGCAGCCTTAGCAGCAGCCAGTGCAGTTAACATTCCTATTACAGAAAGAAGAAAATCTAATGCCATTTTAATTTGTACGGCACATACTGCCGATTATTCTACTGCACAACTTAATGGAATTGCAGCAATGCTTAATGCAGGCAATACATTGGCACTTTATATGGGCTTAAAAAGTTTAGATAAAATAATACCGAAATTGATAGAAGTTTGTCAAAATCCAAATATTCCAATCAGTGCCATTTCTAATGTTTCAAGAGAAAATGAGGTGTTACTTTCATCAACATTAGGAAAAATAGAAGACGATATAAAAAAACAAGAGCTACAAATGCCAGTAGTATTTTTAATAGGTGTTAAACCAATCAATTAAAAAAGATGAAAAAAGGAATTTTACTTTGTGGGCATGGTAGTAGAACCAAAACAGGGACAGCTGCTTTTAAAGAATTGGTTGAAGCGCTACAGGCTCGTTATACAGAGTACGAAGTAGATTATGGCTTCTTAGAATTTAACCATCCTGTTTATGAAGCTTCTATTGAGCGTATGTATCAAAAAGGCATCCGTGAAATTTATGCTTTGCCTATCATTCTTTTTGCTGGTTCACATGCAAAGAATGACATTCCGTATGAGATGAACACCATACAAAGCTATTACAATGATTTGACCATAAAAATGGGAAGGCATCTTGGCGTGAATTCATTTTTACTAGAATTGGCTCAAAAAAGAATTTTAGAAGAAGAAAGTAAGCATCCATCAATTGATAGAAAAGAAGTTTGTTTAATGGTTGTAGGAAGAGGAACAACCGATACCGATGCCAATTCTGATGTACATAAATTGGCGTGTATGTTAGGAGAAGGAATGGGCTTTGGTTTTACAACAGTTTCATACAGTGGTACTGCGTATCCTAGCGTTACTAAGAGTTTAGAACTAACAAGTAAAATGGAGTTTAAACGTACCATTGCTATTCCGTTTTTCTTTTTTACAGGCATTCTTTTAGAACGAATTTATAATGAGATTAGCGCTTTTAATACAACGTCTCCTCATGAATACATTTACACACAAGCCTTTGGAAGTGATGAGTTAATTTTAAAAGCTTTTGATGAGCGTTTAGAAGAAACCATTAACGGTACAGCAAATATGAACTGCCAATTGTGTAAATACAGAAAACAAATTGTAGGAGTAGAATCAGAACTAGGAAAAGAACAAATTGGACATCATTTAGGTGTAAAAGGTGTTTTGTTTGAAGAAGATGAAAAAGTTGGGCAAAAATACAGTGTATTTACTAAAATTAAAAAAGGATTGGGAATATGATAAATGGCAAAATATATGGTGTTTCCTTAGGACCAGGTGATGCTGATTTGATTACGCTAAAAGGCTTAAGAATCTTACAACAAGCAGATAAAATATATTATCCAGGTTCTTTATTTAAAGACGGTAGAAAAGCAAGTTATTCGCTATCTATTTTAAAACATTATGATTTAGATTCAGAAAAGCTAGAAGGTTTCTACTTAAAAATGGATTTGGATAGAGCCCAAGCAAAAGCCATTTACGAAAGAACATTTCAACAAATTTTAATTGATTATAAAAAAGGGTTATCCATCGCTATTGTTAGTGAAGGAGATATTAGTACGTACAGTTCTTTTTCTTATTTATTAGAGAAAATAAAGGACCATGAATTGACTATACATTTAATTCCGGGTATTACGTCTTATTTGCATTTAGCATCAGAAAGTAAAACTCCGTTGTGTTTACAAAATGAAAAAGTAGTAGTTATTCCTCGCATACAAAGTAAAGAACAACTACAAGAAGCTATTCAAAATTTTGACACTGTAGTATTAATGAAAATAAAATCGGTTGTAGATAGCATTACGGCAGTAATTGACACAAAAAAACATAGTGTTACCTATGCTGAACGTTTAGGTACAGACAAACAATTTATTACCAACAACTGGGCAACGGCAAATAAAAGAGAAACCCCATATTTTTCTCTTATCATTATTAAAAAAATCAACAAATGAAAATAACTGTAGCAGGCTTAGGACCTGGAGATATAAATTATATGTTACCCGTAGTTAAAAATGCTTTAGAAAAAGCAGATGTAGTTATTGGTTATGATTATTATTTTCAATTTGGCGCATCATTTTTTAAAGAAGATGCGGAACTTATTTCAATGCCATTAGGTAAAGAAGAAGCAAGAGCTCATAAGGCAATTGAAAAAGCTAAAGAAGATAAATATGTGGTGGTTATTGGTTCTGGAGATGCTAGTATTTATGCAATGGCAGCCATTGTTTACGAAGTAGTATCGAAAGAAAATCATCATGATATTGAGTTAGAAACGCTACCTGGTGTTTCTGCATTTTTAGCGGCAGGAAGTAAATTAGGTGCACCATTAGGTCATGATTTTTGCTGTATTTCTTTGTCTGATTTAATGACTCCTTGGAACAAAATTGAGCAAAGAATTAAAGCTGCTGCCATGGGCGATTTTGTAACCAGTTTATACAATCCGAAAAGTAAAAAAAGACATTGGCAATTAGGCAGGTTGCAAAAAATATTTTTAGCAAAACGCTCTCCATCTACCCCAGTTGCGATTATAAGACATGTAACACGCCCAGAAGAGGAACTTAAAATAACCACTTTAGGAGAATTTAATCCTGAAGATGTAGATATGTTTTGTTTGGTAATGATTGGAAACTCTCAAACGTATCGATTTAAAGATTATTTAGTTACTCCAAGAGGTTACCTTAACAGAAAACCACATACAGGTAAAGAAATTCAACAAGAAAGTTTTAGAATTGTTACTGAACACATTAAAGAATTGCCTTTTTCTATTGCTGATAAATGGGCAATAACGAGAGTTATTCATACTACAGGAATTTTAGAGGATTTTAACCATTATTCGGTAACTCCGAAAGCTATTGAAAACTGGCATAACCATCTTAAAAATGGAGGAGAAATTGTTACTGATGTCACTATGGTAAAAGCTGGGATTACAAAGGTATTTATTAAAGAATACAGAAATCAAATTCACTGTTTATTAAATGATGAAGATGCGCAATTATTAGCTAAATCAGCAAATATAACGCGTTCTCAAGCAGGAATTAGAAAAGCTATTGAAAAGCATCCGAACGCTTTATATGTTGTTGGAAATGCACCTACAGCTTTATTCGAAATTGTTGAACAATTAAGAGACAATGATACATTTAAACCAGTTGGTATAGTTGGTGTACCTGTTGGTTTTGTGAATGTTTTAGAATCAAAAGAACAATTATCTCAAATTAAGAATACCGATTGGGTAATTATAGAAGGAAACAGAGGTGGTAGTAATGTTGCCGCAGCTATTGTAAATGCCTCTTTTACTTTACCGGAAGCTTCAAACTATTTTAAATCTTAAGATGAATAAATTCACTTCAGAAAATATAGAAACACTAGAACAAATAATCCTTGCACGTAGAGATGTAAGAGGGAATCGTTTTATCGATAAACCAATTATTCAAAAAGATTTAGATAAAATTCTATTTGCAGGAGTAAATGCTCCTTCTGTTGGATTTTCTCAACCTTGGGAATTTGTAGTTATTAAAGATTTAGACATCAGAAATAAAATAAAAGGAAGTTTTTTTGAAGAGAATGAAAAAGCAAAACAACTTTTTAAAGAAAAAAAAGCAGATGCTTATACTCAATTAAAATTGGAAGGTATTATAGAATCAGCTTTAAATATTGCTGTTTTCTACAAACCAAGTATCCATCCAATTTTAGGACAAACTACCATGAAAGAAGCAGGAGTTTATTCAGTGGTTTGTGCCATTCAAAATATGTGGTTAATGGCAAGAGCTTTAAATGTAGGTTTAGGTTGGGTAAGTATTTTAGACCCTAACAAAATTAAAACCATTTTAAATGCTCCTGAAGACAGACAATTAATAGGCTACCTATGTTTAGGACACGTAGATAAATTTTATGAAAACCCAGAATTAGAGCGTTTACAATGGGAAAAACGTAAGAATATAAACGATGTTGTTATTAAAGAGGGTTATGAGTAAAATATCTCGAAACAAAATCACTAAGCATCAGTAAGAGAATAATATTGAAAATTTCAAGGTAGGCTTGAGAATATTTAAACCTCTATTATCGAGTAAATGAAGCAAACGGATACACATATCGATTTTTATTTGATTGGAATTAGCAATCATCCTTTTCCAAAATGGAATGATGATGTCTTGGAGTTAATCCATGAATCAATAGTTTTTTCTGGCGGAAAACGTCATTACGAATTGGTAAAATCATACTTACCTAAAAATCATACTTGGATTGAAATTTCAGGGAAAATGGGGGAACTTATTAATCAATATAACACGTTTGATACTTCTATTGTTGTTTTTGCTTCTGGAGATCCTTTTTTCTATGGTTTCGGAAATACCTTACAGCGTTTATTGCCTGACGCCAAATTAAAAGCATTTCCTTATTTCAATAGCATTCAGTTATTATGTCATAAAACACAAACAAACTACAATACATTAAAATCGGTATCTGTGCATGGTAGAGATTGGTCGGCTTTAGATGAAGCTTTAATTAATAGAGATGAATTAATTGGCGTATTAACAGACAATAAAAAAACACCTTCCGAAATTGCTAAACGCATGTTGCAATATGGATTCGATAATTATTCGATAACCATTGGTGAAGCTTTAGACGGAAATCAAGAACATATTGAACAACTAAATTTAGTCACTTGTTCAAAAATAACACATGATAACTTAAACTGTGTATTATTAAAACAGACAGCACCAAAAGATAAACCTTTTGGTATTCCGGATGCTTCTTTTATTCCATTAACGAATCGGGAAAATATGATTACCAAAATGCCCATCCGATTAAGTGCCATTAATGCATTACAATTACAAAGTAAAGCAGTTTTTTGGGATATAGGTTCTTGTACAGGATCTGTAGCAATTGAAGCCAAACAACATTTTCCGCATTTAAAAATCATTGCTTTCGAAAAACGAACAGAATGTACTGATATTATCCAGCAAAATACAGAGCGATTTTCTACACCTGGTATTGAGATTATTATTGACGATTTTTTTAACCTCAATTTAAAAGAACTACCTCTTCCAGATGTTGTATTTATTGGGGGCCATGGCGGGCGATTAAAAGAATTGATTCATATAATTCATCAATTAAATCCATCTGTACGAATAGTAACCAATGCCGTAAAAGATAGTAGCACACATATATTTATAGAAGAGCTTTCAAAATTAAATTACACGATTAATACCGTTGTTATTCAAGTAAACGAACATAATAAAATTAGCATTCACTCAGCAGAAAAAATATAAATGAAAAAAATAGCCATTATAGCAGTTACTGAAAAAGGGTTAGAAAAAGCGCTTACTATTCAGAAAGAATTTCCAAAATCATTGGTCATAACTACCTTACAATCTAGTAATGGAAATGTATCAACTATTGCATCTATTTCAGAATATCTAACTGATAATTTTATAAAACTAGATGGTCTTTGTTTTGTTACAGCTTTGGGTATCTGTGTGCGATTAATTGCACCGCATATACAAGATAAGAATACTGACCCTGCAGTCGTTTCTGTAGATGATTTGGGAGTAAATGTACAATCAGTATTGAGTGGGCATAAAGGAGGTGCAAATGATTTTGCTTCAAAAATAGCAGGCGTATTAGGCGCAAACCCTATCATATCTACATCTAGTGATGTGCAAAACATTTGGGCATTAGACACACTTGCTAATCAATTTGATTGGCAAACAGAAAGTTCAATATCCATGAACAAAACAATGGCTTTGTTTGTTAACAATAAATCAACCGCGTTACTTTTAGATATTAATGATAAAGGCACACAGTATTTAGAGAAAACAAGCCCCAGTTTTATTACTGTTTTTTATAATGAAAATGACATTGATTATTCTAAATTTGAACTATTTGTTGCAGTAAGTTATAAGATATACGAGGCAACAATTCCTAGTTTGTTTTTTATACCAAAGGTGCTTTCAGTTGGATCAGGATGTTCTAAAAAATTAGATTTTACGCTGTTTCAAGAAACATTTAAATTAAAACTAGCCGCTGAAGGGGTACAATTTTCTGCTATTAAAAACTTTGGCTCAATTGATATCAAATCAGCGCAGCAAGCTTATTTAGATTTTAGTGAAGCTAACAATATTCCTTTCAGCACATTTACTTCCGAAGAAATAAATACCGTTTCAATACCCAATCCAAGTAAAATGGTGCAATCTAAAATTGGTGTTGATGGTGTTTCAGAATCTTGTGCAATGTTACTTTCTGGTAATAATAGTTTACTTGTTGAAAAACAGAAAATACATTTAGTTACTAATGAAAAATTCACCTTTTCGGTAGCTTTAGATGCTAATGTGACACGTAAAACTGCCATCGCAATTATTGGGGCTGGACCAGGAGATGAAGAATTAATAACAGTAAAAGGAAAACAATATTTAGAAACAGCAGATTGCGTGTTATATGCAGGGAGTTTAATTCCTGAAGAAATGACCAATTGGTGTAAAGCAGGAGCTGTAGTTAGAAACTCCGCAATGATGACATTGGAAGAGCAAATTTCATTAATGCAAGAACATTATAAAAAAGGAAATTCTATTGTTCGTTTGCAATGTGGAGATCCTTCTTTATATGGAGCCATTCAAGAACAAATGACCATTTTTGATGAGTTGGGAATGGACTATTTCATTGTGCCAGGAATTTCTTCTTTTAGTGCAGCAGCAGCCGTATTAAAATCAGAATTCACCATTCCTGAAGTAGTACAATCAATTGTATTAACTCGTGGAGAAGGAAAAACGCCTATGCCTTCAAAAGAAAGTATTGCAGCATTTGCAGCTACCAATGCTACCATGTGTATTTTTTTAAGTGTAGGTATCGCTAAAAAAGTAGAAGCCCAGTTATTAGAACATTTTAATGTTGATACTCCTGTGGCTGTGATGTACAGAATCACTTGGAAAGATGAAGAGATTTTTCAAGGGAAATTAGAGAACCTAGCACAGATTGTAAAAAAGAGTAAAAAAACAAGAACTGTATTAATTGTTGTAGGGCATGCTATTGGAGCACGTAAAAACAGATCTCAATTATATAGTCCTGAATGGAAACACATTTTTAGAACCAATAAAAAGTTTGTAGTAACAGAATAATCACTCATAATAAAAAGAAAAATGATACTGGTATTTGGAGGAACAACAGAAGGGAAAAAAGCAGCAACTTTATTAGAGGGTTTGGTTATGCCGTTTGTGTATTCAACAAAAACAAATATCCCTTTTGAAGAAACTAAAGTAACTAGTTATAGGCATGGAGCATTGAATGAGAAACAATTAGAAGATTATTTAATAGAAAATAGCATCAAAATTATTATTAATGCTTCTCATCCCTTTGCAGAAATACTTCATAACACTATAGAAACAGTAGCAAAAAGTCTACAAATCCCTGTTATACGCTTTGGGAGAAAACTACTTTCTAAAACAATTCATCCATTGGTATCCTACGTGAATACGTATGATGCAGCTTCTGAATTATTAAAAGAAGATCAAACATTATTAGCATTAACAGGTGTGCAATCTATTAAAAGATTAAAACCTTGGTGGCAAAATAATACTACCTACTTCAGAATACTTAATAGACCAGAATCATTAGCTATAGCAAAAGATAGTAATTTTCCTGATAAGCAATTGATTTTAGGCTTGCCTTCTTCAAATTTGAAAAAAGAAATTGATTTAATCCAAGCCAATAGGATCAATATTATTTTAACCAAAGAAACTGGAAATAGTGGTTTTTTAAGCACAAAAATTGAAGCGGCATTAAAAACAAATGCACAAATTATCATTATCAATCAACCTAAAATACCAGCGTATTTTAAGCTAGTATATAGTGTTGATGAATTGGAGTTATTAATTTCTAAAACCATTACATTATGAGTTTAAGAAAAATTCCTAAAGGGCCTTTAAGAGATGGTTTTACAACAGGAACCTATGCTACTGCAGCTGCTAAATCAGCATTGATGGCTATCATTCATCAAAAAATGAATACGGCTGTACATGTACATTTACCTATTGATAAGGTAGTTGAAATTCCTATTCATCATTGTGAGTTTACAGAAAATACAGCTAAGTGTTCAGTAATTAAAGACGCAGGAGATGATCCTGACGTAACAAATGGAGCAGAAATTGGATGTGTCCTAAAATTAACGCAACAAAAAGATATTCAGTTTATTGCTGGCGAGGGGGTTGGAACAGTAACCCTTAAAGGATTAGAACTTGCTATAGGAGAACCTGCTATAAACCCTGTACCAAGAAAAATGATATCTAGTGCCATTCAAAAATTATTGCACGATTATGATTTAGAATGCGGCGTATCAGTAACTGTTTATGTTACAAATGGAAAAAAAATTGCCAAACGCACACTTAATGAACGCGTAGGTATAATGAATGGCTTGTCTATTTTAGGAACAAGTGGTATCGTAAAACCATACTCGTCATCATCTTATATAGCCAGTATCGAACAAGGTATTGATGTTGCAGTAGCCAATAACATTAAAGAGTTGGTTATTAATTCTGGAGCAAGAAGTGAAAAATATTTGCGAAACAAATTCAACCATTTACCTGAATATGCTTTTATCCATTACGGAAATTGGATTGGGGAAACCCTTACTAAAATCAATGATTCTCCTATTGAAAAAGTAAGCATTGGAATTATGCTCGGAAAGGCAGTAAAATTAGCAGGCGGAATTACAGATACTCATAGTTGTGTATCTAGTTGGAATAAAGATTTTGTAGTTCAGCTAGCTCAGCAAGTTGGCTTTAAAGATGCTGACAAAATTAAAGCGTTAAATATGGCTGGGCGATTAATTGAATTATTTGATTTTAAACAAGACTCGCTTTTTTTTCAATTATTATTAGAACACTGTTACCAACATACACATACAAAAATTAAACAGGTAGAATTGAACATTTACCTTATTCATAAAAACGGAACACTTATTAAATATATTAAAAAATGACTTTAACTTCTTTGATTAGGCCTTTAATGGCTGGTATTTTACACTCTTTTGAACCCGATCACGTAACAGCAGTTTCAGTATTAGCTACCGAAAATGCTATTAATAAAGAAAAGGTTAGCTTTAAAACAGTTTTTAAAGCGTCACAATGGGCATTTGGGCATTCGGTTACTCTCTTACTTTTTGGTGGGGTTGCACTCCTTTTTAAAAGTATGGCAACTTTGTTTGTGAATGATATTTCTTTTTATGCCGAATTGGTTATTGGTCCTATTATGATTTGGTTAGGAGTTGTAGCAATCAAAAGAAATCATGTTATTAATGAAATGGTAAGAGATCATAAGAAAATTGAAGTTCATGAACATGATATTTCTAATCCAATACATTTACATGGAACCAAAGGAGAAGAAATAGCTGTAAACCCTATGAATAAATCATTCTGGATAGGCATGCTACACGGACTAGCAGGTACAGGAGGTGCCTTGACTTCAGCACTAGTATTAAGTAGTGCTACAGTAGCTGATGCGATTCTTATTTTGGCTGTAGAATCTTTAGGGATAATTGTAGCAATGGCTGTTTATAGTTATGTTTTAATTTATGTAATGAGTCGGTTTTTAGAACGAAATTTATCTATTTTTAAGTGGATGAATGGTGTTGCAGGAGCAGGAGCAGCAATTATTGGTATTATATGGACATATAATAGTATTTCTGGATTATGGTAATAAATAAAAAACAACTCTGTTTTCCTTTTTCAGCCATTGTTGGTCAAGATGATTTCAAATTAGCACTCATTTTAAATTTGGTCGATCCTCTTATTGGTGGTGTATTAGCCATTGGTGATAAGGGTACAGGGAAAACTACTTTAATTAGATCTCTAACAAGTTTAATGGGTGACCAACAAAATTATCCTTTTGTTAACCTACCTATTGGAGTATCTGAAGATAGGCTTATTGGAAATGTTGATTTAGAACAATTGATTAATTCTAAAAAAGAAGTTATTAATCTCGGCTTAATGGCACAAGCACATCAAGGGATTTTATATATAGATGAGGTTAATTTATTACAAGATTATCTTACAGATATATTATTAGATGCTGCAGCTTCAGGGAAATATTATTTAGAAAGAGAAGGCGTGTCGCGTTATTTTAATAGTCAGTTTTGCTTGGTTGGTTCTATGAATCCTGAAGAAGGAAACTTAAGGCCACAATTAAAAGATCGTTTTGGGTTAAGTGTAAACATTACAACACCTATAGATTCTAAAGTACGTCAAAAAATTATCAAACAACGTTTTGAATTTGATGATAACCCCTCACAATTCATAATCAATTACAAAAGTAAAGATGCAGCTATTTCTAAGCAAATTGTAGTTGCTAAAAGCAAATTAAAATCTGTAAAAGTAAATGATGCTATTATTGAATATTGTAGTGAATTAGCTATTCAACATCAAGTAGAAGGTTTACGTGCAGATATTTTACTTCTAAAAACAGCTAGAGCTTTTGCTGCTTTTCAAAATACTTCACAAATAACAACAAAGGATGTAGATAGAATCTCAGATTTTGTATTAAACCATCGAAGTTTAAACAATACTCCAAATCAGCAAAACCCATCTCAAAACCAAAACAACCAACAACAGGAAACACCTTCTGAAACCAGCTTTTCAAAAGAAGAAAAAGCGAGTATTATAAGTCCACAAAATAAATTTCAAAAGCAAAAAGAAACACCTACAGATACGATTCAGAATGGAATGAATTCAATTCAAAACTTTGAAGATAACCTTACTTTTGTAGACACAAAAAAAACAGTAAGTCAATATTTAGCTACTGATAAATTTGAATTAAAAACCAAACGAAAAAGCAATTTTTTAAAGCAGCATCATATTTTTTTAATAGATTCAAGTGGTTCTATGTTAAAAGATCAAATTATAGCCTATGCTAAAGGAACGGTACATAAAATAGCGGAAAATTCAAAAAACCAAAACACTCAATTTTCTATCATCTCTTTATTTGATGGAGAAGCGCAACATATTTTAAATCAAACAGGAATTTTAAAAGATATTGAAGTCGCATTAACAGCACTTAAAACAGGAGGTAAAACCAATTTTATCGCTGGATTTAAGCAAGTAAAAGGGATTTGTTCTGATATAGAATTCAACCATAAGCTTCATATTATTACTGATGGAAAATTAAACATAGAAAATAATTTAGAAGATACAATACTTGCTTTTCAAACCTATTGTAAAGGAATACATACAACTCAAATTATTGATGCAGAAAAAGGGATGGTGAAAATTGGAGTAGCTAATGAATTTGCGAATCGCATCAATGCCAATTATGAAGTTTTAATTACAGAAAACCTATAACTCATATTTTTTTGAACAAACAACTCATCATATCAGCACCAAATAGTAATGCGGGTAAAACCACCATTACTTTAGGCTTATTGCGCTTATTAAAAAATAAAAAGATAACTGTTCAGCCTTTTAAAGTAGGGCCAGATTACATTGATCCTAAATTTCATGAATTGGCATGTGCTAAAGTTGGCGTCAATCTGGATTTGTTTATGATGAAAGAGGATGAAATAAATACTTGTTTAAGTTTTTATGGAAAAGATACACAAGTTAATTGTGTAGAAGGTGTTATGGGTTTGTTTGATGGTGCAAAAAAAGATCAAGGAAGTACAGCAGAATTGGCGAAAAAGTTAAAAACACCTGTTTTAATGGTGATTGATGCTAAAGCTGTTGCCTACTCTGTAGCTCCTCTTATTCAAGGTTTTGTAAATTTTGATAAAGAGGTAGATATAATGGGTGTTGTTTTTAATCGTGTAGGGTCAGAAAGACATTACCTAATGTTAAAAGAAGCCTGTGAAGATATTGGTGTACACTGTTTTGGTTATTTGTCTAATTTAAAAAACATTGCTATTCCTTCAAGGCATCTAGGGTTAAATATACTAGAGATAGAAAAGTTTGACACTGTAATTGATCAAATTGCTGATGAGCTAGAAAAAACGGTAAATTGGAAAGCAATTTTAGGAGCTTCAAAAGAAATTGAAACAAAAGCTGTTTCTCTAAAACAAACAGTACAAGAAAGAAGTATCAAATTTGCTGTGGCCAAAGATGAAGCTTTCAACTTTATTTACCCTCAAAATATTGCGGCGATGAAACAATTAGGCAAAGTCCATTTTTTTAGTCCTATACATGATACCAAAATTCCTGATAGTGATTTTATATATTTCCCTGGAGGCTACCCAGAATCCTATTTAAAAGAACTTTCTAGCAATAAAGAAATGCTAACGAGTATTAAAGAGTTCTTGTCCGTCAGATCAAACATGGTGTCCTCTCATGTTCCTCCCGGGGCCTCTCAAAGACCGTTCAGGAATTCCTCGATCGTCTCGGGCGTGCCCACGGACATGGCGCCCAAATCCGCGTCGATCCGCCGGCCTAACCCCGACAGTACTTTACCGGCACCGATTTCGACCATCGTGTCGACGCCCAACTCCTTCATAACAGCAGGACGTCTAGGTCAGGTATGCTCGGGACGTCGATGGCAAATCCTGAACAGCTGAAAGTGTTGACGGGCGGAATTTCGGCCTGGAATAAATGGCGAGCAGAGCATCCGGACCAGCGGCCGGACCTCTGTTTCGAGGACCTCAGTGAGGAGGACCTCAGCTACGCGAACCTCATGGCCGCGGACCTCCGTGGGGCGAATCTCAGAGGGGCGAAGCTCATCGGGGCGGACCTCATGGCCGCGTTCCTCATTGGGGCGAATCTCAGCGGGGC
>NVVR01000018.1 GCA_002733415.1 Kordia sp. | reverse complement strand
GAAACGAGAAACCCACTACCGGAACTCGTATCCATCTACTCGCATTTGCCCCGCCAATTGTAGTTCCCTGCATTAATGTAATCCCTAACAACACAATTACAACAGGTAATAATATCATCGACAAACCTTTAAAACGATGATATTGTATTTTATGTACTCCATAAATTATCCCAAATCCTAACACTAAATGTACCCCATGTTTCAACAATAATGTAAAGGTATTTCTACCATACAAGTTTGCTAAATTACTACTGGTACTATACACTGGCAAAAATGAAAACAATGCCAACAATGCTACGATTGCCCACAAGGTTTTATCTCCACCAATATTTTTTAGTATTACACTCATTATAAATTACGTATTGCTGCTTTAAATTGTCTTCCTCTATCTTCGTAATTTTCAAATAAATCGAAACTTGCACAGGCAGGTGACAACAAAATATTATCCCCTTTTTCTGCTAATTTATATGCCATTTTAACTGCCTCTCTCATCGACTCTGTCTCTACTAATGTTTCTACAGTATTTTGAAAAACATGTTTAATCTTCTCGTTATCTTTTCCTAAGCAAATAATCGCCTTAACTTTTTCATTAACTAACGATAATAACTCAGTGTAATCATTCCCCTTATCAACACCACCAACAATCCAAACTGTTGGCGACTGCATACTGTCTAATGCATAAAACACGGCATTAATATTAGTCGCCTTTGAATCGTTTATGTACTGTACATTTTGGATTTTTAACACATGTTCTAATCGATGTTCAACTCCTTGAAAATTCGACAAACTTTCTCTGATAGTCGCTTTTCTGATTCTTAATAAATTTGCAACCGCAGCAGATGCCATTGCATTTTTTATATTATGTTTCCCTTCTAGTGCTAAGTCTTTTACTGGCATAGTAATTATCTCTTCGTTAATTGTTAGTTTAATATTATCATTGTCTAAACAGACACCTTGTTTTATTTTTTTAGTTAAAGAGAACGGTATCAACGTTGCCTTAACTTCGTGAGAATTCAAATACTTCTCTATTTCTACATCATCTGCATCATAAATTAAATAATCGTCAGCAGTTTGATTTTTAGTTATTCTAAATTTTGATGCGATATAGTTTTCATATCGATATTCATATCTATCTAAATGATCTTCAGAAATATTAGTTATTACCGCTATATGTGGTTTGAAATTTTCAATTCCATCTAACTGAAAACTACTCAGCTCTAACACATAATTATCATATTTCCCTTCAGCAACTTGCTCCGCAAAACTATCTCCTATATTCCCTGCAACACCTACGTTAATTTCATTCTTTAATAAATGATGCGTTAATAAAGTAGTTGTCGTTTTTCCGTTACTACCTGTTATCCCAACAATTGTCGCATCTGTAAACTGAGCTGCAAACTCAATTTCTGAAATCAATGACACTTTTTTCTCTCGTAACTTCTGAATCAACGGAACCCTATCTGGAATTCCAGGACTTTTCATTACCACGTCAGCATTTAATATTTTAGACTCCGTATGTCGCATCTCTTCCCAATCAATTTCATTTTCAAGCAACACCTTTTTATACTTTTCTTTTATCCCCCCTTTATCAGACACAAACACATCATAGCCTTTTTGCTTCCCTAAGAGTGCTGTTCCAACACCACTTTCTCCTCCTCCAAGAATGACTAACCTTTTCATTTATCTCAATTTTATTTTTGCTATCACACAGAGTTTCACGAAGAACAACTGAGAATTACAAAATTTTCACTTTTATATCACTTCATAAATTCCGATATGAAATTTGCTTTTTTGCTTTTCGATTTCAAATCCGACTTTTTATCATCTTAATTTCAAGGTTACAAGTGTTAATACTGCCAACATAATTGCTACAATCCAAAATCGATTCACAATCTTGCTTTCATGCATTCCCTTTTTCTGATAATGATGATGTAATGGCGCCATCAAAAAGATTCGCTTTCCTTCACCATATTTTTTCTTTGTGTATTTAAAGTAACTTACTTGTAATACCACTGACAAATTCTCCGCCAAGAAAACCCCACACAAAATCGGAATCAGTAATTCCTTACGAACTGCAATCGCAATTACCGCTATTATCCCACCAATAGTTAAACTACCGGTATCTCCCATAAATACTTGAGCAGGAAATGTATTATACCATAAAAAACCAATTAAAGCTCCTACAAAAGCACCTACGAAAATGGTCATTTCACCAATTCGTGGGATGTACATGATATTTAAATAATCTGAGAAAATAATATTTCCTGACACCCAAGTAAACAACCCTAAAACGATCACGGATATCACAGAAGTTCCCGCCGCCAAACCATCAATTCCATCGGTTAAATTCGCGCCATTTGAAACCGCAGTAATTATAAATATCACTATCGGAATGAAAATGATCCATGCATATTTACCCCAATCCTCATTAAAAAACGTAAGCACATCAGCATAGTCGAACTCGTTATTCTTTAAAAAAGGAATTGTTGTTTTTGTTGACTTTTCCTCAGGATAAAATTCTTTCGATGCTGGGTTATGAAACAACATCATTGCACCATCATTACTTACCATTGCCGTCTGAATTTGCACTGGAACTTGCTCCTTAATCGTTACGTTTTCATTAAAATACAATACCGTTCCTACAATAACCCCAAGACCTACTTGCCCAAGCACCTTGAACCTTCCTTTCAACCCTTCTTTGTCGTTTTTAAATTTCTTTATATAATCATCTAAAAACCCTATAGCTCCCATCCATACTGTCGTTACAATTAGCAACAACACATATACGTTATCCAACTTTGCAAATAACAATACCGGAATTAAAGTTGCAATAATGATTATAATCCCTCCCATTGTAGGAGTCCCCTGCTTTTCTTTTTGTCCGTCTAAACCTAAATCCCTAACTGTCTCTCCTATCTGTTTTTTTCTTAAATAATTGATAATATGCTTACCAAAGATCATTGAAATTAACAACGAAACTATTACGGCCAAAGCGGCTCTAAATGAAATAAACTGAAATACCGAAGCTCCAGTTAACTGATATTGTTTTTCTAAATATTCAAATAAGTAATACAGCATATTTTATTTATTTAGTTTTATTAATAATTCTTTTACTGTTTTTAAATCGTCAAAATCAACTCTTACCCCATTAACTTCTTGATATGTTTCATGCCCCTTACCAGCAATTAAAATAATATCATTAGCTTTTGCCATTTGGCAAGCTGTTTTTATTGCTTGTTTTCTATTATTAATAGATATTGTTTTTTTATAGTTTTCTGGAGACACTCCAGCTTCCATTTCTTCAATAATCACATCAGGGTCCTCTGTACGTGGGTTGTCACTTGTAAAGATCACAGTGGAACTCAAAATTGAAGCTATTCTTCCCATTTTAGGTCGCTTCGTTTTATCTCTATCTCCACCACAACCAACAACAGTAAACAACTGCTCATTACCTGTCCTGATATTATTAATAGTTTCTAACACATTTTTTAGTGCATCTGGCGTGTGTGCATAATCAACTATTACAGTAATTTTTTCTTCCTTAGAAACGAAATACTCAAATCGTCCACTTACGTTTTCTAATAAACTTATCAGACGTAAATTCTCATTCATTTCTAAACCTAATAATTCTCCTGTAGCGAAAATCGCCAATAAATTATATGCATTAAAGCTCCCAATTAACTTCGTCCACAATTCATTATTATTAACTTTAAGTAATAGTCCTGAAAATTGATTTTCTAATATTTGTGCTTTATAATCGGCATAACTTTTTAAAGCATATGAAACTTTTTTTGCTTTGGTGTTTTGCAACATCACCTCACCATTCTTATCATCAACATTTGTTAACGCAAAAGCTGTTTTTGGCAACTCATCAAAGAATCGCTTTTTAACATCTCTATACTCAGCAAAAGTTTCATGATAATCCAAATGATCATGAGATAAGTTGGTGAATATCCCTCCTCGGAATTGCAATCCTGTAGTTCTTTTTTGATGAATTCCATGAGAACTCACTTCCATAAAACAAAACTCAACCCCTTCATCATTCATCAGCTGTAAATAATGATTTATCATTAATGAATCTGGCGTAGTATGCGTTGTTTTATACTCCGTTTCATCAACCATTATTTTTATCGTAGACAACAAACCTACTTTGTAACCAGCGTTTTTAAATTGCTGATACAATAATGAGGCAATAGTTGTTTTTCCGTTAGTTCCAGTAACTCCAACTAATTGTAAATTAGCGGATGGGTTTTCGAAATAATTAGAAGCCATTATTGATAAGGCAGTATTTGCATCTAAAACTTGAACGTAAGTAACTTCGCTACTTTTCTCTTCTGGAAACACCTCACAAATAACTACTTTAGCCTGTAACTTAACCGCCTTTTCAATATAATCATGACCATCAACCAGCGTTCCTTTAAGCGCAACAAACACATCGTTTTTTTGCACTTTTCTGGAGTCAAATTCAATTTTTGAAATAGCCACATCAGAACTCCCTATTACAGAATTCAAAGCAACTTTGTACAATATGTCTTTCAAGTTTTTCACGACAGCTCTAAAATAATTTCTTTATTCTTTGTTATTCTCTCTCCTACATTAAGCGATTGTTTTATCACCTTTCCATTCCCTTTTACAAACACCTTCATTCCTAAATTCTCTAAGAACGACAAAGCATCCATACCACTCATTCCTACAACGTTTGGAACTAATTTATAATCCTTCTGACTCTTCTTAAAGAATGAATCGTACTGCTTATTTAAATTATCACTTTCAACCACACTTACATCAACCTCATCAACTAAAGGTGTATCAGTATATATTTTTTTTGCTATTTTTTTAAACACAGGTGCAGCAACTACATTACCATAATATCCTATTGATATTTTTGGCTTATGAATAACTACTATACAAGAGTATTTAGGATTGTCCGCGGGGAAATACCCCGCAAATGACGCTATGTATTGCTTAGGATTATTTTTATTACCATAGTTTGTAGTACACGTCCCTGTTTTCCCTGCCATAGAGAAATCTTTTGAGTAAATGTTTTTTGCAGTACCTCTTACCACCACGTTTTTCATCATCTCCTTCACTTTACCTATTGTTGCATCAGAACATATTTTAGGATTCAATATTTCTTTTTCAAACACCTTTATTGGGGTACTATTTTTAAAATCTCTAATTTCTTTTACAAACCGCGGCTTTACCATTTCACCATTATTCGCAATAGCGTTATAAAATGTAAGGGTCTGTAATGGGGTTAACGAAACACCATACCCATAAGCCATCCATGGTAGAGAAATCCCACTCCACAACTCATCATTTGGATGCGGAATGAAAGGCTTCCCCTCTCCTTTAAAATTTAATCCTAATTTTTCATTCAAGCCCATATTATATAGCCTGTTCACAAATCGCTCAGGATCGTTTTTAAATCCTTTATGAACAATTTTTACAAAAGCTGTATTTGAAGAAACCTCAAAAGCCCTTGCTGCAGATATCTTCCCATAACCACCATGCTTGGAATCCCTAACATGTTTTCCGTAAAAAGTCAACACTCCTTTTTCTGTATCAACTATCGTACTAGAATCTATAGCTTTATCCTCCAATGCAGCCACCATAACCATTAACTTAAAGGTAGACCCTGGTTCATGAGACTCTCCTACCGCATGATTTAACTGCTCAGAATACTTTCCTTTTGAATTCCTTTTTAAGTTAGAAATAGCTTTTACCTCTCCCGTTTTAGTTTCCATAACCACAACTGTTCCATGCTCGGCCTCGAATTTCTCTAACTGCTCAAGTAACGCATGATGAGCGATATCTTGAATATTTACATTTATTGTTGAAATTACATCCAACCCATTTTTAGGCTCGATTTCATTTTCATCGTTAATTGGCTTGTACTGTCCTTTCGCAATTTTTTGTTTCCAACGCTTACCGTCTTCTCCTTCTAAATAATCTTCTCCAAAAGCACCTTCAATCCCTGCCCCGGAACCTTTCCAACCAATTGTTCTTCTTGCTATTTCACCTATTGGATGCTCACGTATCGTATGCTGCTCAACTATAATCCCACCTTTATAAGCGCCTAAGTTGAAAATAGGGAAATTCTTGATTTTGATATAATCAGAGTACCCTAAATTTCTTGTAATTAAAGTATACCTGTTTTTTGTTCTTCTTGCTTTATTTAGTTTTGCTCTATAATACCCCGAAGTATTTCCTAGCATTCTAGACAATGAATCACAAAGCGGATTTATATGTTCGGCGAAATTCTTTTTAGAAACGGTAACCGCATCAAATCGGACATCATACTTTGGAACTGAAGTAGCCAACAGACTTCCATCATCCGCATAAATACTACCTCTATTCGCCTCAACAACAACTCTTTTTATAGTACGAGATTTAGCTAAAGCCCTATACTTGTCCCCATGTATATATTGCACACTAAACAACTTGTATACAATTAGTAGCGCGAATACTAAAAAAAGTATCACCACTAAATACAACCTGTTTAATATGTTTTTACTTGTCATTGACACAAATACAACTATTTTGTAATTACTCTTATTTTTTTAGGAGGAACACCAGAAGACTTTAAGCCTCTTTTCCTCATTTTCACCGCAACTTTAGACTCCATTTTCAACCTCATTAGCTGAGATCTTAAATCAACATATTCTGATCTCAATTCTTTCACTTTTTTATCTAAATCACCAATCTCAAAAACTTTTTTTTCTGCATGATGCGAACTCGAAATCATCACTAACAACAACACTACTGAAAACCCAATAAATCTCCAGTTTTTAACTGCATCATCATCAACTAAAAAACGCCCTTTTAATATATTTAACAGTTTATTTTTCAATTCGCTCTGCTATTCTAAGTTTTGCACTTCTTGCTCTGTTATTTATTTTAATTTCTCCCGGAGTAGGCACAATCATCTTCCCCTTCTTTTTAAAAGGAACAGATATGTTTCCGTAAAAATCTTTTTCTGGTTCCCCTTCAAACAACCCGCTTCTGATAAATCGTTTCACCAATCTATCTTCAAGCGAATGGTATGATATAAAACTTATGCGCCCTCCTTTTTCTAATATTTCTGGAGATTGCATTAATAACTCCTCTATCACCACCAACTCTTCATTTACTTCTATTCGGATTGCCTGAAATATTTTAGCCAATACTTTATGCTCAGCATGTTTTGGCAAAAACTGATCTACCACAAGCTTCAAGTCAGCAATTGTATTTATTTTTTCATCTCGTGAAGCAACAATTTTAGCTGCTATCATTTTTGCGTTTGTCAACTCTCCATAAACAGAAAACATTCTTCTTAGCTGTTCTTCTGAATATTTATTTACCACATCATGAGCAGAAATTTTCATCTTCTTACTCATTCGCATATCTAAATCAGCGTCAAAACGAATAGAAAAACCTCTTCCAGCTTCATCAAATTGATGTGAAGAAACACCAAAGTCGCCTAATATCCCATCAACTTTTCTCACGCCATGAAAACGTAAAAAACGTTTTACATACCTGAAGTTTTCATGTATCAATGTGAAACGTTCGTCGTCAATTGTATTCTTTATTGCATCTTCATCTTGATCAAAAGCATACAATCTCCCTTTATCACTCAGCCTAGATAATATCTCTCTCGAATGCCCCCCTCCACCAAAGGTCACATCAACATACACTCCGTCAGGATTAATATTTAACCCATCAACACTTTCTTTTAATAATACTGGATTATGATATTCCATTGATGCTATCGTTTTTATCGCCCATAACTTCCTCTGCTAAATCTGCAAAATCTACTGCAGCATCGTTTATGGCTGATTCATATTTTTCTTTATCCCATATTTCTAAAATATTCACCGCTGAAGAAATTACTATTTCTTTCTCCAAACCAGAATACCCAATCAAATCTTTCGCAACAAGTAATCTCCCAGAAGCATCTAGTTCAATCATTTTCACTCCAGCTGTCAATCTTCTTATAAAATCATTGTTCTTCCTATCGAACCTATTTAACTTACTTACTTTCTGCATAACTCCATCCCATTCCTCCATTGGATACAATTCTAAACATGGCTGAAAAACAGATCTTTTTAATACAAATCCTTTTTCTAAAACAGGCAACAACTGCTTTTTCAACGCACTAGGTAGCATTACACGCCCTTTTGCATCGATTTTACACTCATATGTCCCTATTAAATTGACCACGAAATTGTTCAGTTCTATTACTTTTCAAAGATATGAAGAAATTCACCACATTTTACCACAAGCCACCACTTTGTTGATAAGTTTTACCACTACACCATCAAACAAGTGTAATTACTAGATTATGAACCTGTTAATAAACCAATACCAAAAGCAACACCCTGTATTTTAACTCCAAAAACGACTACTTAAAAGTTAAAAAAAAAGTGTAAATTTGCCGCAAGTTAAAACAGCATCTATAACATATTTATAGCGTTGTAGAATACGACCCAATATGAAATTTAAACTAAAAAAAGAAAAAGAATATAACTTTATTGAAATTGGCGAAGGAACACCTATTGTAGTTTTACATGGACTTATGGGAGGACTTAGTAATTTTGAAGGAGTAACCAATTACTTTCCTGAGAAAGGTTATCATATAATTATACCTGAATTACCTATATACACTACGTCTTTACTAAAAACAAACGTAAAAAGCTTTGCTAATTATGTAAAAAGTTTTTTAGATTCTAGAGGACTTACTAATGTTATTTTATTAGGGAATTCATTAGGAGGACATATTGCTTTATTGTTTTCTAAGATGTATCCCGAATACGTAAAAGGGCTCGTAATAACAGGGAGTTCAGGACTATACGAAAGTGCAATGGGAAGTGGCTACCCAAAAAGAAGGGACTATGAATTTATCAAGAAAAAAGCAGAAGATGTTTTTTATGACCCAAAAATCGCTACTAAAGAAATAGTAGATGAGGTTTACGACACTGTAAATAACAGACATAAATTAATACGTACACTTACAATTGCAAAAAGTGCTATTCGTCATAATATGGCAAGTGACTTGCCAAAAATGAAACAACCTACCTGCATTATCTGGGGTAGAAACGACAAGGTCACCCCTCCTAATGTAGCAGATGAATTTCATGAATTATTACCTGATTCTGATTTGTACTGGATTGACGAATGTGGTCATGCGGCAATGATGGAACTTCCAGATGAATTCAATGAAGTTCTTGATGGATGGTTGACAAAACGAAAATTATAAACAGGTTTATTATAAAGTAAACAGATTGCTTCGTTGTACTCACAATGACGCTAAACATGACAAGTCCTATGAAAATTAAATCTGCTGAATTTGTAATAAGTAACTCTTTGGTTGCTAAATGCCCAGAGGATCGTATACCAGAATATGCGTTTATTGGTCGTTCTAATGTTGGTAAATCTTCATTGATCAATATGCTAACCAACAAAAAAAACCTAGCAAAAACCTCTGGAAGACCAGGAAAGACTCAACTAATAAATCACTTTATCATCAATAAAGAATGGTTTTTAGTAGATTTACCTGGATATGGATACGCCAGAGTTTCAAAAAAATCGAAGAAGACATTTCAGAAATTTATAACTGATTATTTTGAAAAAAGAGAGCAAATGGTTTGCGCCTTTGTTTTAATTGATAGCAGACATGAACCCCTAAAAGTTGATTTAGATTTCATGGAATGGCTTGGAACAAACCAAGTGCCTTTTAATATTGTTTTCACTAAAGCAGACAAGTTAAAACCTGAAGCATTAAAAAGAAACATTGCAAAATACCAAGAAATTCTTTTAGAGACCTGGGAAGAATGTCCGCGATGCTTTACCACATCCTCTAGTGACTATTCTGGAAAAGAAGAGCTTCTAGCTTACATACACAGTATTACCGAATCAATGGAGAAAGAAAATTAAATTATAACTATAAAGCCTTAAACTTTATTTCATAAATAGTACCTTCTCCATCAAGCCTATTCACGGTTCCTTTTAATTGCCTCACAAAAGAATTAATTAACTTTGACCCCATATTCCTTACATCTACATCCACTTTAATACCAATTCCATCATCACTTACTTGTAACCTATACTCTTTTTCTAACTTAGTTTTTTTCAGTAAAACAGCAATCAGTCCTTTTTCCCTTCCAATAAAGGCGTGTTTTAATGAATTCACCACCAATTCATTTACAACTAAGCCTAACGGAATTAAAGTGTCCATATTAAACTGTACTGGATCAATATCCAGCTTTAAACCTATCTCTTTATCTAACTTATAAGCCATCACAAGATCAGTAATTATTTTTTCGAAATGCTTTTTAGTATCAATTTCACTTAAATTATCTGTTTTATACATTTCTTCATGTAAACTTGCCATTAGCATTACCCTCCTTTGAATTTTTTTTAAAACCTCTACCGTTTTTAAATCATTCATTGTTGACGACTGCATTCGTAACAAACTATTAACTATTTGCAAATTATTTTTCACACGATGATGTATCTCTTTTAACATTGTTGTCTTTAATTCATTTTGAGCTTTAAAATGTTGCAAATTAATTTGACCAATTCTAATTTTCAATACAACAAACACCAAAGCTAAAAAGACCAATGCACTTAAAAAATAAAACCAATTAGTCGCCCAAAAAGGAGGCGATATTTCTACCTCTAATTCTCTAATGACTTGATTCCAAACCCCATCCTTATTAGCCGCTCGAACCTTAAAAACATACTTCCCAGGGTCAAGATTTGTATAAGTAGCCTTTCTGTTTTTCGAATCTACTAACATCCATTTTTCGTCAAACCCTTCTAACTTATACTCAAAAGTGTTGCGCTTTGGATTTAAATAATGAGATGCAGCGAATTCAATTGAAAAAACACTTTGTTTGTAGGATAATTTTATGTTTTTAACTTCATTAATATCTTTCTCCAAAACAACTCTAGGACTATCAGAAATCCCAAGCTCGGAAAAGCTTTTATTTGGCTTTATTGCAGTATTAAAAATGGAAAAACTAGTCAACATTACTTCTGGGGAAATCTGGCTCCCATCAACTTTATCAGGATAAAAAGCATTAAACCCATCACTCCCTCCAAAATACATCCTACCAGTTTTACTTAAATAAAATGCTCCTTGATTAAACTCATTACCTTGTACTCCATCATTTTCATCATAGTTCCTAAACACCTCTTTTTCAGGATCAAAACAAGACAAACCTTTATTAGTACTTAACCACAGTTTATTTTTATTATCTACTAGTAAGTTATACACCACATTATTTAATAATCCATCATTTGTAGTATAATATTTAAATTTATTTGTAGCAATATTAAACCTATTCAAACCACCTCCGTATGTTGCCAACCACAAAATATCTTTTTCCCCACTTTGAATGCAATAAACTTTATTATGCGAAACAGTTTTTGCGTCACCCTGCTGATACCTGTATCGTTTTACAGTGTTAATTTCAGTATTTAGTTTCACCAATCCATTTTGAGACCCCAACCATAATATTGAATCCTTTTTTAAGACATGTGCGATATTTATTTTTTCATTTTTAAATTCATCATATTCCTTTAATACATATTTTGGCTCCCATTTACCAGCCTTAAGCAAATTGTCCATATCAAATTCAATTAACCCCTCATAAAACACCCCTACAAACATTTTATTTTTTACCACATCCTCATAGAAATTCAATACACGTAACTCTTCATTTATATGAATAAAATTCACATCTATTTCATTTTCAAAAATTTGATCAACATATTTTCGTTCTAAAATAGAAATCCCTCCGTCCGTCCCTATCCAAATATTACCTTTTGAATCCTCTGTTAAAGCGCCAGTAAATTCCTGAACTATCCCTTTACCCTTAATTTCCTCTACTCCAAAATATCTAGTCTCATTAGTTGACTCATTCATGACATAAACACCATGATTTGTACCCCACCAGATATTTTTATTCCTATCCTCAAGTATCGCCCATATGCTTTTGTCGTTGGAATTACCAATATGTTTATCTGGAGTTTTATAATAATTAAAATTTTTAGAAAACGGACTAAACCTATTCACTCCTCCCCCATATGTACCTAACCAAACTGCTCCTGATTTATCTTGAAAAATAGACAACACAATATTATTCGATAAACTTTTAGAGTTCGCTAAATTTTGCTTGTAACTATAAAACTCACCCGTTTTTCTATCAAATACATTCAAGCCATTTCTCGTACCTACCCAAAACACACCTTCACTATCCCGAATTACATCTGTTACTAAATCACTTGAAATACTTGACGAATTATTCGAGTCATGAGTGTATTGCTTTATTTCTTTATCATCTCCACTATAAACAAACAACCCTTCATTAGTCCCTATTAAAATATCATTATTTACATCTTGACTAAACCCAAATGAATTGTGTGAAAACACCTTATTAGACTTTTTCAAGGAAATTATTTTTTGAAAAATTTCAGTTTCGATATTCATTTTATAAACACTGATGGACGTATGAATCCATAGATTATTTTGCCTATCAATAAAAAGACGATACACCTCATCGTCTAAAAAACCAAGGTTTTGATTAGTCACAGAAATAAACCGTTTAAACTCTCCAGTTTTTATATTGAATTTATTCAGCCCGTGACTCGTTCCCACCCATAAAAAGCCATTAATATCTTTAGTTATAGACAACACCATATTATTTGACAACGATGAATCGTCCTTGATATCAGAAATGTAACGAGTAATACTATCATTCGCATGACTAATTCTATTTAACCCTTCAAATGTTCCTATCCAAATATCATCATTCTCATCCTGGAAAAAACTAGTTATAATATTATCACTTAAGCTATTTATATCATCCGGTGAACTTCTATAAACTTTAAAATCATAGCCATCAAACCTATTCAATCCATCATCAGTTCCAATCCATATAAACCCATTAGAATCCTGATCTATAAAATTGGCTACCAAATGCGACAAACCTTCATCAACCGATATATGAGTGAATTTTATATCTGTTCCTTGAGAAAACAGCTTAGTAGAAATTATTAACAATATAAGTACTACAACAAACCTGTTGAGCACTAATTTCCCGTATACTTTGCTAACATTACTCATTATAATTTAAAGAATGAATTTGTATTACTTTCTTCATAGAAAAAGTATATACCTATAACATATTAGGCTAACAGTTATAAATTGGGCCTTATAAATTTACAAAAAATATCTAAGACTTAATAATATTCCCCCTCAACATATCAGCATAAAAAATGAGTTAAACACGTAAAGCATCTAACTCATTTATTCTTTTATGAATCTTTGTTAAAAAAACAATTACTTTTTCAAGTCTAATTTCTCTGCAAAGTAATCACAGAAATCTTTCATTGTTAATGCCATTTTTTCATCTTGAGTTGCGCGCTTGTAAGATTCTGACATACTCACTAATGTTTGGTGAAAAAATATTTTCATTTGATCTACAGGCATGTCTTTAGTCCATAAATCAATACGTAACGACTCTTGCTTATCTGCATCCCAAACAGAAAGCATTATTGCTTTTGAATCTTGATTCTCAACACCTCCATCAGCTGCTGTAAAACTTAATTTTTCAGGAACTCTATTTTCATCAAGCTCAATAGATAATTTTATTTCAGAGGTTAACTTTGCCATTATTTCGCAGGTTTGTATTTTGATTTTTTAAATAATTCTTGCCCATCAATTATAGCAAGCTCATGCAAAGATACATCATTCTTTTCCATATATGCTCTAACAATTTTCCAACCTAAATATCTTCCCAACATTCCTGGAGACTCATTATCTAACTCCAAATAAAACTTAGAAAATGGTGCTTGCGCAATAAACCTACTCGACAAAGATGTATCTGTACTAAATAACAAATCTTTTTCTACAAAATAACTCCATATTTCAGCTTCGTTAGCTTTAGCCCAAGCTAGCTCTTCTTCTGTATACCCTATTCTTGATGCCTCGGACTTAAAAGGCATGAATAAATCTTTTAAATAAAGTTGCTTCCCGAAATTCACCATTTGCCCTATAAATTGACGCTGTTTTCCCTGAATAATGTATTTATTCGCATAAATTTCAGCAATATCAGAAACTATTTGTTCTTTCTTAAAATTAGCCGAAACATACATGGGAATATCCTGATAAAATTTATGATCAGATCCTAAATAACAATCTATCCCGACTAATAAAATATTATTCTGCAACAAAACTCTACTTCTATATTTCACCTTTGTTGTCAATGCAACTACTTCCGGAGTCTCAAACTCAGGGTAATAATATTTTATATGTTTGAAAAGCAATTCTAAATCAGCTTCTTCCTCATTAAGGTTAGGTAATATTTTTGACGATTCTTCCAGTAATTCAATTTCTATAGTATCACTCCTTTTAGCCCCCCACAAACTATCAACATTAGCGATATTACGAGGCACAAAATATGGATACTCTTTTTTTAATTTTTCAAATGAATTATCTTTAATATTATAAAAATCCTGATCAAAACGCTTTACTGTAACTTCCATTTCAATTTCAGCTATCTCATCTGGTGTTTTATATGTTTTATCACAAGAAATAAATACTAGAGAAAGGGCGAAAATTATTATTTTACAATTCATATACAGATGTGATTTTATACAATGACGAAAAAACTACTGAAAAAGTTTTAATCTCTTAAGAAATAAAATTATTTTCGAGTAATACTATTAGGAGTAAACTTTTCGTGTACAAAATAATAGTACCGCAAATTTAAACAATAGATTGTTTCTTACAGGGCAATCCTAAAAAAAGTAATTATGCAAACAGAAAAAGTTATAGATCATATTGTAAGTTGGTTAACCGATTACGCAACAAAAGCTGGAGTAAATGGTTTTGTTATTGGTATTTCTGGCGGAATAGACTCTGCCGTAACCTCAACATTATGTGCTAAAACTGGTTTTCCTGTACTGTGTATTGAAATGCCTATTCATCAAGCTGCAAGTCACGTTACAAGAGCGCAAGAACACATTGCTTACTTAAAACAGAGATTTGACAAAGTAACTGATACCAGAGCAGACTTAACTCCTGTTTTTGAAGAATTTAAAACCGAAGTTTTATTAGAAGGAAAACAAGAAGTTGTGGATATGGCTTTAGCCAATACTAGAGCTCGTTTACGTATGACAACATTATATTATTACGCTGGATTAACGGGAAGATTAGTTGCCGGAACGGGAAACAAAGTAGAAGATTTTGGTGTTGGTTTCTATACAAAATACGGTGATGGTGGTGTAGACTTAAGCCCAATAGCAGATTTAATGAAGTCCGAAGTATATGAAATTGCTGCTGCTTTAAATATTTCCGACAGTATCATGGTCGCAAAACCTTCTGATGGATTATTTGGAGATACTAGAAGTGATGAAGACCAAATTGGTGCAAATTACGACGAATTGGAATGGGCAATGAAAATGCAAGATACTGGCAAAACCGCAACTGACTTTTCAGGTAGAGAACAAGAAGTATTTAAAATATACTCCAGCTATAATAGAAAAAACAAGCATAAAATGGATCCGATTCCTGTTTGTGAAATTCCAAAGGGATTAATATAACTATAATAAGTATTCCGTGAGAAGCGAAAAGAAAGTAGCTATGAAACAAAAGCAAAACCCTTCGCTTCTTACTTATTCCTATTCCCTAACAACTACAACACCCTATTCAATTTCTCTGAAAGTACTTTTTTAAGCACCATGTAATCCATTACATCTTGAATCACCTCTGCATTGGTTACATCAATAGAAACTGTATTTTTAAGTTCGTCTATTTTTTTAGTTACTAAAAAGCGTCTTAAACACAAAATATTTTCTGTTACAAACCTACCTACCAAAGCTTCTTTTTTAATCGGGAAAATATTCTGGCGCTCCCAATCGTCTAGTGAGTACCTTTCTTCATCCATTAATATAGATGTTATTTCAGTAGCTAAAACTGGATCTAACACATTTATAAAAGTATCTATTTGTAATTTATTATCTTTTTGAAGTTTTTCAATTATTGCATAATACAACTGCTTAAATAATTCGTTGGCAAACTCTACTTCATCTTCCTGAAGGCTTAAGAATATTTTCTGATGTACAGAATTTGTTTCAACTTCCATATCAAGTTCCAACTCACCCTTATCATTTTCTTTTAAATAATACTCTTCAAATTCAGTTTCTATAGTTGCATACAACAACAACATTTGAATTATTTTTCGTTCCAGTTCGTATTGTTGATCTACTTTTTGAACTGGCTGATCTGCCTTGTGAACTACATTGAATGCTTTTTCACCTTGCTGCTCCTTCTTTTTTGAAGCTATTGCAGCAGTATTCGTTAACTGAGCTAATGTAGAAAACAATACTTGCTCAGAAATATCCATGATACGCGCACATTCCTTAATATAAAGCTCTCTTTTTATAGTGTCCGGTATCTTTGAAATACTAGTGATAATATCTCGTATAGTTTCTGCTTTTTTTACAGGATCATTTTGTGCTTCTTCACTTAACACCCCAGCTTTAAATGCTATAAAATCTTTAGAATTTTCTTCCAAATACAACACCAACTCATCATAAGGAGTTTTCTTTGCAAAAGAATCAGGATCTTCTCCTTCAGGGAATGTACAAATACGGACATTCATTCCTTGTTCTAATATTAAATCTACCCCACGTAATGATGCACGCATACCAGCAGCATCTCCATCAAAAAGAATCGTAATATTCTTTGTTAGTCTATTTACAAGCCTAATTTGATCACTCGTTAAGGCTGTACCTGAAGACGCCACAACATTATGAATTCCTGTTTGATGAAACTGGATTACATCCGTATACCCTTCCACCAAATAGCAATTATCTTCCTTAGCTATTGCTTGTTTTGCCTGATAAATACCATAAAGCACTTTACTTTTATAGTAAATTTCACTTTCTGGTGAGTTTAAATATTTAGCTGCTTTTTTATTGTTTGTTAAAATTCTTCCTCCAAAACCTAATACTCTCCCACTCATTGAGTGAATAGGAAATAACACTCGTCCTTTAAATCGGTCAAACTGCTTGTTTTCCTTTACTATTGTAAGCCCTGTTTTTTCCAAGAACTCTAATTGATACCCACTTTTTAAAGCAGCTTTGGTAAAAGCTTCCCACTGATCTAATGAATATCCTAGTTTGAATTTTTCAATAGTTTCATTGGTAAAACCACGCTCCTTAAAGTAACTCAACCCTATTGCCTTTCCCAACTCATCATTAAGTAATATGTCAGCGAAATATTTTTGAGCGTATTCCGAGACCAAGTACATACTTTCACGAGCACTTGCTACGTCTTTCTGCTCATTCGTTTGTTCAGTTTCTTCAATTTCAATATTATATCGTTTAGCAAGATATCGAATTGCCTCTGGATAAGTAAAATGTTCATGCTCCATTACAAAGGCCACGACATTACCTCCTTTTCCTGATGAAAAATCTTTCCAGATTTGTTTTACTGGCGACACCATGAAACTTGGTGAACGCTCATCCGTAAACGGACTTAAACCTTTGAAATTACTACCTGCTTTTTTGAGTTGTACAAAATCGCCAATTACCTCCTCTAGTCGAGCAGTTTCAAATACATTGTTTATGGTCGTTTGTGAAATCATGTAAGGCTGCAAATATAAAACAAAAGCTACGCTTAAAATAATTAAAATCTGAGTTAGATATAAGGTTTTAATAATTCCAAACACCGTCATATCGAGCGGAGTAGAGATACTCGTTGCAATTTTAAATAAAAAAAAACTTAATCTGACGTATTTTAAAAGTAAAACACGTCAGATTAAGTGAAATTATATAAGAACTTTGTATCGAAATCAAGTGATTCCCTTACATCGACCTTAGGTTTAAATCCATGGTAAAAACTAACATTAACTCTTATATTATTAAACTACTTAAAACAGTTCATACTTGACTCCTAAAGAAATATTGTTTTGCTTTATATTAGGAGAAGAGAACAATGGATTTAAATCATATTTCACATACAACCCTACACTATTACGAGCAATACCCGCTGTAACTCCGTATACAAAATCATTCATATTATAATGATTCCTTGATTTATCTTTTTCTCTTTCTCCGTTAACTTTATACTTTAACTTCTGAATAGTTCCTATTCTAATTCCGGCATAACCACCAATTGTAACTTTTATTTTTTGAAACGGTGAAAAAATAGAATAATCTCCTTTATCAATTTTCTCTGAAGATCCAAACTCAAAACTTATTGGCACTACTAAATTTGTAGTTCTAATTTTAGACTTCTTTAAATTATAAGGATGTACTTGTAATGATGTAACATCATTATTTCTAACAAAATACTGATTATCCTTAGGTTTTAAACTATTGTATTGTAACGACACTCCATACCCGAAACGCAACCAATTAGACTCTTTAAACACCCTAGTTTTCCAAGCAAACCCTAGTTCGAAAAAACGAGAACCACCAGCTTTATAATCAGAGTCGTTTAATGATTTACCTTCTTGAATAGTATTATTAAAACCTGCAGCTACTACAATTCCTGAATACGTCCTGAAATCTTTTTTTCGGGGTTTCTTTATTATTGAATCTCCTTTTTGTGTTATTTTTAACAGGTGTTTATTACCAAAAATACTAATAGTAGTTTTCTCGTATACCTTTTTTTCTGTAATACTATTCGTGCTCTCCCTAATCCTTACAGCATACTTATTAGCAATTTCTTTCTCAGCAAGTCTAGCACCTTCTTCAGAAATTTCACCACTCCTCTCCTGCTCGATAACTTTTATAATTTCTTTCTTCATTAATTCCTTTTCTGCCTTCACTGCAAGTTCAATTTTTTCTTGCAACGCAGGACTAATAGAATCTTTTGTAGCTTTTTCTTGTGCGCATACTGTCGCCACAAGAAGTAATGACATCATTACGATGGCTCTTCGTGTACTAAATAACATAATTGTTCGTTTTTTGATTTATATTTTGAGGTGTATTCTTACGGGCGTGTAAGCTGACTTCTTTCAGCTAGTAACATTTTTGATTTAAAATATCCTTTTTCTAATTGCTTGAATAATTTATTCTTTAAGCTCTCATCTACTGTATCTTCTTCTGGATTAAAGTTTAACTCTTGAAAAGCAGTTGCTAATAACATATCTGTTTCTTCATCTAATTGAAAAACCGGAAGATTATCACTTCCCTTTTCTTTTGGTAAATTATTAGATGCTTCAGCTAGTAACGCATTAATTTCAGCATCCAAATCATACGCCTCAGTCTCTTTATTTAACTTTCCTTGTTTGCTTTTTTCCAATTGAGCTAAGTACTGATTCACTTTTTCCTTTATAGCTATTATTTCTTCTTCCTGACGCGATTCTTCCTTTACATTTAATGACTCAGCATACCCATAAATAGCGGTCTTCCTAATGATCTCGTTTCCTTTCTCCTCTTTAGACCTTTCTATTTTTACATCCTTTTTCATCTGACTATTAATAGACGCTATAGCAACTTTATTAACCGAAGAACTCACTTCATCCTTTTCAACGGCAATAACCACGTCATCAATTATTATCACCTCTCTATTGTTATATTGTGACGTAAAAAAGAACCCAAGTAAAAATACTATTGATGCTGCTACAAAATATTTATAATATCCTTTTTTGTTTGATTGCTGGTTTTCTTCATCTAACATACTAGACAACTTACCCCAAGCTTCTGAGCTAGGTTGAATAACTCGCTGTTCTAACTTTCCTTTTATGTGTTTATCTATATTATCGTGTCCCATTTTCTCTCACTTTTCTAGATTCTAATTTACGCTGCAACATTTTCCTCGCTTTAAACAATTGCGATTTAGAGGTGTTTTCCGAAACTTGTAATAGCTCCGCTATTTCCTGATGTTTATATCCTTCTATCGCATATAGGACAAACACCATTTTATATCCTTTAGGCAAATCATCAATCAACAACTGTAGTTCAGCTACATCATAATTTTCAACAATATTATTTTCTGAACATTCTGATAGATCTTCAATTTCATCACTTACAATATGAAACTTCTTTTTTCTATGATAGGACATACATTCGTTAACCATAATCCTGCGCAACCAGCCCTCAAAATTCCCATCATTATGAAATGATTTCAATTTCTGAAAAGCTTTAAAAAAGGCACTTAACATCACATCTTCTGCTTCCTGTAAATCTTTAACATAATACCTACAAACACTTAGCATTTTCGGTGCATGCAACTCATACAATTCCTTTTGTGCTTTTCTAGAATTAGCAATTGCATTTTCTATAAGCTTCTTTTCCGATTTATGTAAAGTGATTACTTTCAAAAGTTTCATTTTGTCTTTCTATTTATATAGACGCAATAATGATGCAAATGGTTGCCTGAAGATTGAAAAATTATTTTTTACGCTCAATAACGTAATTAACCATTGCTATAAGAGAAGATTTATATGGCGATTTTGGATATTCATTTAGTAGTACTAATGCTTCCTTTTGATATGCAATCATCTTACTCACTGCATATTCTAGTCCGCCTTTATCTTTTACAAAAGCGATTACTTCTTTTACTCGCTTTGAATTTTTATTATGCTTTTTAACGGAATTGATTATCCAAGCCTTTTCTTTTGAAGAGGAATTATTTAATGCATAGATTAATGGCAAAGTCATTTTTTGTTCCTTTATATCAATCCCTGTAGGCTTACCTATTTTTGCAGAACCGTAATCAAACAAGTCGTCTTTAATTTGAAATGCCATACCAATTAACTCTCCAAATTTACGCATTTTCTCAACCTCAGCTTCCGTACCATTTACTGCACAGGCTCCAAGACTACAACAAGCAGCTATTAATGTTGCTGTTTTTTGACGGATGATTTCATAGTAGATATCCTCAGTGATATCTAATTTCCTAGCTTTTTCAATTTGAAGTAGCTCTCCTTCACTCATTTCTTTAACAGCAACAGAAATAATTTTCAGTAAGTCAAAATCGCCGTTATCAATAGAAAGCAACAACCCTTTAGAAAGTAAATAATCCCCAACTAAAACTGCAATCTTATTTTTCCACAATGCATTTACTGAGAAAAACCCACGCCTTCTATCCGAATCATCTACAACATCATCGTGCACTAAAGTTGCAGTATGAATTAACTCTATTACAGATGCGCCACGATAAGTTCGCTCGTTTACTGAACCACCAGAAACCATTTTAGCAACCAAAAACACGAACATTGGTCGCATTTGTTTCCCTTTACGGTTAACGATATAATGTGTAATCTTATTAAGTAATGCAACCCTAGAAATCATTGATTGCGAGAACTTTTGTTCAAAAAGTTCCATTTCTTTATGGATAGGTTCCTTTATTTGAGCAACGATCTTCAAATTAAATTGATAGTGTGTTAGTTATAAACAAATCTAATTAAAAAAAATGTCTCTACAATTATTTGCATACATATTAAAAAACACCAGCCCGATTATCCGACTACACTATCTAACTGCAACCACAAGTAGTTTGAATTAACAATAAACCCTTTGGCGGAATTAAAAAACCTCATAACTTATAAAGTCATGAGGTTTTATGTTCTTAAAAAACTTACTCCTATAATCCGAAAGCAGTTTTAACTTTCTCTACGTAATCTAATTTCTCCCAAGTAAACAACTCAACTTCTACCTCTTTGGTTATCCCGTTTGGCTGACTAAATATTTTAGTCACTGTTTCATTTTTACGCCCCATATGTCCGTAAGCAGCAGTTTCTAAATACATCGGGTTACGTAATTTCAAACGTTCTTCAATTGCTGCTGGACGCATATCAAATATCTTTACTATTTTATCAGAAATCTCCCCATCTGTCATATTAAACGGGCAAGTTCCATAAGTATCTACAAATACTCCCATTGGCTCAACAACTCCAATCGCATAAGAAACCTGTACTAAAACTTCATCACAAACACCTGCTGCAACTAGATTTTTAGCAATATGACGCGTTGCATATGCGCCACTTCTATCTACTTTACTAGGATCTTTCCCTGAAAAAGCACCACCTCCGTGAGCTCCTTTACCACCATAGGTGTCAACAATTATTTTTCTACCAGTTAAACCAGTATCTCCATGAGGACCACCAATTACAAATTTCCCTGTTGGATTAATATGATATTTAATCTCACTATTGAACAACTCTTGTAATTCAGCAGGTAATTGAGCAACTACACGTGGAATTAATATTTCTACAATATCTTTTCTAATCTTAGCTAACATTTCATTGTCTGCACCAAAATCATCATGCTGAGTAGACACTACAATCGCATCAATACGTTGTGGTGTATTATCATCCGAATACTCAATAGTTACTTGACTTTTAGCATCTGGACGTAAATACGTAATTTCAGAGTTTTCTCTACGTAATACTGCTAATTCTTTTAAAATTCTGTGCGATAAATCTAAGGCTAAAGGCATGAAATTTTCTGTTTCACGAGTAGCATAACCAAACATCATTCCTTGATCTCCTGCTCCCTGCTCCTCTTTTGTAGCTCTATCTACACCTCTATTAATATCATCAGACTGCTCATGTATTGCAGAAAATACGCCACATGAATTTCCATCAAACATGTACTCGCTTTTCGTGTACCCTATTTTATTTATCGTTTCTCTAGCAATTTTTTGAACATCTAAATAGGTAGTCGACTTCACTTCCCCAGCTAAAACAACTTGACCTGTAGTCACTAGCGTTTCACATGCAACCTTAGAATCTCTATCAAAAGCTAAAAAATTATCAATTAATGCATCACTAATTTGATCTGCTACTTTATCTGGATGTCCTTCTGAAACTGATTCAGATGTAAATAAATATGCCATACTCTATAAATTATATTTCTAATTCTCTCAATCTAAAAAAAATGAGGGATTCGTATTAATTCGTTACTCGAACCCACCTGCGGGTTCAATTATTCAAGTTTTTTAAACAATCAATTAATGAAAGACTCATCTATAAATGAAGTCTGCACTAATTAATGTCTTTTTAGAGAATTTGACGGAAAAGGCTAAAGAAGTTTACACTGCTTTAGCGTTTTTTTACGAGGTCGCAATCAGTCAAATATTTCCTCTAGAACAATATTAAGTGTAAAACTACATAATTACCTTTAAGAAATAACAACTTTTTATAAAAAATTAACTGTAAAACCGATATTTGTAATTGAAATCGACTGAAAGTATTATAAAATTTAGGATTTTTGCATAAGGATATAAAAAATCTACAACATGATTACTACGGACATTATTATTATTGGAGCTGGACCTACTGGATTATTCACAGTATTTGAAGCTGGTTTATTAAAATTAAAATGTCATTTAATTGATGCGTTACCACAAGCTGGCGGACAATGTTCGGAGATATATCCTAAAAAACCTATTTATGATATCCCTGCATTTCCAGAAGTATTAGCCGGAGATTTAGTAGATAATTTAATGGAGCAAATAAAAGCTTTTGAACCTGGATTCACTTTAGGAGAAAGAGCTGACACTATTGACAAACAAGAAGACGGTACATTTATTGTAACAACAAATAAAGGAACACAACACAAAGCACCTGTAGTAGCAATTGCTGGTGGACTAGGTTCTTTTGAGCCTCGTAAACCTCCGATCCCTAATATCGCTGATTTTGAAGACAAAGGTGTTGCTTATATTATCAGAGACCCTGAAGTGTATAGAGATAAGAAAGTAGTTATTGCTGGAGGAGGTGATTCTGCGCTGGATTGGTCTATTTTTTTAACTGACGTAGCATCAGAGGTTACTTTAGTACATAGACGAAATGACTTTAGAGGGGCTTTAGATTCTGTTGAAAAAGTTGCAGCATTATCAAAATCCGGAAAAATAAACTTAATAACTGAGGCAGAGGTTAAAGAAATTCAAGGAAGTACTTCCGTTGAAAGCCTTACTATAAAACATAAAACTGAAGGTGAATTTAGCCTTGAAACTGATTGCTTTATCCCCTTATTTGGATTGTTACCAAAATTAGGACCTATTGCAGATTGGGGATTAGAAATAGAAAAGAATGCGATTAAGGTAAATAACGCTCTGGACTATCAAACCAATATTGAAGGAATATATGCTATTGGTGACGTAAATACCTATCCAGGTAAATTGAAATTAATCCTATGTGGTTTTCACGAAGCTACACTGATGTGTCAAAGTGCATACAAGCGTATTAACCCTGGTAAAAAATATGTGATGAAATATACTACTGTTGGTGGGGTAACTGGATTTGATGGGTCTAAAAAATTCGCAAAAAAAGAACAAGTATTGAATATTAAAGACCTGTAACTTAGGTATCAGGTTTGAGTTGTAAGGTTTTGGCTAATCAATATGATAAAACCTGATATAACAACCAATGAAACGAAATGTAAGAAGATAATGAATTTGAAATCGAACTTGAAATTAAAAACAACGTCAGTTCAAGTGAAATTTTGTTAGCTTTTTTTCACAAAAATTAATATCAAAAACAATTCAAAAGTTTCTACGAAGTCTTTATTTAAATCTTTTTAATTAAACAAAAAATGTCAGACGTAACACTAAAAATAACAGACAGAGAAGGAAACTTACACGAAGTTGAAGCCCCTACTGATATGGCTATGAATTTGATGGAAGTTATCAAAGGATTTGAACTAGTACCGGAAGGAACTATTGGCACTTGTGGCGGTATGGCTATGTGCGCTTCTTGCCAATGCTATGTAACCTCAGCTCATAAATTACCAGAAATGGAATATGATGAAGAAGCTATGCTAGCTGAAGCATTTAACGTAGAAGATAATTCTCGACTAGGATGTCAACTGAATATCACACCTGAATTAGAAGGATTAGAAATTACTCTTGCTCCTGAAGAAATGTAATTTCAAATTCATTAATGCCCGATAAAAGGATAAAAAATAATGCAAACAAGAAGTAAACTTCCGTTTATGAAAAAAAATAAGCCTCAGTAAGTGTATAGGTTAATAATGATTTTACTAAAAACGCCACGATACATCTCGTGGCGTTTTTAGTTTTTTTTTATAAAGATACTCCAGAACTAGTAATACAATACTCTATATTTAATTGTATGTTTAATATCTTTCAATGCTTTTAAAACTTCATTGTTATATTCTTTATAATTACATAACCTACGCTATTATCTGTTGCCAAATATTGCCCTGTTAAGTTCATATTCTATTTTGCTAATACTTCATGTTATTTTCCTACCAATCTATCGGATGGTAATCTTTCAAAAATTTACCACACCAATGTTTGCCTGTATTAATTCCATCTATTAACGGATCTAATACTCTAGCAGCTCCATCAACAATATCTAAAGGTGGTTGGAAATCATGTACATCAACTTTATGTTTCGATAACTCTGCAGGATCTTCATCAGTTACCCAACCAGTATCCACTGCATTCATGAATACTCCGTCTTTAGCAAAATCTAGTGCTGAAGTATGTGTCATCATATTTAAGGCTGCTTTAGCCATATTGGTATGCGGATGACGATCTTCTTTATAAAACCTGTGAAACTTCCCTTCCATAGCAGAAACATTTATAATATGTTTCTTTCCCGTGTTCACACTACGCATTAAATTTGACAAGCGATTACATAATACAAATGGCGCTACTGCATTTACCAATTGTACTTCAATCATCTCAGTAGTTTCAATTTCTCCAAGTTTCAAACGCCAACTATTTGTTTTTCGTAAATCAACCTGTTGTAAGTCAGCATCTAATTCTCCTTCTGGAAAAACCTCACTTGTTTGTAAGGAATTGTCAAAACTATATGGTATTTGCGACAATTTAGCTGATGATCTTATTCCTATCCCAGGTTCAGGTCCATGCCATGAAACTGGTAATGTATTATTTTTGTCAGCCACTGCATTAGTAGTTAATTCCTCTAACTCCTGTAAACATGAATTATGATCTGCTAACAACTCTTGTACATATTGAGGTAATGATTCAATAGGTTTTTCTTCTTTATTCATTAAATGCTGATAGAACCCCGCAGGCCTACGCACTGTTTGCGCTGCATTATTGATTAAAATATCCAACCTATCATATTGTTGTTCAATGAAGTTACAGAAAATCTCAACACTTGGTATATGACGTAAATCTAACCCATGAATTTTAAGTCGATGTCCCCATTCCAAAAAATCTGGTTCTTTAGAATAACGTAATGCTGAATCTACAGGGAAACGTGTTGTAGCAACAACCGTTGCTCCTGAACGCAATAGTATCAATACAATATGATATCCTATTTTTAATCTAGAACCTGTTACAACCGCTACTTGCCCTGTTAAATCAGCTGTCTGAAAACGTTTAGCATAGTTGAAATCAGCACATTCAGGACACATGGTATCATAAAAATGATGCATTTTAGTATACACTGTTTTACACACATAACAGTTTCTCGGAGATTCTAATTCTCCTATTTCCTGATCTTTAGGAATTTCTAAAAGCGTTGGTGCAATAAAAACTGTTGCTTCACGAGCACTACGGATACCTGTTTTCTTTCGCACATGCTTATCACGTTCAATCATTTTACGTTTAGCAGCCTTTTTTGCATCTTTTCGCCTTTGCTGAAACTTATCTCTATTTGGTCGAGAAAGCATTCCAGCAGCTTTCATTAAAGCGATTCGTTTTTCTTCAGGAAGATCAAATACTTGATTGGTATTTTCAGATAATCTTTCTAAAATAGCAATGCATTTTTCAATATCTTCATTACTCACTTCTGCATTCACCTCTTCATTAAATTGCGTCATATGTTATAGCTTTTTATTCGCCAATTGCCCACAAGCTGCATCAATATCTTTTCCTCGTGAACGACGAACTGTTGCTGGGATTCCACTTTTTTCTAATTGATATAAATATTCATCAACCATACTTCTATCTGCTTGTTGAAAAATTCCATCATCAATAGGATTGTATTCTATAATATTAACTTTACAGGGGACATAACTACAAAATTTCAATAACGCAGTAATCGCTTCTTGATTATCATTAATCCCTTTCCAAACAATGTATTCATAAGAAATCCTGCTCTTCGTTTTCGCATACCAATACATTAAAGCTTCTCGTAAATCTTCTAACGGAAAAGTTGCATTAAACGGCATTATCTTAGTACGCACCTCATCAATGGCTGAATGTAAAGAAACTGCTAACTTGAATTTCACCTCATCATCAGCCATCTTTTTAATCATTTTAGGAACACCAGATGTAGAAACAATAATACGTTTTGGTGACATCCCTAAGCCATCTGTAGAGGTAATCATGTCAATTGCCTTAATGACATTATTATAATTCATTAAAGGCTCTCCCATTCCCATAAAAACGATATTGGATAATGGACGATTGAAATACAATCTACTTTCTTTATCAATAGCCAATACCTGATCGTAAATTTCATCAGGGTTTAGGTTCCGCATACGTTTTAAACGAGCAGTTGCACAAAACTGACAATCCAAACTACATCCTACTTGACTTGATACACAAGCAGTAGTTCTTGTTGCAGTAGGTATTAAAACCGACTCTACTATTAAACCATCATGTAATCTTACTGCATTCTTAATAGTACCGTCCGAGCTACGTTGCATTTGATCAACCGATATATGATTGATTACAAAATTAGCTGCTAACATTTCTCTAATAACTAACGAAAGGTTTGTCATGTCTTCAAAAACATGTGCTCCCTTTCCCCACAACCATTCATATACTTGATTTCCTCTAAAAGCCTTATCGCCATTTTCAACAAAAAATGTGCGTAATTCTTCTTTAGATAATTTCCTGATGTCTTTTTTAGTAGTACTCATATAAAAATATATGCTGCAAAAGTAATAAGAATAAACAAAAGAGGATTCATTGTAGCAATGAATCCTCTTTTTATAGTATTAAATCAATGTTAAATTATATAATTAACATTGCGTCACCGTATGAATAAAAGTTATATTTTTCTTTAATTGCCTCTTCATATGCTTTCATTACAAAATCATAATCAGCAAATGCAGCTACCATCATCAATAATGTTGATTTTGGTGTATGAAAATTTGTAATCATACAGTTAGCGATACTGAATTCATGTGGCGGGTGAATGTACTTGTTCGTCCAACCATCAAAAGTATTTAATGTTCTGTCAGAAGAAACTGCACTTTCCAAAGCCCTCATTACCGTAGTTCCAACAGCGCAAACTCTTCTTTTTCTTGTTTTTGCTCCATTAATAATTTCAATAGTTTTTTCATCAATTAACAATTCTTCAGAATCCATTTTATGCTTTGATAAATCCTCTACCTCTACCGGGTTAAATGTTCCTAATCCAATATGTAAAGTAACCTCTGCAAAATTGATTCCTTTTATTTCTAAACGCTTTAACAAATGTCTAGAAAAATGCAATCCTGCTGTTGGCGCAGCTACCGCTCCTTCATGCTTTGCATAAATTGTTTGGTATCTCTCCTTATCTTCAGGTTCAACGTCTCTTTTAATGTACTTAGGCAATGGTGTAACTCCTAAAGAGTTTAATTTCTCTCTAAATTCATCATACCCTCCGTCATATAAAAAACGCAATGTTCTTCCTCTTGAAGTTGTATTGTCAATAACCTCAGCAACTAAACTTTCGTCGTCACCAAAATATAATTTATTTCCAATTCTTATTTTTCTTGCCGGATCTACCAACACATCCCATAAGCGCTGTTCTTTACTTAATTCTCTTAATAAAAACACTTCAATTCTTGCTCCTGTTTTTTCTTTGTTTCCGAATAAACGAGCAGGAAATACTTTAGTGTTATTCAACACCATTACATCATCTTCATCAAAATAATCGATCAAGTCCTTAAACTGTTTATGCTCTATCGTTTGTTCTTTTCTGTTTAAAACCATTAAACGAGACTCATCTCTGTGTTCTGCAGGATGTTCTGATAATAATCCTTCAGGAAGTTCAAACTCGAATTGTGATAATTTCATGTGTGTTTATTATTAGATTTAATCGGTCACATGCTACATTATAAAATAAGTTTCATTCATTAAAATTAACTCATTTACTAATAATGTTTCATGTACTTCTTTAATTAGGGTGCTAATATACAATCTCAACATAGGGGTTGTCAAGTAAATGAGCAATTATATTTTTTTAATCTGAATCCCTAGTGTTTTTAAATCATCCCAAAAAGATGGGAAAGATTTAGAAACTACCTCAGCTTGTTTTATTTCTAAGCTTGTTTTTAATGCTAAAGGCGCAAAAGCCATTGCCATTCTATGATCTTGATAGGTGTCAATCGACACATTAGTTTTAATTGAATTTGATTTTTTTAAATGTAGTGATTCATTAGTAATCGATACTGACCCTCCAAGTTTCTCTAATTCAACCTTTAACGCTTCTAGCCGATCAGTTTCTTTTATTTTTAGGGTATGTAACCCGTACAAATCACATGATATTCCTAAGCCAAAAGAAGTGACTGCTATCGTTTGTGCAATATCTGGCGAATTATTCAACTCTAATTTAACTGGTGATCGCCCATTGACGATTGATGACTTCCTAAGCACTATACTATGCTCTTCAAAAGTTGTCTCTACTCCAAACTCTTCATATATCTCTACCAAAGCTGAATCTCCTTGTAATGACGTTTCTTTATAAGAAGAAAGTGCTATTGAGGTTCCTATTTCTGACAATGCGATTAAACTATAAAAATAAGAAGCTGAACTCCAATCGGACTCAACAATAACCGAATTCTGAATTCTGAGTTCTGAGTTCTGAATTTTAGGAAGCACTTTAATTACATTTCCTTCGAAAGACGTTTTTACTCCTATTTCATTTAATAAATTTAGAGTCATATTGATATATGGCACAGAAGTTATTTTTCCCTCTAGAGAAATCGTCAAGCCTTTTTCTAACACAGAACCTATTAGCAACAATGCGGATATATACTGACTAGAGACATTTGCCTTTAGACTAACTTCTGATTTCAATAACTGTTTTCCTTTAATCCGTAAAGGAGGAAAACCTTCATTTTCTTCATAGCTAATATCCGCTCCTAGCATTCTTAAGGCGTCAACTAAAACACCTATGGGACGCTCTTTCATTCTTGAAGAACCTGTAAGTACAATTTCACGGTTTTTTTGAATTGATAAATACGCTGTTAAAAATCGCATTGCTGTTCCTGCATGATGAATATCAATAATATCAGAAGAGGATTGTAACGCTTTTTGCAATACTTGAGTATCATCAGAATTTGAAAGGTTTTCAATTTCTAATCCTTCAAACAGCGCCTGAAGAATTAATAACCTGTTCGACTCAGATTTAGAACCAGTAATTTGTATTACTGATTGTTGGCTGTTTATTTTTGATTTTTGAAGTTGTATATTCATTCCCTCACCCTAACCTTCTCACTAGGAGAAGGAACTTTTATTAGTTACTTTTTTTATGTTTTTTCAATTGAAAATGAGCCATTAAAAAGCCATAAACCAAAGAAAATAATGCTAAAACAATAATATAATTTCTGAATTCTGGTGTTTTCACATACTCAGAAAAATCTTTACTAATAACACTTAAAAACACTTTTATAATCACTGCTACTATAAAAAAAACTACAGAAAACCGTGCACCAAGTTTAAGGAGCGATGTATTTGCTAATTTATTATTCATTACTTTAATTTTTCATTATTATGATGTCTATCATGATCACGCTTGGTTTTGATATCTAGCTTTTTATCAAAGGCTTCTTGTAAATTAATTCCTGTTTGATTTGCCAAACACAATACTACAAACATGACATCGGCTAATTCCTCCCCTAAGTCTTTATCCTTGTCGCTTTCCTTTTCACTTTGTTCACCATAACGACGCGCAATAATTCTAGCTACCTCTCCTACTTCTTCCGTAAGTTGCGCCATATTAGTAAGCTCATTAAAATAACGAACTCCATGGTTTTTAATCCAGTTATCTACTTCTAGCTGTGCGTTTTTAATGTCCATAAATTATATTTTTTCCAATACTATTTTCTCTCCGTTTTTCTCTATCATTTTCTTATATACTTCTCTTAACTCAGGATAATACATTACAGCTATAATTGGGAAATTAATTTTTAATGCTTCTGATACTTGAATTGTATTCCCCATTTGTTTCACTAAATAACTATACTCTCCTACTCCATCTGACATTACCAACTTTACACTCTCTGGAATTGACTTCACTTTATATCCATTTGGAATAGTCAAGTTAATTATATTTTTATTACTTCTTGGAAAACTAAAATCAATAGGATAACTTCTATCTTCTTTATTAAAAACATTATCTTCTTGTGTTAAAAACAACATTGGTGAAACATAAACTTCAGAACCAATTTCTTCTACACCATCTTCATAAGTAAAATTATATACTTGCTGAACAGGCTTTCCCAATTCTAGAACATTTTTAACCTCTAAATCCGCTATCTGAAGTTCTCCCTTATCTTTTGACAAATCCCGCATCAGAGATTCACTTTCAACTCCTACATATTCATTCCTATATTCATAAGCATAATAATCTGTTTGCTGATTACGCATTTTTCCTGTAAAAAATAAATCATCATTTAATGTAGTAGAAATCATTGTTGTATTGTTTGAATTTTTCTTTGGATATAAATCTACCCAATTAGAGCTTCCATTAGCTCTAATCATTCTTCCTTGCCAATTTAACACTCTTTCAGGAACTATATTAACTGTTGTGTTCTCCTCTGTTGCATCCAATAATATAATTTCATTATTAATTTCAACTCCGCAAAGCACATAGTTAAAGCCTTGTCTAGTTGGAAACAATGGTATTCCATTAGATTTAGTTGAAATTAATATCGGATTTGCGTTAACTCCTGCATAGCGAAGCATCGATATTAACATTAAATTTATGTCTGCTACGTTTCCTACTCCGCTATTATACGCTTTTTTAACCCCATTATCTGTGTAAATACCTATGAAATCATTCCATTTCACTTTTGATTTAACACTATTGTAGATTGCAGTAATTTTATCTGAATTAGCTTTTAAGGACTGTAATAATACATCAACATCTTTCTTAAAGTAATCGTTTTTTATTAATTGCTCACCAAAATTTTCTGATTTATATATTTTTTCAACGACTGAATTCCAATTGTTTGCATAGTTTGTGATTTTTGAACCAAAAGATTTTGTTGAAACTAACTCAAAAGAAAGCTTTGATTTATAGTTATTTAAGTTAGCTACATATATTTCTTTTTTCAAACCAGGAATATTTTCTTCATTAACTCTAATTATTTTTTCACTGTAATCAAGTAAGCTCTCATGTTTTCTTATAATCCCACCGGGGCCAGGGCGTTTATCCCTCCATTTCACTATTATTTCTTTGCTTGAACTATCATAATCTATCTTTGGATTTAAATTACTTTTAAGGTTAGGATGTAATTTAAAGTTATAATACTCTGGAATCGTCACTTGATAAACTAATTTTTTTATTGGTATCAATTCTTGTAACAATACATCGTCTAGTTTTGATGCATAATATGACTTTACCACATACTTGAACTCAATCACACTTCCAACTGTAACGCTAGGGAGTGTGAAAGTTGTTTTTTTCCAATATTCATTTTCCTTTTCTTTAAAAATCCCATCCTTTTTCAACTTTTGCTCCTTAACCTCTCCATTTATCAAATTATAAGTAATCCCTCTCAAAGCACTTAGGTTCTCTTTTAGAGCGCTTGATTTGTCATACATCCTTACAGCATGCTTAGCCCATTCTAATCCTTCTTTATTATATATCTTAATTCTTTTATGAATATCTTTAATCACATAAAAACCTACTTCGTTGTCATACTCGTATTCAATTTTTTCACTTGAGTATAATACTGTTGCATTTGCTGAAGAATCTGCTGGATTGAATTTCTCTTGTAGTTCTTCTTTCGAAACCTTGCCGAATTTATAATTTTGTGCACATATTGATGTTAGCCCCAATTGCAACAATATAATTAATAATACTCTTTTCATTTTTTAAGATTGCTTAGTTAGTATGAATTTTGATTTGTCTTTTTTTGCTATTTTTTTTATAAAATCCCTATATGACTTATATTTCTCTTTCGGAAACACCCCTTCTTTTAAGGTTAATTCTCTTATATACTTAATTTTATTTCCTTCTATTTTTTTAATAGTAATTTTATACGAACCAAATTCACTATTAATCAAATAATCTTCTGGTAGTGACGCTATAGTAAATTCTTCAGGCACTTGAAATTCATATGAATCTGTGTCTGAAAAAGATCTATCCGTTTCAAAAGGTGATTTTCTATCTAAATATTTTATTGGCACCTTAGTTACTCTATTAAAAGGATTAATTGGCACCAGTAACTTATCACCAACTTTTGCAACATAACTACTTACTGAAATATTTAATTTTTCATGCAATGTAACTTTATCTTTATCAACAGTCAATTCTTTATTAACTATTGTAAACCCGTTTAAGTAATTCCAAATAGCTGAATATCTCTCTATTAATTCACCAGATTGCATTCTCAATTTATATGATTGCTGATCATATTGAACACCTTTAGATGTACTGTTATAATTAGCTATAAAACCACCCGAGCTATTTAATATAATATTTACATCTGCGTCAAATGTATTAAATGACTCATCATATATTGGCGTATGGACAATTTCCCCTCCTTCTGGCGTAATCACTAACACATCCCTATCGTCTGTTGAAGCTCCTAAAAAACCAAATGGTATTGTTTGACTTGTACATTCTAACCAAATATAATCATCTTGATGAGGCACACACAAAAAAGCATGATTCCCTTGTATTGATGCAAAATCACTATCTATACTCTTTTTACTTTTACCTGTAAAAACTAAGGTGTAAAAAGCCTCAATCCCTTGAGACTTAAGCAATGCTTTTGTATAGTTTGTTAACCCTTTACAATCACCGTATTTTACTCTATCTACTTCTTTTGCTTCTATAGGCTGCCAACCACCAATACCTAATTGTACTCCAACATACCTTGTATTATTTTGAACATAATTATAAATACGTTTAATTTTTTCTTTTTCTGATGGAGCATCGGCTATTAATTGAGTTATTTTATTCTTTGTAAAGTCATCAATTACATCTCTATTAGCTAATAAATCATTGTATTGCCACAAACCAAATTCTTTCCAACTACTCCCATTACCAACTACCCCTTTCAATTCAAAATCATTTAACGCAAAACGAACCCAAGGCATCATTGTTGAGAAATCTGGCGATAAATTTTCTCTTTCTACTGCTTTTAAATTTTCAGCAGAGAAATTTAATTCACTCCCTTTATCATCTAGTTTAAAATCATAATTCTCTAAATTATATCCTTTAAACTTATATTTAGAATTTGTACGATTTACCAGTTTATAAGTAGACCGCTCTAAACCAACATAATACCCTTCTATCGGACTCCAGTTATTTAAAAAAGCGGTAGATTTTTCTTTTACAGTTGACTGAAAAATTATTGTATACGGATATGATATTGGGTGATATCGAAGGTGTTTTACCCTATTATCCATATACAACTGTCCATTCGAAACCGCACTCACGTCATTAAATTCTGATTTTTTATACTTTTTAATTAAATTTCCTTTTGCATCCAACACTAAAACCGACAACTTTTGTATCCTTCTTGAATCATCATAATGTTCATAGGTATTTACATGTTGGTCACCAAATCTATTCAAAACAGTTATAACCCTATGCTGGGTAATAATCATGTTATCAAAAGCGATTATCTCTACTGACGTATCATGAGATCTAATTATAGCATTAGCACCCTCCTTAAGTTCTTCTGGAATTAAATTCACCTTATAATTCTCTTGCCCATAAGAGAATTGAACTCCAATAACAATTAGAAAAAGAAATCTTTTAATCATAAGTTAGTTTGTTTTTTTTATACAAAAATTAAAAATATAAAATATTTTAGTTGTGTTTTATTTAACCACTAAATACTTTCGGAAACTCATATTAGAAAGTAATACCATCCCACATGGAACTCCAATCCAGAGCAACTCACTAAATATAACCCGTACACCCCATTCAGAAAAGAATTTTGAAATCCCGATAGGTGACACTTGTATAGGTCTACATCCAAAAAAGTAACGTGTATTTTCAAAAGGAATAAAAAAACCAACTCCTAATCCTCCAGTAGTCATTGCATCCAATATTGCATGTGATATCGTAGCTAAAAACAATACGGTAAAAAATATTGTTTTTTTTGACTTCCCAAATATCAAACTCATTATTCCTGACCAAATTATCGCAAAAAATATAGAATGCGTAAACCCTCTATGTCCTAGCCAATGTTCGTAAGCATAACCAAATTTAAATGCCAATACATCAATATCAGGTAGTATTGCAGAAATCATTGCCAATATCAATAACAACTTTACTTGGCTTTTATCTAGAACCTTTGACAATGTTACCCCAACTAATGCATGTCCAAACACTGATGCCATTATTCTTTATTTTTTCAGCAAAGATATTAAGTTCCGAACATAAAAAAGGCTCAAAACAAATATTTTGAGCCTTTTTTATAAAGTTTAACAGAATTATAAGCTTAAAATAATATGTTCTAATATTTTTTTAACATCTACTATTGCAGACGGCCCAGATTGATGGTTTTCAAATGTAGTGTAATATACACTTCCTGACTGATTACCATCACAACTCCCTAAGGTGTCCCCATGTGCTAGATGCGCATCTAATGCATTCACATTTATAGTAATTGTAATAGGATTATTTGGATTCCCTGGTGGGATATGACAAATAGTTACCCATTCTCCATTATTATTTGAAGGTGTTACATCAGAGCTAGTTACATTATTTGTCCTTATCACTAATGGAGTACCAAGGGTATCTTCAACTAATACTTCCCAAAAATCACTATCGATATCATGTACAATTGTCCACACACCAGAATCAATATCCATTTCTGTTTTTCCTAAAACGGTTTGAAACTCTTCAGATAAAACTGGGCTATTATATAGTTCAGGTCTTAACCCCATCTTTTCAGTACAGATAGTATCATCATTTATAAACCCTCCTGGCCTTGCTTCACATGATGTCCCAGATTCTGTATCCGCCCCAAGAAAATATCCAATTGCCCAATCTGAAGCATAAAGACTTCCTCCCTTAGCAACATAATTTATCATATTAGCATTAGTAGCTTCATCGAAAGTTGCTAAGTCACAATTCAAAAACACTGCATCATATTGACTATACAAATCCGAAGAACTTAAATCCGCTACAGTAACTTCTGAAATTGAATATCCCATCTCTACAACTAAATCTTGAATAGAATCAAAAGCTCCTGATAAATACGCAAGATTTGCTTGTTGGGTTAAAACCATATTTGCACTTGCTGTTAAATCTAACATTTCATCTTCTGTGATTGTTACTGAAGATACCGTTCTAAACAATTTACCATCTCCGGTTTGAATATGAAGATTCCCTGTTCCTTCAGGAATAGACAATTTAAAATCACCATAGGTATCAGAGTATGTATACACTATTTCTCCTTTATAATCGTGAAAGACTAATGCCCTTGCAACTGCTGCCCCATTATTAGATACTACTTTCCCTGTTACAGTTCCTGTTTTCAGTTGTTCAATTACCAGATTATCATCGTCATGAGAACAACTAACAAATAAAATTGCCGAAAAGAACGCAATTAAGTATATGTTTTTCATAGTTTTTGTACTTATAAATTTAAGAATCAACAAAGTATGAAAAATATTTTGTTCTCAACTTACTATTAGTTGAAGTACGTAAATAGTCGATAAACTTAAACGTATTTTTAAAAAAAGGAGGCTATTCTTTATTTTTGGAATCTATTGTTATCGTAACTGGACCATCATTTACCAATGCTATTTTCATATCTGCTCCAAACTCTCCTGTCTGAATAGACTTTTCTAAATCAGATTCTAATTGTTTAATAAATGACTGATATAGTGGAATTGCAGTTACTGGCTTTGCTGAACGAGTAAATCCTGGGCGATTTCCTTTTTTAGTACTTGCAAATAAAGTAAACTGACTTACAAGGATAATGTCACCATTGACATCTTTAACCGACTTATTCATCAATCCATTTTCATCAGAAAAAATACGTAATTTGGAAACTTTAGCTACCAACCATGAAACATCATCCTGAGTGTCTTCACTTTCTATCCCTAATAAAATAACTAATCCTTGATTTATGTTTGCAACAATCGTCTTCTCTATTGTTACTGAAGCTTCTGAAACACGCTGGAGTACTACTCGCATTACTTTAATTTAATGATTTAAAAATTAAACAATTTAAAGTTTATAAAAATAGCATAAGTATTCTTTTCTTCTCCTTTGATAAGTTTTCGCCCCCTAATCAAGTTGAGATTAAGCTGATTTTTATGCGTTTCTCATAAAACTCACTACCATTGACATATTTAATTCCCTGTGTCCGTTCGAGCCTTTCGACTGCGTTCGAGAAGACAACTATTATTAATTCGTCATTATTTTTACTTGTTTTTTGAAAAAAATCTACCTTCTCGAAGTAACAACGTCATTATCTTCGCTACAGATTTTTTTTATCAACGCTTCAAGTTCTACTTCAATTTCATTATTCATTTTTAAATTCATCAACTCGATAATGCTCGTCATCACCTTCAACCATTTGCACATAACTTTTATAACGTGAATAAGCAACATCCAAATTCTCCAAAGCTTTTTTAACTGCACAATGTGGTTCTTCTATGTGTAAACAATTATTGAATTTACAATCTTTTTTTAAGGCGAAAAACTCTGGGAAATAATCCGTTATTTCTTCCTTTTCCATATTGACAATTCCGAAGCCTTTGATACCTGGTGTGTCAATAATTCGAGCGTCAAATGACAAGTCAAACATTTCAGCAAATGTCGTGGTATGTTGTCCTTGACTATGCTGACTAGAAATTTCTTTTGTTTTAATATCCAATCCAGGTTCAATAGTATTCACCAAAGTAGATTTACCTACACCAGAATGGCCTACAAACATACTTGTTTTACCAAGCATCATCTTTTTAACTTTATCAATATTTCTTTCTTCTAAAGCAGATACTCCAACACATTCATACCCAATTTTTCTATACAGCGCTGCCATATATTTAATATCAAGTAGTTCTTCCTCGTTATAGGTGTCTACCTTATTAAAAAGCAATACCGTCTTTACATTATAAGCCTCTGTAGTTGCTAAAAAACGATCAATAAAACTGGTAAATGTAGGTGGATTATTTAGTGTAATCAACAAAAAAACCTGATCAATATTAGATGCAATAATATGTATCCTTTTCGATAAATTTACCGACTTACGAATGATGTAATTCATCCTATCATGGATAGTATGAATTACACCTGCTCCCTCGTTATTTTTATCCTCAACAGTAAAACCTACTACATCACCAACCGCAATTGGATTTGTGCTTTTAATACCTTTAAGTCTGAATTTTCCTTTAATCCTACATTTATAAATCGTTCCATCATCGGTTTTTACCGTGTACCAACTCCCTGTAGATTTATAAACTATTCCTGTCATACAACAAAACTACATTGTTTTTTTCAGTAATCTATTTTATTATTACTTTCTTTTGATGACTAATTGATTCTTGGTGAATTGCTTTGTAAATTTTTAATACAAACTCTTCGCTCAATCCTTTCTCTTCACCACGAAGAATCATTTTCCCTAATATTTCATTCCATCTATTGGTTTGTAATATTGATACATTATTTTCTTTTTTCAACAAACCAATCCCATCAGCAACTTCCATTCTTTTAGAAAGCAACCCTAGTAACTTATCATCTAATATATCAATATTAGCTCTTAGCTTATTCAGTTCTGATAAATAGTCTTCCGATGATGCTTGCCTTTTCCTCACTTTTAGATCTATCATCATTTGCACCAATGTTTCTGGAGTAATTTGTTGTTTTGCATCCGACCATGCATTATCAGGATCAAAATGTGTCTCTACCATAAATCCGTCAAAATTAAAATCTAACGCTGTTTGACAAACATCAAATATCAAACTCCTTGTTCCAGCAATGTGCGACGGATCACAAATCAACGGCAAATCCGGAAAACGATTTTGTAAGTCAATAGGTATTTGCCACTCAGGATTGTTCCTGTATTTTGATTTTTCAAAAGAAGAAAAACCTCTATGAATTACTCCTAACTTCTTAATATCAGAAGTATACAATCGCTCCACTGCTCCTAACCATAAAGGCAAATCAGGATTAACAGGGTTTTTAACCAATACAATTTTATCAGTTCCTCTTAAGGCATCAGCGATTTCCTGTACTATAAACGGACTTACTGTTGTTCTAGCTCCTAACCACAATACATCAATATCATGTTTTAACGCTAATTCAACGTGCGCGGGATTTGCAACTTCCGTAGCTGTCATCATACCCGTTTCAGCTTTTGCTTTTTGCAACCATTTTAATCCTATTTCTCCAACCCCTTCAAAATTCCCCGGTCGAGTTCGTGGTTTCCATATTCCTGCACGCAAAACAGTAGCATCAGTATCTTTTAACTGGTGCGCTATTTTTAATACTTGCTCTTCACTCTCTGCACTACATGGCCCTGCAATCATTAACGGATGCGTTAACTGCATTTCATCCAACCATGTTCTTAATTCTTTTTTATTTTCCATTTTATACGGATATTCTATTTATTTCACCTTAACGGCAATTATGTTATTTAATACACTGTCAATTATGAGTTTTCTTCAAGAAAATTCATGATTTCACTTTTTTTATTTTCTTTATTATCTCTATAAATCCCAAGAATCTTTAATCTCTTAACCGCTTTTTCTAACATTGTTATCACTTCTGAAAACAACTGATAATCTTCAAACAAAACATCTACAAAAAAAGCATATTGCCAAGGTGACCCTACAACAGGAAGCGATTGAATTTTTGTCAAGTTAATTTTAAATGTACTGAATAATTGTAATACATTAGACAAGTTTCCTATATCATGATTCAACTCAAATTTAAGTGATGCTTTATTACTTGTTTCATTAGTAAACTCCTGTTTTCTTCCTAACAATACAAATCTTGTTTTGTTATCTTTCATGCTTTGAATATTACTATCCAAAATCTTTAATCCAAATTCCTTTGCTACTTGTTCTCCAGCAATTGCAGCAACTCCAGTTAACCCTTGCTCTTTAATTCGTTTCGCCTCTGAAGCAGTATCCTTTCCTTCTACGATTTTAAACTGTGGCGGGAATTTTCTTAAATAATCCTTACATTGTAATAACGCTACAGGGTGTGAGTGCACTTCTTTAATATCATGAATTGACTCTCCCTCCAATGCCATTAAATGCATTTGAATATTTAAATACACTTCGTCCAAAATCACTAAATCATTACTGTCAATTAAATTGTAATTTGGTAAAATTGAACCCGCAATAGTATTCTCTATTGCCATAATACCATAATCCGATTTAAACCCAACTAAAGAGTTCGTTACTTTTTCAAATGAATCGCATTTAAGCAACTCAATATTTTCTTCTCCTAACAGTTTATTTACTGCTAAATGATGGAATGAACTTTCAATTCCCTGTATTGCAATTTTTGTTTTCATAGTTATGCTCATTTTATGCTCATTTGAAATCGATTCCCTTTTTTGCATAAAAAAAGTCCCGATTTCTCGAGACTTTATATACTGTACTTAATTTAATTTTTTATTTAAATAACACATGTAAAGTCTCGACTCTTACTAAAAAAGTAAAAGCTAAAATAAAAACTTTGCCAAGTGCTCTGTGTCAACATTATAATTGTTTTGTTACCACAAATGTATCACAAAATTGTTTGCACGCAACTTTTTTTATACTAATTTTAGCTTTTTAAATACCACTAGGTATTATTTAAATATAAAAAGGTAAAATCATACATGTCAATATCAGTACAGAATATTTCTAAATTTTACGGTGATCAAAAAGCGTTGAACAATATTTCTTTTACAATCAAAAAAGGAGAGATCGTTGGGTTTCTAGGACCAAATGGTGCTGGAAAATCTACAATGATGAAAATTCTTACTACCTATATAAATAGTTCTGAAGGAACCGCAATAGTTAATGACTTTGATGTAACTACTCAACAAAAAAACGTACAACAAAGTGTTGGCTATTTACCTGAGCACAACCCACTATACCTAGAAATGTATGTAAAAGAGTTTTTGGCTTTTAACGCTGATATTTATAAGGTGAAAAAAGAGCGAATAGAGGAAGTAATTTCTTTAACTGGCTTGGCAACGGAATCTCATAAAAAAATAAACCAGCTTTCAAAAGGATACCGACAACGTGTTGGACTTGCTAATGCATTATTACACAATCCTGATGTACTTATTCTTGACGAACCAACTACGGGGCTAGACCCTAACCAATTAGTTGAAATTCGTGAATTAATTAAGAGTTTTGGTAAAGACAAAACAGTATTCTTGTCTACCCATATCATGCAAGAAGTTGAAGCCATTTGTGATAGGGTAATCATAATTAACAAAGGAGAATTAGTTATTGATACTCCGCTATCTGAATTAAAAAGCAATCAAGAACAACTAATTGAAGTTGAGTTTGATTTTAGAATTGAAGATCAGTTACTAAAACGACTACCAAATGTAACCGACGCTAAAAATACTTTTGGAATGACTTGGGAAATTACTTTTGACACCAAAGAAGATATGCGTGCCTTGATTTTTGATTTCGCGAAAGAAAATGAGCTTCGAATTTTAAAGCTCGACACCAAAAACACGACCTTAGAAACGCTGTTTAGAGAACTGACTACTTAGTTATTACCCTCTGCCAATTCATCAAATACTGCGTCTATTATTTTATAAAACCTTTCATCCTGATAAGGATTTGAACAGTTCATTAAAATAGATACTACTATGTTCTCTTTTGGATACACATAAAATATACCATATCCTCCTAAACCATTTCCTATATGCCCAAAATACGGACGGTTTTTATGATCGTAACTTGCTTGCCACCCCACTCCGTAATAGGTAAGATTTTCTTTAATTTTTTGAGAAGTAGTGAACTTATCTTTTACCTCATTCGGTAGAAATTTATCAGTTAAATAGGCATTTCCTAACTTAGCAATATCCTCTGATGTCGACAAATAACCACCTCCTGCTAATTTAAAAAAATTATGAACTGGTGTTGCTTCTATAAATTTTCTTTTTCTTTTTTTACGATAAAAAATCGCTTTATCAACTAGCTCTTGTTGTTTATCTGGGAAAGTGTTTTTTAATCCTAATGGGACTAAAACCTCATCGTTAATAATATCTTCAAAAGGTTTCTGAGCAACTTCTTGCATTACTAAAGAAAGTAAGCTCCAACTATAACTTGTATACGAATATCCTCTTCCAGGCTGAAATAATAACGTGTCATTTTCAAATAAAGAAACACCTTCTTTAATGGTCAAGGGCTTGTTATTCATGAACTCGTTGTCCTTATAGTTTCTTATACCTGCTAAATGCCCCCCTAATTGCCTTATAGTAAATCCATACTCTTTTTTAGGAAAATATGATACACAATCATAAATAGAATCACTTAATTTTAGTTGGTTTTTAGCTACCATTTTTGCTAAACCTGTAGCTGAAATAGGCTTAGAAACACTACCTACTCTAAAAATTGTTGTTGCTGGATTAACTGGTAATTCCCTGTCCAAATCAGCATAACCATATCCTTTTGAAAATTGAGTTTCCCCGTTTTTAGTAATTGTTATCGCTATCCCCGGAACTTTTTTCTTACGAACAAGTTTTTTTAAAACACGATCAGCTTTTTTAAAACCTACATCCTGCTGACCAAAAACATTACTTATGAATGAAAACATACATAGTAAAAGTAATAAATGTAATTTGTATTTCACTGATTATTCGTTATTCGTTATTCGTTATTCGTTATTCGTTATTCGTTATTCGTTATTCGTTATTCGTTATTCGTTATTCGTTATTCGTTATTCGTTATTCGTTACAAAAAAATGAGCTTCGCTCATTTTTTTGAACTCCTAAAAGTACTGCCCTATTCCAAAAACAATTCCTTTACTTGAACTCTTTCCTAATCCAACTCCATAATCTATTCTGAAAATAGCGTTGTATATTTTTTTATGAATCAATCGCAAACCAACTCCAGGATAAATTTTAATATTTTCAGAATCTACAAAATCACCAAAATCTCCTCCGGGCTTCCTCCAAGTACCACTATCTACAAATGCATTTCCTTGTAAGGAAAACCAACCTTTTTCATACAAGGTGTGTCTATATTCCGTATTTAACAATATCACTGCTGTACCTCTATCAATTAAATTACCAACCCCTCTAATATTTAAGTTATTATCTAATGCAAATGGCGCAAACGGACTTTCATTATTAGACGCCAATCCTAAACGAAGCCTGTTAGCCCAATTACCTTTATCTGAAAACCTTTTAAAATACAACAAATCATTCCAGCCTATAAAAAAATCATCTTGCGTTTTATTATTAGATGTCACAGACTGTAAAGTCAACACACTTCTAAACCCCGAAACATACTGATAAGAATAATTAAGTTTATCATAATCATAAACTAATTTCAATAACAATTTATCTAAATCGAGACTCCTTGGCACTTCCGAAATAATATTTCCAGACACATACTCGTATTTTTCATTAAACACATTAACTCCAACATGAAACTTATGCGCCGTATTAAATTGATACAATCCTAAAACCTCAAACGATTTGTTATTATATAAATAATTTGCCGTTTCATCCCCAAAATATAAAGGCTCTTCACTTTTCCAGTTCTGATGATTTATTGCAAGTCCTAACTTTTTACTAAAAAGATAAGGTGCTTTAAAATTTATACTGTAGGTATCATGCCCATTGTTTTGGTAAAAACCACCAAAATCCATACCTCTTCCGAGGAAATTGAAATCATATACCCCTACTTTATACGAGAATTGATTATTAGTAGTTGTCCAAATATTTATAGTTGGTATAAGCGTGAAATTTTCTTCTATGTTGTAAAACACATTATACCCATCTCCTGTACCTGTTAAGAAAACCTGGTAATACGCATGGGAAATTCCTGGTAATCGCTTTAAGCGAATCATATCCTGCTCCAGTTGAACAGAATCTAAAACTCTATTTTGCTTTACCTCAATTATCTTATTCAGAAAAGAAGTTTTTGTTTTTTTAAGCCCTCTAATTTCTAATGAAACTACTTCTTTCTCCTGCGAAAAGCACAGCCCGAAACAAACGCTTAAAATAAATGAAATGATTTTTCTCAAAATATTAATATGTATTAATATGTATTAATGGTCATTAATATACTTATAAATATAATCATAAACATATTAACCTAGTTAAATAGAAGATCTGGAGACCTCAAAACATTAAAAATGCTAAATGTTCAAAAGTCATTCAAATTGATATGCTTTAAAACTAAAACATCAAGATCAATGCTTTTCAATTACACTTAAAGCTGTATTAATTAACACTTCTATCAACATGTATCGGAACAAGTACGTAAAGCATGAATTAACTCTAATCTTTTACCCCCCAAAGACAAGCCTCTACCCCCCCCTCACTTGTGGGTTAAAACAATGCCCTCACCCCTAAACTAAATGTTTGTCCAAGACCCTGAAAACCATTCCCTCTAACTATTTTCCCAAATGAAGCTTCTAAATTCAAGGTGTTCGTTAACTGGTACTTCCCTCCTACACCTAGTTGTGTGTAATTTTGTTCAAAATCATTTCCTAAATCAATCAAAAAAGATTGTTGACCACTTACAAAAACTGTCGTCTTTGAGCTTGGAAAATAACTTAAAAAAGCACTTAGTGGCAATGTTAAACTATTGTTTGCAAAGCGCTCACCTGTATTCTCTTTCACAGGGTCAGCATCACTACTTTTTTCTCCAAAATTGTATCCGAAATCTACTTCTCCAAAAAACTGAAACTTATCTGCGGCAAATGATTTGTCATAAAAGAACTTCGTTTCCCACACATAACTCCTCTTATCTAAATACGGAGCTCCAGGAACATCTTCAAATACTGGTATATGAAAAGATGTTTGTAGCGAGAAGTTACTCACGTTTTTTAAGGGTTGAATCTTTACAGATGGAGCTATTGAGGCCAATCCGTTTCTAGTTGTTTGTCTATCATCTTTAAAGCTAAACACATCTAATGCAGCAGCCCCACCATAAGTATTGGACTTTGTCTGAAGAATAACCCCAACGTTAAACCTGTTTGATTCCGTTACTCCTGTAAATACTTCTAGTTTAGAAGTAAAGAATGTTTCTCTTGCTATTTTTACTGATTTTGATCTTGCATTTGTTGTTTCTGTTTGGGTATACAAGCTATTGAATAATTTGATATCCCATTGTCCCTTTTTCAATAATTTAGACGGAGTGTACTCCTGAATATTACTCTTTGTAGCTCCCTCAGGTGTTTCATCCTGGGAAAACCCAAAAAAACTCATTAACAAAAATGTTCCTAAAAGTGTGTTTTTCAATTTCATAATATAAAGTGTTAGCTTGTATTTTATTGCGTATTATTTAATTTCATTTAAAGTCCAGTCATATGAATAATATGACGGCTTATACTTGCCTGGGATTGGCGTTGTTCTGTATCTATTTACAAAGTCAATTAATGATTTATTACCTGTAGTAAAATCCGATGTATACCATTCAAATATTTGAGAAAACTGAACCTTCTTTTTCTTGTTGTTTACTTTTATAAACGCTGCATTATTTAACGCTAATCTAGTTTGTTTGTTCAACTGAGTTTCTATTGTACTAGGAAGGTATGCTTTGTTAATAATTGGAGGACAACCTAAACCAGCACACACCAAGGCAAAATGAAATCGAGGGTCATTATTAAATTGCCCTCTTAATATTTTATTCTCAATCCTATTAAGAGTTGTTTTTTTTCCTGAAATAAGGTATGTTTTTTTATCAAAAAAACCTGAAACTGCTAAAGGGGATTTTATAGGATACTTTGCAACTACAGCCTGTATTACTGTTAAGTTATACGCGTTTATCCAAAAAGCTCTGTACTCATTTGAGTTTGTTTTCTGAACCTCTATCGTTGAGGCAAGTACCAGCAACTCATTTAATTGTTCAGGTGAAGATTTTATTTTTTTATATGCAACTTTTCCTTCCGACACATTTTCTTCTAAAAAAACAGTTGTCTTTTCAAAGAATTCTGACAGGTCTTGCGATGACACATTGCTAAAACCAAGTAAACAAATAAATAAGGTTAATCCTTTTGTAAATAAGCTTTTCATGTTAGTATATTTTAATCCTATACTAAGTCGAAACTATATTGAGTACTTACAAATGGGTTGAAAAAATATTAAAAATTAAAACCAAAACTACCTGTTACACCAAACTTACGCGCTTCAAGAACTTCAAAATAGTTTCCTCGAAAATTAAAATCTATTCTAAACACTTTAAATATATTTCCTACTCCTAAACTATATTCCCAATACACTTTATCATGTGGAGCCCCTTCTGTTTTATACAAGATAAAATTAGGTGAATTTGCATCTAAATTTATGTTTTCCTGTGACAAATCACCCCAAACTCCTCTTATACCTACAATTTCTCTTAAATTCATTTTCTTTAAAAATGGTATCCTAGAAAATATTCGACCGTTAAAATTATGCTCCAAATGCACTGACACATAGGTGTCCGTTACAAAATCATAATAATCTAATAATGGGAATGTATTAAATATTGAAAAATACGCTTGATTCCCTGGTATCACACTTAATAACCCTAAAGGGACTTCACCAAATGTTTTCCCTATTTCTACATTTGAAAACAGCCTTCCAAAACCACCTATTTGCCATGGCTGCCTGTAAAACAACTGTACTTTTGAATAATCAAAATCACTTGCTATAACTCCTTTTACTCCTTGACTTAAACTTACAAATATTGTTGGATGACTTCCATTTACAGTCGTTCTTTCCACCCCATAACCTGTTGTTTTTTTATTTGGCGTATATGTTAATGACAGGTTTACTTCTGATTGCTTCAATTGAGATTTTACCACTGAGAGCGTCTGGTCTGCATAAAAATCTAATCCAAAAGTATTTGATGCGGATTTCAACGTACGATAACTCCCTGATAACTTTACCACAAAGTTTTTAGCAATTTCCGATTCAATTCCCAAAGTACTTAAATTGATAGAAGTTAACCTATCATTAGAACCTGAAGAAAATAATGATGATGAAGCAAAGCTACGTCCCATAATATCATTTGTAGTAGTTAAACTAACTCCTATTTGCTCAATATCGCGTCTGTTTCCTCCTGATAATATCCATCTTTTTTTCCTCCTCAACAACCACTTACCTGACACTCCGTACTTAAACTGATTGTCTTTAAAACCGTATGCTCCGTATCCTTGAACCCTCCATTTATCATTTGGCCCAAAATACGTTCTTCCACCTGCTCTTATTCTCACTCCCTCAACATCGTTAAATCCGAAAGTTGAAAATATTGGCCCAAAATCTAGTTTTAATTTTGGTATTTCTACATATCCTGAAGCTAAAATACTTGCTGCATTATAAATTCGTTTGAATTTCGCAACAGTCTTTAGCGTGTCTAACATTTTATAAACCCCTTCTTCATCTTTATTCAACTTCTCTAATCTATTTTCTGACCAGAAAGTTGAATCTTGATTGTAAATTTCAAAAGCATAAGGATCTGATTCATCTTTATAAAACTCCTCGCCTTTATCAACATCAAATTGATAATCTTCATATAAGGTAGTACGTTTTCCGTAAACCCCTCTTGATTTTTCTTTTTTAGAAAAACTAAAATCAGACATGAAATAATCTCTCTTCATTAAAAAGACCGAATCATTTAACACATCAAACTCTTGTTCGATATAAATATCTTTTACCCAGTTTATATTTGCACTTTTAGATACTTGTAAATTGATATCTTTAATTGCCCAGGTACTGTCATTCACCCAAAAATCTCCTTTAAAAGTCAATTCATTTTTTCTGCGTGGGTAATAAATAATATTATAACACCATTTATCTCCAATATACGCACTATCAGATAGTACATAATTATACACATTAACTCCAGTTTTTGAAAGCGGGCTTACAAAGCTTTTATCGAATATTTTCAAGTAGTTATCATATACATTATAATCGGAGTACAAATCCTTTACAAAAGATATGATCGTTTGATTATTACTAAAACCTGAATTTTTATTCCCTATTAAATCTTCTCTCGTTTTATTGTTTTCATTATTCCCATATACTTTAGAAACCGATTCATTCAAAAAGATTGGTAAATATGTTTTACCTGTAATACGTGAGGTATCAAGTTTTTCAAAAATAAACTCCATTCCTTTAAACAACTTACTTTTAGCCATTGTGCTATCCACGTTATTAAAATCGAATTCTATTTTCTCATACTTATTATACTGATATTGCTTAAATTTCTTCGTCCCATTTGAACGCTTATTCGCCCAAATTTTCTTTAACATTTCAATAGCAGGATTATTCTTCTTGGATTGCTTACCCGAATAAATAGTTACAGTACTTAATTGACTCCCCTCTTTTAAAAGGATATTCATTTTATACGTAACCGATTTTGGTAAATATACATCTTCGGTTTCATACCCTATAAATGATACTTGAAGTGTTTTATAACGCTCAGACGATTCCAAATAGAACCTTCCGTTTTCATCTGTAATTGTACCTGTAGTAGAATTCTTGAAAATTACATTTGCAAAAGGCACTGGGTAATCGTCTTCATCTATTACCAATCCACTAACTTTCGTTTGGGCTAGTAGCATTGTTGAAATGAAAATTAAAAGTATCGTTAGTATATTCTTCATATAAATAAAAAAGCTTCATTAGTATTAAGTACTAATGAAGCTCAAATATACGCTTTGATTATAAAATGTCGTATAAATAAATTGAATTATTTATAACTCGAGATAGCTCTACAACCATCGGGACTCAATAGAATTAACCCCACTGGTGGGATTAAAAAAGTTATCTATACATAACCTTTTTAACCGACTTGATTACATCATTCATATTCGGCAACCATTCCTCTAATAAAACAGGAGAATATGGTGCTGGCGTATCAGCCGTATTAATTTTTTCAATAGGTGCATCTAAATAATCAAACGCATGGTTTTGCACCTGGTATGTAATTTCAGTAGCTACATTTCCAAATGGCCACGCTTCTTCTAAAATTACTAATCTATTTGTTTTCTTAACAGACTCAATAATAGTAGCACTATCTAAAGGCCTAACTGTTCTTAAATCAATAACTTCACATGAAATCCCTTCTTTTTCTAATTCGTCTGCAGCTTTATACGCTTCCTTTATGATTTTCCCGAAAGAAACAATAGTTACGTCTGTACCTTTACGTTTTACTTCAGCAACTCCAATTGGCAATACATACTCACCATCTGGCACTTCACCTTTATCACCATACATCTGCTCTGACTCCATGAAAATTACAGGGTCATTGTCACGTATCGCTGCTTTTAGCAAGCCTTTAGCATCATAAGGAGTTGAAGGCACAATTACTTTCAACCCTGGCGTATTGGCAAACCAGTTTTCAAATGCCTGTGAATGTGTTGCTCCTAATTGCCCAGCCGAACCTGTAGGGCCTCTGAAAACAATCGGACAAGGAAATTGCCCTCCAGACATTTGGCGTATTTTTGCTGCATTGTTTATAATTTGATCAATCCCTACTAATGAAAAATTAAACGTCATGTATTCAACAATTGGTCTATTTCCAGTCATTGTAGACCCAACAGCTATCCCTCCAAATCCAAGTTCGGCAATTGGTGTATCAATAACTCTTTTAGCTCCAAATTCATCCAACATCCCTTTAGATGCCTTATATGCTCCATTATATTCTGCAACTTCTTCACCCAATAAATACACAGATTCATCTCTGCGCATTTCCTCACTCATCGCCTCACATATTGCTTCTCTAAACTGAATTGTTCTCATTAATAGTAGTATTTAATCCCACCAGTGGGTTTGATTCCTTTAGTCTGATAACTATCGAAAAATGTTATTGTTAATTCACACCTCATATGTTTCCAACGAGGATATTGATTTTACAAAAACAAAAGTAGCTCTTTGATTTATTAAAACAAAAATAAAACACACTCCTCTTTACCGTTCTTAATATTCCTTCATCATCATTCTAAAGTTTTATGAAAAACTTTATTTATTACCCGATTGAGATTGTCTACCCCTATAAAACGTTAGTTTTCGTAAGATTTCGACCAGTTCAGCTTTACATTTATTTTCTTTTTTCATGACCAATAAAGTATTATTCAGTAACTATTTTTCTTTAGCACACATCAATAAAACAACAAACTTTCTGACAACAGTGATATTTTTTCTCTGAAAAGCTAAATTATTTTACTATGCATGCATAGTAGTGTTTCTTAAAAATTAGATGTATATTTGGAATCTTAAAAATTATTTCAACTTTTTAATATAAATATCATGAATATATTAGTGTGTATTAGTCACGTTCCAGACACTACATCAAAAATTAACTTCACTAATGGTGACACAGAGTTTGACACTAGCGGAGTACAATTTGTAATTAACCCTAATGATGAGTTTGGTTTAACAAAAGCAATGTTTTTAAAAGAACAAAACGGAGCTACCGTGACTGTTGTAAATGTTGGTGGAGCAGATGCTGAACCTACTTTACGTAAAGCATTAGCAATTGGAGCAGATAGCGCAATAAGAGTTAACGCAGAAGCTAAAGACGGTTTTTTTGTAGCGAAACAATTATCGGAAGTAGTAAAAAATGGAAACTATGATTTAGTGATCGCAGGAAAAGAATCATTAGACTATAACGGTGGAATGGTACCTGGAATGTTAGCTGGATTTACAGACTATAACTTTATTAACGCATGTACATCTTTAGAAATTGATGGAAACAATGTTGTAGTTGTAAGAGAAATTGATGGAGGTAACGAAACGATAAGCACTAGCCTACCTTTAATAGTTGGAGGTCAAAAAGGATTGGTTCAAGAAAGTGAATTACGTATTCCTAATATGAGAGGGATTATGATGGCTCGTAAAAAACCTTTACAAGTTGTAGAAGCTTCTAATGCTGACTACCAAACCAATATAATAAGCTTTGAAAAGCCTGCAGAAAAATCGGCAGTAAAATTAGTTAGTCCTGATAACATTGATGAATTAATCAATTTATTACATAACGAGGCAAAAGTAATTTAAGCCATTACAGAAACAACTTAAATGATTTAAATTTTGAATCATTTATTTTTTAATTTTTAATACAATACACATTATGTCTGTTTTAATATTCGCTGAATCAAATAACGGAAAATTCAACAAAGCAACTTTAGAGGTTGCTTCATATGCAAAAGAGATTGCAAACACTTTAGGAACAACTGTTACTGCTGTTGCTATTAATGCTTCTGAAACTGACGAATTAGGGCAGTATGGAGTTGATAAGTTACTAACAGTAACTAGTTCAGCTTTAGAAAACTTTAACGCAAGAGCATATGCTGATGTAGTCAAACAGGCTGCAGAAAAAGAAAACGCTACTCTTATTGTAATGACTTCTACAACTAACGGAAAATATTTATCTCCTTTAGTTGCTAGTAATTTAAATGCAGGTTACGCATCTAATGTTATCGCATTACCTGTAAGCACTTCTCCTTTTAAAGTGAAAAGAACTGCTTTTTCAAATAAAGCGTTTAGCATAACTGAAATATCAAGTGATAATAAAGTAATCGCTTTAGCTAAAAACGCATTCGGATTAAAAGAAAATGCAACTAGCATTATTCAAGAAAATTTTGATATTACTATAAACGATGCACACTTAGCAACAACAGTAACTGCAGTTGACAAAACTACAGGTAAAGTTACTATTGCAGATGCTGATATAGTAGTTTCTGCTGGTAGAGGATTAAAAGGTCCTGAAAACTGGGGAATGATTGAAGAACTTGCCGAGGTACTTGGTGCAGCTACAGCATGTTCAAAGCCAGTTTCTGACTTAGGGTGGAGACCACATAATGAGCATGTAGGACAAACTGGTAAGCCAGTAGCTTCTAACTTATATATTGCAATTGGTATTTCCGGAGCTATCCAACATTTAGCTGGAATTAACGCTTCTAAAGTAAAAGTAGTTATCAATACTGACCCTGAAGCGCCTTTCTTTAAGGCTGCTGATTATGGTATTGTAGGTGATGCTTTTGAAGTTGTACCAACCTTAATTGAAAAATTAAAAGCTTTTAAAGCGCAAAACGCATAATTTTTTATAAATTGTGCATCTATAAGGGCTATCTAAATTTGTGACCAATAGCGTCCTAAATTTAGATAGCTTTTTGTATTTTAATATAATGATTTGCCGCTTTTAGAACTGCATTGCATAACTTTAAGTATTAAATCGTTTAATTTTTAAATCTTTGAATCACTAAAGATGAGTTTAGTACGACTAAATATTAAAGGAATATCCTATAGCCAAACACAAAATGGTGCATACGCACTTATCCTAACAGAAGTTGATGGCGAGAGAAAACTACCAATTGTTATTGGCGCATTTGAGGCGCAATCTATTGCTATTGCTTTAGAAAAAGAGATAAAACCTCCAAGACCTCTAACACATGATTTGTTTAAAAGTTTTGCTGATAGATTTCAAATTATCGTAAAACAAGTCATTATTCATAAATTAGTTGATGGAGTTTTTTACTCAAGTATCATTTGTGAACGCGATAAAATAGAAGAAATTATTGACGCTAGAACTTCCGATGCTATTGCATTAGCATTACGTTTTAACGCACCAATATTTACCTATAAAAACATTCTTGACAAAGCCGGTATTTATTTAAATTTACCCGCTAAAGAAGATGACCCAGAAGATATGTTAAATGAAGATATTGTTTTTGAAGAACAAGACCCAACAACAAATCATTCTCACCTAACTTTACAAGAATTAAACGAAGCACTAAGTGAAGCAGTAGCTAATGAAGACTATGAAGCTGCCGTAAAAATTAGAGACGAAATTTCTAAAAGAGAATAATAAACTAATTGTGGTTGTTAGGTTATTGTTACTCCAAATACTTTATACTTTCTATGAAACTTTTCTTAACCTGCCTAATCATTTTAATTAGCGCTTGTTCATTTGGGCAAAACATTGACCAGAAATGGCAATTTAATTCAATTGAAAAAAACGATTCTAGCATCATTCAAATAGATTCTGACACTGATTTCTTAACTTTACAAAGTAATCAATTTGAATACGAATTAGCATCAAAAAACCATTTAAAAGCCAAAGGTGATTATATTTTACAGAATGATTTATTAATCTTCTATTACACGCAACCTAATGATACTATTAGAAGATATCGTATTACTGAGCATACAGATTCGACACTAGTTTTTACAGAAAACACCACCAAATATTCTTTCAAAAAAGATATTCTTAAAACTGAAGAAATTCCAGTTGAAGCATCAACAACTAACACTATAATTCCCAGTCAAGGTTTTTCAATGAAAAGCTTATGGAGAGGAGTTTTAGGAATGATTTCTTTAATACTCATTGCTTTTCTTTTTAGTAATGATAGAAAAAACATCAACTGGAAAACAGTTGGAATCGGGATTAGTTTTCAACTTATCATTGCTGTTTGTGTTTTAAAAGTGCCCTTTATTCAATCTATATTTGATTTTGTCGGTAAATTTTTTATAGAAGTACTAGAGTTCACTGGATCAGGAAGTAAGTTTTTATTTGGAGGCATGATGAACATCAAGTCATTCGGATTCATCTTTGCTTTTCAAGTACTACCTACCATATTGTTTTTCTCTGCTTTAACTTCTGTGTTATTCTATTTAGGAATCATTCAAAAAGTTGTAAAAGGATTGGCTTGGACCTTATCTAAAATGTTGAAAATTTCTGGAGCAGAAAGCTTAAGTGTTGCTGGTAATATTTTCTTAGGACAAACCGAAGCGCCTTTATTAATAAAAGCTTATTTAGAAAAAATGAATAAGTCTGAAATGCTACTAGTGATGATTGGCGGTATGGCAACAGTAGCTGGAGCTGTATTAGCTGCTTATATTGGCTTTTTAGGAGGTGACGATCCTGCTTTAAAACTAAAATTCGCGAAACACTTGTTAGCTGCATCTGTAATGGCAGCACCAGGAGCTATCGTTATTTCAAAAATATTATACCCACAAACTGAAGCTATAAATACTGATGTTAGTGTTTCTTTAGAAAAAATTGGGTCTAACATACTAGATGCTATTGCTAATGGTACTACCGAAGGACTAAAATTAGCCGTTAATGTCGGGGCAATGCTATTAGTCTTTATTGCGTTTATCGCAATGATAAATGGTGTTTTAGGAGGAGTAGCCTCATTTGACGGCCTGACGATTAAATCATTAAACCTCAATTGGCATTTTACATCTTTAAATCAAGTTATTTCAAACAATACGCAATATGATTCTCTATCACTAGAATTCATTTTAGGAACCGTATTCGCACCATTAATGTGGTTAATTGGAATTGCTAAAGAAGACATAATGATGATGGGACAATTACTAGGCATCAAGTTAGCAGCAAGTGAATTTGTAGGTTATATACAGTTAGCCGAACTGAAAAATGTAGCTAATGAAACTCACTTAACATACAATAAATCTATTATCATGGCTACTTATATGCTATGTGGGTTTGCTAACTTTGCATCTATAGGTATTCAAATTGGAGGAATAGGTTCATTAGCACCCGGACAACGTAAAACATTATCTAAATTCGGAATAAAGGCCTTAATCGGAGGTACAATTGCCTCATTGATTTCAGCTACTATTGCTGGGATGATTATCGGATAGTCGAGAATCGCCACAGATAGATGATTTCATCAATTATAATCGGTTAATAACCTTTTAATAAATCATTAGCTTCAAGCTCCTCAGCTTGAAGCTTTTTTTTTACTTTAGTACTCTCATTATAACAAGTACAGAATGAAACAATATATCGATTTGGTTGAACACGTTTTAGCAAACGGAAATGAAAAAGGAGATAGAACAGGAACAGGAACTAAAAGTGTTTTTGGCTATCAAATGCGATTTGATTTAAGTGAAGGTTTCCCTATGGTAACCACTAAAAAACTGCACTTAAAATCTATTATTCATGAATTGTTGTGGTTTATAAAAGGTGATACCAATATCAAATACCTACAAGATAACGGTGTTAAAATTTGGAATGATTGGGCTGATGAAAATGGCGACCTTGGACCTGTTTACGGACACCAATGGCGTAATTGGAACTCTGATGATATTGATCAATTACAAGAAGTAATTACAACTATTAAAAACAACCCAGATAGCAGACGAATGTTAGTTGCTGCATGGAATCCTTCTGTATTACCTGATACTTCCGTTTCTTTTAGCGAGAATGTAGCCAACAACAAAGCTGCCTTACCTCCTTGCCACGCGTTCTTTCAATTTTATGTAGCTGATGGTAAATTATCATGTCAATTATATCAGCGCAGTGCTGACATCTTTTTAGGAGTGCCTTTTAATATTGCTTCTTATGCTTTATTTACCATGATGATTGCTCAAGTTTGCGATTTAGAAGTTGGTGAGTTTATACATACTTTTGGCGATGCTCATATTTACAACAACCATAAAGAACAATTTGAATTGCAATTATCTAGAGAAACTAGAGCGTTGCCTACTATGAAAATGAATCCGAATATTAAAAACATTGAAAAGTTTACTTTTGACGATTTTGAATTGGTAAATTATAATCCACATCCTGGAATTAGAGGGATTGTTGCTGTTTAACAAAAATACAATATGCAAAACCAACACGAACAATACGAAAACGCAAGAATACGCACCAAACAAAAAAAACGTTTGTACTTTCATTTTATCCTATTTGTTTTAGGCGCTATTACATTAGCTATCCTAAACAAAGGATTAAGAATTGGTGAAGATATTATTACTAATTGGTATTTAATTGCCATTGTTATTTGGGGATTCTTATTCCTAATTCATGTGGTGAATGTTTTTATAACCAATCGTTTTTTCGGGAAAGAATGGGAACGTATACAAACGGATAAAATACTAGCCAAGCATGATAAAAAAGTTACGAAGTTGGAAAAGAAAGTTTTAAAGGAGTTTAATATCCAAGAAGAAGTAACTAGTTATCAAAAAAACAATCAAATGATTACACTTATAGCAGCTGCTGCGGAAAATAACGAAATTGGTAAAGACAATAAATTAATCTGGCACCTAAGCAACGATTTAAAACGGTTTAAAAAACTAACCTCTGGTCACGCAATAATTATGGGACGTAAAACTTTTGAAAGCTTCCCAAAAGCACTACCAAACAGAACTAACGTAGTAATTACTAGAGATCGTAATTATACCGCTGAAAATGCAGTTGTAGTTCATTCACTAGAAGAAGCCCTACAAATTACCACAGAAGACTCACAGCCTTTTATAATTGGCGGTGGAGAAATATACAAACAAGCATTGAGTATTGCTCATAGAATAGAACTTACTAGAGTACATCATCCTTTTGAGGCAGACACCTATTTTCCAGAATTAAATAAATCATGGAAAGAGATTGCCCGTGAAGAATGCCATAAGGATGAAAAACATGAGTACGATTATAGTTTTATCACTTATGAAAGAGTGTAATCCGTAAGTAGTTTGCAATCGGATACTCTCAATAATTTAACAACAGTCCTCACAGGTTTAAAAAACCTATGAGGACTGTTTAATTGTACTGTTTTACATTTATTTCCGTATTTTTGCACCTTAAAACTTAAAATAACAGTTTCTTTTTAAACAGAAACTTTTAAAAAAATATATTATGAAACGAATATGAATTTTTTAAATCATAAAATCCCCCTGAGGGATATGATTAAAATAAATTCATGAGAGAACGAGAGTAACGAGTGGTTACATGGGTTCTCAAATTTTAGAATATTTTAACCATTATAAAATTTTAAACACATGAAAGCATACATTTTTCCAGGACAAGGAGCTCAATTTTCAGGAATGGGATTGGATTTATACGAAAACTCTCCTGAAGCACAAGAATTGTTTAATAAAGCAAACGATATATTAGGATTTAATATTACCGATATCATGTTTGAAGGAACCGCTGAACAATTAAAAGAAACAAAAGTTACACAACCTGCTATATTTTTACACTCCGTAATTTTAGCAAAAACCTTAGGAGACACCTTTAAACCAGAGATGGTTGCAGGACACTCCTTAGGAGAGTTTTCAGCATTAGTAACTAGTGGAGCTTTAACTTTTGAAGATGGCTTAAAACTAGTTTCTCAACGTGCTATGGCTATGCAAAAAGCATGCGATGCACAACCAAGTACTATGGCTGCAGTTTTAGGACTAGACAATGACGTTGTTGAAAAAACTTGTGCAATGACTGAAGGAATTGTGGTTCCTGCTAACTATAATTGCCCGGGTCAATTAGTAATATCTGGAGAAATTGAAGCGATTAACGCTGCTTGTGAAGCCTTAAAAGCAGCCGGTGCTCGTAGAGCTTTAGTATTACCTGTTGGTGGCGCTTTTCATTCACCTATGATGGAACCAGCACGTGAAGAACTTGCGGCAGCAATTGAAAACACGACTTTTAGCACTCCTTCTTGCCCAATTTATCAAAATGTAACAGCAAGTGCGATGACTGACCCAGAGGAAATTAAAAAGAACTTAATTTTACAATTAACTGCTCCAGTTAAATGGGCGCAATCAATTCAAAAAATGATTGCTGATGGCGGAACTTCCTTTACTGAAGTTGGACCTGGAAAAGTATTACAAGGTTTAATGCGTAAAATTGACAGAACAGTTGAAGCTCACGGTGCAAGCTTAAATATTGAAGCTTAATAACCAATTCTCTATAAAACAATAAAGGGTAGCTAAACTTAGCTACCCTTTATTGTTTTATAGAAATTACACTTTTACAATGTCATTATAAACAACAATATTCCCACAACCAACATTATAATTACATTAATAAATGTTATGAATTTTTGCGATGGTTTAGCATTCATTACCACAAAATACATCGGGATAAACAACACTAAAAACGCTACAATACTTATAGTCATTAAAATACTAGCGTAGGGCCATTGCATTATCTTAAACAAACAAGCTATTCCTCCAGCCAACGTAAATATGAATGCTGTAGATACTAAAACTATATTATGTTTAGCATCAGCATCCTTAAATTTTAATATTATCAGTGATGGTATAAACAATAAACAAAACAACAACATCCCAGTAAACAATATAATCCCTGCCCCTGCTAAATGGTGTAATTTATAATACACACCAAACCCTAGTAATAATACGGAAATTACCCCAGAAACTTGAAGTGTGCTTTTCAACAAATCTATACTTTTAGAATTTACTAAACTATCCGTTTCTTGCTGCAACTCCTTCAATTCCTGATTAAAGAAACGAGCTATTATTTTTTCATAATACGCCTCAAAATTTCCACTTTCAGGAAGTTCCGTTTCAGTCAAACAACAAACATGATCAACAATATTCTCTTGTAAATCTTTTAAAACAATCCCTTTTCTTTTTAAATCGGATATAATAAAATCAATATGTTCATCAGTAACCTTAAACATTTTCTGTTTTAGTATTTGTTCCTAATAACACTTGCATCGTTTTCATAAACTCTGAAAACTCAGTAACTTTCTCCTCTACAGACACTTTACCTGACTTCGTTAAAGAGTAGTACTTACGCACTCGCTTACCGATAAAAACTTTTTCGGTAACCAACTCCCCCTTTTTCTCTAGAGCATGCAAGGAAGGATACAATGCTCCTTCAGTAATTTGAATTTTCCCATCGGTTAATTCTTTTACTCGGTTGGTAATTTCGTATCCATACATTTTACCTTGCTCTTTTAAGAGTTTTAAAATGATGGTTTTTAATGTTCCCTTTATTAATTCTGATGAGTACATATTATTTTATTTTTTGAAATAGAATGTCTTTTACAACTCCTCCAGATGCAACTGAAAAACTATTTACTTGATTTTTATCTGACCTATTGAAACTCAACAACATCCTGCTTCCTGTACCAAACTCTTCCTTTTGCCCTGAATTTAATTTAATTTTCGAGTTATTAGGATAAGATAGACATAATTCCCCTTCCTCAATAAACAGACGGTATTTTACATTTAATTCCTCTGAAAAATAGTCGCCTACATAATCCTTAATTTTCACCTTACTAGGTTTAATATAAGATGCCTGTTTAAAATAAAAAGGAGTTCCACCAAAGTAAACAATTAAATCATAAGAGTTATCTCCAAACTTATATTTCACACTTTGATTATCAACTCTGCAGAAAGTATTTTCATCTAACCTCTTTAAACTTGTAAAAGACTTCCCAAAACTACTCCTAGCTTTTAAGGTATCATTTTCATACTGTATTGTCATCCTCAAATCACTATTCAGTTCTTGATAATCTCCTTTAAACTCAATTAATTTTTCCGAACTGTACTCCATTTTATCATCAGAATACTTTCTTTCTTTAACCTCATCTTTCAAAAACAAATCTAATATTTTATACGAAATAGGGCTAGGATTAATCGATTCAAGATTCGTCAAGATTATCACCGATATTTTTAGTTCAGGGACTATTATAACTTGTGACTGATATCCCGAAGTAAAACCACTATGATGAATCGTTTCATATCCTTTATAATCATCTACCATAATACCCCGAGAATAACTTGATATTTCCCCCGTAGTTAACATATCTTTTGTGATTAAAAAATCTACTAAACCTCTATATTTACCTTTTGCTTCTGCAAATAAATTAGTCCATTTTACTAGGTCAGAAACTGACGACCATAAACTACCAGCACCGTGACTCTGCTGTACTCTTGGAAACCTATGATATTCATTCTTGGCAACTTTTTCATACCCTA
>NVVR01000017.1 GCA_002733415.1 Kordia sp. | reverse complement strand
CTACTTTCACTATACTCCATTCTGCTGCTGGAATAAGATATTCAGGTGTTCCTGGAAATGCCCCAACAAGGTCATTAACAAAAGCAGAGTTTCCTTCAATTATAACTGCTCCTGCTGCTCCTGTAATTCTTATAACACAACCCATATCGGCTGAGTTACCATTCGTCTGTGTAAAATCTGGAGTAGCTATCAAAGCTATTTCAGCCTGTCCATCAGCATTATTCCCTATATAAGATAAGCTAAAATCCATTAGCTGCCCTGTGGTTTGAGCATTCATGCTGAATGCTAAAATTAGTGTTGTAATAGTTAAATAAAAGTGTTTCATTGTTGTTGTTTTAATTTTCTGGTAATTGTTCTAATATTACAAATAAGTTTGATGGTGCAATTTGATTGTCAGGATGTGCTAACATAATGTCTTTAACAGTATTCGAATCGTTTCCTGACCCTTGATAACGGACAGCGCCATCTAAGTTAACATCAGCAATACTATACCCTGTAAAAGAGTGTAAATTACTCGTAGTAGTATTTCCTGAATCTGCTAATACAGCATCTTTTAAACTATTAGTATCATTTCCTGATCCTTGATATCTAACAGCGGTATCTCCACCAACATTTCCTGCCCACATACCTAACATTCCGCTTTGCATACCAAAATTAGATTGTGCATTAGTACCATACGTAATTGGACTGGCACTATTAGTAAAATCTACTGTAGCTGCTAAACTTGACAGAGCTATAGCGTTTGAAGACATAATCCCTAAATGATTATAGTGTTTTATAACAATATAATAATTACTTGCTACCGTAGCAAAGCTTAGTGTAGAAGTTCCGTCTGTACTAACTACATCACCATCTCGTTGCAATAAAGCAGATTGACTATTTAAAATAGTTGTATTAGTTGTTGCGTCTCTTAATTCTACCAATACCCAATCGACAATGGCATCATTACCTATTACAGTAAACACACTTGCATTACATGTTAAGGCATCTGTATAAGGGCTTGTTGTAGGTATTAAATTAGCCACACGTAAATCATCACGCATTAACGTCTCTTCTCCTGTATTAGGATTTAAAGCAGCTCCTTGTAAATAAACTTTAGGAGAAATTGATACTGAATTAAAACCAGGGTCATATTCATAACACCCCATGTCTATAGTTGTATTAAATATTCTAGCATTGTTCAATAAGTCTGTAGTAATTCCAACTGCCAACTTTGAATTATCTCCAGTATCTATAGCGGGCGAACCTGATTGTAATGTATAGTTCCCATTAACTGTATTTGTAAATAATGGATCGGAATTACTTGTGTTAGTTAAATTCCCAGCACTTATATTTGAAAAACCATCTTCATCAATAGAGTTATAAATAAGCACTTGATTAGCTACTGTTTCATGTCCTCTACTAACTGCTAATGTAGTTACCCCTCCAGTTCCTGTATTATTATAAGAAATCGTATTCGACAATGTAACATTATGAGTTCCTAGGTTTCTACTTAAACTTAATGTTCCTCGTTCAGGAACTCCCGCTTGTGTTCCGATATCTATATTGTTAGCAAAAGTAGAGTTAACAATATTAGTAGTAACTGTAGATCCAGATCCATAAGCACGAATCCAAGCAGAACTTCCTGTGTAACTTAAAAAACTTCCATTATTTTTTGATGTATTATTAGAAAATAAACTATTTGAAATTGTTACATTTAATGTCTCACTTCCGTTAGTATACGAGTATAATCCTGATGCATAAACAGAAAGGTTATTATCAAATATGGTATTATTTATAGATAAAGTTCCATTAACATCATATCTAGCAAAAATCGCACCTCCAGTTTTACCTCCTACGTTGTTTTTAATAATACAATTGTTCAAGGATAACATATTAGAGGTAAAATTCTTATATATAGCACTTCCTCTTCCTAACTCATTATCTGTTGTAGAGTTAGCGTGTCCATCTTGAATAGTTAACCCATCTAACTCAATTTCATCAGCACTTAAAGTAACAACATGATACACATTTTCAGACCTTGTACTGGTAGTATAGTCAACACCTGTATCATCTCCGTTTAAATCTCCACTTAAAATAGTTGTATTCGTTATGATATCCCTCTGGCTAAGCTCTGTTTCTGTTCCGTTAAAACCACCATAGACTTTTAAATCGATTGTTGAAAAATTAAATGTATTATTTCTACTACCAATCGTTGGTGTGTATGTTCCTTCAGCAATCCAAATTGCTTTAAATGCACCTATATTACTAATTGCAACATTTAAATCTGTATAGGCATCTGTCCATGACCCTCCATTATTAGCTCCTGTAGCATCTTTGTCAACATATATAGGAGACTCAATAAATGTCACGGTAATAGATTTATCAGAGTCCATAGTCATTCCCAATGGATTTGTTGTTCCTGAAGCATCACCTCCCCAATTAACAAACTCATTTCCTGAATCAGGAATTGGTATTAATGACAATACTGTACTGGCTGGAAAAGTAGAGATTGTATGAACTGTTGTTCCTCCATTATCTATTGTCCCATTTCCTATAATACTAATAGTTAAAGTATAACAAGTTGCAGTACAAAACTCCTCATAAGAACCTATATCTATTGCTCCATTATATACTCTGGTATTACCTGCTAAATCAAGTGTAAGGTCTACAGGAATTTTACTGTTATTCCCTGAATTTATTGCCGGTGAAATAGCTTGCAAAGTAAAATCATTATTTCCAGCATCTGCAAATAACGGATCTGAACTAGAGCTATTAATTACACTTGAGGATGGTATGATAGAAAAATTATCTTGAGCAATAGAGTTTGAAACTTCTATATTTTGCCCTAAAGTAGTACTTATTTGAGCAATTGATTTAGCAGCAGATCCGTTAGTAGTTGTATTTCCCCAGAAAATATTATTTGCTACATCTCCATTTAAAGTTCCATTGGTATATCCTAACCCAACAGTAGCCCTGCTAAAGTTATTTAAGCCATTAGAAGTACCTGTATCTACATTATTTGCATATGTATTATTTACTAGGTTACAATTCATAATAGAACTCGTTCCATAGGCTCTAAACCACCCTGCGCTTCCTGCATAACCTAATGATGTCCCGTTATCTTTTGCAGTATTATTATAAAATAATGAATTAGCGACAACTACAGTTGCAGTAAAATTATTACCTGTATAACTATAAAACGACGTTCCATATCTAGATAAATTATTGAAGAACGTAGAATTATAAACTTTTAAAGCTCCATTTACTTCAAACCTTGAATAAATTACTGCTGCTGCAGTTATAGAAACATTATTCTTGAAAATACAATTATAAATCTCTAAATTAGTAACAGAATCCCCTTTAAAAATAGCCCCTCCAGATTGTTGCTCAGCACTACTACCGTTAGCATGTGCATTGGCTATAGTAAAACCATCTATAATAGCAGTATTATTTACTGTTATTATATTATATGAATTATCATCTCTTGTAGCATTTGAAAATTGAATTATAGCATCATCATTACTAGATAAATCTCCAGACAAAATAGTTGTATTTGTTCTAAAATCTCTTTGAGATAAATCTGTTTCTGTTCCTACAAAACCACCATAAAGTTTAGTTCCTATTTCAGTAATATTAAAAGAGATCTCTCTATCTGAAACATCTGGAATATAAGTTCCTTGGGCTACCCAAATTTCTTCATTTGCTTCCATATTTAAGAGAGCGTCTTTTAAGTCAGTATAAGCATCTGTCCAAGAAATACCATTATTGTTCCCCGTAGCACTAAGATCGACATATATTCTTCCTATGGTTCTTGTTGTCTCAAAATTAACAGCACTAGACCATCCTGTTGTGTTTGCAACACATTGTTCTCTAACATACACTTCATAGCTTGTAAACTCTTCTAAACCTGAAATATTTTGAATTCCTGATGTAACTCCAGCTATTATAGTCGCAGAAGCGAAAGACTCACTTGTTTTATGATAAGCAATATCATAGGTTCCCGCATTAGAAATATTTATATCTGCACTTGTATTTGTAATAGAACTAGTTGAAATATTAGCAGCATCTGGCGTTAAACAATAATTATTTAAAGTTGCCAATTGCACTACTTCAGCTTGTGTTAAAGATCTATTGTAAACAAAAATATCATCTAAAGTATCTTTATATTGATTTACGGATGTTAAATGATTTATCCTACTGTTTGCTATTGTTACATTTCCAGTTGTATTAGGAGAATTTACGATACCATTATGGGTTGCTGAACTTGACTCTACTACAGTATCTATATAAATTTTCGAAGTCACATATTGTATCCCACTGGTAATATATGTCTTAAATTCAACAACTATATGATGCCAATTATCATCTGCCACAAACTTAGTTGAAGCATGCCCATATCCTTGATCATATATCGGGTTACCCCACATAAGCCTTGTCCCAAATCTACTGGTTAACCTAATTTTTCCATCTTGTAAATAAATATAATAGCCATAATCATCACTGTCAAAGTGTGTTACCGTATTACGAGTACTATCATCTATTATCGTTTCTAAATTTGCATTATCCGCTGTAGTTTTTAACCAAAAACTATAAGAAACTGTAAACGTGTGAGTACCACTAATTGCAATATCGGGTCTTGTTAAATAATCTTCATTTAAATTAATAGCATTGGATGCTGCTACAAAACGATCATTAACGTTTATTGAAGCGATTCCGGTTTTGGTAAAATTATTACCATTGGCTTGATCTAATAAGCTTCCGTTTGTAAAATCATAATATCCAACCAAACCACTTGTTGGGATTTGCGCAAAAGACAGAGCGCTCATACAGAGCATTAATAAATATAATTTTGTTTTCATAATTTAACTTGATTGGTAGTTTTAAGAAAACAAAAGTCAATATTAAACTATGTTAATCAAACACTAAATTGCTGAAAACCCCTTTTGAGTTTCTGAAACAAAAAATCTGATTAACTTACCTGTGGTTTGAGTATTCATACTACATACTACTCACAATACTTAAAAACTCTTCTTTTTTATCTTTGGATATGGATACTGATTTATCATTATCCATGACAATATAACCTCCGTCTTTTTTAATGTATTCTTTTATAAATGAGAGGTTAATTAAGAAAGACCGATGGGGTTTGTAAAACATAGGTTGCCCTCCTAATAATTCAACAAAATGCTTCAATGGTTTACTTACTAATATTTCAGAAGCGTTAGCAATTGTAATTTTAGTATACATACCGTCAGCTTCTAAAACAATAATATCTTCAAAATTAACAAACTTAATTCCATCAGAAAAAGGAAGTGCTATTTTCTTAAAGCCTTTATTAGTAAAGTTATTTTTTAACTCTTCTAGCTTTTTGTTTAATTGAGTTTTTCCTATCTGATGTATTGCTTTTTCTACCGCTTCTTTTACTTGAGTAGGTCTTACAGGTTTTAATAAATAATCAATTGCTGACAATTGGAAAGCTTGTATGGCATATTCGCTATAAGCGGTCACGAAAATAATTTCAAAATTGTAGGCTTCCTTATCTAAAAAATCAACTATTTCTAAACCAGAATGCTCTGGCATTTCTATATCTAAAAACACCAATTGAGGCTGTTCTTTTTTTATCAAATCCACTCCAGAAAGTAAATCTTCTGCTTCAAAAACCTGAGTGACTTTAGGGCAGTTTTCTTTTAATAAAATTTTTAAAACACTTCTGGCTTTTCTTTCGTCGTCAATTAATACTACTTTCATCTTTTTATATACGGAATACTAATTAATACTTGAGTTCCTATAGGGGTATTTTCCTTTGAATACAAGTCGTTTATTACTACACTAGTTTTATATTCTTTACCATAGTTTAATAACTCCAATCGGTCATTAGTTGCTTTACAAGCAAAAGATTCATGAACACGTGTTCTCTTAGTTTTTAACACTGAAGCTTTGGCTCTCCCAATTCCATTGTCAGTCACTTCACACAACAAATTTTGTTCTTCTTTTTCTAGACTAAATGAAATTTTTAATTTTCTATCACCTCTTTTATGTAACAACCCATGTTTTATGGCATTTTCTACATAAGGTTGTATTAACATAGTAGGTATTTCTATATTATCAATTTCATTAGTTACGTTTATTTGGTAGTGTAATCTATCTTCAAAACGCAATTTTTCTAATTCTAAATATTGGCTTAAAGCTTCTATTTCTTCCGATAATAAAACACTTCCTTTTGTACTATGGTTTAAGTACATTCTAATTAAGTCGGCAAATTTACCTAAATACTCTCCAGCTAAATTTTTCTGATTTAATAAAATATAATCTTGAATAGAGTTTAAGGCATTAAATATAAAATGCGGATTCATTTGGGAACGTAAATTCTCTAATTTTAGAAAAACTAATTCACTTTCTTTAGCAACTTTTTCTAATTGTTGTTGTTTCTCGTTTTCCTTTATTCTTAGTTTATTTCTATAATACAACACAATCAGTAAGCCGGTAAGGATTGCAAAACACATCATAAACCACCATTCCTTGTAAAACGGCAGATTAATTTTTATTTGTACTGATTTTATAGGAGTTTCTTTGAGTCCATTTTTTTCGACAGCTTTTAATTGAAACGTATATTTACCTGCGGACAAACTGTTAAAGGTAATTTCATTAGTTCCAGCATTTACTTCAAACCAATCATTCTCTGCTCCTAACAATCTATACTTATAAGTAATTTTTTTTTCTGACTGATAGCCATTGGCATGAAAATAAAATTGAATTTTATTTTCACCTGGAGCTAAACTATAATTAGATTTTATTATGTTAACTTCATCTTCTATAGCAACCTTTGTAAAATGAATTTCGGGTAATTTTTTAGTTTTAAAAGCCTTCTCTTTTTCTATTTTAAATAAGCCTTTGTTTGAGCTAAAAACGACTTCATTTTCAAAAACACAAATTTCTGAAATATTAAACGAGTTGATACCGTCTTTTTTAGTTAACGCTTTAAATGTTTTCGTTTGCGTGTCTAATAACTGAATGCCTTCATCAGTAACAATCCATAGTTTATCACCATCACTTTTTATGGTACTGGTTTGGTTGGATAATAATCCGTTTTTGGTAGTATAATTTATAAATACGACTCCATTTTTAATACCAATAATCCCATCTTTAAAAGTAGACACCCATATTGTCCCATCATTTGTTTCATCTATGTCTATAACAAAAATCGGTTCATTATTAAACCTGATAACTGAGGAGTTAAATGCTTCATCATACATTTCAAAATCATCTACATATCCAATATAACTCTTTCCCGTTTTTTCGCTATAATATGATGTATATGATCTTCTCGCACCTATATTAATAAAATTAGGCGCCCCTTCTTTTTTAAAATCTAATACATAAGCATGAGCATAAGTTGGGTACAATACCCTTGTCTCATCAATTAATGATAAATTTTTAGCATTAATAAATTGTTTTTGATGTTTTTGTTTTTTTGTTTTTTTATTATACGTTAAGGAAGCGTCATCTTGACTTATATATACTAAATCATTATAGATATTATTACAAATTGAAGATACTTTGCGCTTGCTTTTCAATTGAATAGTGTCTATTTCTTGTGTTTTGGTATCAAAAATACTTAAATACCCATTGGTGCTTCCTAATGCTAGTGTATGTTCGTTAATTTTATCCACACAACTAATATTACTTACTCTTTCAGGCAAGTTAAATTGTTGTAAATGAATATTAGGCATGATAAACACTCCGTTTCGTAAGCTGGTAAACCAAAAATTATCATTCCTGTCCTTTATTACTTTAGTAATCAAGCTGCTTTTAAAATAACTTGTTTTATACTCAAATTTACCCTTGTAATAATCATACACTAACAGTCCATCATCAGTACACAACCACAACAAATTATTGTTTTCAAAAGAAGTAATCACCCTATTATTTTCTAATCTCTTAGGGGCTTGAATTTTATAAAACTCTTTTCCTTTTCTGATAAAAAAACTATGATTTCCTGTGTTATTATTGAATACAGTTAAAAAAACATCATTCTTATATTTAAAAAATACTGTCCTTTTGTCTGTAAAATCATATTCTGTTTCTCCATAGTTTTTAGCTTTAGAGAAATCCGTATTGAAATACTTTATATTATTATTCGTAGTACATATAATTGTGTCATTATATTTTACATATGCACCATACCAATTTGATTTATCCGTTTTTAAAGATGTTTTTTTTGTTTCTATCTCAATTTCTAGCAATTGAGGCGAGGATAATAAAATGAGTTTCCCATTATAGAAAGAAAACATAGCCAGCTGCCCTTTGGTATATGTTTTAAGGTCCATAAATAATACCAATTCATCATTTTCAATATAAAAGTATTGTCCCGAAATATTATTGCACCAAACCTTTCCATCAGGATCTAATTGTAAGCCGAAAACTGATAAACCTCTTTTTTTGGGGTGGGAATAATTTTTAAAATGCTTTCCATCATATCGATATAAACCTTTATCTGCAGCCAGCCAGATAAAGCCTTTGTTGTCCTCTAAAACATCATAGAATTCAATATCTGGTAGCCCATCTTTTTCTGTTAAATGTATAGATACAGGGTGCTGTGCAAATACTTTTGCTACAACAAGAAATAGGAATATATGAACTATCTTTTTAAACAACTATGTGTAATTTAAGTTTCAAACTTACAATTTCAAAAGGACAGATTACTCAACAACTTCTAAAATCTGTTTTTCACTTTCTAAACCATCAATTAAAATTCCGTAGTTTTGCACTACATACATACTTTATGAGCAAGATTAGAATTACCAAACTATTTACTTTTGAAACCGGACATGCCCTTTATGGATATGATGGAAAGTGTAAAAACGTTCACGGACATAGTTATAAACTTTCAGTAACTGTTATTGGATCACCCATTACTAAGCTAGGAGCAGTGAAGCTAGGGATGGTCATTGATTTTGGAGACTTAAAAAAAGTAGTAAAAGAAGAAATTGTTGATGGTTTTGATCATGCCACAGTATTTAACAAAAATACACCTCACTTAGAATTAGCAAAAGAATTACAAGATAGAGGACACAATGTTATTTTAGTAGATTATCAGCCAACCAGCGAAAATATGGTCATTGATTTTGCTGCCAAAATTAAAGATAGATTGCCGGAAAACATTCAACTACATTCTTTAAAACTTTCAGAAACCGACACTTCTTTTGCGGAATGGTATGCATCTGACAATGAGTAATTTTAATTTAACAATACCTACTGGAAAGAAAGTCTATTTTTCATCAGACAATCATTTAGGTGCGCCAAATTTTGAAGCGAGTAAACCTCGTGAAAAAAAGTTTGTAGCTTGGCTAGATGAAGTAAAACAAGATGCAGCCGCGATATTTTTATTAGGCGACTTATTTGACTTCTGGTTTGAATACAAAACCGTAGTCCCAAAAGGCTTTGTACGTACTTTAGGGAAACTTGCTGAAATACGTGATAGTGGAATACCTATTTACTTTTTTGTTGGAAATCATGACTTATGGATGGATGATTACTTTGAAAAAGAATTGAACATCCCTGTTTTTCATAAACCGCAAGAATTTATACTAAATAATAAAACCTTCCTAATTGGCCATGGTGATGGATTAGGACCTGGAGACAAAGGGTATAAACGCATGAAAAAAGTGTTTACTAACCCTGTTTCAAAATGGTTTTTCCGATGGTTACACCCTGATTTAGGGGTGAAACTTGCACAATACATGTCGGTTAAAAATAAATTAATTTCTGGTGATGAAGACGCACAGTTTTTAGGCGAAGATGATGAATGGTTAGTACAGTATTGCAAACGTAAACAAGAAAACAAACACTACGATTATTTTGTGTTTGGACACCGTCATTTACCAATGACTATAGACATTGCAAAAAACTCACAATACATCAATCTTGGGGATTGGATTGGTTATTATACTTATGGTAAATTTGATGGAGAGTTATTGGAGTTAAAAGAGTATTAAAAATACAAACTTCATTTCTACGATAGGAGAAATTTCATATCAGTAAGCACATGTTATTCTTAGTGTGTGATTTCTCTTATCATAGAAATGACTGAATTCCTTACTTGCACCTTTTTAGTAGTTTGTAATCTAATTTTTACAGATTTCATTAATGTACCCATTTAGTTCTATCTGAAATAATGTTCCCTTTATTAAATCGGTAATTAGTTTTAACTCCTCTTCAGATACCGATAAATCTACTTTTTCACTTGGTGTTTGCAACAAATAACTATTGCATTTATTCTGTTTGGTACACCCTTCACATTGCTTTAATTGATGTGCAACTGTTACTTTATTGTAAAACTCTTTTATTTCGGTATGCGTTAAATAAAAACCTGTATTTCCAAATACCAACTGTATGATATCAGTCTTTCCGTTATTAAGGTCTCTTTTCCATTGAAAAGAAATCCCTATGCTATTGTGGTATATTCTATAAATATCTTGCATTTGTATTATTTTAACTACACAAATATACTTTTTATTTTTAATTATTCTAAATAAGGATAAAATACTTTTAATTCTAAAGAAAGAAACAACTTAAGTACAGACAGTTATATTAAAACAGATGATAAATTAATTTTTAGCGACTTAAAAATAGTTTAAAACATATGTAAACATTACTATATTTACCGTTATTTTTATTCATTATAAATAATAATAGTTATTAAATGTACAGAAAATTAGTAGTGATATGTCTAGCTCCATTAGCTTTATTTTCACAAGAAGAAGAGGATTTATTTGGAGAACTTGACAAGCTAACTATAAAAGCGGAGAGTGAAGTTAACGCAACATTTAAGTCCTCAAGACTTATGCTTGGGCAATCAACTGAACGCGTTAAAGCCAACCAATTACATATGAGGATTTCTCATGTATTTGGAAAAATAAAAGGTATTGATAATTTTTTTGGAATGGATCATATCAATAACATGCATATGAGTTTTGAATATGGGTTAAAAGATCATATTCAATTAGGTCTAGCAAGATCAAATAAACCCGATAAAACATATTCTGGCAGCGTTAAATTAAGCCTATATCGTCAAAGACAAGGTGACAAACCGTTTCCGATATCCTTATCTTATTTTTTGGGTATAGATTACAAGTCGAGAAAATATACTCCAAAAGAAAGAGACGAATATTTTAATGGGCGTTTAGACTATGTAAACCAAGTATTAGTAAGTAGAAAATTTAACGAAAAACTTTCTCTTTTATTATCACCAACATGGATACATCGAAATTTAACTGATAATAGTGATGAACCAAATAATGTATATACTATAGGTATAGGTGGTCGTTATTTATTTTCTAGGTCAATGTCTGTTAACATAGAATACTTTTATGCTTTACCAACTTTTGATAGCTATGATATAAAGAAAAACTCCTTTTCAATTGGCTTAGATATTGAAACAGGGGGGCATGTATTTCAGTTATTTTTTACCGATGCTTTTGCTTTACACCCAGGAAAATTTGCCATCAATCAAAGTGGTGATTTCTTCAAAAGGGACATCAACTTTGGATTTAGCATTTTAAGAGAATTTAGTTTATAAACCAACACTAATCAAATATTTAAAACTTCAATTATGAAAAAATTAATTTTATTTTTTATCGCTTTTTCAGCAATAAACTTGAGTATTGCTCAAGAAAAACTAACCACTAGAACAGGGAAAGTTATTTTTCAATCGAAAACAATGATAGAGTCATTTTATGCTGAAAATAATCAAGCTGCAAGTATACTTTTAATTAGAAAAAAAATTATTGCATTTAATGTATTATTAAAATCATTTAAGTTTGAAAAAGCACTAATGGAAGACCATTTTAATGAAAAATATGTAAACTCTGACAAATATCCAGCTGCTAAATTTAAAGGGGTATTTACAAATGAAATCGACTTTAAAACTCCTAATATTTATAAAGATATTGTCATTAATGGAAATATGACTTTTCATGGAGTAACAAAACCACTAACAGTAATAGCAGATATAAGAGTAAATGATGACAATACCATCTCATTTCTGTCAAATTTCAAATTAAACTTAGAAGAATATAATATTGAAATACCATCTTTAGTAAAAGATAAAATAGCTCAAGATGTGGCTGTTTCAATTGAAACAAATTATAAAAAATTATGAAAAAAAAAATACTCTTAATTATACCTGGTATCGTTTTGGTTGCAGTTTTATATGCCACTTATCTATATAATAAACCACATAAAAACATTCTGGATAGTGATGCTGATATCAGTTATATAGCAAATACACTAATCAATAACTTCAATACTAATAAAATAACTTCCGATGATTTAGTAACCAAAATTATTGAAGTATCAGGTAAAGTAACCTTAATTGAAAAAAGCAATAAAAGTATCATTGTTATTTTAAATGACGGTGTTAAATGTGAATTAAAAAACACTAATAATAACATCAAAACTGGAAGCCACATTACCATAAAAGGTATGTATAGTGGTTTTGATGAAATGTTTAATGAAATAAGTTTAACAAGATGTCATTTAATAAAATAATTTTTTTTTTTTCACTATCAACCTTATATCTATTAATTAATAGCTGCACGTCTGAAAGCGCAGAAGAACTATATGTTAGTAATGATGCTACAGCAAAAATAGTGTATAATTCAAAGCTGAAAACTATTATAAATAATAAGTGTATTTCGTGCCATGATTATCATCTTGAAGGAACTAATAGATATAATACATATGAAAAAACAAAATCTGCTATAAGTGAAATGATGGCACGTATTTATTCAACTTCAAATACAATAATGCCTCCTGCAGACGCTTCTATATTAACCCCTGAAGAAAAATTAGTTTTTGAAGATTTTTACAATGCCTTAAATAATATTGAAACGGAAAAATTTGTTGTTACTTGGACTGCTTATAAATTTCCTGACTTTAATAACAGAGCCTCAGTAAGTGGTACTTTTGGCGGAATAGATTACATCCTTAACAATGAGTATTCAAATCCTATTGATATTCTAGAGAATGCTACAGTAACTATTAATACAACTTCTGTCAATGTAGGAGGTAATGATGAGAAAACTCAAAATACTGCATACTTCTTTTCTTTATTCACGCCGGAAATTGTGGGTATAGTAAATAGCTATACAGTACAAAAAGCATTAATTACTTTTTCTATGAACGGTATAGAGCAACAAGTAGAATTTGATATTACGTTAGAGGAGAATAAATTAATTTTAAACGGATCAGTTCCAGACATGAACTTGTTTAACTGGCAAAGTGCTTATGATGGGTTTGCTACAGTTTGCGGAGAATATCATCAGCAAAAAGTATGGGAAGATATTACTGTAAAAATTGAAATCAGTCTTTAATTTTTACTTTATTTTGAGGTTGTTTAAAACAAACAACCTCATTTAATATCCTTCACCATCAATTGCAAACTCACATTTCCTTGCCATTCATTTTCATCTAATACATAAGCAGTGCTGAATGGTTTTTTATTGGTAATGCTACTCAGTTTATCTCCTAAACCAAAGCCAATACCCACGATAGCATTTGAATTCGCTTCTTTGGCTGTAAACCTCAAATGTTTGTCGTCTTCTCCCACACATTTACCATAACCTGTGTCCTGCATATTTTCTGACATAAAAATCGGGTGCATATTTTGAGGACCAAACGGACCAATTTGCTTTAATACCCTCATTAATTTAGCATCAAGATCATGTAAGGATATTTTTAAATCGATGGAGATTTCTGGAGTTAACAATCGCTTATCGATTGTACTTGAAACTACCTCTTCAAACTTCGCTTTAAATTTATCATAATTCTCAGGTAATAATGTCAACCCAGCAGCATACATATGCCCTCCAAATTGCTCGATATATTCAGCACAATGCTCTAAGGCATTGTATACATCAAAACCTTTTACAGAACGTGCTGAAGCTGCTAATTTATCACCACTTTTTGTAAATACTAAAGTAGGTCGATAGTAGTTTTCTATCAATCTAGAAGCCACAATACCAATAACTCCTTTATGCCAAGTTGGGTCATATACCACAGAGGTAAACCCCTCTTCTTCCTTATTTACCTTAATTTGTTGTAGAGCTTCTTTAGTAATTTGCTTGTCTAACTCTTTTCGTTCGGTATTATATGTCTCAATTTCAGTAGCATACTGTATTGCCGTGGTATAGTCTAATTCCGACAATAAACTCACGGCATGAATACCATGTTTGATGCGTCCTGCTGCATTGATTTTAGGTGCTATTTGAAACACCACATCTGTGATGGATAACTCCTTCTTTTTTGCATTTTGTGTAAATGCTCTTATTCCTGGACGTGGACTTTCATTGATAACTCTAAGTCCGTAATGTGCTAAAATTCTGTTTTCCCCTGTTATCGGAACAATATCAGCTGCTATACTGGTAGCTACTAAATCCAAATACGGAATGAAATCATCAATAGTTTCGTTTCTGTATACCCCAAGTGCTTGTATGAGTTTGAACCCCACTCCACAACCGCTTAATTCATCATACGGATAGGTGCAATCACTTCGTTTAGGATCTAAAACAGCAACTGCATTTGGTAATTCCTTTCCTGGACGGTGATGGTCACAAATAATAAAATCTATTCCTTTTTCCTTTGCATAAGCCACTTTATCTAACGCTTTTATACCACAGTCCAATGCTATAATTAACGAAATATCATTATCCTCTGCATAATCAATACCCATATAAGAAACCCCGTATCCTTCTGCATAACGATCCGGAATATAAGTAGCTACATTATCGTAGTACGTTTTTAAATAAGAGGCTACTAAGGAAACTGCAGTGGTACCATCAACATCATAATCACCAAAAACCATGATATTTTCATTAGTGGCAATTGCATGTTCTATTCGCGCTACTGCTGTATCCATATCTTTCATTAAGAATGGATCATGCAACTCCGTTAATGATGGTCTGAAAAATGCTTTTGCTTGCTCAAATGTTTCAATACCGCGTTGCGCCAAAAGCGTAGCAATAATTTCATTTACGCCTAAAACTTCTTGTAAATGAGCAATTTTATTCGAATCTGGTTTTGGTTTTATGGTCCAACGCATGGTGTTATTTAATGTGCCTGATCTCGATACAATTTTCTTCGTTACTCTACGAAAACCACTCGAACTGACGGTGTTTATTATTATTTAAAAAAAGTCATGAATACACTTATTATCACGTCAGTTCGAGTGAAATATAGGTGTAATGCAATGAAAACTATATTTTGTATCGAGAACTCTAACTAAAACTTCTTCTTAGCTAAGTTCGGTAATTTTTCAAACTCATTATTAATTAAAGCTTCTTTTTTGGCTTTAGACCATTTCTTAATTTGCTTTTCTTGTTCAATAGCTAATTCAATATTCGTGAATTCTGCATAATAAACTAACTCCACTGGCCTTCTTTTATAAGTATAACTCTCCTTATAGAATCCCATTTCATGTTGTAGTATTCTTTCTTCAATATTTGAAGAAACACCTGTATAATATGTATTATCCGAACATTTTAATATGTAAACAAATGATTGTTTCATGCAATAGCTTTTCAATTACTAAACTAGTTCTCGATACTCCCAATAGCTATCGGGATTCTACGCTACTCTTCGAAAAATCACTCGAACTGACGATTCCTTGATAAAACACCACCTTATTCAATGTAAATAGAATAAAAATTTCTACGTTTCTCTTCGAAAAACCACCCGAACTGACGAGTAATATTATTTTTTAACCTTCTCTCTTATAATTATAATACAAACGTTAGTTCGAGTGAAATATAGTTGTAATGAAATGGAAACAATATTTCACTCGAGAACTTTACTTACTCGCAACTATTGAATAACAAAGCGGCATTTTGTTTCCAAAAGCTTTTATTTGATATTTCCTGTCGCCTATTTTTTCAGTATGTGAAAAACAATCATAAGGAGAATAATTATACTCTTTGAAATTACTTATAATTAAACCGTTATTTAATAAACCAGATATTACTTCACTCAATCCGTGATTCCAACTTACTTCTTTAGACTTTATATCTGCTTCTTTATCCGCATAAGTACCTTCCTCCTCTTCTATAATAGCGTCGTCCTTAAAATAATTGTATTTCACATGCGTAAAATCATCATCATACATCCATACATTTGGGTGAAATTCTACAAATACGAACTTCCCTTTTGGTTTTAGAAAATGATTGATTACACTTCCCCATTTATTCATATCAGGTAACCAACCAATGGTTCCATATGAAGTATATACAATATCAAATTCACCTTGTAAATTATTCGGTAGGTCATATACATCTGAAACGATAAACTCTGCATCTAAGTTCAATTCTGTATTTAATTCCTTTGCAGTTTCAATGGCCTTGTCAGACAAATCAATACCGGTTACTTTTGCACCCATTCTTGCTAATGACAAACTATCCTGTCCAAAATGACATTGTAAATGCAAAATACGCTTGCCCTTTATATCTCCTAGCAATCCTAACTCAATATCCATTAAAGAGGTCTTCCCTGCTTTAAAATCACCCATTGCATAGAAATCAGATGTAATATGATGTGCGGTTCTCTTATTCCACGACTCTTTATTAAGTTCTAAATAGTTTTCTGCAGACATTTTTACGAATTATGATATTTAACCGCAATGGTCACTTCTGCAAACTGACGAAACATTTCCATCACACCGCAGTATTTATCCACTGATAAGTCAATAATTTTTTTAATTTTCTTTTCGTTTAAATCAGTCCCGTAAAAATTATACACACAATGAACTTTATGATAAAATCTAGGATGCTCATCAGTTAATTCTGCCTCAATTTCAATATCAAAAGTATCTATTTCTACCTTCATTTTCTTTACCAACATAGCAATATCAATCCCTGAACAACCAGCCAAAGAAGCTAACATCATTGCTTTAGGACGCAATCCATTATCGTTCCCTCCTATTTCTTTTGAAGCATCCATTACTAAGTTCCCTCCCGGATTAGTTGCGTCAAAAGTCATTTCACCTTTCCAATAGGTTTTTACTATATTCTTATCCATTAAATTAATTTTTATAAACTGTATGTGTAAATGTAAGGAATCTCTATAATTAAAGACTGTACTCGAATTCAAAATACAAATAGAAAATGTATTTTAGTCAACCAAATTCCCGCCTACGCGAGAATGATATTATAATTTAACTTAAAAACAACATACATGCCTTTAGTAACGCCATTATCTGCCGATCACGACTCGGAAACTCAAAAGTTAGCTGCTTTTTTTAATGAAACATTGGGGTTCTGTCCTAATTCTGTATTGACAATGCAACGCAGACCAGCCATTTCAAAAGCTTTTATCAACTTAAACAAAGCGGTTATGGCAAATGAAGGTAAGGTTACTTCAGCTTTAAAACGTATGATTGCATGGGTTTCAAGTAACGCTACTGGTTGTAGATACTGTCAGGCACATGCCATTAGAGCTGCTGAACGTTACGGTGCAGAACAAGAACAATTAGATAATATTTGGGAATATAAAACCCATCCTGCTTTTTCAGCTGCTGAACGTGCCGCCTTAGATTTTTCATTGGCTGCTTCAATTGTTCCTAATGCTGTAGATGAATCTATTCAGAATGAACTCCATAAATATTGGGATGAAGGTGATATTGTTGAGATGCTTGGAGTAATTTCTTTATTTGGGTACTTAAACAGATGGAATGATTCTATGGGGACTTCTATTGAGGAAGGCGCTATTGAATCAGGAAATCAATACTTAGGAAAACACGGTTGGGAAAAAGGAAAACACGTTTAATTAATTAGTTTTACTACAATCATAATATAAAAAGCCTTGTCTAATTGATAAGGCTTTTTATATGTTTTAAAATGTTTTTTAACTGCAAATGCCTTTATTATTTCATTAAAAATCAGTAACTTAGTACTACTCCTAACCTTTAAATCACATCCCTATGAAACAGTCTATACAACATTGGACCAATGATGAATTTTTAGCATATACGCTATTGTATTCAGCACATGTAGATTACTTTTTTGATAATGAGGAAAAAGACTTAATTCTCTCAAAAGTTGATTACGCTATTTATGAAAATATTCTTCGGGAATTATCGAAAGACAATGATTACCAGAGTTTACAGAAAATTTTAGCGTACACTCAAGAACACAAGTACAGTAATGATAGAGTCGATCGCTTATTATATGACATTAAACTATTGTTTATGTGTGATGGAGACTACGACATTTTAGAAAAAAATATGATGATGAATCTATCTAATCTTTTAAAAAACAAAAATAAGACTGAGTTAACACATTAAAATTTAAAAATTATTCAACCTTAAATAATGCGTGGGTAACGCCTTTTGCCTTTTTTTGATCATCGAATATTCCGATTGTATCTGTTACTTATTGGTGATTTTGATTTCTAAAAAAGACGTGTCCGTAATCGTTACGGAATCAAAAATAGTATTTCCTATAATTTTAAATCAGCTGAATAATCTATTCCTTGTAATGAAGCTGTAGTATTAATGGATATTACTTCTATATGCTTCCTGTTTTGACCTTTTTTTAAATTGTCATGTTCATTTACCTGTGCCAATTTTACCAGTAAATACTATAAAAATTAGCTTTAGCAGAGTGATTTTGTGACTTAAAACCTGAAAGGATGTCAACTTAATTTTATTTTTTTACTCCCAAGCCTCTTTTGTATCTCATTAAAAATCAGTAACTTGTAGCACCCCGATTTTACTTCTAATTTTTTCACACTCTTAACTTATATTTTATGAAACAACCTGCACAACATTGGACAAATGATGAATTTTTAGCTTACACCTTATTATATTCCGCACATGCTGATTATTTTTTTGATGATGAAGAAAAGGATTTAATTCTCTCAAAAGTGGATAATAACATTTATGACAATATTTTGAAGGAATTAACTAAAGATAATGACTATCAGAGTTTACAGAAAATTTTAGCATACACTAATAAACATAAATTCAATAATAATGAAGTAGACTTACTACTTTATGAAATTGAATTATTATTCATGTGTGATGGTGAATATGATGCCTTAGAAAAAAATATGATGATGAATCTATCTAATCTTTTAAAAGGAACTCAGAATGCTGAATTAACACATTAAATTATTTTATTTTAATAGATCTAATTATCGATTCTAGTTCAAACATATAGTCTCTTTTAGCAATTTGAGGCGCATAAGTAAACCCTTCTAATACCAATTGGCGGTTGTTTTTTTTGTCGTCAAAAATATAGTTGATAAATGGCCCTGCCATATAATCATTTTTCACATCCCAAACTCCACGGGTTTCTAAAGCAGTTTTACCATTTATTATTGTTGTTCCTAAGTATGGAGAAAAGTGTTTCTCTGTTATCATATAGGAATTTTTAACTGGGCCAGGTACATGTGTTTTTCCTATTGAATCACGTAATTTCACAATATTATTAATTGCTAAACTGTCGTTTTTAATTGTTCCGTAAGGCACTTCATAAATCATTAAATTCATGTCGCCATTTTTAATCTCTTTACGTAGCCATACAAAATCATCCGTTTTCTTCGCTATTCTATAACTAAACAATACTGTTAAGTCTATCCCAAATGTGTCCGAAACCTCCTTAATATCCAATCGGTTTTTTGCCATTTCTTTTACTTTATGAGTAACCTCAACCAATTTAATTTTATCAGTCATTAATGTGGCGTTTTCTGTTAAAACACTTATTAATTCTTCATTATTTTTTCCTGAAATTACAATCCCTAATTGAGGTGTGGCATATACGTCCTTTATAAACTTAATTCCTTTAGGAGTGCCTTTTTTTAACTCCACAAAAGTTCTACTTTTTTTAACAAAATCATGAAATGCTTTCGGTTTCATTTGCTTTAAAGTAAAAATAGGTTCCTCTTGAGGCAACCCATAAACTGGTGCTGCAAAAATAGCTCTTGTAGCATCTCCAACAGCTCCATTCCATAAAGAGTCGTCAGACACAATAGTTAATATATTTGTTGTTCCTCCGGATGAAGGTAAATAACGTTTCTCTTTTTTAGTATCTTCTTTACATGAAAAAAGAAATAACGAGAGTACTAGGATAAGAATGCTTTTATATGACATGTTTCTGTGTTGATTTATTTTCTTTTTATACTCTCAAACTTTATACCAAAACAATCCCTTGAGGGAAGTTTACTAAAAATAGTCTCTTGTATTAAACTTTAGTTTAATAGTAAACCTCACAAGTGGGTTAACCTTTTGGTATTTTTAAAATCATTCCTGGTTTTAAACCTGAGTTAGATAGGTTATTATATGTTTTAATATTATCGGCAGATACTCCTGAATATTTTTTAGCAATACCATACAACGTATCTCCTTGTCTCACAGTATATCTTCCTGTTGTCTTCATTTTTGAAGAGGACTTCTTAGATGATTTTTTTATCGCTTTTTTAGACACCACTTTTTGTGGATACCTAGGATAAATAATTAAACGCTGTCCAATTTTCAACCTATTTGATCGCAAACCATTCCATCGTTTTATGGAACTTACTCTTACGCCATATCTTTTAGCTATTTTACCTAAAAAATCTCCTGAACGAACTCTATATCTAATTCTATTTGATGTTTTTACTAATTCAGGTAACGGCTTTTCACGTTTATTAAAATCTTTATTGGCATATGCATAAATAGCTTCTTCATGAGTTACAAATTTCCCGATATGTGTTTTAGGCAATCGCAATACATAGTTTTCTCCTTTTATAACTGGGATAATATCTAATTTGTATGAAGGATTCATAAACTGAAGATCCTCCATTGTTATGCCTAATAATTCAGAAACATGTTTCAAAGAAATTTTCTTTTTTACACGAATGGTATCCACTTCAAAATATTGATATTTTGGCATTTGTGGTCTTAAATTATGTTCCTTCGCAAATTCAAACACATACATGGTGGCTTGAAAAATAGGCACATAACCTGCCGTTTCTCGAGGTAAAAACGAACGTATATTCCAATAATTTTTGTTTCCTCCTGAACGACGGATCGCTTTCGATACATTTCCAGGACCTGAGTTGTAAGATGCTAAGGCTAAATCCCAATCTTTAAATCGATTGTATACACGAGTTAAGTACTCACATGCCGCTTTAGTTGATTTGTCTAAATCACTGCGTTCATCAACATATGAATTTACATTCAAACCATGCTCTTTCCCTGTTGCATACATAAATTGCCATAAGCCTGTTGCACCTACCCTAGACTTTGCTCTTGGATTTAAAGCAGATTCAACAATTGCCAAATATTTTAATTCCAACGGCATGTTGTGTGCGTCTAACTCCTTTTCGAAATGAGGGAAGTAATACGTACTTAAAGCCATTAATCGCTCTAAAGTATGTTGTCGATTCTTTAAAAAACGTTTGATAACACTTTCTAAAATAGGGTTGTACTCTATATTAAAAGGAGTCCTATCGTTCAATCGTTTTAACCGAGCTATTAAGGTGTCTTTAGATAATTCTGGGTAGTAAATCGTATCCGCTGTTACATTTTTTCTAATATGATGGATTGAATCATACAAATCATTACTATACAATTCTTTTAACCATAAACTATCAACTTTACTTGCATAGGCATAATCTGGTCTCTCTTTAATCGCGCTTTTTAATTTCAAAAAAGCTAGTTGTAAAGAATCTTTTTTAATGGTATCCTTTAACTTAAGTGCACTATTAGAATCACTCTTCAGAATACTATTCTTTACCACTAATATTGTATCTCTCTTAACTTGTAATGTATCCTTTATTACAATGTTTATCTGAGTTTTTACACTGTCAGCTATTTTACTTTTTATTGAAGTTGTATCGGTAATTTCTTCTTGAGCAAAAGCAATTGCTCCTAAAAAAAAGAAACTTATTTTTATATATTTTAAAATCATGATAGTTCAGTATGGTTATCTTACAACGATATGGTTGCTAAAATAGTGTTTCTTTTTTAACCTTTATCAGTTCATTTTCTTAAATTTATAAACTTTAAACCCACTAGTGAGATTAATTTCCAAGGCTTTCCTTGGTTGAAAAACAATATTGTTAAACCTATACCTCGTATGCTTGCATCGAGAACATCGATTTTATCCTTATACATGCAAATCACCTTAGAGCTTTTTCAAATTTTTGATTTACTAGCGTTTACAACCGCCTTTGTATTAGGGTTGCTTTTTTTGTTTAAATCACCTAAAGCTAATATTTATTTAGGATTGTTTCTGTTCAGTTTAGGACTAGAAGTTTTTCAAGTTTTTTGTGCTACTGTAACAGATTACAATACTTTTTCAATTGAAATATCATCATTAGTTAGCCTACCAAGTTTAGTGTTTTTACTATTTTATGTACAATATAATATTTATGGTTGCGTCCTTAAAAAGTCCTGGATATTACTGGTTATTGGACTTGTTTTAACCATTTTAATTCCAGCTATAATTGGAGAGTTTGATTTTTTATTGCTTCGAATGATCGACTACATCTTCAATATTTCAATCATACTATATGTTTTCAATATGTTATTTAAACATCAAAAAAATGTAATAAACTATTACTCGGAATTGGAGCTGAAAACCTTATCATGGATAAAAACCATTTTATACATCTATTTAGGGTTTTACGTATTATGGATAACAGAAGATATTGTTGGGTTATTTAATCAAGATTTACCCGAAATATTTGCCCTAATTTCTACAATTGCTACCTGTGCATTAATTTATTGGATTGGCTATAAAGGAATGGCACAGCCAGAAATTTTTAATCAAACACTTTATAAAGAAATTAGTACTCCTGAAGTTATAGAGGAGGTTAATATTGATCCTTCAGAAAATTCTGTATTCAATGAAAAAGATGAATTAGAATTCACTAAAATTAAAGAAGAAATCATTGCTAAAAAACTATACACAAATCCCGGTTTAAACTTAAGAACCTTAGCTATTGATTTAGAGATCAAAGAGAAAGAATTGTCAAGAATAATCAACACTAAAACTAGTTTTTATCAACTTATCAATTCCTTTAGAGTTGCAGAGTTTAAAAAACTTATCCAATCACCTAAAGCTGCACAATTAAGCTTGTTAGGATTAGCTCATGAATCCGGTTTTTCCTCAAAGTCAACCTTTTACAGCACTTTTAAAAAGCTTGAAGGTATGACACCTAAGCAGTACGAAATAAGTATAAAAATGTCCGAGTAGAAGCAGTAGGACTTTTTTAACAATTCATTCATAGGGAAAGATCTTATTGATGTGTTTTAGATATAAACACAATAAAAACAAACCTATGAAAAACCTACTATTAAGTTACCTACTACTACTTTTTGGTCATTCATTTGCTCAAAACCATAGTATAAGTGGTACGATTGGAGATCAAGCATCAGGAGAAACCTTACTTGGAGCTACAATTTACTCTAAAGAATCTGGTAAAGGAGCCATAACTAATGAATACGGGTTCTATTCCTTAACACTCCCAAAAGGAAAACACACTATTGTAATTTCTTACTTAGGATATCAAGATGTTATTCAAGAAATAGACTTGCAAGCGAATCAGAAAATCAACCTAGAATTGGCAGCTACAGACAATGAGCTAGAAGAAGTTGTTATCACCACCAACAATACTTCCAAAAGCCAAACCAAGCAGGTAATTGCTGGGTCTATCAATTTAAAACCAAAGGACATCAAACAGTTACCTGCACTGCTAGGAGAGCCGGATGTTACTAGAGCTATACTTACGCAACCAGGTGTAAGTACTGTTGGTGAAGGAGCTTCTGGTTTTAATGTCCGTGGTGGAAATATTGATCAGAATTTAATTTTATTAGATGAGGCGCCTATTTATAATTCATCACATGTTTGGGGGTTTTTCTCTATTTTTAATACCGATGCTATAAAAGATATGCAACTCTATAAAGGAGGGATTCCTGCCAGATTTGGTGGAAGGGCATCTTCCGTTTTAGACATCAGGCAACGAGAAGGGAATTCTAAAAAATTTAAAGGAGAAGGTGGTATTGGGCTGCTGTTTTCAAGGTTAACTCTTGAAGGACCAATAAAAAAAGATAACCTTAGCTTTCTAGTTTCTGGACGTAGATCATATTTCGATTTATTTTTCCCGCTATTTAAATCACTCAAAAAAAACAAAGTATACTTTTACGATTTGAATTCTAAATTATCATGGAAAATCAATGATAATAACAAATTATTTGTTTCTGGTTATTTTGGCGCTGATGTGATGAAGTTAAAATTTGAGAATGAAGTAGAAAGTGATGATCCAAATAGCACACAAACCAAAAAATCATCCGAAGAAATTGATTTTAGATGGAAAAACGCAACTACAACATTACGTTGGAATCATATTTTTTTTGACAAATTGTTCATGAATGTTTCTGGTATTTTTAGTCAATACAATTATGTATTATCATCTAAAAATAGTGGTGGAGGTCCTGCAGGATCGGCAAGTAATTTCAAATGGAAGTCTTCCATAGAAAACTGGATTATAAAACCCGATTTTACCTACTATCAAAACGCAGATACTAAAATTCGATTCGGTTTTAATAGTACCTTATATCGTTTCACTCCTGCTAAAATATCTGGAAATGAAACTGAGGGGATTAATACTGTAAAATTCCAAACTGAAAAAGGGTTAGAACTAGCTCCGTATATATCTTATAATAAAAAATGGAATAAATTTTCCATGAATGCTGGGGTAAGATACTCTTGGTTCGGAAATTTAGGAGCTAATAAAGTTTCTTTTTATGACCCTACCATTCCACAAACCGTAAGTAGTATTACTGGAACTAAACAGTACAAAAGCAATCAGTTTTCTAAAACTTATAGTGGTTTTGAACCAAGAATTTCTTTTAAATATGACTTAAATAATCGGAAAGCAATAAAACTTGGGTACAATAGAATGTTTCAGTACGTACATCTAATTTCTAATTCATACGCTACCCTTCCTTTTGATATTTGGAAACCGGCGGGATATCATGTAAAACCATTAGAAGTAAATCAAATTTCTGTAGGATATGCTTATGATACTCCTGAAAACAATTACAATTTTTCAGTTGAAGGTTATGCTAAAAATTTTAAAAACTTAGTAGAATATAAAAATGGAGCTGATTTATTTTTAAACGACAATCTTGAAACACAATTATTATCTGCAAATGGATATTCTTATGGTATTGAGTTAGGAGCCTATAAAACTAAAGGTAAACTTACAGGGAATGTAAATTACACCTATTCAGAAACCAAAAGAAAAACCATCACTAATTTTAAATCTGAAAACATCAATAACGGTGAATATTATCCTTCTAATTATGATAGACCTCACATGTTTAACCTTACTACTAATTATGCTTTAAATAAAAAGTGGAGTATTAGTGGGTTTTTCACGTATCAAACTGGTAGACCAACTACTTACGCTACTGGTAAGTTTATAGCTAATGGAAATCAACATTTTACTTATTCTAACAGAAATGCCTTCAGGTTAAAAGCTACACATCGTTTAGACCTTTCATTTACATATACACCAATAAAAAAACCGACTAGGAACTGGAGTGGGAATTGGGTGTTTGGAGTGTATAATGTCTATTCGCACAAAAATGCCTTTTCGGTATATTCAAAACTAAAAAACAACCAATTAAAAACCTTTCAATATTCTGTAATTGGTGCTCCCATCCCTTTTATTACCTATAATTTTAAATTTTAATATCATGACTTATACTATAAAAACCACTATATCAACTGTTTTATTACTTGTATTATACAGCTGTACTAAGGAAATTAGTGTTGATGTACCCTATCAACCAACAACGATAATTTATGGAAATATCAGTACTGACAATACTCCTGTTGTTATAAACATTCAACAATCAGTACCTTTAAATAGTACGGCAACTCATAACCCAATTAACAATGCTATGGTACAATTGTATACTAAAAATAATATGGGAACTACTAGTTTAGTTACCGATAGCTTTTCAATTACTAATGGAGTATATACCTCAACAAGTAGCATAAATACAGTAATTGGTCATTTTTATTGGATTGAAATAATATTAGCTGATGGTACTGTTTTCAATTCAAAAGAAGAATTACTAAAACCTATTGTACCAATTATCAGTATTGAACCAAGTGCTAGTGCAGATGATATAGCAACTATAAATTTCAATGACCCAGCAAATGACACTAATTATTATAAGTTTAATATTGAATTATACTTTAACGGTCAGTTCGTTTCAAACAACTCTTCGTTATCAAATGACGTGGTTTTTAATGGAAACTCTGAAGCCTCAGTAGATATCGATTTATTTAAATATCAAGATGAAGACGAGGAAGATGAGTTTGATTTTGAATATGATGAAGTGAGGGTTTCGTTTAGTAATATCAACTTTAGCTCTTATCAATTTTACTTAAATCAGAGTTTGCAAATAGAAGCGTTTGAAGGAGATGAATCTGGAGATCCGAGTCAATTATTTGCTTCTCCTCCAATTAATTTACTAGGTAATATCACAAATATAAGTGCCAATTCAATTGCTTTAGGAAACTTTACTGTTGAAGCTAAGAGTACTGTTATAGAGTAAAACATCGTTTAAGAAGTCTATTTGGAAGCAGTCGGACTCTAAAAAGCAAAAAAACATAGGGGAAATTCATTTTCGGCGTTTCTTTAAATGTATAACCTTTTAAAACCCATTTCAAATGAAAAATTATTTTAAACTATTAAGCTTAATAATGGTAGTAACATTATTTAGCTGCGCCTCATGTTCCAAAGATGATTCTGTAATAACCCCTACACCTTCAACTACTACTATCGCTACTGGAGTAATTAGTCCAGGAACAGACCCCAACTTTACCATTGTTGCAAATACTGATGCTGATTTTACTGGCTTAAACAGAAAAGTTATTGTGTTTGGCATACCAATATATGCAGTTGAAACGGTGGATGATTCTAAACTATTACATGCTGCAAACTTAATGGCGCAATATTTAGATAATGACGAGGATGGAACTATCGATAATCAAGCAGTTATAGATGCAATGTTAGCAAACAATGCTTTTATGTTTATGTGGAAATCAGAATCCGATCAAAACACTGTTAGTATGCCTGATAATGCTGAAGGGCAAGATTTAGGAAATGACGAAACAATTCCTGTTTGGCACACTAACGGTCATATAGGACAATTTGATGCCGCTTTAGAAGAAGTATGGCATATTATTACTCATGCAGGTTATGCTAGTGCGTACCCTGCTGTTTTTGGTGAAGGAGCTGGAACATCTTTAAGTAATGCTATGGATATAGCTAGAGGAGGAAACTTTACTACTATTCCTAATCCATATCCAAATGGTGCTTGGTACACTTACGATGATGCTACTTGTACTTATGATTGTATGACTACTGAATATATGTATTGGTCTATGAGTTCTATTTTAGGTGCACAAGCAAATCGTTTAGGAGAAATTTCTCAAGAATGGGATTTAAATACTAATGCCTTAGTACAAAGTACTGATACAGTTGTATATGGATTATTAACTGACCCGCAGTATAAATTCCCTACAGTATTACCTGATGGAACTTATATGCAATAATTAGCTTACTATTTTTAGTATTGTGGGGTATTACTACAAGAAATACCTCAGCAACCACAAAATCATTTTTATAATCCATCACTGAAGAAGATCTTGGGATTATAAACAAAAACAAACTGCATATTAAGTGCATACTTCAGTAGTCATAAGGCTATTTGGTATGCGCTTTTTTTAATCATAAAAGCGAAAACATGAATCCATTATTTAAAATATTTTTAATAACATTAATTGTTATTAATCCTTTATCGTCTTGTAGTAAAGATGATGCTCCAGATGGGACAAATAATACTGTTAATGGCTCTACTAACAGCACTACTTTATCGCAACAAATTTCAACTGATTTATCTGGTTACAAAATTGCTTTTGGCGATACCGAAAAAATTTATATGATGAATCCCGATGGATCAAATGTAGAAGAATTAGCAAATGCTAGCCCTATTTCTGGTTATGTATCTTGGAGTCAAGATGCCATATATGTATACTATGCTAGTGCTAAAGGACCTTCCGAAACTTCTTGGGAGGCTTGGCGCGTAAATGTACAGACCAAAATAGCCACTAAGCTTACTAATTTCGGATTGGATGTTCGTTGCTTAGGGGTGTCACCAGATGGAAATACCCTAGCTATTTCTGTTATGACAGGCAACTCAAACATTGGTAATAACAATGATAATCTAACACAATTTTCAGCCAATTTATATACGGTTGCTATGAATACAGTAGAAAGTAAAATTACTGCTGGAAATCAGATTGAAATGAGTGACTTAACCGCTATTCAGTCATCATCGAATACCGATCAGTTTTGGTATGAAGAACTGAGTTGGAATCACGATGCTAATAACCCTGTTTTAGCCTATACCAAAACCTGGCGTTATGATGAAGATGATGTATCACACACACACGCATACACTATTAAAGCTGATGGAAGTAATAATACGTTACTATCAGAAAATAAAGACCAACCAATTTGGAGTATTGATAACAGTAAAATTTCATTTCTTGGTTTGGAGTATTATGATTTCTCAGATACTACAATAAAACAAATTAGTATTACTGGTATTAACAACGAAGTTTCAGGTGCTTCCTTTTCTCCAAATGGTGGAAATTACATGGTATTTGAAATTGGCGATGAAAACCGCAAAGGAGGTATTGCTAAAACTACCAAAAACAGTAATACAGGAGAGCAGTTAAATACTGCTGTAAATATATATGAACCGCGTTGGTCTCCCGTTCCTGTAAATTAATGATGTTACACTGAGCTTGTCGAAGTGAAAATAAATATAAATAATCGAATAAAAAAAATTAAAAATTATGAAAAATATTTTAAAATCAATCCTCTTATTATTTTTAACCATTAGCATAGCTACTTCTTGTAGTAATGATGATAATGGCTCTATAAGTATCCCAATTACAGTAGCTACTACAGAACAACAAAAAGTATTCCAAGAGTTCTGGGATATTTATGACAGACATTACCCTTTAATGCATAGGAAAAGCATTAATTGGCAAACTGTTTACGACACCTATTACCCGCAAATAACGAGTGCTACTACCGACACTCAATTAATGGGGACATTTACCACCATTATGACTACTATCATTAAAGATGGTCATACAGATGTAGTCTATAATAATAGTCAAGAAGCTTATTATGAGCCTCCCTTTAATGAAACCATTCAAGAAATGATTGAAAATAATACTCCAAGTAAAGTGACCATTACCGCTAGTAGTACTAACAATCCATATATTTCTTATGGAACATTAAATGCAAATTCAAACATTGGTTATATCAACGCTAAAAACTTTGAGCCAATAAATGAAAATGAAAGCGAGTTCAATAATTTTAAAGCTATTGTAGACGAAGCCTTAACAACTTTGCAAAACAAATCAGGGATAATAGTAGATGTACGCACAAACGGTGGAGGGCAAGGTCCGTTTGCTTACTATTTGGCTGGACGCTTTTTTACAAATTCAACTCCAATTGAATTAATCAAACAACGAATTAAGACCACAACAGGTAGTACTATTTTTTCTTTAGGGAATTGGGCTACTGAGGAATTTGAAGGTTATCCTGATGCTCGTGCAGAAGGTGGATATATTGCTGGTGTTTTCCCGGAAGACAATAACATAACAAGCTCTGGCAACTTTCAATATACTAACAAAGTGGCTTTATTAACTGCTAACGGAACAGCAAGTGCAGCAGAATATTTTACAGCTGCTATGAAAACACAAACGCATGTAAAATCTATAGGCGATAAAACTTTTGGAATATATGCAGGGAGTGATATTCTAATTTTAATTAATGGTAGTGGAAAATGGAAAACACGTGTCTCAACTCATGATATAGAAATAAAATATAATAACACTTTTCAATCATTTGAAGGTATTGGTATAACTCCTGATGAATTACTATTACCAACAACTGCGCAAATTAATTCCGGTGAAGATATTCACATTAACTCAGCTGTTAACTATATTACAAACTAACAATTCCTAGTGTATAAAACTGTATTACGGGATACTAAAACTCTGTTTTCAATAACTTAAAAACCACTATGACTTTGTGTAATATCTATTTTGCTTTCCATATTACCGTAAAAAAATCTAGCAAATACATTAGGGTATTCTATGTTTAACTTGTTCATAAGATATAACGTATATACTATTAACAATCATTAAATTATTTTTATGAAAAAAATTATCCCTTTTTTTTTGCTGTTAAGCTTATCCTTAACAACATTTTCGCAATCGAATCCATGGAAAACGACTTCCAAAAAATCTATTGAAAAGTCCGAAAAAACCCTAAGAAAGTCATTACCTAATGTATATGATCTTTATCAATTAAATTTAAACGATTTAAAATCAGAACTAGTAAACCTTACTTCTGGCAACAAAAAAACAATTGTTTTACCTACTCCAAACAATACATTTCAAAAATTTAATGTAACTGAATCTTCGAACTTAGCACCTGAATTAGCTATACAATTTCCTTCTATAAAATCTTATATAGGAAAGGGAATTGATGACCCTACGGCATCAGCAAGGTTTAGTATAGCAAAAGACGGATTACATATAATGATTAGTTCTGGAAACTTCAGCACGTTTTTCATTGATCCGTATACTAAAGATAATCAAAATTACATCGCTTACACTAAAACTAGTTTACCCGAATTAGCAAACTCTTTTAATTGTTTAGTTGACAATACAAATGGTCCTAATCAAAAAACTTTAACGGCAAATCAATTATTAGCTTCCAACGATGGTAATTTAAGGACATATAAATTGGCTTTAGCTTGTACTGGAGAATACTCTCAATTTCATTTAACCCAACAAGGTGTCCCAGGTTCTGCTACTGATGCAGTAAAAAAAGCAGCAATTCTTTCTGCTATGAATACAACTATGACCCGTGTAAATGGTGTATACGAAAAAGATGTAGCTGTTAGAATGGTTATAGTGGCTAATAATACTAGTATCATCTTTTTAAATGCTGCTACAGATAATTTAGATAACAATAATGCGGGAACGTTGATAGATCAAAGTCAAACTGTTTGTGATGCCAATATCGGTAGTGCTAACTATGATATAGGCCATACTTTTAGTACAGGTGGTGGTGGTTTAGCTGCATTAGGAGTTCCTTGTGTTAATGGAAGTAAAGCTCAAGGAATTACAGGGTCGGGTTCTCCAATGGGAGACCCTTACGATATTGATTATGTAGCTCATGAAATGGGACACCAATTTGGTGCTAACCATACACAAAATAACCCTTGTAACAGTAACCCTGGAACTTCAGTAGAACCAGGAAGCGCTTCCACTATTATGGGATATGCTGGAATTTGTGCTCCAAATGTACAAAGTAATAGTGATGCTCATTTTCATGCTGTTAGTATTGCAGAAATGTTAGCTGTAATATCTGGTAATTCTTGTGATGTTGAAACTAGTGCCAATAATGCTGCGCCTACCATTTCAGCTATTCCAAATTATACCGTACCAAAATCTACTCCTTTAGTGTTACAAGGAAACGGTAATGATACTGATAATGGTGACTCATTAACTTATTGTTGGGAACAGACAGATACTGCTACTGCTACACAACCTCCAGTAAGTACTAATACTGGAGGGCCTACTTTTAGATCATTGAGCCCCGTGGCCTCTCCAAATAGATATTTACCAGTACTCTCTAGAGTTTTAACCGGAAATACAGCATCTACAGACGGATGGGAAGTAATACCATCTGTAGCTAGAACTATGAACTTTGCGTTAACTGTTAGAGATAATCATACCGGTGGAGGAAGAACAGCTAGAGAAAATACTACTGTTACTGTTAATGGTACTGCAGGTCCTTTTACTGTAAGTTCACAAAATTCTGCCGTTACTTGGAATGGAGCAGAAACAAAAACAGTTACATGGAATGTTGCTAGTACAAATGTAGCTCCCGTAAATTGCGCTAACGTAAAAATTCTATTATCAATAGATGGTGGATTGACTTTTCCTACTGTTTTACTTGCAAGTACACCGAATGATGGTTCTCAATCAATAACAGTTCCTGGTGTTGGAAATACTACTCAGGCAAGAATTATGGTTATTGGTGTAAATAATATTTTTTACAATGTAAACGCAACCAATTTTAATATCAATAGTACTTTAGGTGTTAATGAGTTTTCTTTCGGAAATCTAAATTTATACCCAATTCCTTCTAATGGCTTAGTTAACCTTTCATTCACAAAAGTGAATAACACGGGAACTATAGTTAAACTTGTTGATTTTAGAGGGCGTTTAATACACCTAAAAACTTTTTCAAATAACAAACTTAAATTTAAGGAAACCTTAAATTATAGTAGGGTTGCATCTGGTGTGTATTTTATTAGTATTAAAAATGGTAATAAAAAACAAACTAAAAAAATAATTATAAAATAACTTTTATTTCAACCTAAAGTATACAAGGTTGTACACTTAAAGCACCTGATTAAGATAATAATCAGGTGCTTTTTTTATATCTTTATATAAATGAAATTTATATACTTACTCATCATATCATTACAGTTCTTAGCGTGTAATACGAATAAAGAAGTGCTGTCTATTCCAAAAAAAACAACAGCTACTAAATGCCCTGAAAATGGAAACTGTTCTTTTGAGGTCATGTACAATAAATCTTTGGAATTAAAAACCGATGGCATAGGAGCTTTGTATCCGGTACTTAATGAAGGTAAAAAAACAGTTTTAAAATTTGAATATAAACGTGATGAAATAGCCAATACTGTTGATGGCTACTATTCAGAAATAATTTATGCAGAAATTGACCCTAATATTAATCAGCTAGAATTAAACAATAAAAATTTAAGTAAAGCCAAAGTAATATTTGGTAGACTCTGTTTTTGTAGAGGAGAAACAGGCTATTACCGAATCAAGGATGGCGCACTATCAATTGAAAAAAAAGACAATTATCTATACTTTAACCTATCATTTAAATGTAATGAAGTCCCACAAATCATAAGCAATATTTCAGAAATAATAAACTAACTTGTTTGGTATACTCCAAAAAATTAAACCTATTTACATAATTAAAAAACCTTGTAACAAGTATTTAAATTCAATTGTGGTTTTAAGTATTTTTATCTAAAATAATCATATTAGGAATTTTTTATTCTTTTTTTTGATAAATTTGTCAATGATGGAAAAAGTAAAATCTGTTTGTGAAGAAAATGTTTTTAATGGTGTGTATAAAACACATGCTAAAGCATTGTATAACTTTATGTACTACAAGTGTGGTGATGTAAGTAAAGCAGAAGATTTTGTTCAGGAAAGCTATATAAAACTTTGGAACAACTGCGCCAAAGTAGCGATAGAAAAGGCCAAATCATATTTATTTACCTGTGCTAACAACTTATTTTTAAATCATGTAGCACATCAGAAAATAGTTTTGAGGCATCAAAAAGAAGGCGCTAAACATCATACTAATGAAAACCCAGAGTTCCTATTAGAAGAAAAAGAATTCATGGCTAAGCTTCAACAAACAATCTCAGAACTTCCTGAAGATCAAAGAACTATTTTTTTACTAAATAGAATAGACAAGAAAAAATATCGTGAAATAGCAGAAATACAAGGCATAGCAATGAAAACGGTAGAGAAAAAAATGAGCTTAGCACTCAAGTATTTAGAAAAACACCTAGATACTATTCATAAAGTATAGGGAAACTCTTTATTCAACTGTTTTAAAGTAAAGGAACAATAATGGAAACAAATTACAATAACGAACTTTTTACCCGTTGGCTTAATGATGAGTTAAGCCCCGAAGAGTTGCGTGAATTTGAAAAATCACCCAAGTTTTCATTATATCAAAAAATCGCTCAAAAATCTAGTGAGCTGAACACTCCTGAGTTTAATCAAGATAGAGTTTTTGGAAAAATAAAAAGTCAACTTGCTACGCAACAAAAACCTACAAAAGTTAAAAAATTATTACCTAAATTTATCTTTAGTGCAGCGGCTTCTGTTGTAGTATTATTAGGTTTGTTCTTTTTTCTAAATAGAACTACTAGTTATTCAACTTCTTACGGAGAACAATTAGCTATTACATTACCCGATAATTCAGAGGTGATATTAAATACAAATTCTACCCTAAGCTATACTACCCAAAACTGGAAGGAAAATAGAGTTTTAAACTTGAATGGTGAAGCCTACTTTAAAGTGAAAAAAGGGAGTGATTTTATAGTAGAATCTACTATTGGTACAGTAAGTGTTTTGGGTACTCAGTTTAATTTAAATACTAAAGACACAACTTTTGAAATTAAATGTTTTGAAGGAAAAGTAAAAGTAAAAACAGCTAATCACAACCGTATTCTGACTCAAGGAAAAGCTTTTAGGCAATTAAAAGATACTACCGCTGAAGATTTCAATATTAAAGAAGCACTTCCTTCTTGGACACAAGGGGAGAGTACTTTTAATAGTGCGCCATTGAGCCAAGTAATTATAGCTTTGGAACATCAATACAATATAAAAATAAATACTTCTAAAATAGATTCCAGTCAGAAATTTACAGGAAGTTTTACTCATAATAACCTCAACGTGGCTTTACAAACGGTTTTTGTACCTTTAAGAATCAATCCGAGTCAAGTTGACACGAAAAATATCGTATTGGTAAAACAATAAATGAATATTAAACTCATCCTTTTTTGGGGCTGTTTATTCTTCGGAATTGCATCCATGAATGCTCAAGATAAAACGTATGACAAAGCACCTTTAAAAGAGGTGCTTTTTGTGATTGAAAAAACATTTGATGTAAAATTTTCTTTCTCTGAAAATGATGTAACCAACAAAACCATTACCATTGATTTTAAAGAGAAAGACTTAATTACTCTTTTACAACAACTACAAAAATTAACTACGCTACAATTTAACAAAGTAACCAACAGGTATATTAATATAGTAAATACAACCGCCAAATTAACGGTGAATGGGATTATAAAAGACCCTAATAGATTGGAACCACTTATAGGAAGTACAATCATATTACTTCATAAAAACAGAGGAACTACCTCAGATAAAAAAGGTTTTTTTCAACTAAAAGGGATCACCGAAAGCGATTCTATAAGTATTTCATATTTAGGCTATAAAACAATCGTTTTACCTGTAAAAGAATTACAAGACAAGACAAATATCTCTATTGAATTACAAAGCACTTCTGATGTATTGCATGAAATCATCATTCAAAATTATTTGACCAATGGAATGGTTAAAAAAAGTGATGGGTCTGAAGAATTTAAACCAGATATACTAGGTATTTTACCGGGTCTTACAGAGCCAGATGTCTTACAAAGTTTACAGTTACTTCCAGGAGTACAAAGCCCTAACGAAACTGCTTCTGGCTTGCATATTCGAGGGGGAACTCCTGATCAGAACTTAATTTTATTTGACGGAATAAAAATGTATAACTCAGCACATTTTTTCGGAATGGTTTCTGCTTTTAATCCATATATCACTAAAAAAATTAAAGTTTTTCGTAGTGGCGCCAGTGCTGAATATGGCAACCATATTTCTGGGGTAATCGATATTCAATCAGATGAAGTAGCTCCTCAAAAAATTTCGGGCGGATTCGGTGCCAATTTAATTCATGCCGATGCTTTTTTAAAAATTCCAATTAGTAAAAATATTGGTTTGTTGGTGGCTGGACGCAGATCATTTACCGATGTATTTAATACGGTTACTTTTCAGAAATTATCAAAAAAAGTTTTTCAGAATACCGCTGTTACTCAAGACAATCAGGTAGAAGAAGAGAATGAAGAGCTAAACAAGTTTAATGAATTTTTCTATACCGATATCAATGCCAAATTATTGATTAAAGCAAGTCAAAAAGATCACATTTTTTTAAGCTATCTTCATAATAGCAATAAATTAAACTATACCATAAGTGACGAAGATTTAGAAGATGCCACCAGTGATTTTTTACACTTTTTTAATCTCGGCCTAAGTGGAGTATGGAAACACAATTGGAACAAAAGGTTACAACAAAAAACAAAACTCTATTTTTCTAACTTTGATTTTACTTATGATTTTAATCGTAAGAATTATGATGATGAAATTGAAGATGCTATTCATAAAACCAATGTCATAAAAGAACTCCAGTTACTATCGGCTTTTAATTGGAAAATTAAAGAAAAATCTAGCTTAAACCTAGGTTATGAACTTACCAATAGTGATGTAGGTTTTAATTTGGATTTTGTTAGCAATAATTTTCAAGTTAACGAACAATTTCTTTTTAAAAATAAAAATACCACTCAAGCAATTTTTGGAGAGTATGCGCATAAAAACCAAGATAAAACGAGTGTGATTTTAGGATTAAGGGGCAATTATTTTTCTTTGACAAAAGACTTTTTTCTGTCACCAAGAATCTATGCGCAAACTAAAGTATTCCCAAGTTTTTGGTTAAAAATTTCAGCAGAGTTAAAACAACAAAACATCAGTAAAGTAGTTGAGTTTTTTACAGAAGATTTTGGCTTAGAAAACCAGGTTTGGGCATTGGCTAATGAAGAAGATATTCCTGTTTTAGAAAGTAATCAACTCTCCTTAGGGCTGATATTTAAAAAAAACAAATGGACCGTAGATCTTGATATTTACAGAAAAGAAATAAACGGATTAACATCTCTTATTAAAGGGTTTAATTCACAAAACAATGATATTTTTTCTGAAGGAAAAAGTACTTCTTTAGGATTGGATATTTTTCTTAAAAAAAAATGGAGAAATTACAGTTCTTGGGTTAGTTATACCTTAAGTAATACTCAGTTTAAATTTGATGATATTAATAACGGAAAAGCCTTTGATGGAAATTACGATACTAAACATCAGTTTTTGTGGGCTAACAGCATCAAAATAAAACAATTTGACTTTTCTTTAGGATGGAACTTCAGAACCGGTATCCCATATACAAACGCCACAGGCATCAACACTGATGAGAGAATTAGCTATGAAACCATTAATACTGAACGTTTACCTGCATATCATCGTTTAGACTTTTCTACTACCTATAAATTCAATTTATGTCCCTCTAAGCGTTGGAAGGGTAAAATAGGACTTTCATTCCTTAATATTTACAATCAGAAAAACACATTACAACGTAGTTATCGAGTTAAATTTAACGAAGATGACACCACTTCCCTAGTAAAAACTGACACTTATTCCTTAGGTGTTACTCCAAACCTGGTTTTTAGAATTTCTTTTTAAGTAAGAAAATTTCTTTTTTATAGGGTAAATCGTATCCTGCCTGTTTTATATATAAGAACACCCCTAAACCTCCAACCAAACATGCTTAGCTTCTACATTATTGTTAGCTTAACAATACTTCTCATTATATATGGGGCAATAGAATATCAGCTTCATCAAAAAAAACTAAAATCTATTCCTATCAGAATTCATATTAATGGTACAAGAGGTAAATCTAGTGTCACCCGTTTAATTGGTGCGGGTTTGCGTGCTGGTGGCTTAAAAACCATTACTAAAGTTACTGGAACATTCCCTAGAATCATTTTAGCTGATGGTAGTGAAGCTATTGTACACCGAAAAGAACAGGCCAATATTTTAGAGCAATTAGACATCATAAAATTTTGCTCTAAACAACAAGCTGATGTACTAATTATTGAATGTATGGCCTTACAACCTATTTATCAGAAAATAACAGAACACCAAATGATAAAAGCAGATATTGGGGTTATTACAAATATTCGGTTAGACCATTTAGATGTTATGGGGCCTACTTTAGATGATGTCGCTAAAGCAATTTGCAGTACCATTCCTAAAAAATCAAAACTATTTACTAGTGAAGATAGGTATTTAGGTTTCATGCAGAAAATTGCTAAAAAGCGTAAAACCAAAATTCATAACAGTGATCCGAAAACAATTACTAATAATGATTTAAAAGGGTTTTCTTACATAGAACATAAAGATAATATAGCACTTGCACTAGATATTTGTACTGAACTAGGAGTTGATAGAAGTGTTGCTTTACCAGAGATGAAACGCTCTAAGCCAGATGAAGGTGTACTCAGGCATTTTACCGTAAAGGAAAACGGAAAACGAATACATTTTTACAATGCTTTAGCGGCTAATGACCCTGAATCAACAATTATGATTTGGGATGCTATTAGAAATCAGTCAGAGGAAAACGAACATTTTATGTTCTTATTAAATACCAGACAAGATCGTCAAGATCGGGCTATTAGATTGGTAGACATGATGAGTCAGTTAGACTACGGAAGCATTGGTTTAGTGGGGGAGTCCTTAGATATGGTGGTTACCATGTGTGAAAAACAGGACATTCCTACAACTAAAATTCATGCTATCGGTGCTAAAACTACCCTAGAACAATACCATGATTTATGTGAAGCCTCTCTCTCTAATACAACCATTATTGCCATTGGTAATATGGGAGCAGGAGGGGCTGAACTATCAGAACATTTTGAAAGAATTCACCAAACATCAAATTAACTCTCTAATAATGCATCAAATTGATGTACCCCTAAAATACTTAACCTATGATTGAACTATCTGTAACACTCGGAATCATTATTAGTCTATTCTTTATTGAAAAATTCGGAATGGCCGCTGGAGGTATTATTATACCAGGCTATATTGCTTTACAATTAACCACTATTGACAGACTAATAGGTTTGGTTATCATCACCTTTATTACTTTTTTATTAATAAAAGGTATTTCTAAATTCACTTTCTTGTTTGGAAGAAGGCAAATGGTGGTCGCATTATTGATAGGAACCATACTCTCCATACTCTCTCATCATTTCTTGGTTTTTAACACTCCAAATTCTACTATAGAATTAAGTGCTATTGGTTGGGTAATACCAGGGTTAATTGCGCATTGGGCGGCAAAACAAGGCTTTGTAAAAACCTTAGCCATGATTTCAATTACTTCTGTAATTGTAAGGCTATTGGTTATTATTTGCTTTATGGGAGAAACCTTACCTAAACTTTATTAAAAAGATATCATATGAATAATATATCCATTCGTTCTACACTAGTATTAAGTATCCTAGGCGTATTAGCAATCACTATTTTAATCATTGTTGAAAACTCTAAGAAGTTTCAACAAGAAGATTTTTATACTGAAAAAATAGCCGCTGCTTCTTTAAATAAGAAAATGCAATTACATTTAAAAAACACTTTTTATGCAGATGAAATTGCTATAGATAATATCAATGACCCCAATAATACGGGATTAATTGGCTTGCAGTTTTCTGAAATAACTTCTGGAAGAGGTTCATTGCCTGTAAAATTATCAACTATCAACCCAAATTTTGCCGCTATGATTGTGCAGCAAATAAAAGAGGCTGGGGTAAAAAAAGGAGATCCTGTAGGCTTATGTTTTACAGGTTCTTTTCCCGCCTTAAACTTGGCAACTTGTGCCGCTGTGGAAAGTTTGGGGCTAAAACCTATTTTAATCACCTCTATAACTTCTTCTTCCTGGGGAGCAAATTCACCTACTTTAACTTGGGTAGACATGCAAAAGAGCTTGTTTAATGCAAAACTCATCTCTTTTATGCCTGTTGCTTCATCTATTGGGGGTAATCAAGATATCGGACGTACATTAAGTAGAGAAGGAAGGGATATGGCTGTTGCTGCTATTAATAGAAATAACATCCCCTATATAAATGAAGGCTCTTTACTAGGCAATATCCAAAAAAGAATGCATTTTTTCAGCAAAGGACAATCTCCTAAGCTCTTTATCAATGTAGGTGGTGGGATTGCTAGTTTAGGTAGTAACGCTAATGCAAATGCTTTACCGGCTGGTTTAAAAACCAATATAAAAATAAAAAATATTCCAGACGCTCAAGGGGTTGTTTATGAAATGGTTAAAAACGGAACCCCTGTACTCAATTTATTAAATATTAATAGGTTAATGACAAAATACCAACTCCCCAAAGATCCAGTTCCATTACCTGAAGTTGGAGAAGGCGCCCTCTTTAAAGCATACAAATACAATTTGATTATTGTTATAGCAGCCACCAGTGTTTTTATGGCCTTAATTATAGCAGTAATGTATTACGATAAAAGACAAAATGAATTAGGAACTCAAATAATTAAACAACATGGTTAAGCTAGTAAACATCTCCAAAAAAATAAGTGTATTAAGCCTACTTTTTTTATTATCAAGTAGTTTATATGCACAAAAAAAGAAAGAAATTAAACCTAAAAAATTTGTTAGTACTGTACATATGAGCGGAAGTTCAGACTTTGTCTATTTCGCTTTATCAGAAAAATCAAAAACGACTGTTGAGCTAGTTGGCCCAGGAAAATTGACAGTCTACAATAGAGTTCGTTTAGAGGACAATAAGCGGGTTTCTCAACCTTATTATTTAAAATATACCCTAGATAAGAAAAAAGTATCAACCAAGAAAATTGGACCTAAAGCAGTATCTAAAAAAATCTTTTATAAAAGTAAAAAACTAGTAGGAAAACCTAGTAAAGCTGATAAAGAGATCATAAACATTCCACCAGGGAAACACACTATTTCATTTTACAAGTATAAAACTAAGCAAAAAGCGCATGTTCGTTTTGAATATTTACAAACAGAAAAACAACAATGGCAAGAACTGGTAGGTAGTGACCTAAAAAAGGTAACGCTACAATACTTAGCTACTAAAAAGAAAAACAGTTATGCTAGAATAAATAGTAATGAAGTTTTTCGTTTTTCGACAACAGAAGATAATACTAAAGTCAGAGTGTATTTACGTGCCGATTTTACCTATAAAATGCATACTGATAATGTAATTAGGTTAGTGCTTAAAAGTGGTTCTGGAACGAAAACCTACAAACTTACTTGTAAGAAATCTAAAAAAGTAGAAAACCTTACCGATCGTAAATTAATACCTGGTAAACTAGAGAAAATATACATTGATATTCCGTTAAAAAAAGGAAATAACCAATATGAATTGTTTCTAAAAGATGATGAAAAAACGGCTTTAGTAAGGGTTTTTGTGAACAAACCAAAAGAAGAAGTTTCCTTAAAAACTGCTTCTAAATAAGAAGTTAAGTTATGTATCACACTGCCCCGATAGCTATCGGAGTGTCGAAGTGCATTTATTCAAATATTAGAAAGCCTTCGACAAGCTCAGACTGACAGTCTGTAAATAGAAATGACTTTTCATTTTTACGGAGCGAAGAATAAGCGGCGAGAAATATTTAAGATGAGATTCCTCACATACATTCGGAATGATATTTATTTTTGAAATTACCCTAAAAAAACATATGAAAGGACTTATTAAAATCATATTCTTTTTACTCCTTATAAAAAGTAGCGCCCAAATAAAAACCAATCTAACTATTGAAACTTCAACAGGTTATGAATACAATATCTTTAAATCGCCCATTTCTTTTTTAGATAATGGTGTTTTAAAAGGTAAAAACGAGCTCTATAAAAACAGTTTGTTTCAAGAAGGTAGTATTCGCTTTTTAGCTAAAAAAAAATGGAAAAAACAAAGCTTTAGTTTTCGATTTAATTCAAAGGGAATTAATTATTTTTCAGAAAAAAAATCGAATTACTTTACCTTTTTACCTGGTTTACGCTACATCAATAAATTAAATAAAAAAACTATTTGGCGAGTAGACTCTTGGTATAAAATAAAAAATAGAGAAGGAGAAAATGTTGATGGAAGCGAATTGAACTTCCCATTGGGTAATAATCATTTTGGGTTAGCTACCAGTTTAGATTTTAGGCTATACAAGCAAAATAGGTCTGTGTTTAAGGTTGTTTATGGAAATCGAGATTATAAAAAATCTAATGGTTCTGATTTAAGTTATAATGCTATTGGAGTAACTACAGTAATACGAAATGTCTTTAAACGAAAAGCTGGATGGCATAGCTATGGTATTGTGGGAGGTTTCACTAATAAATTCTTCCAACAAAAAAACTTAACTACTAATGTAACTGCTAAATTCAATTGGAAAGATATGAGTGCTACACTTTTTTATCGCTATCCGATAACTAAGAAATTATATTTAAAACCTTCTTTTGAATACAAAACAAGAATTGATAGTAACAAAGATAAATTTAGCTATACCCAATTAAAGCCTTCATTAAACTTAGCTTATAAAAACAATAAAATGACTTTAGGCTTAACCGGAAGTTATAGTAATAGAACCTACAAAGCCTTAATAGCAACTGATAATAGTTGGAATAAGCTAGGTGAACTAAACTACCAATATTTTCAACTTAAATTAGGGGTCGAAAGAAAATTCAATAAGAAATTTTCTATAACCGCAAGTGGTTTTTTAAACAACAGAACCTCAAACAAAACAAATACAAAATCTATGTATTTTAGAGCGTATAGTTATTACAATTTGTGCGTAGGGTTTAAGTATAGATTTTAAATTTACAACTAATACCTTAAAAGAGTCCGGCTAACCGCTAACCGGACTCTTTTAAAACATACAACTTACTGTAAACATTGATGTTGTCGTATTTTTGAGGTGTAATTCAAAAACCTCAAATCATGAAAAAAGCCTACATTTTATTATTAATACTAATTAGTTTTTCTTGTAAAGCACAACTACAAGACAATTATAATATTAGTACCGCTACCAACGGAGTGATTGCAATGCCATACACAACTGGAGCGTATTCTACTTTTGTAAAATATACCAAAATTCAAGCTCCTAATGGAAAAGCAATCCATATCATGGCTCAAAATTTAATTACAGAGGCTCAAATAGTTCGCGCTAGAAACATTTTACAATTCTATTTAACCAATGTTCCAGGTTCGCAACACGGAACTGATAAAACAGCTGTAATCAATAAAATGGGGATTAATGAAGCAATGTTAATGTTACTAAATGGAAGTGATGGTGATACCAATCCGCCAAATATTAATGCACAACCTTTGTATCAAAATGAAATGGCTGTCGAAGGGCATCTTTGGTATACTGCTAATGACTATAATCATAGAGATGCTGCATATGAAGAGATTTTACACTTTATGCATGACATGGGTATTGGTGTAGATGGCACCAATACAAATCCTGGAGCATTACCTGCTTATCAAACAGAAATTAGAGCGGCACAAGACAATGCTGATAATAACACCTTTGCTATTTGGCCAATAGGTTCTTCTACTACTTCTGGTTGGTATTATGAATTAGCGCAAGAAAATAGTTTATCGCAAGAGTATCTTGCTTCTGTAGTAGATAGTTATTACGGACTGTGGGAGGCTTGGAATGAAGTAGGAGAACCAAGTAGTGCTACAACAGGAATGTGGGGATTATATATTGCTAAAAGCCGAACAGAAATACAAACAGAAGACCCAATGGGGTATGCAGTTGTGGGTAAATACTTTTCACCAATGATCAATATCAATATGGATATTGACCCGAGTTTTACGGGTATTTTTAACATGACAAGAAATGATACTCAAAAATACACGTACAAGTCACAATATTTACAACACACTAGCCTAACAGGAACTAATGCTTCTGGATTAAAGGGAAATGATTCTGATAATAACCTAAATGGGAATGGTAGTAATAACACTATTGAAGGAGTAAAAGGGAATGACCGTATTGATTGTAAGGGCGGTACTGCCGACAAAGTAATATTTACAGGTAATTATGTCGATTATACGTTTACTGTAAATGCTGATCATTACATCGTTACTGATGGAATAGCAAATAGGGATGGAATTGATACTGTTTATAACTGTGAAGTTTTAAAATTTGCCGACCAAGAAGTGAACGCAAATATTTTGGCTACAGAAGGTTTTGAATTAGCTAATGCATTTAAAATGTTTCCTAATCCAGCTACAAATGAAATTACTATTCAGTTAAACAATCTAGAGTTTAGCTCAATAAAAGTTACTGTGTACGACCTTATTGGACGTAAAGTTAGAAAATCAAACCATACAAAAAACACTATTACTATTAATACTCGTTCTTTATCAAAAGGGGTGTATTTAGTTAGAGTTAAAAGAGATACTAATAGTACTATAGTTACTAAAAGACTTATTATTAAATAATTTTACATAATAACGCCCTGTATCATTAAATTGTACAGGGTATTTAACTTAATATGTTTATGTATTAGGCAATTCTCTCCAAAGTGTATTTTTATCCGATTTAGTAAAACCAGTAACATATTTAGTCGCTATCCGTTGTACAAATCCCATATGTTTCAATTCATCAGGCCTGAACTTATCAACTCTATGGTTTTTAATCTTCATAATAGATTTACCTTGATAATCTTCTCTTCCCCATGTATTCGGTTTTTTTAACTTTGTAAAAACTGTTCTAATTTTCTTTTTCATCTGTGAATGCTTTAATATTAATACTAGTTAGCCGAAAATCACACATAATCGCTCTCCGGTAGCTTGAAAATTATTATCCGTTTCATTTCTAAACTTTAATTTTTATAGAATTTTAGACGTAAGAACTAGTGGGACCTTACTAAATTACAATTTATTTATTTAATAATCAATAGTTTACAAGTAATATCTTTTATTGATACTAGCTACTAAAAAAAATAGCCTGTTATTTTACTACCTAAATAAACTTAATATAGTAAACCCACTAGTTAGGAGAAAAACTAATAATTCTGAGTGTGGGTATCTAAAGCATTTTCAGTAATACCAAATGAATCATAAAATGAGACTTAAAACCCGAAGTTGCTTTTCTTTCTTTTAAAGCCGTAATATAATTGCATAGCACAGCTACGGAAGTTTATTACAATGAAAAAAGGAAAGAAAATGAACAAGTGTTTTTGTTTTATTTTGTGGTTTATTTGGTATAGTTTTGTGTTTCTAATTTTTGAAGCATGTCAGAAGAAACAAAATCACTTAATTTCATTGAACAAATTATAGAAGACGATATCACAAATGGTTTATCTACGGATAAATTACATTTTCGTTTTCCGCCTGAACCAAATGGATATTTACATATTGGGCATGCCGCTGCAATTTGTTTAAATTTTGGTTTAGGAAAACGTTATAATGCGCCGGTAAACCTTCGTTTTGATGATACTAATCCAGCAAAAGAAGAGCAAGAATATGTTGATGCTATAAAAAGAGATATTGCTTGGTTAGGCTTTCAATGGACTAACGAATGCTATTCTTCTGATTATTTTCAGCAATTGTATGATTGGGCAGTTCTGCTAATTAAAAAAGGAGCAGCTTATGTAGATGGCTTATCCGCTGAAGAAATGGCGCAACAAAAAGGAACACATACTGAACCTGGTGTTGAAAGCCCATATAGAAACAAATCCGTCGAAGAAAATTTAGCATTATTTGAACAAATGAAAAATGGTGCCTTCAATGAAGGAAGCTATGCATTGCGTGCTAAAATTGACATGACTTCTTCTAATATGTTAATGCGTGATCCCATCATGTATCGTATCTTAAAAAAAGATCATCATAGAACTGGTAGTGATTGGTGTATCTATCCAATGTATGACTGGACACATGGAGAGTCTGATTACTTAGAGGAGGTTTCACATTCATTTTGCACTCTTGAATTTAAACCTCATCGTGAGTTATACGATTGGTTTTTAGATCAAGTATATGACACCCAAAATATTCGCCCAAAACAACGTGAGTTTGCTCGTAGAAACTTGAGTTATACCATCATGAGTAAACGTAAATTACTACGTTTGGTAGAAGATAACGTTGTTACTGGATGGGATGACCCTAGAATGCCTACTATTTCTGGTTTACGACGTAGAGGATATACAGCAGCTGCAATTAGGAAATTTAGTGATGTATCCGGTATTTCAAAACGTGATAGTGTTACAGATGTTTCTTTATTAGAATTCTGTATTCGTGAAGATTTAAATAAATCGGCTACAAGAGTTATGGGTGTTATTGACCCTATAAAGCTTGTTATTACTAATTACCCTGATAACAAGGAAGAGTTTTTAATTGCTGATAATAATCCTGAAGATGAAAAATCAGGAACACATGAGGTTCCGTTTTCAAAGGAATTATATATTGAACATGAAGATTTTAAAGAAGAAGCTGGAAACAAATATTTCCGTTTGACCTTAGGAAAAGAAGTCCGTTTGAAAAATGCATACATCATTAAAGGAGAATCCGTAGTTAAAGATGCTAACGGAACCATTACTGAAATACATTGTACTGCTGATTTAGATTCTAGATCGGGGAGTGGTACTGAAGCAAGTACACGTAGAGTAAAAGGAACTTTACATTGGGTTTCCATCAAACATGCTGTAAAAGCCGAAATAAGAGTCTATGATCGTTTGTTTTTAGATGAAGCACCTGATAGTCATAAAGACACTGACTTCATGCAATACATCAACCCTAAATCATTAGAAATAATTAAAACTGCCTTTGTAGAGCCATTTTTAGCTAATGCAATTGTAGGTACTGAATTTCAGTTTCAACGTTTAGGGTATTTTAATGTGGATACGGACTCAACTGCTGATAATTTAGTATTTAATAAAACTGTTGGGTTAAAAGATTCTTGGAAGCCAATAGCTTCAGATAAACATAATAAAAATACTGGAGGAGAAAGAAGACCGCAACAACAGCAAGCACAAAAGAACCCTATTAGCGAGATTAAGAAATTGGGAAAGAAATATGCGAACTTATCTGGGCCTAAACTAGATGCTGCTAAAACAAAAATTTTAAAGTACGCTGAGGAAGTTCCTTATGAGGATTTAGAGCCGTTGTTTGAAACTCCTGCTAAAAAAGTAGGAATCCGTATTGCTACTGTTATTACACTTAGTGTCTTACTAAAAAAAGGGCAAAAACGTAATGAAGCTATTAATACTTTTATAGAAAGTGTTACACAAGATAGTCATGAAATGATGGTAGAAGAGGTGAAATCCTTATAATAAATACTCAACGTTTAAATCAAAGCCGAAACTAGTTGTTTTCGGCTTTTTTGGTTAAATTAGTTTTTATGACCTTTTCTAAAACTGAAACAACCAAAACTTATACTCAACGAATCAATACAATATTTACGTATATAGATGAGAACCTTGAGGGTGATTTATCCCTAGAAACTATTGCCAAAATAGCATGCTATTCTCCATATCATTTTCACAGGGTATTTAAAGTCATTACCCATGAACCTTTAAATAGTTACATCAACAGAAAACGGTTAGAAAACGCTGCTGGTTTATTATATAGAAATCAGCAATTATCTATTTCAGATATTTACTTACAATGTGGTTTTAATAGCGCTCCATCTTTTACCAAATCATTTAAAAAATTATATAAAAACAGTCCCTCAAAGTTTAGAAAAGTGAACCCAGATAAGTATAGCAAGATTGGACAAACAGCCGACATTAAAGAAGCCTACCTTCGTAATCTAGAACAACTATTACATTGGAGAGATATGAATACTACTATAGCAGTTAAGCAAGTTCCTGAATTGCATTTTGCAACACTTACACAAATTGGAATACAAGGGCTACAAAACACTTTTACAAACCTTATGGATTGGGCAGGTCCAAAAGGTTTGTTAGTGAACCCTAACTTTAAAATAGGTGCTATTTTTTACGATAGTTTTAAAGTTACTTCCCCTGACAAGGTCCGCATGAAAGCTTGTTTGTTGACAGATAATTCTATTACGTCAGAAGATGAAATAGAAGGGGTAACTTTTATTTCTCAAAAATGTATTGTTGCACGTTTTGAAATTGGTATGCAAGAATTTGAACAAGCTTGGACGGGTATATTTATGTGGATGAATGAAAATGGACATACCAAAGCTAACTACCCTCCATATGAAATCTATCATAACAATTTTAACGAGCACCCAGAAAAAAAATGTATAGTTGATATGTGTATTCCTATTAAATAATACTTACAACACATAAGCTGTTTCATTTTTGATGCTTTCCATTACAAATGAACTTTGTACGTTTGATATTCCTTTAATAACCGATAATTTATCGACTACTAATTCCTGATATCCTGCCATATCCTTAACGGATATTTTTAATAAAAAATCATAACTTCCTGACACGTGTAAACAAGCCATAATTTCAGGAAAAGCAGTTATTTCTGCTTTAAAATTATCTATCAATTCTTTTGAATGTGTAGCTAATGATATATGACAATAGACAAGTAATCCTTTGTCTATTTTTTTTCCGTTAAGTATAGCAACATAGCTTTTTATATACCCTTGCTGCTCTAATTTTTTAATTCGTTCGAAAGTTGGAGAAATTGTTAAGCCTATTTTATCTGCTATTTCTTTAGTATTTTGTTTCGCATTTTGCTGTAAAAGCATCAATATTTTTTTATCTATTTCATCCATAGTAGAAAATAATTCTGTTTGTAAATTTACTCCGTGCCTTAAACAATGTAAAAATACTTTATATTTTATTATAACAGAATAATTAACTGTATTTTATTATTTATTTGAATTATATTCCTTTACTATTTACTTTTGCAGAAAAAAAGATTACAGAATGAATACAATTTCAAATACAGCAAAAACTCGTTTAGCCAGCTTGAAACATAACATTGAGGAAGCGAGAAACTCATTTCTTGGATACCCTGTTTCTAAAGATTTTGATTATGATGAATTAAACCCATTTTTAAAATACCCTATTAATAATTTAGGTGATCCTTTTGAAGATTGTACGTACAAAGTACAAACACATGAAATGGAACGAGAAGTAATTGGTTTTTTTGCTAAATTATTTAGAGCTAATCCAACAAATTATTGGGGATATGTAACCAATGGAGGATCTGAAAGTAACTTGTATGGTTTGTATTTAGCTAGAGAATTATATCCTAAAGCAATGGTATATTATTCTGAATCGACACATTATAGTGTGAAGAAAAACATTCATTTACTTAATATACCGAGTATTGTAATTCGTTCACAAGAAAATGGCGAAATCGATTATGAGGATTTTGAAAATACGGTACGAATGAATCGTCATAAGCCTGCCATAGTATTAACCACATTTGGTACTACTATGAAAGAAGCTAAGGATGATGTTTCAAAAATTAAAAACATCTTAAAAAACCTTGCTATACAAGATCATTATATTCATTGTGATGCTGCTTTAGCAGGATCTTATGGTGCGTTTATTGAACCACGTATTCCATTTGATTTTAAAGATGGTGTAGATAGTATTTCTATTAGCGGCCATAAATTTATTGGTTCACCAATGCCTTGTGGAATAATCATTACAAAGCGTTCTAATAGAGATCGTATTGCAACTGGTATATCATACATCGGATCATTAGATACCACCATTACAGGGTCTAGAAATGGACATAGTCCTTTGTTTTTATGGTATGCTTTAAAAAAGTTAGGCATGGAGGGTTTAAGAAAACGATATCAGCACAGTTTAGAAACTGCTGAATATTGTAAAAATAAGCTTAATGAAATAGGTATAAATGCGTGGATTAATCCAGGAGCAATTACCGTAGTATTACCTAAAACTCCTTTTGAAGTAAAACAAAAATGGCAATTGGCTACAGAAAGTGATATTTCACATGTTATTTGTATGCCTAATGTAACTAAAGCACAAATCGATGAATTTATTTACGATATCGTTAACTCTAAAGAAAATGTAGAGGAAGAAGAGCTTGTATTTGAGTTTTAATGGGGTATCACTTATAATGTATTACCCAATTATTTTCTCTAAAACCTCTTTTTTATTCGAATACTAATAGGTGTTATATTGATAATAATAAAAACCCGAACACTAAGGCTCGGGTTTTTATTATTAATTAAAATTATTTTAATTATGAGATTTCTCCTATCGTCTAAATGACAAGATAAATTACTTCACTACTTTTCCAAGTACTACAAAGTCCAACTGACGTTTTACTAAATCAGCATTTTTAACCATAATAACTACTTCATCACCTAGTTGATATATGTTATCAGTATTTTCTCCTACTAAAGCATATTGCTTTTCGTCAAAGGTGTAATAATCGTCCTTTATTTCTCTAATTCGCACCATTCCTTCGCATTTATTAGAAACTATTTCTACATAAATTCCCCATTCAGTAACTCCAGAAATAACTCCTACAAATTCTTCATCCTGATGATCCTGCATGAACTTTACTTGCATGTATTTTATAGAATCTCTTTCTGCTTTTGTAGAAAGTCCTTCCATGTTTGATGAGTGCTTACATTTAGCTTCATATTCTTCAGCATCCGCATTCTTACCACCGTCTAAATAAAACTGTAATAAACGATGTACCATCACATCAGGATATCTACGAATAGGAGAGGTGAAGTGCGAATAATAGTCAAACGCTAGTCCGTAATGTCCTATATTATCCGTAGAATACTCCGCTTTACTCATGGTACGAATAGCTAAAGTATCTACTAAATTTTGTTCTCCTTTTCCCTTTACATTTTCTAATAATTCATTTAAAGAATTAGCAGTTGTTTTAGGTGTTTGTAAATCTAATTTATATCCAAATTTAGAAATGATATTCTGTAAATTACCTAATTTTTCTTCATTTGGTTCATCATGTATTCTATATACAAAAGTCTTCTTCTGTTTTCCTATAAAACCAGCTACTTTACGGTTAGCCAATAACATAAATTCTTCAATTAATTTATTAGCATCTTGAGCTGTTTTAAAGTAGACTCCTGTAGGATTTGAATTTTCATCTAAGTTGAATTTTACTTCCACTTTATCAAAAGAAATTGCTCCATCACGCATACGTTGTTTACGCATTATTTTTGCTAATTCATCCATTTTTAAAATAGCATCTGTAATGTGTTGTTCCACAGTATAATCTTTACCAGTAAGTGATACTTCTGCAGGAACTATATTCTCTCCAGATTCAATCATCGCTTGTGCTTCTTCATAGGCAAAACGTTGGTCAGAATAGGTTACTGTACGACCGAACCATTCATTTACTACTTCTGTTTTATCATTTATTTCAAAAACTGCAGAAAATGTATATTTCTCTTCATGTGGACGTAATGAACAAGCACCGTTACTTAATATTTCTGGTAGCATTGGTACTACACGATCTACTAAATAAACCGAAGTTGCACGTTCATAAGCTTCATCATCTAAAACAGTTCCCTCTTTTAAATAATGAGATACATCCGCAATGTGAATTCCGATTTCATAATTTCCATTTTCTAATGGTACAAATGATAATGCATCATCAAAATCTTTAGCATCTTTAGGATCAATAGTAAAAGTAGGCGTATCACGCATATCCCTACGTTTTGCTATTTCATCAGCCTTAATTTCAAGGTCTATGTTATTCGCATATTCTTCTACTTTTTTAGGAAATTCATATGGCAAACCATACTCTGCTAAAATAGAGTGAATTTCTGTATTGTGTTCTCCTGGTTTTCCTAATATCTGAACAATTTCTCCAAAAGGAGATTTAGCCTTTTCTGGCCAATCATGTATTTCAGCTACTACTTTGTCACCATCATTCGCACCCATTGTCATCCCCTTAGGAATGAAAATATCAGTATACATTTTTGAACTTGTACATTCAACAAAACCAAAATCTTTTTGTAAGCGTAAAATACCTACAAATTCAGCTTTAGCTCGTTTAGAAATATAGGTAATTTCACCTTCAAGTTTGTTATTTTTTTTACGTCTGTATGCTAATACTTCAACTTCATCACCATGTAATGCTTGGTTCATATTTTTTGCATGAACAAAAATATCTCCTTCTGTATCTTCACAAACTACATATCCATTTCCTCGTGTTGCTATATCTACTATTCCGATATAATATGCATCTTCTCCTTCAATTGTTTTAATCATAAATTTTCCTCGTTCCACTTCATCAATCTTCCCTTTTACTTGAAGTTGACGTAATTTTTTAATAATCTGGTTTCTACTATTAGCATCATCAACTCCTAATTTAGAAGAAAGTTGTCTGTAATCGAAACTCTTTTTATGTTGCTTCTGAAAAATCTTAACTAATTTTTCAGATAGGTTTGGTATGTTATTGTGTGATTTTTTATTTTTTCTTGGCATTCTATTATTTTTTTACTCTTCACTAAACTACAATAAACATTTAAAGCATAGTTTAAATATTTGTTATTAAATAGTGAATTATTACTACTATAAATTTTATTTATAGTTTTTATATTTTTAATTGTTTTTAACTATCTATTTTAACTTTAAATAAGCAAGTTTAAGCTGTTTTAAAATTAAAGTAGGGTCTTTATGTATTAATTACTTAATACTTAATATAAGTTACTTTAAAATTATTTTTTAAGGTTTTTAAACACATAAATTAAGGAAGAGTACTCTGATGTGTGTTTTGCTTTCAAATTTGAACGAAATCCTATCCAAAATGCTTTGAACGGATTTTGTTTTCCTGTTTTATATTTTTCACTCAACAAAGAAACATAAAACGAATCAAACTTCATAGGAACAGTTTTTATAAGTTTTATTTGAAATTTACCAAAGAGATTTTTAATACTACTTTGAGAAAAATGCCATAAATGTCTTGGTACATCATAAGCTGCCCAAAATTCTTTATAATGAATAGCATCAAAACTTTTATGATTAGGTACTGCTATAATTAAAGTTCCGTTTGGTTTTAATATTTTTTTGAATACTTGTATCTGCTCTTCTAAATTTGGTAGGTGTTCCAATACATGCCATAACGTAATTACATCAAAACTATCCGCTGGTAAACTTTCTAGTTTTGAAATATCAAAAACTTTATGCTCCGTTTTTGAATTAGCTTTAGCTCTTGCAGCTGTGTTTGGTTCTATTCCGGTAACTGACCAACCATTATTTTTAGCAACAGAAAGAAAATCTCCAGTACCACAACCAATATCTAACAAACTTCCTTTTTCTTGTTCGTTATTAATTAAGGCTACCTTATTTTTAATAGCATATTCACGAACCAAATGGTATACTTTTTCAAACAGATTACGTTTGGTATCCGTATGTGAAATATATTCTTCTGTTTCATAATACTTATATAATTCAGAAATATCGGGTAGGGGAGTAGTTACTAAAAAACCATGTTCAGTATTTTTTAGTAATTCAAATTTTTCTTTTGAAACGCAATGATCTGTAACTTTAAATAAAGGCATTAATCTTCTAGTTTATTTACAAGTTCAACATCTAATAGTATTGACAATTCAGAACCTTTGATTAAAACTTCTTCTTTATTTTTTGATTTAAAAATAACATCATTTCTATTTCTTTCACCAAAAAAACGAATTACATAAAAATCAAATTCAGCAGTAGACCCTAAAGCAGATACAGTACTAAATTCATTACTAGAACTAAATGATTGCCCAAATAAAGAAATATACTCAGGATAAATTAAATTCTTTTTAATGGAAAAAAGCTTCGTATTAAATAGCGTAATATTTAATTTATTATCGAAATTTTCAAACACTTCAATTTCTGTATTAACTCCTAAAATCAATATACCAATTACAGTTAATATAATCCCTGATAATTCTTGAGTCATTATAAAAAAACTAAAAAGGAGTAAACCTATACCAATGTATTTAGCTTTTCTATTTTTATATTCTTTAAATTTTATACTATTCATTTATTCTTTTTCATGGTTCCACGTGAAACCTTTACTTAATTTTTTATCATACGCCTCAAAAAATAAGTAATATAATAGGTTAATTATTTTTTACTTAAACCCACTGGTGGGTGACTTATCTTCCTAAGAATACTAATAAAACAGAAATATCACTAGGTGATACTCCTGATATTCTTGAGGCTTGACTAATACTTACTGGTTGAATTTTCGATAGTTTCATTTTAGCTTCTGTAGATAATGATTTTAATAAAGAGTAATCAAAATCAACAGGAATCTTTACATGTTCCAAACGATGTAATTTATCAGCATTCAATCGTTCTTTAGCAATGTAACCAGCATACTTTACTTGAATTTCTGCTTGTTCCATTATTTCATTATCTAAATTATTATCTGCAATATAATTAGAAACTGATTCAATAATTTTCATATCGTCTAAAGTAATATTAGGACGTGCTAATAACTTAAACATTTTATCTTGCTGTTTAACAGTACTAGAATTTTTTGTTTCTAATATTGGATTAACCTCTTCAGGTTTAACAGAAGTATTCTTAAAAAAAGCTACAAAATTATTCGATTTAGATTGCTTTTCTTCCATACGTCTTAAACGCTTTTCAGAAGCAATTCCTAATTTATACCCTTTGGGAGTTAATCTAAAATCGGCATTATCCTGACGTAATAATGTTCTGTACTCCGCACGAGAAGTAAACATCCTATATGGCTCTTCAGTTCCTTTAGTAATTAAGTCATCTATTAAAACTCCAATATATGCTTCATCTCTATGTAATATAAAAGGATCTTCTTCTTTAACTTTAAGTGCTGCATTTATACCAGCCATCATTCCTTGAGAAGCTGCTTCTTCATAACCTGTAGTTCCATTAATTTGTCCAGCAAAGTATAATCCTTCTACTAACTTAGTTTCTAAAGTATGCTTCAATTGTGTAGGCTGAAAATAATCATATTCAATTGCATAACCAGGACGGAAAAATTTTACATTTTCAAATCCAACTACAGAACGTAATGCTTTAAACTGAACATCTTCTGGTAGGGAAGTAGAAAAACCATTTATATAATATTCACAAGTATTCCAACCTTCAGGCTCTACAAATAACTGATGACTATCCTTATCAGCAAACCTATTAATTTTATCTTCTATTGAAGGACAATAACGAGGTCCTGTACTTTTAATTCTACCATTAAACATTGGAGAACGATCAAAACCTTCACGTAATAAATCATGCACTAGAGCACTTGTGTGCGACATATGACAAGGACGTTGTACAGTCAATGGTTTTGTAATATCCGAATACGAAAATTTTTCAGGATATTCATCACCAGGTTGAATAAGCATTTTAGAAAAATCTAAACTACGTCCATCAACACGTGGGGGAGTACCCGTTTTCATTCTACCAGATTCAAAACCTAGTTCAATTAATTCTTCAGTTATTCCTGTAGAGGCAGATTCACCTGCACGACCACCACCAAATTGTTTATCACCAATATGTATCAATCCATTTAAAAAAGTACCATTAGTAAGTATTACAGATTTACCTCTTATTTCTAAACCAAGTGATGTTTTAACTCCAACTATCTTATGATTTTTCACTACTAATCCTTTAACCATTTCCTGATAAAAATCAAGATTTGGAGTAGCTTCCATCATCAATCTCCATTCTTCTGCAAAACGCATTCGGTCCGATTGCGCACGCGGACTCCACATAGCAGGTCCTTTACTTTTATTCAACATTTTAAATTGAATAGCAGTTTTATCAGTTACAATTCCTGAGTACCCACCAAGTGCATCAATTTCTCGAACTATTTGTCCTTTTGCAATACCACCCATTGCAGGGTTACATGACATTTGTGCTATATTTTGCAAACTCATTGTTACTAATAGGGTAGAACAACCACTATTTGCAGCAGCAGCAGCAGCTTCAGAACCAGCATGACCAGCACCAACAACTATAACATCATATTCTTTATCAAACATCTTTTATAAAATAGTGTTCCATGTGGAACGTTTTTATTGTACTATTTAAATAAAGATGTTCCATGTGGAACATCTTTATTTAAAAAATAATATAAACCACTGATGGTTTATTGTTCCATGTGGAACATTTTTATTTTATCGTTTTCTTTTGAGCGCATTAAAGCAGCATCTGCTTCTGATTTATCTTTATATCCACAAAGGTGTAAAACTCCATGAATAACAACTCGTTTTAATTCTTCTTCAAAAGTTACTTTAAAGTCTTTTGCATTATCTTTAACTCTTTCAATTGATATAAAAATATCAGAATATATTGTTTTACCAACAGTATTATCGAATGTAATAATATCAGTTAAGGTATCATGATTTAAGAATTCAAGGTTGATTTTATGTAAATATTCATCATTACAAAAAATGTAATTCACTTCTCCTAATACATAAGATTCGGATGTAATAACATCTTCAATCCAATTGGAAAAAACAGCTTCGTTTTTAAGTGTAAATTCACTCTCGTAGTTAAAACTAATCATTGGTATTACTGAAATATTGTTGCACTTTCTTTTTATAAATCGGCTGCAAAGGTAAGGCTTGTCGGTTTAATATTTCTATTTCGTTGAAATATTGTTCTATAGCTGGTATTTTATCGTTTGTAGTATTATTAAATTCTTTTCTATTACTGTCAGATTTACGCTTACTATCTTCTCCTTGTTCAAATGCTGCTTCATCTAATTTGAGTAACTCATGTTTTAATTCTTTCATTTGTTTTAAAACACTATCATGAAAACCTTTATCTAATAAACCATCCTCAATAGTATTCATTTTTTTTATAAGATTATTGAAATCTTTCTGAATTCCTGATTTATTCATTAAGTCTTGTAAAGCATTTTTCAACTCTTGTTGTTGTTTGTATATTTCATATAACTCACCAGAACTATTTTCTTGAGAATTTTCTACATTACCTGATCGGATACCATTTTTACCACCTTTTCCATTGTTACCAGATTTGCCGTTCTCTCCTTGTTTTCCGTTTTCACCGTCAACTCCACTTTCTCCATCTTTACCAGGTTTTTTACCTTTTCCGGGTTTCTGACCTTCACCCATCTTTTTCATTAACCCTTCTTGTTTTTTAATAATATCCGATAATTGAAAACTCTGACCACTTCCTCCAGGTTTGTCACAGGAACCCATTCCAGGCCTTTTTATTTTATTTAACTGATCTTGCATATTTTTTAATACATCACTTAATAAATTAGCTAGATTATTAGCAGATGTTAGTGCATATTGCTGGTTAGAAACTCCCAAGTATATTTTCTGATCAGCAAAACGATCTAATGCTTTGTTTATATTAAAATGAACTTCTGAAATTTCATTGTTAATCATTTCAGATAATTTAGGAACACGTAATGACAATGCAAATAAACTATCGTCAATATGACTAAAATGATCTTTAAGAATATATTGCTTTTTTAATTTTTCTGGAAATTCAAAATTTGAATTATTTAGTTTTTTAAAATCCTCTAACAAACTTTCTTGATCAAATGAATAGGTGAGTAGGTTATCTAAAATTTGTCGTAACATTTTTTCATCCTCTTCCATTTGTTCCTCAGAGGAGGATTGCATTTGTTGTTGCATCGCAGCACTCATCTCTTTCATTTTTTCAGCTGCTTTTTGCTGATTTTCTTTTGCTTTACCCTGTTTACTTTTTTCTAATTTATCAGATGCTTTTTGCTGTTCTTTTGATATTTCATCTTGAGTATCTTTTTTATCATCAAGATTCATAGGACTATTAAGTTCTTTATTTTCTTTTTCTAAATCATTTAAATCCTTTTGAATTTTTTTAAATTCTTCGTTTAATTTATCCTGAGCTTCTTTAGTGTTTTTTTCTTCTAATTTATTAGATAAGTCCTCTTGCTTTTTCGCAAGTTTTTCTAATTCTTTTGCAACTTTTTCAAACTTTTTAGATATATAATATCGTTTCGTTAATTCTAATATTTGTTCTAAAGAGCGTTCTTGACTTTGTGTTTGTTTTGATAATTTTTCAATCTTTTCTAATAAATCTTCGTCTTGTAATTTCTCTTGTAACTTTTTAAGTTCTTCAAGTAACTTCTCATTTTCTTTTAGTTCTTCTTCTTGATCTTTTAATCGTTCTTTTAATTCCTCTTTAAACGGATCATCTTGTTTATTATCTTTCTGGAACTCTTCTAAGTTTCGCTGTAAATCTTTATTAAATTCTTGCATCAGGTTTTCTTGTTTTTCCTGTTGCTTTAAAAATTGTTTTATTATATTTTTATCGTTCCAATTCAATTCCTTTTTTTCTTTTTGAAGTTGATTAATTTTATGTAATTCTTTGTCTTGCTGTTGTAACTTATCTAAAGATTTACTTAAATTATCTATATTATTTTTTTGATTTTCTAATTGCTTATTTTCTAATTCATCATCAGTTAATTGTTGGAAATTGAAAACTTTAGATTTTGTTTTTTTGTAGTTATGAATTCTATCATTATCAAAAACCTCAAAATAATATTCATAAGGAACTCCTTTTTTAAGCTTCAAGTTTCCAGGGAACACATAAGTAAATTGATCGAAATTTGATTTTGAAATTTTAATATTTTCTTTAAATATTTTTTCAGAATCAATCTCATTATACACTAACTGTAATTTTGATAAACCATAATCGTCAGATACTTTTCCTAAAAAATAAATAACTTGAGTATTAGTACTATCAATTTTAGATTGTAAATTAATTTCAGGAAAACCATCCTTTACAACATCAATTTTATACCCTAATTTTTCATAATTAGAAATGACTGAATTACTAGTAGAAATTTCATAATTAGTATTAGTAAAAATTTGTTGTTTGTATTTAAAATTAGCAGTTACTTTTTTAAAATAGTATGAAGTATCTTTTACAGAAAATAAAACTTTATCAGTGGTTTTTGTATGTAAATTCCAAATTATAGAAGTTCCTTCGGGTACTGTAATATTACCTGTATTATGAACAACTTCATTTTTTTTGGCAATATGCCTTGGATAATGTAACTGCATTTCAAAATTTAAAATAGTAGGTACTTTTATCACTGAAATTTTGTACAACTCAGAATTAACATCATTCGCTTCTAAAGAAAATTCAATAGGTTCGGTTATTTGTTTAAACTCATAACTAAATGCATTAAAACCTGTTTTTGTTAAATAATAACTTTCGCTATTAAAATTAATTTTTAAATTTTCAGGAAGTACTTTTCCTTTTGTATTTACTTCTAAAACAAACGATTTATTTTCAATTGCTTGTAAGTCATTATTTTTTATAATAAAATAAAATGGAGCTGGAGGCGTATATGCAATATCATGATTTACAACACGTTGGTAACTATTACTTATAATAGATTGATTACCAGTTATTTGAAATAATAAAAATACTAAAAACGGAATAGCTACATACTTTAAATATTTGATATTTTTCTTAAAATTAATTGCTATTTTAAAAGGTATAGGAGATAAATCAGCTGCTTTTTGATTGATACTTGCTAATAATAACTCAGACTGTTCACTATCTTTTTGTAATTGTAATAAATTAGTAAGCTTGTCATTTACTTCAGGAAAATGATTTCCAATTAATTCAGAAGCTTCTTCCTTTGAAATTTGCTTTTTAAGCCCCAATAATTGAAATAACGGTATTCCTATAAATTTATAAAGTAAACTAAATTCTACCCCTATAAAAATCCAAAATAAGGCTGTTCTGTATGTAGTTGAAAGCCATAAAAAATGCTCAATGCAAAGAGTTATTAAAAAATAAAGTAAACCAATAGTTACAAATAATAAACTACCTTTTAGTAATTCATTGATATAGAACTTTTTAATAAACTCATTTAGTTTATTTGTTATGTTATCAAATGCTTTCAAATTGCTTTCTTTTTTTTAAATCAATTGTCCTCGGGACAACCCATAAGGTATGAATTAACACTATGGTTTTTCTAACGAGACATCTCGATAGTTATCGGAACAAGGTATTAACTCCACTGGTGATAATAAAACACCATTAGTGAGAATAAATTTACGACAAATATTTTATAGTACATGTCATTACAGTTGTAATGAGATAAAATGAAGTGAACTACTTACATAATAAAAACGATATTCCTAATGGAATCAAGTAATCTGTTTCTACTGAAAATATAAAATAATAAACAGATTGTTTCGCATCTTTATCAAGCTTCTCGATATTACATTTAAGAATGAGTACTATAAATTACATTAGAAAACTTACGTATTTTTGCTTCCTTTTTTAGTTTTTAAACTTCTTAACACTTTTAAACATATATATATTTAGAATTCTTTTTTTATAAATTTTTAAAATAGAAATAATGAGTATTATGGTGTGTTAATAGTGGCTATAAAATTATTAAGAAACACTTGTATTTGTATCTTTTAAA
>NVVR01000046.1 GCA_002733415.1 Kordia sp. | reverse complement strand
ACACCTTGTGAGTTTCAATTGTGAATTTTTTAAAGACAAATATTTTATAGTTTTTAGATTTACCAGAAATATGGTTTACAGCCTCATTATATGTATAAASAGGCTTTATATAAATAGTTTGATCTGCACTTTTTTTAATMCCCTTCTTYAMKGTCTTGTGGGYAAAATGTATAATCTCTATATCAWACTTAATTCTTGAACGATTATCTAYCACTATTTTTAAATAAAAATAATTGTCATTTACACATARATTTGTAGCAAACATTGATATTTTATTRTYATMMACACCTTTRTCATATAACTCTTGTGGCTTATTATTAACCCATTGACARTGGGTTTTMTGAAGTTTTTTAAATTCATCATCRATTGWTTTTTTSTYTTTTYTMTTTTGTGTCAKAACAATGTCTTTCATTTGAYTATYRGCTGTTTTTGTTGGGTTATCATTGGGTGKTGAATTWTCATAATAAGGAGTAACATAATTTTCATTYTCAACAASCAAAGCTGTATCTTCTTTTGTCTYATTCTGTTTATTATWTKTTGTAAAATTTGAAACCGATTGATTTTTATTTAAYTGATAGTTGAATAAAAATTTTCGTGGATTTTCRCTGTATCTAATAATAAAWATGTAAWAATCAGAGCCGCTTTGAACAAACATATTTGTTTCTTTAAATCCCTTTTCAAGGGYGCAYCTAACAATAAGTTTATTGCCATCATTCAYAACTTCAATCCCATCAATTGTATAGTTAACACTAGGMTTTTCTGAAAATATTAAATATGCRGCTTTGCTTGTTGAYACCTCTATTGTATCAATAACYTGACTAATTATTAAATTTGATAATATTAAAAAAGGKATTATAATAAATTTTTTCATTTTCTTATAGTTATTTCGTGACCATCATACACTCGAACAGCWGAGTCTTTCATCTTCTTTTTTAAAATATTACTCCCTATATTGCCCACCCCTGGAACRCGAATAACTGTTTCKCCTGCAGAAACACCATCATTTGCTGCAYCCTTACCAAYATCTWRACCATCAGGAACATGTAAACCAAGGTAYCCRTCATTGTCATATATTTTCAGATCACAATCWATCTCTTCGTTATTGTAATTAATTCGTTTAATGTTAATTTCAAGCCGTTCCTGACCAAATGAAACCWTACCTGATACCATACTGTATTTATTTATTTTTTTYCCTGAGATTATACAATCTTCTTGWATTCTCATAACAATCGTATTTCCGCTGCGTATAAGCTTACTRCCATTTCCATTATGTATAACAGCATGTATTTTTTTACTGTTGGTATTRTTATTAGATGATTTAGAACCCATATTTCCAAAATTTCCACCAATYCTYTTAGGCYCTTTCTCAACTGTCTTTTTATCSACAACSACCTTTTTTGGCTYATAAGTGTTTTTCTCTTTTTSAAGTTTTTTGTTAGTTGAAAAGTTGCTTTTMWTTTTGGCATTATYAGAAAGCTCATTTTCTAACTCTTTCATAATTGGGTCATTCTCATTAGAGTAATGCCCTGTATTCATAGTGTCTTTTTGAACCCCCTCTAATCTTGCCAATAAATTTTCCATTTCTTTCTCTTCTTTTTTATAAGGGTTATCATTGAGGTTGTTAAACATTTGCCCCTCTTCTTTTGACATCATTTCTTCATAGGTGAAATTATTTGTTGCCTCTGTATTTAAACTTAATTCATCAAATGTTTCTTCTTCCTCTTCGCCCCCCGATGACATAAACAATAGTGTTACAACCAATAAAAGCCCAACACCTATACTTATCATAATTATTTTACTCTTATCCATTTTTAATTAACATTTTTAAATCGTTGTGAATAATTTTTAAAATAATAACCATAAGGGTTTTCAGGATATTGAGGTGTATGTGTAATAATTTCACCAGTACTAACAATAATATATTTTTGAGTTATCGTTCCCTGTTCTATTGTTAGCTCTGAATAAAATTTTACTTTATAAGGCTCAACGCTTGTGTCAAAATCTTTAATCTTTAGAAATTTTGCCTCAAAATTATAACCCCTTTGAATAGCATCATTGTAATTACTATTATTCAAATATGTTTCAAATACTTTTTTTGCTGACTTCTGATTTATCAAGAAAAATGTTTTTGCCTGATTTTCTTTAATTGTCATTCGGTCAAATGAGTTTGCATAATAAATACTCTTTGCACAATGAGCTTTTATTAAAGAAGTAATAAGTTTTTTCTTCCGAATTGTTTTTGTTGATATAACATTGCCTGACTGATCAGTCACTTTTATTTTATCAACCGTATTTCTGTGAACAGAAAAAGCCCACAACAATACTGACACAACAATAACTACTGAACTTACCTCTCTTACAAGTGTAATCCTTACATTGTTTCGTTTATTTTCCTGCAAACTATTATATAGTTTACTAAATTTTTCTTTATTCATTACCTAATTAATTGTGATGTTCTAGAAGCTACAACTTTGTATAAAAAGAGCTTTAAAGCGATAATGAACAAAAAATTCAAATCACCATTATCATCATTAAAATCATAAAATGCATTCCACATTTGATCTGCGAAGTAATTTGCTATCATAAACCCTGGCACTAACAAGTAACAAACCAACATGTTTTTAAACCAGCCCCAAAAAATGTCATGTGATTTATCAAACAATAAAGAAACTATTGCTAAAGGAGCTATAAGCTCTAATAATATTAAATAAACATACCTTCCTGCTAAAGCCATGCTAAATAAATAGTTCTCTATAAATATCATTATAGGTTTAAGTACTGTAAGCATAAAGTAACTCAAATACTGGTCTACCGACCATATAAGACCGTATGCTTCATCCATTTTTGCAGCCTCTTCATCTGCCGACTCCATATAGGATAATACTTCGGGGGCACTCCCTGTTTTATCTAATATATTAGCCTCTAAATTTGCAAATAATGATTCAACTAAGGAGATAATAAAAGGCAAGGCGGCCATTACTAACATCATTGGGAGTATGGGTTTAAAAGCTGTAACAAACTTTTTCATATCCTTGACTTTACCCTGTTCCATTTCTTGCCAATACGCTTTAACAATTTTCCAAACAGTAATAATAATAGCAAGAGTATAACTCATTGCATAAAATACAACCGTTGTGCCGTTAGTTATAAAGGTTTGATAAACCGCCTCTACTTCACTATATCCTATTATCGTTGCCATTAATCTCTAATAAATGATTTAAAATCATTCTTTTTATAAGAATCTATTTCTCTTTTATAAAAAGCATGAAGCTTTTGTTTTTTATAATATAATCGTTCGTAAAATCGTAACTCATGATCTAATTCTCTTTGTGCTTTTATAATATCCCGAATAATCAACACTCTTGTGCCATCATCTGTTAACAATCCATTGTCAACTAATAGATCAATAACTAAATCAATATTTTGTCCAGCCCTTCTTAATAGGTTTGATATAGTAAGGTTAGCCCTTCTTATTTCAGAGATATTAAAGTTCATTTCTGACAAATAAGAAAGAACTTTTGCACAATATTTAGTAAACCTATATTGCTCGTCTAATAAATCTATAATGCTTTCTGCCGATTTTATTTTATTAGACACTTTCTTATAAACATCTAATCCCTTTTGTAAAGAGGTGTATGAATCGTAAAGAGTTTTTGTTTGATTAGCTTGTTCTATTAACTCTTTCTGTTGAACAGCACTCTGCTCAGCCTGTAAAGAAGCTTGTTCTGCCTGTATCGCAGCCTGTTCGACTTGTAATGCAGCCATTTCAGCTTGTACTATTGCCTGCCCTGTTAATATGCTTGCAGAAATACCATCCGTTACTGGTATCTGTGCAAAACAAGAAGCATTTAATAATAGTGTTATTATTAATAAATTAATTTTTCTCATATTTTTCAATTATTTGCGTAATAGATTTTTCTAAGCTTCCAGTTGTTTTATAGCTTTTTTGCAACTCTGACCATTGCTCACCCTCTGTTTGAAAAGCGTAATATTTTTCTTTTGAAAATTCAAGCTTTACAACTGTTGCATAACTTTCGTTAAAACGTATAAACAGTTCAGAATGAGGCCGTCTACCATCAAAATCATTTTGCACTGATTTCATCAAATCAATATGGTCTTGGTTTTTCATGTGAAATCTTTTTATGATATTATCATAAACTTGTTCGTTTCCTTGTAGTACACCTAATATTTGAATATTGCCAATTATTGAGTCAGCGTAATGATTATTTTCTGGCATTTGAGTTGGGGTTTGATAAATTAATCCAACCCCACCATTTTCTTTTCTTATTCCTTGAGTTAAAAAAGCAACAGTTGAAAGTAGATCTTCATCAGTATCGTTATTTTTCATTTCTTGTGATTCAGCCATTTCATCAAATATTAAATAACCTCTTACACTTTTGTCGCTAAGTATTTTTTCATTAACTGTGTCGTTTAATATACTTAGGACTACAGACACTAAAAAAGAATCATTTTTAATTTGTCTTAATTCAAATACTATTAAATCCTTATTTTTCAAAATGCTCTCAGTATCCTCTTTTGTTTTACAAACATTTTCATACATTCCACCTTCGAGAAATTGCGAGCAAACATGTAAAAATGAGTTTACATCAAAATATCCTTCAGGGATCTCTTGATTCTCTTTTATTGTAGGAAAAGCCTCTTTAATGAAATAATAATAATTTGGAAAGCTTTTCTCTCCAGTATCGTGTTTGTAATATTCTTCAATGGTTTTAGAAACAGCAACTCTAACATTTATATTGTTTTTATCGACAATAGATAATCTCCAAAACTTCAAGACTATAGAGGTTAGGCTTAAAATTTTACCAGGGGTAATCTCTTGACCGTCTAATTCAAAAGGATTAATCCCTAAAGCTGTGTCTTTGTCGTATTTAATATGAGCAGATTTATCTGGATAAAGCTTAGTTAATTGTTCAAATGAACTCCCAAATTCAGCAACAATAATTTTAACACCATCTTCTAAAAATTGTTGAACAATATTCTGTGTCGCAGCACTTTTTCCAGAGCCTGTGGGGGCAAATAAAATAAAATTTCGTGCTGCTATTCTTGTCTTTTTTTTGTCCCACCAATCTTTCCTGTGGGGAACTTGTAATATTCTATCTTGAAATACAATCCCTTCATCATCATCTTGGTAAAAAGAATAATTTAGGAATAAACAGATTGAAACTTCTAAAGAGCTTAAAAAGAAATATCCCTTATTCAATCTTCTTTCACGACCTATAATAGTCCCTAAAAATAGATCTTCCAACCCTTCGTGAGTCGGCTTGTAAAACCTAATTTCTTTAGCAGATAAGATCTCTTTTATTTTTTTTTCTTTTATTTTTAATTTTTCTAGCGTATCGTCCCATGTAATGATATTGAAATGAGATTTACACAATGTTAATCCCTCTTCAATAACACCATCTAATATTTTTTTTAATCTATTGTGTTCGTGTTTAATAAAGGGAGAAAAACTTTTGTGTTTTTCAAAAGTTTCTAAACGCATTTCAAATTCTCTTTTTAAAGAATCATGTCCTGGGAAAAAAAGTACCTGATTATAGATGTGATTTTTTGGTAAAAAAACACCAAACTCATCCATATAGCCTGTTTTCAAGGAGATATCTTTTCGTTTCAATGTTTTATCATCTAGAAGATTGGTAATGTTTTCTGGAAAATAACCCGAATCACTTAAAGAAAAAACACTATAAAAATTATCACCTATTTCTAAATTCTTATCAAAAACTAAATCTCTAAAGCCGCCATCATCATGAAATCCATTTACATAATTAAATAACAAGTATTTTAATTCTTCTTCTTTAAGGGGTTCAATAGAGCTGTTATACATTGAATTAATAATTCCTATTACATTTTCTATAGCTTCGAAAAAAACCGATATTCTATCAACATCTTCTTTAACTAACAATTCTGAATATTTGTACGGATTAGTTATGTAGCTTTTCTCTAAAGAATCAAGGTTGGCTAATGTAAATGATAACAAACCATAATGTTCAATGGATGCTCGACCATTAAAGTGCCTTGCTTCTGATTGGGTTAAATATGTATCTCTATAATAATGTTTATCTGAATCATATTTTTTCTCTAAAACAATATCTTGTTTGTGTATATAAGAATCTTTTGGCATACTTTTAAATGCCTTTAATTGGTTTAAATGCCTTAAGTCTAATTTCGCCTCATCTAAGGTGTAAGGTTCTGGATTGGACAATAAAAACGTAACACAATAACTACCATCTTTGGAAAGAAATACATTGTCTTTTATGTCAAGAATAGAAAAAGCTTCTTTAGATGTTATCATAATGTTTCTAATAAATCTCTGTTAGACATAGTAATGCGTTTTTTCTTAAAGTTGTATTTTTCTTTTTTTGAAACCTTATGAAAATATGAATGATAGGTTATTAATGAACTAACCCACATAAACAAATAAAAAAGAAAAAAAAAGGAACTCCCCCCCGATATCAATCTAAATAATAAAAAAAATCCTGCGAAACCTCCACACACAACCATACCTAAAAAGATGTAAAAAAACCTAGGTATAAGTCCATATACCAAAGGTTCTTTTTCTAAGTTACGACTAACAACAAATTCTTTCATTATATCTGAATAGATAGGTTTTGACCAATATAAATAGCCGCAGCAATTGCAGCAATAACAACTATTGCGTAAATTAATATCATAGCCATATTAATAAAGCCCTGTTTCCTTGTGTGCTTATCATTTATTTCATCCCAATTTCTAATTGCTCCAATGAATACACCAAACACCAAAAGAAGTGCGACAATTGGGACAAAGTAATCACTTAAACCAGTGTTTAATGATTGATTAAAAGATTGTGCGTTAGTTAGGCTTGCCGATAAAAGCAACACAGAGCCGATAAAAAATTTTTTAAAGTCTATTTTTTTAACTTTTTTCATTATTAGTATAATTTTTTGTTAGGGAACAAATATAGTTAATTTTATTCTATTTGAGTAATATAATTACTCAAATAGTATAAATAAATAATACATATAGAGTAAATTTATAGTTCGTATAGAGTAAGTTTGTAATTCGTATAGAGTAAATTTGCAGTTCGTATAGAGTAAAGTTTCTGTGTGTAAGTGGGTTAACTAATTTACAACTGAAAAATTATTCGAACAATTTATACTAATTTATAATCGATATAATTTATTAAGGTTTTTAACCTATTATTAAATTTATGTCATACATTTATAAATAAATAAGCTATCGGTGTCAAATATATTAGGAGAAAATATTAAAAAAGAACGAGAGAAATTAAGGCTTTCCGTGACAGATATACATGTTGCTACAGGTATAAGTAAATCGAACATTTATGCATTAGAAAGAGGCGAAAGAATAGGTAAAAGCCTAATAAAATATTTATTTTATTTAAGATCAAAAAATGTTAATTTAAATAATCTATTTAAAAATATTTAGTTTTTGATAAGATTTAATAATAAAAACATATTGTAATGGTTTTCAACCTATATTCCAAAAACTTTTTATTAAACTGAATACACATTTAATTTTTTTTATCTCCTACACTCCCTTACACTTTCCTAATACCCGGAAAGAAACAGTCGTTACACAGCTGAAAAAATTAAATAAGTATTCTTTTGGCTTGAAAAATTGCAATTTTTCTTTCTCGCATAAACCACTAACAAAAAAAACGAAAATCAATTTTCTATTTTTTCTAAGCTATTTATCCGTCTTTGGCTCACAAATGCGATGCATCTTGTGGCTTACCCATAATATTCTTAACGCTGTTTAACCTTTTGATGAAAAATCAGAGATATTTTCATTGTGAAAGGTCAAACCTACTAAATATTAGCCACTCTCTACAATTAGAAAGAACCCTTGAAACCCCTATAAACACTGGTTTTTGGCGGTATTTATATGTAAATTTACATTAGAATTAAAAGTAATTAAAGTATATATAGTATATATAGTAATTATTGTAAATAATATAATATAAATAATTAAAAAAAATTTAGTATGGAAACAAATTATTTCAAAAACTGTAATTCATTAGATGAGGCAAAAAGCTTTTATAAAAAGCTTGCTTTAAAATTACATCCTGATAAAGGGGGGGAAAAATCAGCATTTCAAGAGATGCTCAATCAATTTCACACTTTTAAACCTATAAAAGAAAAGTTTAAAGGAGAATCGGACCAATGGAATTCAAAAGAGTATTCAGAAATTATTAATCAACTATTAAAAATTTCTAATATAATTATATCCGTATCGGGATCCTGGATCTGGTTGGAAGGTGACACAAAACCAGTTAAAGAAGAAATTAAAAAAATTCCAACAGGTCAGACAATGCGAAGAGGTTTTTCAAAAGAAAAGCTTCAATGGTATTTTTCGCCTATAGGTTATCGGAAGAAATCAAAAAGAACTTTAAGTGCAGCTGAAATTAAAGCCTTATACGGAGAAGTTAAATTCAATTCAAACAATAAGCCTACACAAACTAAAACGGCTTTTATATCAACTAATAAACTACCTAAATTATGAAAGATTTTAAAAAAATATCAAGTCAATTAGCTGGGTTTAAAGATGCAGACTATATATATAGCAAAAGGTTTATCCAATCTGTTTATACAGAGGGATTCAATACGTTTATGAATTTAACTGAATGTAACTGGATTTATGACATTATTGAGATAGATATTTTACTAAAAGCGTTACGCGGTGACTTGCCAAAAGGAACTTATAATTTAAGGTTTAAATGTTCGGGAAAATTCGTTCAATTAATCCTAATGGATAATAATAACGAAACAGTATGGGTAAAAGGTTTTTCTTCAAAAGTTAATTTTTTAACTGAAATAACCTTTATTGTTCGATGGAATGGAGATTGTTTAACATCATGTTTGGAAGGTGAGTCTTAATTATGGTTATGACATTAACGGCTTATAGAAAAAAAATAACTTTTGGAGTTAATAAAGGCTGTTTTAACTATAAAATAAAATTTTTAAATTAATTATAATAATTATTTTATTTAATATAAATAAAGTAATTATTATAATCTTATAAAATATGTATATTATGATAATTATTAAAATTAATAACGAAATTATTCCAATTGACAATCTTGATAAGGCTATAGAGACTGCACAAATGTTTAGGCTTTATAAACCCATAAATAAGGAAAGAAAAAAGTATTGGAACCTTGTGTTTTTAGAATTATTAACACATAAACTATCAGGGGCTGATAGTGAAATTAAATTTAACTTCTTTAATGGTTTGTTAGAAGAATTTCTAACGATCCCCTTAACTAAAGATGGTTTTTTGAAAAGTTCTTTTTTGGAATTCGAAAAAGGTGTCAATGTAAAAGAGGATATATGGACCTGGTTTGAGGAGGTTTTTGAAGTTTCTATGGCTTCTTATTTTGAAAAGTGTAACAGTGATGTGTTTCTATAAATTTAAATTTCTGTTTAGAATGAAAAAAAAATGTAAAGTGCACTTCTTTTATAAAAGAAAAAAAATTTATTGTGAAATAATTTTTCAAAACGACAACATAATTGTTGTTAAATCTCTTAACCCTGTTAATGATGAACTAGGTTATATTCAGACAGATTCTAATATCCGAAAAATTATAATTAAATATTTATAATATGCTTAATGTAAAAGAGAAAATATTTTTAAATAAAATATTATTTGAATATCCAGAGATTAAAAAAGAAGTGGATAAAAGCTCTTCTGATTTAAAGCTTGCAGCCCTTCTTTATTGCTTTCTTGGTGATAAAGCTAGAAACATTAACAATAGAGCTTGTGATAATCCTGATTTTGCTAAAAAGTTACAAAACATAGTTTTACTTTATTATAATAATAGGCTTTATTGTAAGTAATATATTTTATAAGATTATAATAATTACTTTATTTATTATTATTATTATATTCTTTGTAGATTTACATAAAATTTAAAAAATGAAAATTATATCAATAATTAATCAAAAAGGTGGTGTAGGTAAAACTACAACAGCAATTCATTTGAGCGCAAGTTTTGCAGAGCAAGGTTATAAGGTGTTAGTTATRGAYTTTGATCCACAAATGAATCTGTCTCATGGCTATAAAATAGCCYCTGATTACCCTTATWCTGTTTTAGATTTTCTAAAAGGAGAAGGAAGYTTTAGACTGAATCAAAAAATAGATAATTTATTTGTAATGTCAGGTTCTTTGTATTTAGATTCTATTSWWTAYRATAGATAYATCTTAAAAGATAGGTTGRCCCWGTTAGATCAAGCTATGAAAAAAAATGATGATGCTTTTGATTWTGTKATTTTAGATTGTCAGCCRCAGCCRTTAGTTGATAAAAAGGAYTTTAATGGRMWGGATATTCCTATMYTGAATGAAATAGCACTTTCAGCTTCTGATTATATAGTTGTGCCATTAGGYACGGAYGAGTACTCAATACGKGGRTTGGATAATTTTATTCCTGGTATWTTAAGAATWAAGGAGCTTCATAATCCTAAATTATCTATTGCAGGTATTTTTTTTAATWTGGTTCTGACAAAYGAAAATAGTTTTAAAAGGTTTTCWAAMATGCTKATTAATTCAGAGGCRMAAGAATTTTTACTASATGGATTTGTAAGRAAGGACGTTAAAGTTACRGAGGCGGTTTCGCTTGGCAARWCTATTTTTCAGCATTCRCCATACTGCAGAGCTGCAAGAGATTTTGAAAAAATAGGGGAAGAAATTATTAATAAAATAAATAGATAACTATGGAAGAATTTCGGTTGGAAAATTTTGGAGACATTGATAAAACGAAAGATTTAAAAAAGGAAGATTTAAAGCCAAAAATCGTAAAAGCTAGTTTAAGCTTTTACGAGGATGTTTTAGAATTTTACAAAGATTTTGTTTATTCTCAAAAATTCACATCAGGTAACTTTGGCTACGGACATAAGGAAGCGACTGAAGAAATAATAGAGTTGCTTAAAGAAAAGTACCCAAATGTTAAACCACGCCCACAATCAGAAAGGGATAGGGAAAGTAATTTAGGTAGGAAGAAAAAATCATGAAAAGATATAGAGTTATAGCAAAGGCATTATGTGATGATTGTAATACTAAATCACTTAATAATACATGGTTTGATGTAAGGTGTAATAATTGTACTTGGGCCAAATGGAATAATGTGACAAACTTAATTAAGTTCACCTCTGATGTGTTGGATAAAGATCATCCAAATTGGGTTTTTTTTAATGTATTTGAATATATAAAGGGAGAAAATGGTAGAAGATTGGGAAGTTATCAAAAGAATGGTAAACGACCAATTACTCCTTTTGAGTTATAATTGTTTCTTTTTCGGTTTACTAAATTAGTTTACTCAGTTAACGAATTAAAATACTACTTATCTTGTCTGATTTTACACCATAAGGATAATTAAGTTATCCTATTTGAATAAATGTTATTACATTTACTATCTAATATAATTGATTTAATAATATTTAAATAGAGTTTACAAATACGGTCGAAAATGACCACTAAAAATAAGATGTTATGAGAAAAATAAAATTTGATGATTGTGTTAAAAGTGAAAGGGTTAAGATTTCTGATATTATTGAGTCTGGTAGCCCTGAATTGAAAGAGGGCTTTAAAAACGTTTTATCTACTTTTTTAAATGCAGAAAAATATGCTGATGAGATAAAAAAAGATGAGTTTCTTGTATTTCAGGAAATGACTAATGAAGATTGGGAAAGATTACAAAAGATAATTAAATAAAGTTTACAAATACGGTCGAAATGGGATATAGATTACATCATACAATAATTATAAGCGGATTTGATTCTGAAGAAATTGAAGAGTCACATAGTTTAGCGATAAATGTTTTTGGAGAATTAGTTTCTCCAATAATAGATACTAAAATGAATAGTGTGAAATCTTTCTTTATATCTCCAGATGGTTCTAAAGAGGGCTTAGAAACTTCTGATGAATTTGATTTAAAAAGATTGGATTATATTAAGTTTTTAAAAACAGAGTTATCTATGACTGAATTTGTGGAGGTTGCTTTTGGAGCTGAGGATGGTAAAAAAAGTGTTGTTATAGAAGATTCAAATTGGTTAAATAGAGTTTAATAAAACGGTCGAAAATGACCACTAAAACAAAAGCAATGAAAATATTATCTAATTTATTTAAAAAAAAGGAAAGTAGTATAGAAAAATTAAAGATCGAATGTCTATCTAGAATTAAAATTATTGAAGAATATAAGCTTCTTTCTCTTCAAGGGAAATATGAGGTTTTTATATGTTGCTCATTCCTCGCCCTCCATTCTAGTTCTTTTTCTAACGATTTAAAAATCTCTTATGTAAATCTAGTTTTAGATTCAATGACCGATTTTAAAATTGATAAATCACGAGATGAAATGATGAGTATAATAAATAGTCGGATACAATTTTATGACTCGGAAATGAGTCTTTTTTTTAAAAGTGAAGGTAAACACATCTTGGGTAAAATTTATAACATATTTTATGAAGAACCACTTTCTCAACATCCTAATTTTAGTCAGAATCTACCAGAAATCCTTCCTTTCACTATGTCTTTTATGGACCTTATGAGAGAATCAAAACTAGATGTTTAAATAAACGGTCGATATGAATTAGATTTAAGTTGTGGATTGATTAAAATTGGAAAAATAAATCACTTGGCTATAAATACATAAAATGATGAAAAATTGGAAAGGTTATAAAAGCAAAATTTACACACAAATCGAGGCAAGAAAAATGGATTATGAATTAGATTTAATCCACGATTTAGTGACTGAAATTTATAATGATGATAACTGGAGGGGAAAGATTAGAGAAAAATTAGATAAGATTCAAAGAGTGGTTACTTCTAAATAGGTAGTATGGGAATGATAAATAATTTATTTTTAGTTGTGGATTGATTAAAAATTGGAAAAAATATTAAATAGGAGTTTACAAATACGGTCGAAAATGACCATTAAAAATAGTAGTAAGGCTACTGATAAATATATGGTTAACGATTTTGAAAATACCCTTAGAAGATTAATCTGTAAGATTATGGGGGGAAGTGATTCGATAAATTATAAGGTGCCCACAAATAGAAGGACGTCATGGGAAGAAAAAAGAAAAATACAAAAAAAGAAAAATAAAGGTGTCTTGTTTGAAAACAGAATAATCTATTATTCTGATTTGTTTGATTTACAAACAATTATTCATATAAACTGGGAAACATTTTCACCAATATTGAAAGACAAAACAAGATTTGATGTATTTTTTAAAGAAATTGGAAACTATCGAAATGCTAAATCACATGGCAGAAATCTGACTTTAAGCCAAGAATTGTTATTGGAAGGTATATTAATAGATTTAAAAAATCTAATTACAATTTATCATAACAAAAACGAAATGAAAGAAGACTACTTTGTAGAAGTGATAAAAATAAATGACAACTTAGGTAATATTTGGGATTGTGATAATCTACCCAGTAAAAACCCGATTTTAAGGATTGGAGATCAATATGAATTGATTATAGAAGCTAATGATCCTAAAGATAGAGAAATAGAATATGAAATATTCCTTCCTTTTCGTGAGTTTAGTTTAAAACAAAAATCTAGTCGGTTTAATTTTACAATTAGTGATGAATTCGAACTTCAATTCTGTTTGCTTCAGATCTGTGTTTGTACTCCAGAATCAAAATATCCAAATAAAGTTACAAAATCTATACATTTGACAATCTTACCACAAGAAGAAAACCTTTTGGACCACTAAAATAAGAGATATGAAAAAAATACTAATAATACTAACTGTTTTAACTTTGTCATGTACAAAGCAGGAAACACCAGTAGCGAAAATAACTAACCCTAATTCATCAGCACCTCAAACCATGACAACCTATAATTTTAATGGTAATTGGGATTGTTATAATTGGGTAATAAATGATATGACAGGTCAAACACAACACCGTAGATTTATATTATCGGGTCAAACTAATACACATCTATCTGTAAGTTTAAACGCTTATCACCCTTCAAATGGAACTTTTAACCAACTATTAACTCTCTCTTCTGCGATAGTAGATAGTAATTATTTTGATGATTCTTTTAATCCTATACAGCAAAGTTTTAAGGGTGTTTTAACATCAGATACTACACTAATGATTTATCATTATGAAGTAGATGGAATAGGATTAATAGATACATTTCAAGTGAAAGAATTTATAAAGGAATAATCAATAGTTTACAAATACGGTCGGATATGATTGGTAAGGAAAAAGTTAATTGTCCAGCTTGTAATTATTGCTACACTAAGTTGAAGTTGAGAAAGGTTAAATATAGGTTGTTATA
>NVVR01000045.1 GCA_002733415.1 Kordia sp. | reverse complement strand
AAAGTTTCTTTTCATATTTCGGGTTATTTAAATCGTTTGTAAAAACGACATTGATTAGTTTAAATTATTAAAATATCCAATTAACAATTGTTAATTATCCCCCATTGATACACAAATGAAACGCATAAGTATTTATTTACCCTACCTCTTTAATTGGAAAATTTAACGTGAAATTAACAATTGTTTCACGCTTTAAAAATTTAACCGTCAAGCAGTTAAAATACTCGACGAACAACTGTTATTGAAACATAAAACACAAGTATTATGTTGTTAAATTATTTTTTATTTTTTGTGAAGCTTAAAATTATTGCATAAAAATGCCCTCACAATGTGAAGGCATTTTTGTTATTTAGCTTGTTTTATTACCTCTTTAATGAGAAATGTGATAGAAACTCTTTTTGAACATTATCCACCCCTTCTATGTAGGTTATTTTAAACCAGTAATCGGTTGATAGCATTTCATTTCCATTGTAAATACCTGTCCAACCTTTACTATCAAGATCTAATTGTTTTAATAACTTTCCGAAACGGTCAATGGTATAAATCTGAGAAATTGGAATTCCTTCTTGCCCATTTATCGTTAATTCCATCACCATTTGGTGTAAAAAACTGCGGATAATTAATTATGATTACAATTTCGTTATGTATCCAACATTCATATCCATCGGGAATGGTGATATGATGAATACCTGAGACTACATTATCTAATGTTCCGTTCGTTGTTGGTTCTCCCTCATCTAAACCATACCAGAATACTATCCCAGGTGTGCTAGATATTGAAACTGCAACTATTTTGATGCAAATCTGCAAATGCATTCGTGGTTACACTTTCGTTATAATTATCAGGCACTCCAGATATCCAAATAGTTAATGATACTAATACAATAGTAAACTACCAGCATGTATTAAAAAACACATATTTATATGGACGCTTTTCTCCTATAAATGAAAGATTGTTTTGTTTATGAAATAGAAGGGACTATTAGTGAGGTCTTCCATCAATACCTTGTTCAATTTTCAAAATACAAACCAAATGAGTTTAAGGTTATAATTATTGACAATGCAGGCTTTCATTCAATGAAAAATTACGACATACCTGAAAATATAAAACTGATCAGAATACCTCCATATTCGTCGGAATTCAATGCTTCTGAAAACTATGGACGTACATAAAACTATTTTATAAAAATAAGGTTTTTGAAAATTTGGAAAATGTTAAATCGTGACTATATAAATTTATTAGAGAAAAACTTTCTAAAGAATCAATATTAAGTATAACCCATAATACATTTTATGCGCATTTTTAAATTTAATAGGTATTAAACTATTGAATCGACAGATAAAAAACGAAACACAAATACGCTCCTTTTTAAACTATAATAAAAAAGCCTCACATATATGAGGCTTTTTTATGAATATGACAATTAGCTTTTATCTCTTTAAGGAGAAATGCGCTTTGAACTCTTTTTGAGTACTGTTTGTTCCTTCTATATAAATAATCTTAAACCAGTAGTCAGATGCTGGCATTTGGCTACCATTATACGTTCCGTCCCATCCAGCTCCATCAGGATCAAGTTGAGATAGTAATTTTCCAAATCTGTCAAAAATATAGATTTGTGAAACCGGAATTCCTGCTTGACCGATGATTGCCCAAGTGTCATTGATTCCATCACCATTTGGTGTAAAGAAATGTGGATAATCAACAATCATTACATCTATAATATCAAACCAGCATTCTTGTCCATCAGTAATCTTTACTTTATGGGTTCCTGGTAACACATTATTAAATGTTCCGTTAGTAGTTGGTTCACCACCATCTAAACTATACCAGAATACGACTCCAGGAATAGTTGATGTTGCTGTTGCTACTATTTGGTGCGAATCAGCAAACGCTTGTGTTGTTACACTTGCATTATATGCTTCTGGTGACCCTGAAACTGATATTGTTTGTGTCGCCGAATAATTGATACAATCAAAGTCCATAGGTCCTGAAACTGTTACCGTATAATCTCCAGGTTCAGTAACTGAATATGTTTGAGCTGTTGCTCCAGGTATTACCACTCCGTTTAACATCCATTGGTAGTCGTATGAGTCAGCTGCCTCTGGACCAACTATTGCTGTTAATAATGGTAAACTAATATCTGCTAAGGGCACTCCGTTTATATCTATACATATCACTTCTTTACTAGCTAATACAGTTACTTGTGGTACTGGTACATATAGTTGGAAAGTAACAACTGTAGTACAGCCTGTACCAACTGCAGTAACTCCTGTCCCATCATTAATCACACCTACATAAATTGTTTGTGGATTTGAAATGTTATTATACGTTCCTGGGTTTGGGATAGCATTTTCTCCAGCTGCAGCATCATCTTCCGTGATGTAATATGCTACAGATACTCCATTTTCACCGTCAATAATTGATGTTTCCCATTGGGTGATGTCAAATGTTGCAATTTGCTCAGAAATATCTCCTGCCCCATCAACATTCCCGTCACATTCTTCCATCACACCATTGTTTCCTAAAGTAGCAATGATTTCAGTATTGGTCAAAGGTGTTGGGTTTGGACTTACTGTTAATTTTAAAATTTTAACTACTGAACAATTTGCTTCATTTACAAACTCAACAAATATATCTTGTGGATTATTTATATTTTCATAGTTTTCTAAATCTGATACAGGAATTAGACTTAAAACTCCTGTTGAAAGATCTAGAACTTCATAATACGTAATCACCAATCCGTCAGTACTAGAAATCATATGTGGCAATTGACTTGGTAAGTCAAATGTTTGAGTTTGATTCATATCGTCAAAATAGTCATCATCACATAATACATAATCAAAATAATCATTTGCATCTGGAAGAGAATCTACTTTTAAAATAATTTCTTTTACCGTTTCACAGCCATTGCCATTATTATCACTATTGAAACCACTAACCACACTTACATAAATTGTTTGTGGATTACTAATATTAGGATATGCTCCTGGGTTTGGTATTGGATTTGTTAATCCAGCATCAGTATAATAGGTAACAACATAATCTGAAGGTGTTGTACCAACATCTATATTTGCTAATAAAATATTGTTTTGACTTGATAATAAATCAAAAATTACAAAGCCATCATTTACTACATCGTAATCATCACATAATGGATAAGTTAATGTTCCGTTTGGTAATACAGGACTTCTTAGTATATGTAAATCTAGTTTCTCTTGTAATTGAATACCAACATATAAACAATTAGTATTCGTATCTAATACATTAATATATAATGTTTGAATATCGCCTGCACCTGCATCACCAGTGTCAATATTTTGATATAATACTGAAGCATCAATATTAGCCCCCATTATTTCACCTAATTGGGCTTCAGCTAATGTTTCGTAATAAGTTACTACTATATTAGAATTCCCTCCACTTATCTGTGCCGTAGCATCATCTAAATTAAAATACGCAAAACTATCATTATCATCATCACAAGTATATAATGGTGTAGGTAAATTAAATACTAGAGTATTAAGCTTAATTTCAAACGAAACTGTATCATAACAGCTATTAATAGTGCTTTCAATTCTAGCAAAAATTGTTTGTGAAGAAAACGGCGGAGAAGCTATCAAGTTTTGATAGGCTGTAGGTGCTGTTATAAATAGCGTTCCAGCATCTGCATCAGCTTGTGACTCATAATAAGTTACAACTGTATTAGATTGAGCTCCCATAATACTGGCAGTATTTAACGTTAAGTCAAATAATAAAAACCCATCTAAATCATCTTCACACATTTCAATATCTGATGTATTAAGAGCTATTAATGTGATTGACAACTCAAAGTTTTCTTCATTACCAATACAGTTAGGAGTGGTTCCTGATTCATCATAAATATATAATGTTGTTGGATAAGATTGAAAATCCAAATAATTTAATACCGTTCCTGAATTATAAGCAGTACCATTTCCATTAGGTTCGGTATAATACTGTTCATTACCCGATAGATATGTACCCGTAATTACAGGTAGTGTATAAGATACACAAACATCCTGATTTAACAAACTATCAATTTGAGGAGTGTCATGAATTACCACAGTAACTGAGGCTCCAGCAGAACTACATGCTGATGCAGTATATATATACACTCCAGCAAGGTCAATAGCAGGGTCAAAAATACCCGTACCACTAGCTAAACTTGGAGACCATGACCCTCCAGTTCCAGGATTACCTCCTAGAGAATCAAACAAATCTACCACTCCACTATTACCACATAAACTAATTGTACCATTTGTTCCCGGACTAGAAGCAACAACCATAACTGTAGCGTTACAAGTATTAACATTACCATATGCGTCAGTAACTGTTAATGTTACCATATTTTGTCCAATATCTGTACAGTCAAAAACAGTTTGAGACAATGTCATCGTTTCTATTGCGCAATTATCAGTACATCCGTTATCAATATCCGAAGGAGTAATAACCACACTTCCATCCCCATCAATATTCAATGCTAAATTTTGGCACGCTATTATAGGCTGTATATCATCCACGACTGATAATGTAATAGATTCTGTTGAAATACAGTTTGGAGCAGTTACCAATAACGATACTAAATAATCTCCTGGAGTACTAAACGAATGACAAGGAGATTGCTCTGTTGAAATATTTCCGTCACCAAAATCCCATTCAAACTCAGCATCTGTATTAGCTGTAATTAATATACTATCTAATCCCCAATTATCATATTCAGCACCAGAATTTTGTGGCTGATACCACCTAAAGGATGTATGCTGAGTTTGAGCCCCTACTGGAATATTTTCTATATACTGAATCCAACTATACAACGGGTCTGACAAAACCCCTGTTGGATTCCAAGTATTTATGGTTACCCAATTTATTCCATTATCAATAGAATATTGTAAAAACACTCCTTCATCAACTAAATCTGGGCTTTCACAACCTGGATCTGGATCATCAGATCCATACCTCATATAAAACTCGATAGTTCCTCCTAAAGAAACATCTAAAATATTTGTTGTAACAAGTCTTGCTCCATTGTTATTTGTAACACCAGCCCAAAAATAAGGCGTATTATCTATCATATCAGTCCAACAAGGTGCTCCAACTGTATAAGGAGATGATGCCCAACCTGTTGGTAATAAACCTGAATTAAAATCAAAGAAGGTTCCGAACTGACTACCACTTGGGGTAAAGCAATATTCTAAACAAGCATCAGTAGTTTGTGTAGGAACAATTGTAAAATCGCATGGAAAAGTTGTAAAATTAAACGGTCCAACCCATGAGCTATTTACTCCGGAAGCACAATTAGAGATCACATAAAATTCATAATCAATCCCTGAGGTTAAACCCACTGCCGTATATGGAATTGCATTTGCTGCTATCCCTACACCTGTAGGTATGTTTCCTGCTATCACTACTTCTACTTCCCAACTAGTAGCAGTTCCATTTTCAACCCATTCTAAATTAGCTGATGTTTCCGTAACAATTGGTACAATTAAGTTACTTGGATCTGGACATTGGGCATTAGTAAATAAACTTGTTATTACTAATAATAAGGTATATATAATTTTTCTCATCTTAAAAGAGCTATGTAATTTTATAATGTTTTATATTCTAAATTGTGAAAATTTACAGATTCCAAAGTGGGTTTGTCATTGAAATCCAATAATTTTTTAAACACAAAAAACATTTTGTCTTTAGATGAGTTAAATTTTGGAAGAAAAGTTTCTTTAGGTTCTAATAACAAAGCTCGATAATTTTCATCATCAAGTTTTGATTTTGATTGCTGATTAAGATATTCTGCAACAAAATACCATTTAATAAATAGTTGTTTCTCAGTTTTATTATGGTATTGATATTGAATATACTCCCGATATATTCCATTATGTTTATCATTAACCACAATTACTCGTTGGTTAATTAATAATTTTTCATTTTCTAATGTAATTCCCCAGTTAGATTTTGGAATAATTTTTTCTTGAGAAAAAATATTAGTAGAAAAAAATAACACCAAAAAAACAGTAAAAAACCTATTTATTATCCCCATAATAATTAATAATACGTAAAACAAACCCCTTAATTAGGTTTGTTTAAAAGTTAGGGCGCGAAAGTATAGAAATAAAATGATTTATAGGTGAAAAATTCATTAATTGAATGTTAATTAATAATTCATGTACACCCAACCTGTTAAAGATTTTTGATAATTTAGATCATTCAGGTACAACACATAATAATAGGTGCCTACTGGTAATAGACTTCCTACATTATTAATTCCTTTATTCGATTTTCCATCCCAAAATCCTAGCTCATCACCTCCTTGGTAAATCAAGGTGCCATAGCGATTAAATATTTTTAATTCAAACTCCTCAAAAATAGTAAGCAAACCTTGAATATTAAATCCATCATTTATTCCATCTGAATTAGGAGAAAAACCAGAAGGTATCCATGGCGGACAATTAATGGTTGTTAAAGCAAACGACGTAATTTGATAACAATTTAAATTATCTATACGGGTATAAATAATTTCTGGATCTGTTGTGTTTTGGTAACTGCTAGGAATAGCAATTTCATTTATTTGATTTACCGCATCATCATATGAAGTATAATACTCAATACTGTTAGTTCCTATATTTAATAAATATTCACTACTCGTCAAATCAAATGTTGCAGAGTTAAAACCTATATCACAAGTTTCAATATTAGGCAATGTGGTTAATACTGGTGATAACAATAAATTTATTTGAATTGTTGTTGTATTATTAGTTTCATTAGTTTCTTGAACAGTACCAATACCTTCTCCAGTATCATCAGCTACAATCAATAATGAAAATGTTGATGAAATATTGCCAGGTAAGGCAATGACAATGGTGTTTGACTCATTGTCACCAATTAAAATATCATCCTCAGTAACCGAGTTTGCTACTAAAACCCCGTCAGCATAAAATGCTATTGGAGTATCGGCTGGTAATATTTCAGTACTATTAACATTAAAAACTGTATAATCAACTTGTATCGTCTTGTTATCACAAGCCAAAATAATATCATCAACTTGCACTGTAGCATCTGGCAATTGACTATTTAATACCGTAACTATATTATTAATAATTATTAAATCTGCTGCAGTCGTTAATTTAATAGTAGCTGTATCATCTCCTACATTAATAAAGTTTTCAATGTCGTACACATCTAAATCCATGTTATATGAAGTAGTGCTATTAGTAAAAGAATTTGTCCCATTAAAAGCATTACTTCCAGGGTTTAAAGGTAAGCTTTCCAATACATTACCATTAAAAATTAATGATTCCATAATATTCAAAGCATTATCCCCTTCCCAAGCAAGGAATCCCATTTTTGCTCCATTATTATCTAAAACATTTAAATTTTCAATTAAAATATTAATTTCTTGTTCATTTCTGTTGATGATTTCTAAACCGTGATAAATACTAACCTGGTTTAATGGTAAACTTAAATCTTCATAAACAACAAAAATAGACCAACCAGCAAAATTTGTTCTATTAGCGCAATATCCTGGGGTTGTAGCTAAAACATTTGAAATATCTAAATTAGATAATGTATAATCTCCGTTACCATTTGCTTGGACCAAACCTGTAACATCCTTAAAACATGAGAAATAGGTTAACAATCCATTATTAGGATCATCATAATTTACTGTTAATGTATCATCTGCGATTATGTCAGTTCCATTCAATGTTACCTCTGTATCTCCTTCACCTGATCCTGCCCAATAAATGTATGCAGAAATTATATTTTGATTGATTGTTAAATTTAATGGAGCTGTAGATTCTGGTAGCGTTTCACAAAACCAAACTAAATTATTTTCAGCAGGGTTCAATGTATTCCCTATTGCAGTATAACTATACCTACCATAAAATTGCATAAACACATCAATATCTTGAGCTATACCTAACGTAGACATTAAAATAATAAAAAGTGATATGTACTTTTTCATTAATAAATATTGAAAATTATTTACTAAAGTAATGAATATATTTTAATGTATTCACAACTGCTTTTCATCTGTGATATATACTTTTAATCGGTTATCTTTTTAATGAAAAATGAGCACGGAATTCTTTTTGTATTCCTGAGGAACTACCTTCAATATAGTTAATTTTAAACCAATAATCAGTTGCTGGAAGTTCATTACCATTATACGTTCCATCCCACCCAATACTATCAGGATCTAACTGTTTCAATAGTTTTCCAAATCTGTCAAAAATATAAATTTGTGAAATTGGTATTGCTTCTATTCCTATAATTTTCCAAGTATCATTGATACCATCACCGTTTGGCGTGAAGAAATGTGGATAATCAATAATAAGTACCTCAATTATTTCTTTCCAACAATTTTTCACATCAGTTATGGTTACAATATGAATTCCTGGTCCTACATTATTAAAAGTCTCGTTTACTGTTGGCTCACCATCATCTAAAGTATACCAAAAAACGATCCCTGGAATATTTGAGGTTGCATTAGCAATTATCTGATGTGAATCCGAAAATGCGTTTGTTGTAACATTTGCATTAAAGTTATCTGGAACGCCTGAAGCTACAATTGTTATGGAAGTATAATTTCTACATTCAAAGTCAATCGGTCCAGAAACTGTAACCGTATATTCTCCTGCAACAGAAACAGTAATACTTAGATTGGTTTCTCCAGAAATTAACACTCCATTCAATGCCCATTGATAATTATAGGCTGACGACGCTTCAGGACCAGCAGTAGCTGTTAGTATTGGTAAAGGTATATTAGTAACTGGCACACCATTTTCGTCAATACACAATACATCGTCACCTGAAATAGAAACATTTGGTACAGGTACATAAATTTCAAATAAAACGATAGTGTAACACCCCGAACCTGTAGGCACTGGGTTTAAACCCGTACCGTCATTTATCACGCTAACATATATCGTTTGCGGGTTAGAAATATTTGTATAATTTGTTGGTGAACTTATCGGGTTTGTTCCTGCTTCCGCATTTGCTAAACTAGTATAATAACTTGCTGACACTCCTAATTCTACTGAGGGACCAGTACCTGTTAATATTTGTGTTTCCCATTGTGTTAAATCAAACTCCGCTACTTGTTCAGAAATATCTCCTGAACCATCAACATTCCCATCACACTCCATCATTACACCTAAATTAGTTTCTATAGCTGCAGTACTTAATGGAGTTGGATTAGGTAATACTCGTAACTTCAGTATCCCTACAGCAGCACAAACTCCATTATCAATTCTTACATATATATCTTGCGGATTTGAAACATTGGTATAGGCAGTTGGATTTGATAATAAATTCATTCCTGAGCCTGAAGTAGCATCAGTTAAGTTACTATAAAAATCAACTGTAATTCCTGAAGCTCCTCCGGTTAAATTAGAATAATATGGCTCAGAAGTTAAATCAAATTCATAGAAACCATCTCCTTCAGTTTCATCATCATCGTCATCACAAACCTCTATTAATGTGAAATTTACTTCCGGTAATAAATCTACATGTAAATTAATAGGTTTTATCGCTATACACCCTGTTATATTATCGGTTACACTTGCATAAATAACTTGATTTGGAGTTGAAGTATTTTGATAGTTACTCGGGTTGGCTATAAGTGTTGAAGGATCAGGGTTTCCAGAGGCGTCTAAAGCAGTATAATAACTTGTTGTATAGTTGGAAATATTGCCGCCATTGGCAATAATTACTGCAAACAAATCAGATACTTCATAGGAAATTAAATCAAATATCATAAACCCATCTGTACTTCCTATATCTTCACAAAGACCATATTCCAAATCATTTATTGGTAATGCTGGACTTTTAATTACATTCAATTCTAATTCAACTATTCTATAACAATTAAAAGTAATTAAATCTGCTCTAGCATAAACTGTTTGATTATATGGAATTATATTAGAATACGGGCTAGATAATTGTGCGTTTACAATTCCTTGATTCGCTTCTACTAAAGTTTCATAATACGTAACTATAACATTAGCAGCTCCGTTAGTTATTTCATTTAAAGTGATTGAGTTATGCAATATAAAGTAATAAAACCCATCATTATCATCATCACATTCGGTTAATGGAGTTGGCATATTTGGCTCAATAGATAGTACCGTAATTGTAAAATTTGTAAATGAGATACACCCTGTGATATCATCGACAGCACGAACGTACATGGTTTGCGTTGATACTGGCGGACTTGGGTTGATATTTAAATATCCTGTATCATTTATTATTTGATTTGTTCCAGAATTCGCATTTGATGGCGTATCATGAAAAGTAACCGTAATTCCTGTTTGCCCTCCTAATATTACACCAATATTACTGAATAAATCATGTGGCATAACACCATCAATAACTGCATCTGTTTCACAAACTGGTTGCATATTCATATTATCATTTAATACGGGTGGCAACGGATCCGTTAGAACTACATCAATATCTTCTATTGAAGTACACCCTACATTTGTTACAGTAATATTGTTATATGTTCCTGAAGGCAAGCCAGTAATCGTTCCTAGACTACCAACAACAACCATTGTTGCAGTTTGAGCAATTCCTCCTGTATTTTCATAATCAATTATATAAGTAGCATCTGGCAAATTAAATATTGACAATACAATACTTCCTTCTAATCCGTTACAAGTTGTTGGATTATTTGTAGCTATTATTGCTATGATAGAAGGAATTGGATCAGACAATACTACATCGATATCTTCTACCGATGAACAACTGAAGCTAATTATTGTAATATTATTATAAATACCCGCAGGCAAGTTTATGATTGTACCAACATTTCCTACTACTGAAATTGTAGTTGTTTGTACGGTTGCAGTAGTATCTTCGTAATTAACGGTGTACACTCCATCTATTAAATTCGCTACTGACAATGTAATACTACCATCTGCACCACTACACATAGTTGGATTCCCAATTGCAATTATTGCAATTATTGACGGAATAGGATCAGTTAATATGACATCAATATCCTCAACCGAAGTACAACTAAGATAGGTAACGGTAATATTATTAAAGGTTCCCTCACTTAATCCTGAAATCACTCCTACATTTCCAATTACAACAATTGTTCCTATTTGAGGTGTTGCTGTAGCATCTTCATAGTTTATTATGTATGTACCATCAGGTAAATTTGATGTAGATAAAGTTATACTACCTTCAATCCCTAAACAAGTTGTTGGATTACTGCTAGCCGTAAACCCTAAACTAGGAGTATTATTTATCGAAACTAACACATTACTGGCATCAACAACACACGGAGAAATACCTCCTACGGTGTACGTAAATGTTGCAGTAGTAGCTCCTTCAGATGGAGTATAAATCCCTGAGTTAGGGTTAAATGTCCCTCCAAAACCTGAAGTTTGCACCCAAACCCCACCTGATTGTTCTCCTGTAATTAAATCGATTAAATGAATTGCAGATGTTGCTGTATCACAAGTTATAAAGCTTCCATCAGTTCCTGCATATGGTTTTAAATTTGCTATTATTGTTAACGTATCGGTTAATGCTAAATTACATGCTGTTGGCCCAGAACCAATTAGTATATCACTTAATTCTATAGTTTGATTTGATGTAACTGCTGAAATCGTAATTACTCCATTACCACTTCCATCTAAAACAATTGTTTGCATAGTTACTCCTCCGTCTAAACTATAGGTAACAATTGCATTTATTGTCCCAATAACAGTGAATATAGCATCATCCTCTGTACAAACCGGACCATTACTTGTTAAACTTGTTAGTACGGGAACTGGTGAAACAACCACAGTTTCTGTGTTAGTCAATATAGTAGTACAACCACTAGCTACTATATCAATTAATACTAGTGTTGTATCAACAGATATTCCAGTAACAGTAATAGTCCCTACTCCAGTACTATCTAATGTAATGGATGACGGAGGCCCACCATTTAGAGTGTAAGTAACCACTCCATTTAGAGATGCTGAAATAGTATACACTGCATCTTGACCAGAACAAACTGGACTTATTGCTGTTAAACTAATTACATTTGGATTAGGAGTTACTACAATAGTCGCATTATCGGTTAGTACAATACTACAACCACTAAAACTCATATTAGTCAATACTACATTTGTATTTACTGTCACTCCAATAACTGTAATTATTCCTTCTCCTGCTCCATCTAAAACTAAAGTAGCAGTTGCTCCTCCATTTATAGTATATGTTATTGTTGAATTTACAGTACCTACAACATTAAAAATAGCATCTTGACCTGAACAAACAGGGCTAGTACCTGTTAAGCTTGTTACTACTAAAACAGGATCAATCAGTACAGTTACAGTATTTGAAATTGTTGAATTACATCCATTCAATGCCACATCTGACAATACTAATACTGTATTTGATGTTACTCCTGTAATCGTCACAACTCCATTTCCTGTACCATCTAAAGTTATAGTTGTTGATGCTCCTCCATCAATTGTATACGTTATTACCGAGTTTGGTGTTCCTACTATTGTAAATACTGCATCCTGACCTGTACAAACAGGTGTGTTAGCTGTAAAACTAGTAACATCAGGGAATGCATTTACTACTACTGTTGCGGTATCAGTTAATACAGTATTACAACCACTTATAGTAATATCACTTAATACAATTATAGTATTGGTAGTTACTCCTGTTACTGTCACAGTTCCATTTCCTGTTGCATCCAAAAGAATTGTTGTAGCACCACCTCCATCAATTGTATACGTTACTGTTGCATTTGGCGTACCAACTAATGCAAAAATGGCATTTGCTCCTGAACAAACTGGTGATGTCGCAGTTAGAGAAGTTAAAGTAGCACCAGTTGTACTACTTAAAGTAATATCTTCCGGTAAACAACCAGCGGTACTTGTATCAATATTCGTATAATTCCCCCCTACTAAACCTGTAATTTGAATCACTCCTAAGGCATCAGAAGTTGTTGTTACAGATTGGGCGGAAGGATCATTATAGGTTATTGTATATGAGGTATTAGGCGCAAGTAATGAAATTTCAATAATTCCATCACTTGCACCACAACTAGTAGGATCTGTTCCTTGTAAAAACGGACAACAATCTGTCGATCCTGCCCCAGCATTTCCAATATTGGTTTGTGTTAGAGTAACAAAACCTGATGCACCATCAAAATTGGTTATTAAAAACATATAAAACTCACCCACTTGAGCATTTGGTATCGTTGCCGTTTCTGTAGGGTCTGAACTATAACTACAATCTACTGCAGTACCAGTACAGTTATGATCATTTGTACAATTACCAGTAGTGAAGTCTACACATGAAGATAAAACATCTGGAAATGGTCCCCATACAACATAATCAACATCTAATCCTGTACCTGTACCTCCTGCTCCTGTTGTTTGTGAAATGTCAATTATAATATTACCCGCTACTCCTATTTCTATAAAATACCATGCTGGATTTGGAGCTGATCCTAAACAAGAATTAGAAACTACTACACTTGGTGCATCAGGAACACAATCTGCATTAGCTGTATTAGGGAACTCTAAAACTCCTGCATCCGCACAAAAGGCACCTGACCCACCACAAACTGAATTTGCAGGAGTAGAAGGAGTACCTCCCGGGGTGGTTGTACATGAAATTGTCGCTTCCCAACCTGATTGATTGAATGACCCATCAGATTCAAATACAATTGTTATACACCCTCCAGAACCACTTGATGTGTATTGAGTAATATCACAAGTTGCATCCTCTGTTATTGTTCCTAAAAGTTCACCTGATGAACTTGTACCATTATATAATATCAAGAAATCAAATGCGCCACCTTCAATATTAAATGTTGTAAAATCTAATTCAATATAATTACCTGCAATATCAGGGCAAATGGTGATTTGACTATTTTCATTAGAAGAATAATTCCCTCCAAGCCCTCCTGAGTCTACAAATACATCAGAACAGGTATTAACCGTACCACCAGTGGATATATTTATTTGTCCTTTTACAACAAAAGAAAATAGCAATACAATTAATAATAGTAGTTGTTTCTTCATCGTTATATTATGAATAAATTAATTTAAAGCGTTTATCGATATAACATAGTGTGTACTACCTATTCGATACATTTTTTTTGACTTTGGGCTAATTGGGAATTTATACTTTAAGGGATTAAAAGTATATGGGTTATAATAGGTATCTAAAGTTAAATTGTGATTGTATTTATTATTTAGTCCTAAATCAGAAATTAATTCGAATTTTTTACCCGAATATTCTGGTCGATATTCCACAACATACTTTTTATTTAAAAAAGTAGTTATCAAATTCAACCTATGTGGGCTAACATTATAAACTAATTGATTTGCGTTTTTTTGAAAAACTTCAAAAACAAATGCTTTAATTTCGTTATCCGTAAAGTTATTTTTTACTTGAGTTTGAGAAAAAGAGCTTGTTACAAATACTATCGCAAAAGCTATGCTTAGGTACTTAAAATGTTTTCTATTAAGAAGATAACAAGCCATCCACAATTATTCATTTCCGAATCTTTTAGGAAGAAAAACTCGATACAATTAATAAATGCTTGAAGAACAAAACATAAGTAGCTGAATATGAGTGCTAATATACGGATTTTTACAATAAGAAGCAATTGGTTTTTTTAATAAATAGGCTTTATTAATGAATTTTGTATTTCAGTTTCGCTTCTTTATAAATACTAAAAAAACCTTCAAAACATGAAGGCTTTTTTAGTATTTAGGTTTGTCTGTTATCTCTTTATTGAGAAGTGTGCTTTATACTCCTTTTGAGCACTGTCAGCTCCTTCTATATAGATAATCTTAAACCAGTAATCGGTCGCTGGCATTTGATTAGCGTTATAGGTACCATCCCAACCTTCTCCATCAGGATCTAATTGCTTTAATAATTTTCCAAAACGATCAAAGATATAAATCTGAGAAATCGGGATTCCTTCTTGACCTATAATTGCCCATGTATCATTTATTCCATCTCCGTTTGGTGTGAAGAAATGTGGATAATCTATTACCAATACTTCTTTGATATCTTCCCAACAGCCTTGTCCGTCTGTAATAGTTACGATATGGATTCCCGGAGACACATCATTGAAAGTTCCGTTAGTAGTTGGCTCACCACCATCTAAACTATACCAGAATACGATTCCTGGAATACTTGATGTTGCTGTCGCTACTACTTGATGTGAATCTGCAAACGCTTGTGTTGTTACACTTGCACTATATGCTTCTGGTGACCCTGAAACTACTATTGGTTGTATCGCTGAATAATTGATACAATCAAAGTCCATTGGTCCTGAAACTGTTACCGTATAATCTCCAGGTTCAGTAACTGTATATTCTTGAGCTGTTGC
>NVVR01000097.1 GCA_002733415.1 Kordia sp. | reverse complement strand
ATTGCAGTTTGTTGAATTTATGAAAATTCTAGGTTTGCCAACAGGTTGTAAAGAATCAGATTTTCCTTTTTTGGAGGGAGTTAAGATTTATTAACGTTTTGGCTATGAAGCGTAGGGACGGTTTGGTAGGTTAGGCCTATGCTTTATAGGTGTTGTTGTAAATAGTTTATTTATCCGTATATCTGTATTTATACTGTACTCTTTTGGCATGTGATGCTATACCATTTAATCCAGGGAAAATTGTACCTTCATGTATATTATGAGCGTAGAGATATTTTCTTAAAAAATGAATTAATGACTTATCAAATACATATTTACATAGAACGTCTTTATAGGGGTCAACTTCAAGCGGTGGTATATTCAAATTTAAGATTCTATTATAGTCTTCATTCGTAGTACTGTATAGATTATTGATGTAATCTATCAAGTCATAAGAGGGGTCTTTTTCTGAACTAATTTCATGACTAACATAAGTTAATACCCCTCTTTGCGCTTTCATATTTGGACATAAGTGATAAGGAGGAGTTATTACATTTAAAAAACCTATTTTTTCATTACGTAAAGAGGTCAATTCTTCATTGTATTCATTTGAATTTATATTGTATGGACTATTTGGATGAACATTTTGAAGAATTTGATTAGTCTCTAAAGTAAAAACAGAAAAGTCATTACTAATGTAATTATCTTTAGTATCAATCGCAAAAAACAATCCAACAAGATAGTTTTTTGACCAATCCAACATTCTTGTTGGAATACCATAGTGTTGAGCTATCGATGATAAGTCTTCAAGTTTTTTAAAAGGAAAAGTATCATTTTCTCGAACCCTGAATTCAGTTAATTCTCTGAGACCGAATAATTCTTTTTTAAAATTTAATTCTGAAATTGAAAAATCACTTTCATCCATACTTTTAAGAAATCTAGATAATAAAGTAACTTCTACCGTAGCTTGATATAATGAATTTGGAGGAAGCGTTTTATCTCGTGTAGACCATGATGGTAACGATGTATTTCCACTGTTCATACCCCAAGAATCAAAAGACCAGTTCTCATAAGTATAAGACCTATGTATATTTGATAATAACCCCCAATTTGAATTAAATTGGCCTCTGTAAACAACATTCAAACGCTCTTGAAAAGAACTATTTATAACATCTGCTAAAAATTTTTTATAAAAATCTTCTTCGGTTTTTATTTGTATTATTTTCATTCTGATTATTTACAACGCTTAGCTATGAATAGTACGGTGCAGAAAATCAACAGATTTTCGTGTCGACACAAGCCATAAGCTTTTTGTTTTGTTTTTAATTTTGTCGTTTTATAAACACCAAACTAAAAGGTTTGGCGACTATGTAAATATACACGAACTTTGAGGTTATATACCAAAACACGTATTATTTTATAGGTGTTGTTGTAAGTAGTGTTTTCTTTTTTTCTGTTTTCAATTCGTTCTCTTTTTTGACGATAATAGGCTACGAAAATTAAAGAAAGTGGGAAGAATAATATTATGAATATCCACTTAATTATATTACCGAACGATTTAATCATTATCTTCTAATTCTTTTAATAATTCTTCCGCATCCAACATTCCGTATTCAGAGGCTTTAGTTAAATACTTACGCGCATTTAACGTGTCTTTGGAATAATAGTATGCTTCGCCAAGCCAACTCATAGCATTTGGGTAATCATCTACATATTTCAAAGCTTCTAACAAGTCAGCTATCGCAAGGGCATATTTTTTCTCATAAACATACGAGATTCCTCTTTCGTATTGAATTTCATATTGTCTTACGTAATAATCAGAATCGCTTTCCCATTCGTTAGGTATATTGATTACTAAATACGTACTATCGTTTCTGATTGCTCCTTTCGTATTTAATGCACGAGTGTAATATGTAATAGACTCTTCGTAATCTTTAAGTCTTTTGTAATTGTTTCCGATATTCAAAAGTGCATACGTATTGTCAGAATCATATTTTAAAATCTGTTTATAATCTTCAATAGCTCCTTTATAGTTTTTAAGTATTGATTTATCAGCACCTCGATTTAGAAGCGCAGGTTTAAAATCAGGTCTTTTCTCAATAGCTTTGTCTAAATATGGAATAGCTTCAGAATATTTTCCTTTTTCTTCGAGTTCGTAAGCTAAATCATAATATTGGTCTGCTGTTCGCAAATCGCAAGAGCACGTTATTAGACAAATTATTAATATGATGATTAAGTTTCTTCGCATTACTTACAACGTTTAGCTATGAATAGTACGGTGCTGAAAATCCACAGACTTTCGTTTCGGCACAAGCCAAGAGCTTTTAAATTTTGTTTTTAATTTTGTCGTTTTATAAAAGCCAAATTAAAAGATTTGGCGATGAATGTAAAGATACACAAGTGTTCAATTTTACAGACCAAAACCCGTATTATTTATAGGTGTTGTTAGAAAGCGTTTTTATTAAATTGGATTTGCGGTGATAGCGGTTTTCTGTGTATCACCTTGGTTCTAGCGGTATAATTTATTTATTAAATCTTTATAAAATTGAATTAGTGCAATAAGTACATTTTCTCGATTCTCAAAAATGATATTATATTCGGCATTAATTTCATATCGATTGTTGTCCATTGTACAGTGAATAATTAATTCGAATTGAGTATTTAAAGTGTATTCCTGTAAATGTCTTAAAGATATATTCTGAGAAATGAAATCCTTTAGCTTTTCATTTTGACACTTGATTATGAATGACTTTTTATCTTTTCTAAAAAGCTTAAAGAAATGACTCCGAGTTCTAATTGAGAATTCTGATAGTTTATTACTCCTTGGTAAATTACATGAAAGACTTCCAATACTCCCAAGACCAATTTCATTTTTGATTTGTATTTTTTGATTTCTATAATCGAGATTCAACAAATGAGTATTATAGGGACTTCTTGAGCCATTACCTGAGGAAACAGTTTCATTATTAAAATGATATTTACCATTCTCTTTTTTTGACAAATCTAAAAAAAAATCATTCATTTCCAGATAATTATTAATTACGCTTTAGATATAGTTTTAATGTTTTCTAACGTTTAGCTCGTATGTTTGTTTAGTTGCAAAATACGCTACTAATATATAACTTTATAAATGTAATAAACAAAAATCAAAATAGGAGGGATAGAAGC
>NVVR01000005.1 GCA_002733415.1 Kordia sp. | reverse complement strand
AGATAATATAGAAATTACAGATGATTTAGTAGTTTTTTATAATTCAACTACACAAAGTATCGTTATTAATAACCCATCAGAATTTACAGCTAAAAACATCAGTTTGTATAATATATTAGGGCAACAAGTTGTAAAGGTTGTTACTGAATTTAATCATACTAAAGCTATTGCTATTCCAGTATCTGTAGCTACAGGAGCATACTTGGTAAGCTTTGATTATAATAATGGCACACAAATGAAAAAGAAATTAATTATTAAATAAGGCAGGTATGTTAACAGCAAGTTATATATGTGTAAGTTTAAGTGTTGTTCTGTTGTTTGTGGTAATCAAGATTATCATGTATAAAGAAAAGAAAAGAGTGCAACGTTATCATGGCGTAATAAAGAAAAGTAAAATATAAAGGTTTTTTTTCATACTTTAATCGGGTTTAAAGTATACTATTTGGGTAAAAAAGGTCAGCTGGGTGCTGACCTTTTTAACTTGTAAAGAGTATAGGGTTTAATTTTTTTATTTTGGTTATTATAAATTTAATATAACATACTCCATTATTTTTTCAATTATTGGGTTTGTTGTTTCTCCAACATGGTTATGGAATGTTGTATAGTAAACATTTCCAGAACTCCCATTACAATCACCAATTGTATCACCGTGTGCTAAATGTGCATCTAGTGCATTTACGCTAATTGTAATTGAATGTGAGTTTTCAGGGTTTCCAGGTGGGATATGACAAATAGTAACTTTATTTCCATTATCACTATACCAAATACTATCATCATTTGTAGTGCTAACAGTATTTGTTTTTATCATTAGCGGGTTTGAGTCTGCATCTTCAACCAAAACATCCCAATAGTTAGCATCAATATAATTCAATTGCATCCAGTCTGGTAAATCATATTCTAGGTCAATTGTATTAGTTCCAGTAAATGAGCTTAAATCATTATTTAAAATAGTATTATTGGTAAGTGTCTCCATAGCGCCGCTTCTAATTCCACAAACTAACTCATCAGCAATAAACCCTCCAACACGTTCAGTTGTACAATCCTGAGCATATCCTGAATCACCAACTAAGTATTTTAGTCCCCAGTCAGAGGTATATAAACTATTACCATTGATAACAAAATCATTTAAGTTATCATAAAAAGAATCAGCAGTTATTGGTGCGCTATCATTGCTACAGTTTAAAAATAAGGCATTGATATTATCAAGATTATTGTTTGTAATGTCATCTAAACTAAGTTCTATTGTCTGGTATCCTAAATTTGTTATAATCGTTTGAATTTCATCGTAGGTACCTGCAACAAAAGCTAAACTTGAATTTGAGTTCAGTACAAAATTTTCATTTCTTAAATCTAGCGTCTGTCCTTGAGTAACAGTAATGTTTTTAGTAGAACGAAAAAGTCTTCCGTTTCCAGTTTGAATAGTCAATACTCCTTGGCCAGTAGGGACACTGATTTCAAATTCTCCTAATTGATTTGTAAGCGTATTATAAACGGTACCATTATCATCATAATACACATAAGTGCTTGGTATTGTTATTCCTGTAGGGGAAGTAACTTTACCGATAACTTTTTCAAGATTATTATGTTGAGAAATTGGATTGATGTTTTCTGAATCATCTTGACAAGAGATAAAAAGGACACAAATAAAAGTAAATAGCAGTATTTTTTTCATTTCAAAGTTTGTTATGTTTTTATCAAGATATAACTATTGAATGAAAAGATGCAATTGAAACTATTGTTTTCGATAAGTTGAAAACTTATCTAGTTGTATTGCATAAAAATTTATTTTATGAGATAACTCTACTAATTGTTAGTCCATCACGAATAGGTAATAACACGGTTTCTATTCTAGAGTCTTCATTTAGCAATTTATTGTATTCTAATAAGATTCTTGTAGATTCATCTTTTACTTGTAATGGGTCCAATACTTTACCACTCCATAAAACATTATCAGATAAAATGATTCCTCCAGGGTTCATTTTATCAATGATGATATTGAAGTAGTTTACATAGTTGGGTTTGTCGGCATCTATAAAAACCAAATCAAATTTAGTACCTATGGTTGGTATGATATCAATGGCAGTTCCTAAGTGTTGGTGTATCTGATTCCCGTATCCAGACTTATCAAAGTATTTTCGTTGAAAATCAACCAACTCTTCATTTACATCAATAGTGTGTAATTCCCCATTTTTTTGCATTCCTTCAGCTAAACTTAATGCAGAATACCCTGTATAAGTTCCTATTTCTAATATTGTTTTAGGATTCACTAATTTAGAAATCATGCTCAAAACCCTTCCTTGGTAATGACCACTTAACATACGAGGTTGTAATATTTTCTGGTAAGTTTCACGAGTTAATTGTTGTAGCAACTCAGGCTCTTTCTGGGAATGTGCTACTACGTAATCGTCTAATTCTTGAGTGATGAAATGCATAAGTGTGTTATAATTAAAAGACCTCACAAATATATAATAAATGTGAGGTCTTGAGTGTATTCAAATATTTTTTATCTAATGGAGTGAATTATTTACAACCTGCTAATATTTTTTTAACGAGTTCTTCTTTAGCTCTTTCATCATCACCGAACAACCAGTTTAATACATTGTTTTCCCAGATGTCATCAAACTCTTTTTCATTGATAAGATTTCGCTCTATAGCAAGGTCTAAAATTTTACCTGGGTAAGAAGATTGTGCTTTACTTTCCATTTCTCCTAACGGATAAGGGTCATCTAAGCCCATAATAACCTGTTTACTTCCTTGTCGCTCAAAAGTTAATTTCAACGAATCGGTATCATGTACCAAGGTGTCAAAATAAATATTTTTATGTCCAACGGCTTTTCTTGGGTGTGTTTTACCTTTAAATAAATCGGGTCTTCCATCAAATCCTTGAATCCTTCTCCCTAAATTCATTTGTGCTAATTGTCCTCCGTGAGCAAAACAAGTTCTGATATTCGGATAGCGTTCTTGCATTCCGTTTAAAGTATAGAAATGATAGGCGTCACCACATTGTGCTAACATCCAAACTAAATGAAAACGCCAAGCGGTATTTGCTAACTTAATCATTTTGTCACCGTCATACGGATGTACTTCAATCGCTAATTTATACTTATTCGCTAGTTCAAAAATAGGATCATTTTCTTCATCAAAAATACAACGCCATTGACCTATAGAATCCATGTAGTGTGTAGGCAAACACAATACTTTCATCCCTAATTCTTCTACGCAACGTTCAATTTCCCACAATGCACCGTTTATAAAACCGGGGTGTACCACAAACCCACAAGTAAATTTGCTAGGGTTATCACGTTGTACCTTTGCATTAAAGTCGTTCTGAAAACGTAAGGCGTGCTTCATTTCTTCTAAACGCAAACCGTTACCGTATAATTGAGAAAGATTCAAAACTACAGCATGATCTATCTTGTTTTTCTCCATCCATTCTAGTTTCTCATTTAAGAAAAAACTAGAATCAGTTACAGGACGTTTCCATCCTTTTTGTAACATGTATTTACGCTCATCATCAACCCAGAAAATTTCTTTCTCCTTCATAAAAGCAGGGATTTCCTCAGGATATGGAAGTAAATGTGAATGGCCGTTTATGCGAAGTTTTCTTTTCATAGCGTATTATTGGGTAGTTTTTATAGATATAATATACTCAATTTTTTAACGAGTATCAAATTAGCATGGTTGCGTTATAAACTTTTTGTTCTCCCTCCGTCAACAGGAACGTTAATTCCGTTGATGTATGAAGCAGCTTCTGAAGCTAAAAAAGCGACAGCATTAGCAATTTCTTCAGGTTTAGCAAAACGATTTGCTGGCACTTGTGATTTCATTGCAGCAGAAACTTCATCGAATGACTTTCCAGTTTTTGTAGCTTTATTATTGATGATTTCATTCAAACGTTCGGTACCGGTAGCGCCTGGTAATACATTGTTTACTGTAATTCCAAACTCACCTAATTCACCAGCTAAGGTTTTTGACCAGCTTGCAACAGCCCCACGAATAGTATTAGAAACGCCAAGTCCTGCTAAAGGTTGTTTTACAGAAGTAGAAATAATGTTTATAATTCTACCAAAACCGGCTTTTTTCATTCCAGGAACCACAGCTTGCGCTAATACATGATTGCATTTTAAATGTTGTGTAAAAGCAGATTCAAACTGATCTAAAGTGGCGCTAAATACTGGCCCTCCAGCTGGTCCTCCAGTATTATTAATTAGAATATGAAATTCTTGATTAGCACCAGTGATCTTAGCGCCTAAATCAGTTGGATTTTGAAAATCAGCAATGATATAGTTATGTGTTTGCCCTTTTGTAGTATCTAATTCCGTTAAAACAGCTTTCAGTTTATCCTCGTTTCTTGCTACTAAAGTTATGTTAGCACCCATTTCTGCCAATTGTTTCGCAGATGCTTTTCCTATTCCTTGTGTACTTCCGCAAACTAATGCGTTTCTGTTTGTTAAGTCTAAATTCATGGCAAAGTTTTATTTTGTCATTCCCTTGAAAAAGGGAATCTATATTGTTAATAGTTGTTTATTACTTGTGAGGCTTCTCGATACAATTTTTACGTATATCAAAAATCACTCGAAGTGAAATTTCAATTAAATTTGATACATATATTCTTTGGTTCAGTAAAGAAACGTAAAGCCTCTAAGCCACCTTCTCTTCCAACACCTGAATCTTTTGTTCCGCCAAATGGGGTCCTTAAATCTCGCATTAACCATGTGTTAACCCAAACAATTCCTGCTTCCAGCTGTTTTGCTAAAAGCATTGTTCTGTTTAAGTTATTCGTCCAAATTGTACTTGATAAGCCATAACGAACCCCATTCGCTAGTGCTAATGCTTCTTCATCAGTATCAAAAGGCATTATGGTAACTACAGGTCCAAAAATTTCTTCTTGTGTTAACCTACAAATAGGTTTAGTTATTTCTATGACTGTTGGCTCTAAATAGTATCCATTTTCATATCCTTTAACAGTCAAATAATTACCTCCAGCGATAACTGTTCCTCCTTCTTGCTCAGCGATATCGATATACGATTTCACTTTCTCTAAATGAGGTTTAGAAACCAACGCTCCAATATTAGTATCAGCTTCTGATGGATGCCCAACTTTTAAAGCTTTTACACGAGCAACAAAGTCTGTTTTAAATTTATCATAAATACTACGTTCCACATAAATACGTGAACCGCATAAACAAATTTGACCTTGATTAGCAAACGACGATTTTAACGTAACGTTTAACATCTTTTCGTAATCGCAATCAGCAAATATTAAGTTAGGATTTTTACCTCCTAATTCTAGAGATAGTTTCTTGAACATTGGTGCGGCTACACGTGCGATATGTGCTCCAGTTGTTGTTCCTCCTGTAAAAGAAATAGCTTTTATTTTTTCGTGAGCTACAATAGCCTGTCCTGTTGTATGTCCTAATCCATGAACAATATTTAATACGCCTTTAGGTAATCCAGCTTCATTACAAATTCTACCTAATAAGTAAGCGGTCATAGGTGTCACTTCACTAGGTTTTGCAACGACAGTATTCCCTGTAGCTAAGGCTGGAGCTATTTTCCAAGAGAATAAATACAAAGGTAAATTCCATGGAGATATACATCCTACAACACCTATTGGACTACGTAAGGTGAAATTGAAAGCATTTAAACCGACACTTTCATGGCTTTCACTTGAAAACTGCGTAATAGCATTGGCAAAAAACTGAAAATTACTAGAAGCTCTAGGGATATCTACAGCTCTTGCTAAGCTTAATGGCTTTCCATTATCTTGAGATTCTGCTGCAACAAATTCCTCAAGATTCTCTTCAATTAGTGAAGCTATTTTAGAAAGTATTTTACTTCGTTCTTCTAAAGTAGTATTTGACCAAGCTGGAAAAGCATCTGCTGCTGCTTGATAAGCGTTTTCAACATCTGCTTCTGATGAATCAGGAATTAAACTATACACCTCACCGTTAGATGGGTCATAATTATCAATCCACTTGTTTGCCACTGGTGCCACCAGTTCTCCGTTTATGTAGTTTAATATCTTTGTTTTTTTCATATGACGTTTGTCAGGTCGAGCGCAGTCGAGACCTTTTTAAGAGCCCGTTTTATTAAGACCTCTCGACTGCGCTCGAGGGGACATTTGGTGTGTTTTTATTTCAAATCAGATTTGTATTTTGAATGACTAGCATTTCTACATTCTGATAAAACCTGTAACATATCATAATTCTTATTTGCTAAAGCTAACTTTTTTTGTTTGCTCCATTTTTTAATTTTCTTCTCAAACGAAATTGCCTGTTCTATTTTATTAAACTCTTGGTGAAATATTAATATTAAAGGTCTTCTACTGTATGTAAAACATTTTTTATTTAACCCACGTTGATGTTCATCAAATCGTCTTGATATATCATTTGTTACTCCGGTATAAAGTAACTCATCTGAACATTTTAAGATATAAATATAATACGTTTTCATAATTAAGCTATCGACTGCGCTCGAGGAGATATTTAGTTTTTAATTAGATGTTCTTTATTCCTTTTTATTTTAATTTATTTCTAATTGAAAATCAATTTCAATTGGTTTGCCGTTTCTTTTAATACATCTGTGTAATTCTGAATTTTGGTTTCATTAAATCTAGCAGTTGGGCCAGAGTTACTGATTGCAGCAATAAACTGTCCGTTCCGATTAAATACAGGAACAGCAACACAGATTAAACCAACTTCATTTTCTTCCATATCTAAGGCAAATCCTTCTTTTTTTATTTTGTCAATTTCTAAAAGAAGTTTTGTTTTATTTGTAATGGTATTACCGGTAATGGCTTCTAAAGATAAATTTTGAATTACTGCTTTATAATTTGGCTCACCGAAAGCAAGCATTATTTTTCCTAATCCTGTACAATACAATTGTTTTTTAGAACCAATTTGAGTGTTAATTTGCAAATCGTGAGGACCTTCTACTTTGTCTAAAAAATAAACTTCTTGATTTTTATAGATGGCTAAATGGGCGGTTTCATCGGCACGTTTTACTAATTCCTCCATATAAGGTCTTGCCTTATTGATAAAGTTTTTATTGATAGAAACACGTTGGCCTAATTCAAATAGTTTTAACCCTAAACGGTATTTATCATTTTCAGAATTTTGCTGAATTACATCTAATGCAACCATAGTTGCTAACATTCGGTATACTGCACTTTTGTTAGTACCCATTTTGCGAGCAATTTCAGTCACTCCTAATTCTTGAATAGAAGGTGTAAAGCAATCCAATATTTTGAAAGCCTTTTCAACAGAAGTATTTAGTATTTTCTTTTCGTTAGTCATATGTTTATGATCTATCCATTAGGATTGAAGAATGAACTGAGTAATCTATTTAATGAGATTACTTCAGTTTTTCTCAAAACTTCGTAATAATGTTTTATTGCTTCTTGTATGCAGTAACTTTAATCTCAACTAATAAATGAGGATGAGGTAATTGGTGTACAGCAACAGTAGTACGTGTTGGTCCATCATAATCAAAGTACTGTGCATATACTTCGTTATAACCACCGAAGTCGTTCATGTTTACTAAAAAAGAAGAAACATCTACAATATCTTTTAAACTTGCGCCTTCTTCTTTTAATATGTCATTGATATTTTCTAAAACAGCCTTTGTCTGTGCTTTAATATCTAATTTAGTTGTACCAAATTCATCAACTTCAACACCTTCAAAAGTATTATCTGTTCTTCTAGAACTTGTTCCAGAAACAAATATAAAATCACCTACACGTTTTACATGTGGGAACTTACCTCTTGGTGTTGCTTTGTGTTTTATTAGCTTTCCTTTATTCATGTTATTCTGTATTTTAAACTAATTCTTTTAATTTTCCTACCATTTTGTATACATCTTCAAATGAATTGTATAATGGAATTGGTGCACAACGGATAACATCTGGTTCTCTCCAATCCGTTATGATATGGTTTGCTGTTAACTTTTCGTGTAAGCCTTTATCAGCATTTTTTACTTGTATAGATAATTGACAACCTCTTTCTTTTGGATTAGAAGGTGTAATTATTTTAATAGCGTCTGATTCAATTGTATTCAATAAATATTCAAAGTAACCAGTAAGTTCCTCTGATTTTTCTCTAAGTGCGTCCATACCTACTTCATTGAACATATCTAAAGAGGCTTTTATAGCTGCCATAGATAAAATAGGAGGGTTACTCAATTGATACCCTTCAGCTCCAGGCATTACATCAAGCTCTTGTCGCATGTTAAAACGTGTTGTTTTATTATGACTCCACCACCCAGAGAATTTTTTTAATGATTTGTCATTGGCGTGCTTTTCATGAACAAATAAACCTCCTAAACTTCCTGGTCCTGAATTTAAGTATTTATACGTACACCAAGCTGCAAAATCAACTCCTGAATTGTGTAATTCTGGTTTTATATTTCCTACTCCATGTGCTAAATCAATCCCAACCATACAGTTTTTAGCATGACCTAATTCTGCTATTTTTTTTATATCTAATGATTGTCCTGTATAATAATTGACACCACCAATAAGTAACAATGCTATTTCGTCACCTTGTTCCTTAAGAATAGTTTCTAAATCTTCCATTCTAAGTAGGTCTTCTCCTGGGCGAGGTTTCCATTCTACTAATCCTTCTTTAGGGGAAAAACCATGAAAACGTAATTGTGATTCTACTGCATAGCGATCAGAAGGGAATGCATCGGATTCAATTAATATTTTAAATTTTGTTTTGGTAGGTTGATAAAAGGATACCATTAACAAGTGTAAATTTGTTGTTAAGGTATTCATAGTAACCACTTCAATTGGTTTAGCTCCAACAACTTTTGCCATTGATTCTGTTAAAAATTCATGATATGGCATCCACGGATTTTTCGCTTCAAAATGCCCCTCAACACCAAAATTTGCCCAATCTTCTAATTCTTGATTGATATATTCTTTTGTTGATTTTGGTTGTAAACCCAATGAATTTCCACACATATAAATCCAGTTATTACCGCCTTTATCTTTTGGAATGTGAAATTGTTCTCTATAATGTGCTATTTTATCTTGTTGATCAAGGCTTTTTGCGAATTCTAAAGTTGCTTCGTATGCTACTGACATCGTTTGTTGTTTTAATAATTGAAACAGTGTTTCACAAATATATATAAATAAAACCAAAACAAAAAGTGCTTTGGTTTTAAATCCCACCAGTGGGTTTGATTTCTAAGTATTTCGATAGTTATCAGAATACTTAGAATGAAAAATGTTATTGTTAATTCATACCTTCTGTATTTACGATGAGGTATTGATTTAAAGTTACTGTTTTATAAACTTCGTGTTATATACACTTTTATCGGAATCTGAAATGTTTAATATGTATATCCCAGTTGCTAAGTTGCTAATGTTTATTTTCTGTAATGTATCGTGATAAGAATTAACAATTCTTATCTGTTGTCCGATAACAGAAATAATTCTTATTTGATACCTACTTTGATTAAAAAGATTAGAACTGATGGTGAGGTAATCTGTTATTGGGTTTTTGATTATCTGAAAATCATTCTTAAGAGGTTCATTGTCTTCAATAGTTAAAGCACTCACAGTAATATCATGAGTTACTACTGATGTTTTTCCACAATTACTTGTAGTAAGTGTTATGGTGTAAATACTATTACTGGTATATGTATGGATAGGGTTTCCATCTGTTGATGTATTTCCATCTCCAAAATCCCAGTTATAACTAACTCCGTTTTGGCTGGTATTTGTGAAGGTATAGTTTTCATTAGTATTGGTAGTATTGAAGCTTGCAATTGGATCATATTTTCCAATGTTCCATTCTAGGAAATCATTAAAAACAACCTGCTTAACAGCATTTTTAATAATAGTAGCATCGGAATCACTTAATGTAGAATTAAATGTAACTAGAGTAGGGTCTTTTCTAAATAATGTACAGTAAAAGGTAATGGCTCCAGCATAACTACCGGTTAAAGAAGGGTGACTTCCATCCCCAGAATATAGGTCTATTGTTGGATGGTTGGTTCTTAAGTATCTCCAAACTGCTCCTACTGGAGAAGTAATACCGTTATTATCGTTAGCCATTATTTGATAACGTTGGCGTAATAAGTCGTCCATACCTTCGTAAGTACAAACAGGTGGCCAGCCACCGCAATTATTTGCGTCACCATTTTCTCTTCCCCAGGTCATATAAAAGGTAGTTGTAGCACAAGGATTATGTTGTTTTATTAAATTACTCAACTGTGTTGCATATGGGTACACTTCAGTAGCAACCTGAGCGTCTGGAAAAGATGGGTATTGACTTTGATCCTGTAATACAACATAGTCCCAATTTCCTACTGCTATCTTATTAATACTAGTAGTATTTGTAGCATGTCCTTTTAATCGATGTCCACCTGGAGTATTGGAGTCATAAGTAAAAGTGTCTCCAGTAGAAGTTGCGGCCTGTTGTACTAAACTAGGGAGGTTGTTTACATAAGTGTAGCTATTTCCTAGGAATAATACGTTTTTTGTATCTTGTGAATAGATTGAATACGTGCTGAAAAGAATCAGCACAAAGTAAAGTTTTTTCATTTTGCTATAATTAAGGGTGGAGCAAATATATGAAAATAGTTACTGGGTTAAACAGTAGTTATTTAATTAGGAGGTGTTTTAGTAAAAGAGGAAGGGTGAAAACATTTATTAATTAAAAAGATATTAACAAAAAGACTCCTAGAAGCTCTTCTTGCTTTGTATTATGAGCTATTAGAATATAATAAAGGATGACTATTTATTCTTCTTTAAAAGTTTTGATGTGAAATAATATCGTAAAGAACGATGTTTTTTTTAAAGAGAAATAGTATTTATTATGATTATAGGAATTTATTTATTTCTTGTTGTTTGATTGTGTTTTGAATAGAGGTGTGTATCATTCTACGATAGTTGAATGAATATTGTACTGAGGTTAGTTAATTATAAGAAAACATTTTTAAAAGGTCTTGTTTAATTTTTCTATAATCGTTATACATTAATTCTCATTATAGTTGTATATAACTAACTATATAGGTTCTATCGGCACTTAAAAACAAAAGAATCTGATAATTTATAAAGGTAGCTACATCCAATAATAAAATTTCTAATGCGCTCGTCCATTTTACAAAATCTTTATTTGGTGTAAGTCCAAAGCTAAAAAGCCCTGTTTTTCATGTTTTTTTAATACACCGGGTTACGCGTGTGAAATTCCTATGTAACTATGCATTAGTAGTGCATTCTTTTTTCTAAATTCCGAAGAAAAAATTAAAGTTTAACTAAGTTTAAAGATGCCTTAAATCCCTATTATATGAAGGGAATTTCAGAAATTTTCATCAAACCTATTTTCAAATCGATTATAACTAATCTCCACCCCTAATTCTCCATTAAGCATGTGTCTAACCCCTATGTCAGCTGTTTGAAACCAATGTAATCACTTCGTTTGAGATCTTGGTTTGGACTAATAGACACGTGTATACCAAAAGCTCTTTCTAGCGAAAAGGAATTGAATTTTTTTTTGCTATTATTGTTTATAACTTGTATTTAGTTAGAATAAATAGATATAAAAGATCAATTGCTTTTAACTTTTATACTTTGAACTTAACCAATAATTTTTTGAATATTATTTGAATAATTTCCAATATTGGGGGGGCTGGAACAATAATTATTGCATTTTCACTAAAATATAGTACCTTCTTTAATTGAATAAGTCTTGTTAAATCTGACATAGTAGTAGCTTTAAGTTAATGGGAAAAGGAGTTGAAAACTAAGACAATGACATAGAATAGTTTTGTTATGTAACATACCTCCTTTACTTAATAGTTATAGATTAGAGTAAAAGGTTACCCATTTATTACAATTTTATTATATCCTATCGGTTATAATTCACATAGATTCAATATATAAAGTTGTAGAATAGTTTAAATAAAGAGAGTTTTGGGGTGCAAATTGTTTGGAACTAGAATAATTAATTGAATTTGCTAAATCATTATTTTCAGAAGTTCTTATAAATATTTTTTTGCCTTTACTAAACACGAAGTTATATTTATATTCTACGGAGTTAAATATTGCCCTTAACTTGAGTTTTGTTAATAAAAACACCAATATTCAGTTGTTTGTGCGTTTTTTTAGGGGGCATAAGGCACACTTCTTTATAATGTTCTTTTTTAATGATTACTTAAAAAGAGAGTAAACGATCAAGCATAAAAACACATACAGGACACTGATAATCAGTTATTTGTAATTTAATATGTCAATCGAAGTTAGGTTTTTGAAATAAGTTTACGAGAAAAAATAAATATTTTAAATGTTTCTTATCCGAAGCTATAGTTTCATGGAAATGTTTTTTACTACACATTAACGTACAAAGTTGGATTGATTAGACTTCATGTAATTAGAAAAAAACAGGTGGATTATCCTAGGAAAAAATCTTGAAATAAACTATATAATTATTGTTTATTGGAGGCATTTTAAAACTATAGAGGAGGTTTTTTATACAAATTGAGCAGGAGTTCAGGATAAAATGAATTACAAAGAGCAACATGTTTTTTTATTAGAAAAGCATATAAATTATGTCAAAATTTATCTAGTATATTGTAACAATACAGAAGATAAGATTTTCGTGTTTTTTAGTAAAATGAAATAAAAAAGTAAGACAAGTTTTTTTATTTAAATAGTATTACTAGAACAACATCTATACTCTTATAAGAGTACCTTAATTTATTGTGAAAACAGAATCATTAATATGTCAGCAGAATATTTTAAGGCTATAATGTAAGTCTTTTGAACTCAACTAAGAGGGGCAAGAAGCGTAGGTTTATTCCTTTTAGACTTGGTTCCAGCCTCTTCAAAGGCATTATAGTCATAAAATAAAAGTGTTTTTAGTAGATGTTTCGGTCTGCTACACTAGGTAAGTTATTATACTGGTGTGGCTGTTTCCTTTGAATAATATGTTTTAGTGTCTTGTGAATAAAGTGGATATATGCTGAAAAGAATAAGTATAAAGTTTTTTTTCATGCTTCTATAATTAAGGAGGAAGCATATAGATAAAAATAGTTAATGAATGTCTTTTAGTAGTTGAGGGAATTGCTGTTTAAATCTATTTAAACGAGGGATGGATACTCCTTGAATGTATCTGTTTTTAGGGTGTAAGCGTTCGTAATTTTGATGGTAGTTTTCTGCAACCCAGAATTGTTCAAACGGCATTACTTCAGCAGCAACCTTTGAGTTTAATTGTGTAGCTAACGCTTCTTTTTTCGATTTAAGAATATTTTTTTGCGCTTCATTTTGATAAAAAATAATTGATCTGTATTGTGAGCCTCTGTCTGGGCCTTGACCGTTTAGCTGGGTAGGGTTTTGTGACCCGAAGTAAACGTCAACTAATGTAGCAAAGCTTACTTTTTCTGGATTGTATATTACTTCAACAGCTTCAGCATGTCCTGTCCGTCCTGTATTACTACTTTCATAGGTTGGTTTTAGAGTGTGGCCTCCAGAATAACCATTAATAACTTCTTCAACTCCAGTTAAACTTTCATAAATAGCTTCTACACACCAAAAACAACCACTAGCGAAGTATGCTTTTTTTAGTTTTGGGTTCTTTAATTCTTGTGAGATTGAAGTGTTAGTATATGACAACGCAATAAAAACTAATAAAAAAGGAATCAAATATTTCTTCATGGTAAAAGGTGTTTTTTACTAGGTCGAAAAAATAGTTGATTCCTTAATTTTTATGTGTAATAGTTATTAATTAACTTTTATAATCTTTTTTATAATTTGCTTATCGTCATTGCCTATCTTTAATATATATGCTCCATTATTAAGATTAGATAAATCTATAGCATTATTACTTATAACACCCTTCTTGATGTTTTGCCCTTTTAAATTATATACACAATAATTAAACGTTTTGTTAATATTGGTTCTTATATATAAAATATTATTAATAGGGTTAGGATAAGTATTTAAATATGTAGCCTCAGTTAAATTCTCTAAATTATTGTTCAATAAAGTATTTGTAACTTCAGAACCTACACAAAACCTATTAGTATCACTACGTGAAAAAGCTCCTCCAGAAGCTAATGTTGCTCCAGTAGCAGTATTTACTAATGTATATAATCCATCTCCATAGGCACAACACATACCATCACCATAAGAATCCTTAACAGTTAGTGAATAACAACCAATTGGTAAACATTCTTCAATTGTTAATAAACTTCCATCTGCTTGATTTCCATAAGTACCACCAGAAGTTACTATAGCCCCTGTATCATCTTTTATTTCCCAACTTGTTTCCTCAGGGTAGTTGTCAAATTTTAAGTCTAAAGAAACATCAACACAAGCTACTTGACCTAAGCAAAATTCTGTTGCTTCTGAAGTACTAAAGGCTCCTCCCGTTTTTATAACACCTTCTGGTCCAGTTAGGCTATACGATCCATTACCATAAGCGCAGCAAATGCCATCACCATATGAATCTCTCATAGTAAAAGTATAGCAATCATCTGGCAAACACAAAGTTTTTGCAATTGTTGAACCATCTGCATTTGAAGTAGAATAACTCCCTGAAGCAACTATTAATCCTGTTCCATTTACAAGATCCCATGATGTTTCTTGTGGATAATTATCAAAAGTAATACTAAGCTCAACTTGATTTTCATTACAGGATGTTTGGCAAGGCTCACACACAGGGCCTCCACAATCTATACCTGTTTCACTTCCATTTTGAATCCCGTCAGAACAAGTAGGCTCACCTCCTCCATTACCAGAATCATCGATACCACAATTAGGCATGCTAGTCCCAATTGACTCTATTAACTTGTCACTTCTTCCATAAGAGCCATTAGGACATCCTCCTGTATTATGAATTGCTACTACTAAATTACTATTGTATTTTAATACAGGAGAGCCAGAACTACCACCTTCTGTATCGGCATAATATCTAATCCCATTTGTATTAACAATATTAACTTGAGCATAACCATCGGCTGTTCCTCCTATGTTGGTGTTTACTGTTATTTCTTTTCTTCTCCCTCCTGGATGACCTACTATATATATTCTGTCTCCTACAACTGGGGCAACAGAACTCAAACTTAAATATCCATATTGAGCTGTAGGATTAACAGGTAACTTAACCAAAGTATAATCTAATGTAGAATTCGTCTTTATAAAAGAAGAAGAAGAAGCTACAACATCGGAATTTGCAGGATTTGTTCCATTACAATTTTGATATTGGTAGTTAAATATAAAATCAGTATTAGCTGCTTCAGAAGAACTGCCAATACAGTGATTATTCGTCATTAAATTACCTTCGCAACCTAATAACCATCCTGTACATAAACTACTTCCTCCTATTAAAAGTCTGCATACAGATTTTCCTTTTTCGTACATTTCTGTACCATTATAGCATTCTATTGGCTCTTTTTCATCTCCTTCACATATAGCTTTATTAAGTTCTTCATTTTGAGAAATAATTTTGTTAATTCTTTCTTCGGAATAGCCATAAGCTACCTTTTTAATATCAAAACCATAATTATTTGACAATTGTCCATTTGTATGCAATCTAACGATCACCTTTTCATTAAAAATGACTTTTGACCAAAAATCACTAATCATAGTTTTGTTTTCATCAATTACTTTACCTCGTTCACCATAAATAATACTATCTCCTGTACTAGGGTCAAATATTTCTACATAATCTCCTGGTAAAAGATTAAAATTCTCAAAATACAATTTAATATAAGATGAGTTTTTAGAGTAAAACTCTTTTTCAAAAAGAACACCTCTCTTTCCTATTGAATTATAGGGGTGAGGAGTTTTTATGTTAACAGAAAATTCATCACCTATTTTTAATGGGGTTTGCTTAATTGGGTTATCTATTGTAGTTCCGTTATTATTCTGGTTTTTATTCTGCGCAAAAGTAACAGCGCATAACAAAAACATGAAAAAACATATATTTTTCATTTTATTTGGTTTTTATTGATTATTAAATAATAATTTGTCTACGTAAACATTTTTAAAACACTAATTCGTTCTTATTTAGAGTTTTAAATACAGATCTGATATACCTATGAGTTCCCTTTTTTTATTTTTTGTTACCCATTTTTTTATTTTTTGTTATATTACACGTACATATTGTTGTTTTTTGTTGTATTAAAAACATTTTTTTATCAAAAAACTAATACACTGATGAGGAGTGTATCACAATTCCATTGTGTGGATTTTTCAAAATAGTCAAGTATTAATTTCCTTAAATATGAAATTGACCCAACAGCCGACTTTAGTTGAAAGCATTTGTGATTTACGTTACGAAAAATAAAGTAAACCTTTTTCGCGAAAATCAATACTCTTTTAGAATAACAACTTAAAAAAGACGTGATTAAAGAGCATTATTCAAAAAAATCGCAGCGGGTAATCCTAGTTATAATGATTTATTACTTTTTAAAATGTGTTTACTACAAGCTTAGTATGGCTTGAGTGATTATGAGGTAGAAGACTGAGTAAATGATAGTATCTCATTTAGTTATTTCTGTGGGTTAACAATAGTTAGTGTAGCTCTTTATTATAGTACTTTAAGATAGGTTTAGAGCAGCATTAATTAAATCAGTAATAGTTTCATTTATGGGACAGAGTATTTAAGGATGTTTGTTACAAAACAAATATCTTGGAACACTGAAAAAATATATTTACAGAAAGGAATTTTAATCCTATGAGCAATTATGTAATTCAATTGAAGATTATATTCAATAGTACAATAAGGAAAGAATGCTTTCCAATTTTAGGATATATTTTTCTGCTAGAAAGGAAGTAAAATTAAGGGGGTTTAGTAAAAAAATAGCTTGAGAAAAATCATATCAAATTTATAAAGTAGCCCATAGAACAAAGTTTTTTCCTTTTTTTATCACCGTATTACATCTCTACGAATAATCTCTTTTTCTTGATTTGAATTGTAAGCCTCTATTTGGACCTTGACAGTTTGTTTGAGTAGGGTTTTGTGATTCGAAATAAACATCAACTAATGTAGCAAAACTTACTTCTTCGGGATTGTAAATTACTTCAACAGTTTCTGAGTGTCCAGCATGTCTGGTATTACTACTTTCATAAATTGAATTTTGAGAGTGTCCACCGGAATAGCTATTGGTATTATTGAGAGGTAGCGGTGTGAATACAGGGTATTGTTTATATAATAAATAAAAAGGGATCAGTTATTTTTACGAGGTCGTAAAAATAACTGATCCCTTAGTTTTCCTTTAAAATTAATTAATAGTTTAAACTGAATGTTATTTGAAATAAAATCTATTAACACTTTTGCAAAAAAAACATATGAAACCTTATAGTCAACTGTACTTTAATCTTGTTTTTAGCGTTAAAACCAATCCAATCGAAGGCTTTTAATTTTAGCAGTATCTGGGATACTCGCAGCATCAATAGTTCTTGAATAGTCAAATTTATAAGCACTAGGTAATTCGTCTATTGAAATGGTTATATAAAAATTCTGGTTTTTAAACTCAATATTGATGTTATTCAGTATTCTGTCAATTTTAGAAACCTCATAGTACGTTTTAAAGTCTTTAAAAGGACTTTTTAAACTGATATTTTTATCGGTTTTATATCTAGAGTCTCTTAAAGTCACAATGTTTATTGTTGCATTTTTATCTAAGGATTCTGAAGGAGATAAAGAAAGCAAATGTGCTCCACCTTTTTCATAGACTTCTATATCCGTATAATTACCAGTAAATTCATCACCGGTCACATGTTTTACTATGGAGTCGTTAGCAAAAACGGAATCTATTTGTTTTATGGTGAATTCTTTTTGTAAAACTCCAATTTTGTCTTTTTGAATTAAAAAAGGGTCTTCTTTTTTAGCACATTGCATAAATACAATACTTGATAAGGCTATTAATAGTGTTTTTTTCATGGTAAAATTTATTTTGTCATTCCCGTGTAATCGGGAATCTGTTCCTTTGAAAGGAGTTTTTTTTAATTAAACATTTTTTGGCAAGAAAATCCATCACGTTAATCCTCTCTTAAAGGAGAGAAAACTTATGACTTTAAATAAATTTCTTTAATATTCCCAGTACACTTCTAATAAATGTAGCGCTAGTTAATACTTTTATAACAGGATTTTGACGAGTGCTTCTACGTGAAGTAGATCTTCTGCTAGATTTTTCTTTCTCTTTTCTTTTTTCCTCGCGCTCTTTCTCTTTGTCAGAAGCTTTTATTTTTTGCTCTAATATTTCGTAAGCACTTTCTCTATCAATGTTTTCTTTGTATTTTTCAACTAAATCCGAGGAGTCAATCAATTTCTTTAATTCTCGATCGGTTAATACTCCCATTCTACTCATTGGAGCACGTAATAATGTTGCTGCTAATGGAGTGGGTCTGCCTTTTTCGTCTAAAGCAGAAACTAAGGCTTCGCCAATACCTAGAGAAGTTAATACTTCAGCGGTGTCATAGAAATCAGTTTCAGGGTAATTTTGAGCAGCTAGTTTAATTGCTTTTCTATCTTTTGCAGTAAAGGCTCTTAAAGCATGCTGTATTTTCAGTCCTAATTGGCTTAAAATTCCTTCAGGGATATCTGTTGGATTTTGTGTTACAAAGTATATTCCAATCCCTTTTGAACGAATTAGTTTTACAATGCTTTCTAGTTGCTCCAATAAGGTTTTTGGTGCATTTTTAAAAATTAAATGTGCTTCATCAATAAATAAGATTAACTCAGGTTGATCGGCGTCTCCTTGTTCTGGGAATGTTTCATATATCTCTGCCAACAGGCTTAACATAAATGTAGAAAATAGCTTTGGCTTATCCTGAATATCTGTCAAACGTAAAATATTAATATAACCTTTTCCGTTTTTGTCAATTCGTGTTAAATCATTTACATCAAATGATTTTTCTCCAAAGAATATGTCGCCACCTTGTTGTTCAATTTCAATTATTTTTCTTAAGATTGCTCCGGTTGATGAGGTAGAGATGCGCCCGTATTCTTCTTGAAATTCTTGTTTGCCAGCACCTGTTGCATACTGCAATACTTTTTTGAAATCTTTTAGATCTAAAAGCCCTAATTGATTATCGTCACAATATTTAAAAATAACTGAAACAATTCCAGTTTGTGTATTTGTAAGGTCTAATATGCGTGATAGTAATACAGGTCCAAATTCAGAAACGGTAGCACGCATGCGAACACCACCTTGCTCTGATAAGGTTAAAATTTCTACAGGGAAGTTAGAGGCGTTAAATGGAATACCTATTTTTTCATGACGCTCGTTAATTTTTGGGTGTCCTGAACTGGCTTGAGCAATACCACTCAAATCCCCCTTCATATCCATCAATAGCACAGGGATTCCTTTTTCAGAAAGGTTTTCAGCTAAAACTTGTAGCGACTTTGTTTTTCCAGTACCTGTAGCCCCTGCAATTAATCCGTGTCGGTTTAATGTTTTAAGAGGGATTTTTACAAAAGCATTAGTTAGAGTTTCTTCTCCTAACATTGCTGCGCCAATTGTTATGAAATCACCTTTGGTTGTGTAACCTTCATTGATATGATTAAAGAATTCTTCTGTAGTACTCATATTAACTATTATAATTTTGATAAAAATAAGGATAAATAAAAAAGGAGCAATACGATTGCTCCTTAAAATATATTGTTAGTTATAAATTATTTGTATGCTTGATAAATAACAACTAAATCATCATTTTTATTATCTACGTTTAATGTAAAACCATTTGTATTTAAACTTGTAACTATGGCTGTAGTTTTGCCCAAGGAGACTCCATTTTGATTTCCATAGCGTATTCCAATAGCATGAGTTGCTGAGGAGTACCTTGAAATATTATTGATAGAATTCCCATTACCTCCGTTATAAATACATTGCTGATCAATATTACTTCCGTTTTTTACAGCATACCCTATCATTCCTCCAAAAGAATTTGCAATACCGTTATTATTGTTTCCAACTTGATTATCTGCATCAATCGAATAACCCTCTATATTTGCATAAGCTGTAAAGGTTATTTTTGAAGGAGTGAAAGCCAATCCTGTAATTGTCATTGTTCCAGTGCTATTGATTATAAATTTACCGACGTGAAAAATATTGTTTAAATAAGCACCACTGTCACTACCTGTTGTTATGTAATTATTGCTATCACTACTTACTACATTGGTTAAAGAACTCCATGTTGGGCTCCCAGATGTACCTCTATTATATTCCAATTGATTATTGTCAATATTAAAAATTACAAGCCCATTAGCAGGGTTTGTAATTGCATTTCTTTGAATATCTGTTAAGCGAGGCATTAAAACTCCTTTTGTTATAGAGTTGATATCTAATATCGAGGAACTGTCTGGAATTGTTGTTCCTATTCCAACTTGTGCGTTAAGTTGAAAAATGAATAATAGCGCGAAAAGGGAAAGTAACTTTTTCATAGTGGGAGCGTTTGGGGATATTAATTTAATAATTTTGAGCGTAATTATTGTCGATTTCTCTTAAAATTAGTTAAAAAGATGTCAATTATCGTTAAAACCCACTTCTAAGTTACTTTAAAGTGAGTTTTGTTACCCATAAAATTTATTTATTTTTTCAATTTGTAGTATTGATGTTTAAAAAAAAGACTGCCATTCACGGCAGCCTTTTGGAGATATGTAGTTTGAATAGAGGGGTTTATTTGTATGCTTGATAAATAACAACTAAGTTATCATCTTTATTATCTACGTTTAATGTAAAACCATTTGTATTTAAACTTGTAACTATGGCTGTAGTTTTTCCCAAGGAGACTCCATTTTGATTTCCATAGCGTATTCCAATAGCGTGAGCTGCTGAGGAGTATCTTGAAATGTTATTAATAGAGGCTCCACTCCCTCCGTTATAAATACATTGCTGATCAATATTACTCCCATTTTTTATAGCATATCCTGTCATTCCTCCAAAAGAATTTGCAATACCGTTATTATTGTTTCCAACTTGATTATCTGCATCGATCGAATAGCCTTCTATATTTGCATAAGCTGTAAAAGTTATTTTTGAAGGAGTGAAAGCTATGCCTGTAATTGTCATGCTTCCAGCGCTGTTGATTATAAATTTACCGATGTGAAAAATATTGTTTAAGTAAGCTCCGCCATCACTCCCTTTTGTTATAAAATTATTGCTGTCACTACTTACGACGTTGGTTAAAGGGCTCCATATAGGAATACCAGACGTACCTCTGTTATATTCTAATTGATTATTATCAGTATTAAATATAACAAGCCCATTTGCAGGAGTCGCAATTGCATTCCTTTGAGTATTTGTTAAACGAGGCATTAAAACTCCTTTTGTTGTAGAGTTAATGTCTAATATAGAGGATGCGTCTGGGTTTGTTGTCCCTATTCCAATTTGTGCATTTAGTTGGAAAAAGAAGAGTGTTATAAAAATGTAAACTAGATTTTTCATAAGACTATTGTATTAATGTTATTTACTGCAAGTTATTTTTTTAAATACTCAATAAAGCGGGTTGACAATTGAGGGGGAGTGTTTTTTCGTTTAAGAACGGTAATTAATCGACAAAGTGTCTTTTTTTTAGTATAATGCAATTAGGATACAGAATATGTTACCCATTTCTTTAAAGTATTTCTAACCGATAGTTTAAATACTTGGGATTTAGGTCTCTATTATTTGGTGATTTGATAGAATATTGGAACTATTGAAAATAGTGAGTAAATCACAAGGAAGTAATATTTCTTGTTTATTCTATTTTAGATTATCTTTGCAAAATATATGCAGAAAGAAATTAAAGAATTAGTTGGGAAAGGAGAAATGCTTCCGTTGATGGAGGAGTTTTATACTATTCAAGGTGAGGGGTTTTATAAAGGAACAGCGGCTTATTTTATTAGAATAGGTGGCTGTGATGTTGGATGCCACTGGTGTGATGTTAAAGAAAGTTGGGATGCAAATCTACATCCGCCAACCGATACGATACAAATAGCAAACAAAGCTGCTGAATACTCTGATACAATTGTTGTTACAGGAGGAGAGCCCTTAATGTGGAATATGAAACCACTAACTGATGCTTTAAAAGCAAATGGATTAAAAACCCATATAGAAACATCTGGGGCATACAAGTTATCGGGCGAATGGGATTGGATTTGTCTATCTCCTAAAAAAACAAAATTACCTACTCAGGAAGTTCATGATGCTGCACATGAATTAAAAGTAATTATTTATAATAAGAGTGATTTTAAGTTTGCCGAAGAGCAAGCAGCAAAAGTAAATGACAATTGTATGTTATTTATGCAACCAGAATGGAGTAAGAAAGATGAAATGATTCCATTAATGGTTGATTATGTAATGAAAAATCCTAAATGGAAAATGTCATTACAAACCCATAAATATATGAATATTCCGTAAACATGGCAATTGGCTAAGAGCCATTGTTTTTCAGTTTAGTAGAGAATTATAGTATCTGAGGTCCTGAAACCGGGTTGAAGAATTATCAGATTAAAGTTAGTTGCTGTTTCACCTTTTTAATTTTGCCTACTGCCTACTGCCTACTGCCTACTGTAATTCTCGCTAGAAAATCATAATGGTCCCCTTCTTGAATTAATTCACAGGTTAATCCGTTAGCATAACAGGCATTTTGTAGGGTATTAAAATCTAAATATAGCCAATCAAAACTTTCGGATTTCTCTCCTTTGTAAGACATGGTAAACGCTACTTCTCCGTAATATTCATCAGGATTTACCCAAAAGCCACCTTCTTCATCTTGATCAAACATGTATGAGATATCAGAAGAATCAATTAAAATTTGACCATTAGTCTTTAGGATATTTTTTAAATGTTGTAAAAATAGATTGATTCGTTCTACTTTACCACAGATTCCAATACCATTCATTAATAGTAAAAGAGTATCATAAGTTTCTTTTATTTCAAAAAGATTTTTATTGAAAGTATTATGGACACCTCTTAATTTGGCTACTTCAATAGCTCCTTTAGAAATATCGATAGCATCTACAATTAGTTTTTTTTTATTTTGTAAAAACAAGCTATGGCTTCCGCTTCCGCAGCCAATATCCAATACTTTTCCTTTACAGAGTGATAATGCTTTTTGTTCTATAGCAGGCATTTCACTATAAGATCGGAATAAATATGATGAAGGCAATTCATCTTCTTCTGAAATGGTAGATTCTGTAATAATATCTTCAGAATAGTTTCCATTGTAGTAATCTAGTAAAGCATTACCTAAAATATCACTCATAGTAGTATCTTTGTATTTTGAACCCAATAGTGGGTTTTCTTATTTTCAAGGCTTGCCTCGAATGAAAATATTATTAACTTATACCTTTGGTATTTTTGTCAAAGATATTGATTTGTAATCCATATTATGATGAAAGAATTTTTAGAAGAACTTCCAAAACTAGCCAAAGATACACATATCGCTAATAAAAAGTTTTTTACAAAGCTAAAAAAACATCCTCCAAAAAATTTAGATTATATCATGCAGGATTTGCATGATGAAGAATTTGAAAATACCGATTGCTTAACTTGTGGGAACTGTTGTAAAACAACAAGCCCTATTTTTACAGATAAGGATATTGAACGCATCGCAAAGCATCTTAAAATAAAACAACCTCAATTTATCAAACAATATTTACACGTTGATGAAGATGGCTTTCATGTATTACAATCATCTCCTTGTACTTTTTTAGCAGATGATAATTATTGTATGATTTATGATGTGCGTCCAAAAGCATGTAAAGAATACCCACATACCAATAGAAGAAAGTTTCAGAATATATTAGACATCACATTGAAAAATGTAGAGGTTTGCCCTGCTGTTTATAATATTGTTGAGCAGATGAAAAAGAATATTAAAGTAAGATGATTTAGGGGGCTTTAATTCTTGAATTTTGTTTAGTTATGATGATATAAATTCATTGATTTTTGCTAACTTAGTATGACTAATTTTATTCCTTAATATTTGTGTTAGTTGTTGGTCATAGAGGTTGTAGAGGGGTGGAGCCAGAAAATACTTTGGTGTCATTTAAGAAGGCAATTAAGTTTGGAGTTCATGCTATTGAGTTGGATGTTGTCGTATCTGGAGATTATCAAATAGTTGTTTCACATGAGCCATTTATGTCACAAACATATTGTTTAAAACCAGGTGGAACTGAATTGACTAGTGATGAAGATAAAAAGTATAATCTTTATCAAATGTCCTATCAAGAAATTAAACAGTTTGATTGTGGCTTAAAAGTACATCCTAGGTTTGTAAATCAAAAAAAGCAAACTGCATATAAACCATTATTGAGTGAAGTAATAGAGTCATGTGAGGTTTTTACAAAAAACAATTCATTATCAGCAATTACATATATTATAGAAATTAAAAGCAATTCAATATATTATGATGTGTTTTATCCAAAACCTAAAGAGTATGTAACATTGGTGTTACGAACAATAGCTAAATATGATTTTAAAGATCGAATTGTATTAAAATCATTTGATGTTGCTATTCTAAATGAAATAAATAAACAGCAACCAGAAATAAAGGTTTCATTATTGATAAATAGGCAAGAAGTTATTTCGGATAAATTAAAGAAATTAAATTTTACGCCAGAAATATTAGGTGCTTACTATAAACTATTAAATAAAGAGATAGTTGTTAAATACCAGAATTTAAGGTTTCTGATATATGCTTGGACTGTTAATGAAATGCCTGACATTGAACGAATCCAATCCTATGGTGTTGATGGAATTATTACGGATTACCCGAATAGATTTGTTGAGGTATTAGTATAATAAATATTGCTTTCTCATATTATCATAATCTTGTAAACCAGTATTCCATGATTTTTTAATCTCTTTAGTAGATAATTCATCTTCAATTTGCTGTTGTAATTTTTTAGTCCCTGCAAGTTTTGTGAAAAAAGAGTTGAAGAAAGTCTTTTTGTCAGAGGATAGTTGATATGTATCAGAAAGCCATTCTATGTTTAATAAATTTAACTTGTCAGTATCCCTTAAATCTTTTCCATAGCAAATTTTGTTTTCGTGTTTAGGGTATTTCGCTCCTTCATTTGGTTTAGGCGTATAGTTAAAATTTGTTTTAGGTAAGTAAGGAGCTCCAAAAATTTGAAATTGCATTTCAGTTCCCCGACCAACACTAATAGTAGTCCCTTCAAAAAAGCATAAACTTGGATATAGGTTTATGGCAACATCATTAGGCAAATTAGGCGAAGGTTTTATAGGTAAGTTGTATTCAGTTTGTTTATTGTAATTTTTACATTTAATGATGGTAATTGCGCATTGTGTTTTATTGTTTAACCATTGTTCTCCATTAATCATTTGTGCATATTCTCCAATAGTCATTCCGTGTACGACTGGTATCGGGTGCATTCCAACAAAACTTTTATATTGAAGTTCTAAGATAGGGCCATCTATATAATGTCCATTAGGGTTTGGTCGGTCTAAAATCAACATAGGGATATTGTTTTCAGCACAAGCTTCCATTACATAGTGTAATGAGGATATGTATGTGTAAAATCGTGCGCCTACATCTTGAATATCGAAAATAACAAGGTCTAAATTTTCTAATTGTTTAGCAGAAGGTTTTTTGTTTTTACCGTAGATAGAAATAATATCTATCCCCGTTTTTGGGTCTTTTCCATTAGTGATGTGTTCACCTGCATCTGCTTTTCCTCTGAATCCGTGTTCAGGCGCAAAAACTTTTTGAATATTAACCTGTAGAGAAACTAAGGAGTCGACCAAATGAGTATGTGCGTTCTTTTTTTGATTATTGAAAATTACACTAGTTTGGTTTGCAACTAGGCCTATGCGTTTATTCTTAAGTAAAGGGAGGTAGTTGTTTAATCTATTGGCTCCTACTATAATTGGTTTTTCTTGAGTAACTGAAGTCTTATTAGGGTGTGTTTCAATAACGCTATGTGTTTCGTTTTTTTGAGATTGACAACTTCCTAAAGAAAAAAGGAAGGCTAAAGCGATAAAAAATGTATTTTTGGTATTCACTAAATGAGATTTACGTATTGAATTTTGAATTATTTATAGCCAAACGAATTATAGCTACTAAACAGTATAAAAGTAGTGTATCCTCTCCAATAATAAAAATTGCAGTGCTTGCAATTGCTTTGGGAATGATTATGATGCTTATTGCTGTTGCGGCAGGGGTTGGGTTGCAAGAAAAAATTCAAGAAAAAGTAGCTGCTTTCAACGGGCATATAATCATTACAAAATACGATAATAATAACTCAATAGCATCAGCAAAACCTATAGCGTTACATCAGGATTTCTACCCAAAATTTAAATCGGTTTCAGGAATTAAATATATACAAGCAGTAGCAAATAAAGCAGGAGTAATACGAACAGAAAACGACTTCGAAGGAATAAATTTAAAAGGAGTAGGGGCTGATTATAATTGGCGGTATTTTAAAGAGTATTTAGTTTCGGGTAAATTGCCGAACGTTAACACGGGTAAAGAAACCCCTGAATTGCTTATTTCCGAATATTTAGCAAATAGACTAGGTTTTAAACTTGGTTCTACTGTAACCACGCATTTTTTTAAGGAAGACGTAACCAAACTTCCTAATACACGTAAGTTTAAAGTAGTAGGTATTTATAATTCAGGATTTCAGGATTTTGATAAAACCATTATGATTGCTGATATTCGTCACATTCAACGAATGAATAAATGGAACAAGAGTAAAGATGGTGATTACACTGAAGTGGGTGGGTTTGAAGTTTTTTTAGAGGATTTTTCGGAACTTGACTTGAAAGGAAAAGAAGTATATCAAAATACGGATTCATTTTTAAATGTATCAACTATAAAAGATAAATATTACGGAATTTTTGAGTGGATTAAAATGTTTGACTTTAATATATATGTTATTATTGGAGTGATGATATTAATATCAGTTATCAATATGAGTGTAATGTTATTGGTGTTGATTTTAGAAAAAACTAAACTCATAGGAATACTAAAAGCATTGGGAGGTAATAACTGGAGTATCCGAAAAATATTTTTATATAATGCCTCTTATATTGTGTTAATAGGTCTTTTTTGGGGAAACCTGATAGGCTTAGGTTTGTTGTTTCTTCAAAAGTATTGTAAACTATTTCCGCTTGACCCAAATAATTATTACGTAACTGAAGTACCTGTGTATATTAATATGTGGTATATAGTAGCGTTAAATGTTGGGACTTTTGTTTTGTGTTTTGTGTTGTTATTAATTCCAACTCAAATAATTACTAAAATATCTCCGGTAAAAGCAATTCGATTTGAATAAAAAAGCCACCTAAAGGCGACTTTTGTATAATGAATGTTTTTTAAGGTTGATTAAAAAGTTCTTTTCGTAAATTTTTAGCTTTACAGGAAGCTACAATTTTAGAAAAAGCTTTGCCTTGTTTGAGTTGGTTATTTTCTTTTAAATAATTGATAAAAATTAACGCCGATTCATAATGCAATTCCTGAACATCGTTTTGTTCCAAATATGTTTTTCCTTTTGGAGGATTGATGTTGCAGGTTATCGTTCTGTTGTAGTTTAATTTTTGATCAATTATATAATTCACCATTGTTGTTTTGTATAGTAAAACCAAATATTCATCATCCTTTATAGAATTGTATAGTTTTCCCATTATAGGGAACGTGTGATTGTCCGTATAGATCAACCATCGTTCAACGGCTTTTATAGCGTCATTTTTATCTTTGTCCTTAACGCTAAAAGGTTGGAATAAAATGTATTTAGTGGCATTTAGTATTTCACGTTCGATAGTGTTATACATTTCGTTATTATCATAGGCTTCCATCTTTTTTAAAAGCTCGGTATGTTCTTGAGAAAAGCTTATACAAACAGTGAATAGAAATACCAATAATGCAATTGTTTTTTTTGTCTTCATGAAGTTTAAGTTTGGAGTGAATGAAAATAAACAAGGTTAAAAAACGAGGTAGTTCGTTTTTTAACCTTGTTATAACGTATTTAAAATTATTTTTTAGCTACATTAGATTTTTGCTTTCTAAATGGCTCAACGCTATCGTATACAGGTGGTATGATCTCTTTTCCATCTCTGTCAATAAAACCGAATTTTTCCCCGTTTACAGTTATCATTGCCCATCCTTTTTTAACATCATCAAAGTGAGCTATTTCTGAATATTTAGGTTGTACAACAAGATTCCCGTTTCGGTCAATAAAACCATACTTAGCATCGGTAAGTACTAAAGCCCAACCTTTTTTATAATCGTCAAATTCCGAAATAGTTTCAAATTTTGTGTCTAATACTTTATTTCCGGTTTTATCAATGAAACCAAAAAATGAATTTTCTTGAACTAGAGCCCAGTCATCATGAATTTCTCCGAATTTATTTATTTTTTCAAAAACAGGGTCAACTACTTCTTTACCTCTTTTGTCAATAAATCCATATTTGCTATTATATTTTACTAGTGCCCAATCAGCATAGTATTCTCCGTAGTTTCCAATAAATTGATATTTTACTTCAACAAGTTCTTTTCCAGATCTGTCAACAAATCCAAAAAGTCCCTCATAGCCTACTTTAGCCCATCCTGATTTTATTTCATCAAAATTTCCTAAGTAATGATATTTGGGTGCGATTATTTCAACACCTTTGTCATTAATCATTCCGTAAAGATCTCCATTTTGTACTGTAAAGAATTCCTGAGCATTTGCTGAGATTGTTACAAAGGCTAAAATTGTAAGTAGTTTTTTCATGAATATTATGTTTTTTTGGGGATTATTATAATAATTTTAAATCTATGAAAAACAACTCAAAAAATAGAATAAAATTTGTTTTATTCGACAATGTTGACGATTTATCTGTTTAAAGGTTAAAATATTAATCTTAGGTCATTTCGTTAAGAATGTTAAATTAATTTTTTACTCACACTAAGAGTTGTTAGCTTTGTAGTCTTATACTTGAACCTATGGAATACGCAAAAAACATATTAGAAACTATCGGAAACACTCCTTTAGTGAAAATTAATAAAATCACTAAAGAATTACCATGTTTAGTGCTTTCTAAATACGAAACATTTAATCCCGGAAATTCTGTAAAGGATAGGATGGCATTGGTCATGATTGAAGATGCAGAGGCGGACGGGCGTTTAAAGCCAGGAGGTACTATTATTGAGGGTACATCTGGGAATACAGGTATGGGCTTAGCTCTGGCGGCTATAGTGAAAGGATATAAGTGTATTTTTGTGCTATCGGATAAACAGTCAAAAGAAAAAATGGATATTCTTGAGGCTGTAGGAGCTGAGGTTGTAGTTTGTCCAACTGCTGTTGAGCCAACTGATCCTCGTTCTTATTATTCGGTATCAAAACGATTGGCAGAAGAAACGCCTAATTCATGGTATGTGAATCAATACGATAATCCTAGTAATACTAAAGCGCATTATGAAAGTACTGGTCCGGAAATTTGGAGACAAACCGACGGTAAAATAACTCACTTTGTAGTTGGTGTTGGAACTGGTGGAACAATATCAGGTGTAGGGAAATATTTAAAAGAGCAAAATCCAGACATTAAAATATGGGGGATTGATACATATGGATCCGTATTTAAAAAATATCACGAAACTGGTATTTTTGATGAAAATGAAATTTACCCTTATGTAACCGAAGGTATCGGAGAAGATATCCTGCCTAAGAATGTGGATTTTGATATTATTGATGGGTTTACAAAAGTAACTGATAAGGATGCGGCTGTATACACACAGCGTTTAGCAAAAGAAGAAGGTATGTTTTTAGGGAATTCTGCAGGAGCTGCAGTCAAAGGGCTACTTCAGCTAAAAGAGCATTTTACTAAAGATGATGTTGTGGTGGTGTTGTTTCATGATCACGGAAGTAGATACGTAGGAAAAATGTTTAATAACAATTGGATGCGTAAAATGGGATATATAGATTAGACTACTTGTTTCTTAATAAAATTATTAAAAGACTTTTCATTATAAATGGAGAGTCTTTTTTTATTCATAAGGAATAATAAGAATTGGTATTTTAGAAATTTCAATAATCTCTCTTGAAACGGAACTTATAAAAGCATTGTATAAAAAATTGTGTTTATGATGTCCTGCAATAATTAAATCGATGTGTAGCTTTTTAGATTCTTGAATAATCATTTCTATGGTTGCCCCTTGTATTAAAAGCCCCTCGGCCTCTATTCCCTTTTTATTCAATTGTTTTGCGTAATTCTGAAGTTGCCTATGCTCTTCTCGTAATTCATGGGCTCTATTATCACGAATATACTGTGGACCAACGTCATACCCAACAAAATCGGGGTCTGGAGCAGCAATATGTACCAGCCATATTTTTGAATCAAATGCATTTGCTAATTTATGAGCATGGTCTATTAGTAGTATTGTTTGAACGTCAAAATCTATTGTAACTAATATGTTCTTCATAGTGCGTGCATTTAGAAATTGTTTTTCATGTGCAAGAAGTACTTATCTAAAGTTAATGTTTTTAAGTAAGATAATCAAGTTTCAAAGTTTCAAAGTTTCAAAGTTTCAAAGTTTCAAAGTTTCAAAGTTTCAAAAAAAATGAGCTTGGCTCATTTTTTTTGAATACTGAATACTGAATACTGAATACTGAATACTGAATACTGAATACTGAATACTGAATACTGAATACTATTTTGTAACTTAGTGAGATGCAAGAAGAGTTTCTACATTACATCTGGCAATATCAAAAAGTAACAACTTTTTCGTTAAAAACAGTTCAAGGAAATCAACTTCAAGTAGTTTCGGTTGGTGAATTGAATACGAATTCAGGGCCAGATTTTTATAATTCAAGGATTGTAATTGGTAATCAAGAATGGGTAGGAACTGTAGAGATTCATTTAAAAGCATCGGATTGGTATGTGCATAAACATCAATGTGATAGTGCGTATAATAATGTGATACTTCATGTTGTCTGGGAAAATGATGTGGCTATCTTTGATGTAAGCCAAAACAAAATAGAAACACTGGTTTTAAAAGATGTAGTGGATAAGAAGTTGCTATTCAGTTATAAAAATTTGCTTCACAAGAAAAACTGGATTAATTGCGAAAATCAAATTCACACAATTGATGCCTTCACGTTATCTTTTTGGAAAGAGAAATTATTAATACAGCGTTTGCAGCGTAAGGCAAATGAATTAGAGTGTAGATTATTGGAAGCGGAAAATAATTGGGAAGCCTTATTATATCAGATGTTGGCTAAAAATTTCGGATTAAAAATAAACGCTTCAGAATTTCAGTTACTTGCTCAGAATATTTCGTTTGGAGTTTTTAAAAAAGAATTATTTAATCAGTTCAATCTAGAAGCCTTATTGTATGGGCAAAGTAATTTGTTAGAAGAGTCAATACAGGATTCATATTATCAAAGCTTACAAAAAGAGTATTTGTACTTGAAACAAAAATATCAATTAAAAGATTCATTAGTTAATATTCAGTTTTTCCGATTGCGACCAGCGAGTTTTCCAACGATACGATTGTCGCAGTTTTCAATGTTATATCACAATAAAAAAGGCTTGTTTTCAAAAGTGATAGCAGCAAAAACAGTTTGTGATATTCATGAATTGTTTTCGGTTTCTGCATCGGAGTATTGGGATGAGTATTATACATTTGGAAATAGGTCGTTAAAAAGGAAAAAAAGATTGAGTAAATCATTTATCGATTTGCTTATCCTGAATACAATAATCCCTTTAAAGTTTATGTATGCTAAAAGTATAGGGGAAGAAAATTTTGAAGAATTATTACAATTGTATAAATTAATAAACCCAGAAAAAAACACCATTCTCACCAACTTTAAAAAATTGAAATTGAAATTGGAATCTTCGGTTGATAGTCAGTCGTTAATTGAATTGAAAACTGAATATTGTAATAAGCAAAAATGCTTGCAATGTGAAATAGGAAATAAATTGTTGTATCATTCTTAAAAAGTAGTAATTTGCAACTTGATGATGAGTTTTATAAAAGAAATAAAATACTTTTTTGAAAAACATGGTTTTGCAGTTTCTTCCAGATTAGCAGATCGGTTGGGTATGCGTGCAAAAAATGTTCGTTTGTTTTTTATATACTTGACTTTTGCGACTTTAGGAATGTCCTTTGCTGTCTATTTAACTGTAGCGTTTTTATTGAAATTAAAAGACTTGATCTACACCAAACGAAGCTCAGTATTTGATTTGTAAAATGAATATAATAATATGTTAAATATTTTTAAGTCGAAATTCAGAATAGCCATATTATTGGTAATATGCGTGTTGTTAATAGGGGTTTTTGGATACCGGTATATTGCTAATTACAGTTGGGTGGATGCGTTGTATATGACAACTATCACCATAACAACAGTAGGTTTTGGGGAGGTTGGTCCTTTGGATGATGTAGCCAAATTATTTACAGTTGGGTTAATTTTAGCTTCAGTCGTGACACTTGCTAATGCAGTTGCGGTAATTACGGAGTACTTCATGAATAAAAATTCTTTCGAACAATTTAAAAACAGAAAAATGAAAAAGAAAATTGATAAGCTTTCAAATCATATCATTATCTGTGGGTACGGAAGAAATGGAAAACAAGCGGCTCAAAAACTATCCTCTTATAACAGGCCATTTGTTGTTATAGAAAAGGATAAAGAATTGATAGAGAAACATAATGATGAAGTTTTGTTTGTACATGGTAATGCAAATGAAGATGAGATTTTATTGGAATCTGGAATAGAGAAAGCACATAGTATTATAGTAGCTTTGCCAAATGATGCTGATAATTTATTTGTGGTACTTTCTGCAAGACAGATAAATAATGAGATAGGCATTATTAGTAGGGCGTCACAAGAATCATCTTATAAAAAGCTGAAACTTGCTGGAGCCAATAATGTAATTATGCCTGATAAAATTGGAGGAGATCATATGGCGTCATTAGTTGTGATGCCTGATTTAGTTGAGTTTTTGGATAACTTATCTATTATAGACGAGAATAAAGTAAATGTAGAAGAAGTAGCTATTGAGGCAATAACTTCTACGGGAGGAATGCAGACAATTAAAGACTTGGACTTCAGGAACAAAACGGGGTGTAGTATTATTGGGTACAAAACGCCTGAACGAGAGTATATTATTAACCCAGAGGCAGATACGATTTTAAGAGCAAATTCTAAACTTATTGTATTGGGGAGGCCGGAACAAATTCTAGCTTTAAACAAAATGTTTGATTTATAACTTTTAACAACAAAAGTTTTAGAATGCGTTTTTTTTTAGCGATATTGTCGCACCAAAAAAAACTTATTAACTTAATTAATCTACAAAACTAACAAAAATGAAGACTAAATTTCTTTCATTATTATTAACAATATTACCATTTTTGACTTTTGCTCAGGAAACTTCAGAAGAAACAATGACGATTGATCAAAAAATTGATTCTTTTTTCAGACCTGTTGCTGACGCGGTTGGTGGAGTAATATTCTATCCAATTTCTTTTGGAGATCAATCAGTTCCTTTCGTGCTAATTATACTAGTGCTTGGAGCTCTATTTTTTACAGTTTATTTCAAATTTTCAAATTTCACTTTAATTGGAACAGCAGTAAAAGTAGTAAGAGGGAAGTATGACGAATTAGATCATCATACTGCAGATATTGCTGAAGGAGATTCAACACCTGGAGGAGATATTTTTGAAACTATTGCATCAGAAGGAGTAGAAGGAGAGGTTTCTCACTTTCAGGCATTAACTGCTGCTTTGTCTGCTACAGTAGGTTTAGGGAATATAGCCGGTGTTGCAGTTGCGGTTGCGGTGGGTGGTCCTGGAGCGACGTTCTGGATGATTCTTGCAGGGTTGTTAGGGATGGCTACTAAATTTGTAGAATGTACTCTAGGAGTGAAGTATAGAGAAGTAATGGAAGATGGTACCGTACACGGAGGGCCTATGTATTACTTAAAAACCGGATTAGCAGAAATGGGTATGGCTCGCTTAGGAAAAGTCTTAGCTGTGTTTTTTGCTATTATGTGTGTAGGTGGTTCTTTCGGTGGAGGGAACATGTTTCAGGCAAATCAAGCTGCTGCACAATTAGTGGAGCGTTTTGGAATAGAAAGTGGTGCTGCTGGATTGATATTCGGTATTATTATGGCTGCTATTGTTGGAGTTGTAATTATAGGAGGTATTAAAAGAATTGGTTCAGTAACAGAAAAAGTAGTTCCTTTTATGGCGGCTATTTATGTTGGTGCTGCATTAATCATTATAGCGATGAATTATGACCTTGTGCCACAGGCATTCGGGATGATATATGACGGAGCATTTAGCCCAAGTGCTGCATTAGGTGGTGTTTTAGGAGTGTTGATAGTAGGGTTTCAAAGAGCTGCGTTTTCAAATGAAGCGGGAGTTGGTTCTGCTGCAATTGCGCATTCTGCTGTAAAGACTAAATATCCTGCATCTGAAGGTATCGTTGCGTTATTAGAGCCGTTTATTGATACGGTTATAATTTGTACAATGACTGCTTTAGTTATTGTAATTACAAATATTGACGGGGGATTCTTTGAGTATGGACAAACAGGGATTCAAGGAGTAGAGTTAACTACAAAAGCGTTTGATTCGGCAATTCCAGGGTTCTCATGGGTGTTAACTATTGCGGTAGTGTTATTCGCGATTTCTACAATGTTATCATGGTCTTACTATGGGTTGCAAGCTTGGAAATTCTTATTCGGAAAAGGAAAAACTGTTGATATAGTTTATAAAGTATTATTTTTGTTATTCGTGGTTTTAGGGTCATCTATTAGTTTAGGAGCTGTAATTGACTTCTCTGATGCAATGATATTTGCGATGGTTTTCCCTAACGTAATAGGATTGGTTTTATTGTCACCTAAAGTTCGTGACGAGCTTAAAGTGTATAAAGAAAAGATTGCTTCGGTGAAATAAAAAAAATATCAAATGAAAAATATTAAACCCCACTTCGTGTTTGCAAAACAACAACGTAGTGGGGTTTTTGTTTTGTTGCTATTGATAGTTGTATTGCAATGTGTTTATTTTTTTGTAGACTTTAAAACTGAAGAGTCAAGTGTAATTGATCAACAGAAAATTGCGGTTTTTCAAAATGAGATTGATAGTTTGGGCTTGGTTAAACAGACGGATAAATATGTGATACATCCATATAATCCAAATTTCATTACAGATTATAAAGGGTATGTATTAGGTATGTCGGTTGAAGAGATTGATAGATTGCATCAGTTTAGGAGGTTGAATAAATATGTGAATTCAGCTTTGGAGTTTCAGCAAGTTACCAAAGTGTCTGATTCGTTATTGGCGATGTTAAGTCCGAAATTTAAGTTTCCGGATTGGGTGTCTAAAAAAAAGAGATATAATGATTTAAAGTATTCGTATAATAAAGATCTTAATAAGATTGAGGCTAGAGGTATTGGTGCTGCTACCGGAATAGAGGGGAAATTAGCGTACAGAATTGTGAGCTTTAGGGAGAAGCTGGGAGGTTTTCTTACTTTTGAACAATTAAAGGATGTGTATGGGTTGTCAGATGATGATATTATAAAGCTAGCTGATAAATTTGCGCTAAAAACAATTCCAAATATTAAAAAAATAAACATTAATTTAGCCAGCGCTTCAGAGTTAGCTAAGTTGGTTTATATTAATGAGTATATAGCAACTAATATAGTTGATGAACGAGTATTGAGAGAAGGGTATGTAAGTCTGGATGAGTTAAAATATGTAACTCATTTCCCGATTGAAAAATTAGACCGGATAAAATTATATTTAACAATAAACGAAACCCAAAAATAAACCAGAGTAGTTATGGATAAAAGATATTTTACAGAAGAACATCAGCTTTTTAGAGAAAGTCTTCAGGATTTTTTAAAAAAGGAAGTAGTTCCGCACATAGATAAATGGGAAAAAACTGGTGCTGTTGAGCGATTCATCTGGAAGAAGTTTGGTGATATGGGGTATTTTGGTTTGGCTACACCAGAAGAGTATGGTGGGTTAGATTTAGATTTATTTTATACTGTGATTTTCTTAGAAGAAATGCAGAAAATCAACTCAAGTGGATTTGCAGCAAACATGTGGGCGCATGCTTACTTGGCAATGACTCATTTGAATAAAGAGGGTGATCATGATATTAAAAAGAAGTATTTAGAGCCAAGTGCTTTAGGTGATAAAATAGGGTGTTTGTGTATTACTGAGCCTTTTGGAGGGTCTGATGTTGCGGGAATGCGTACAACAGCAGTTAAAAAAGAAGATACGTATGTGATAAATGGTTCAAAGACTTTTATTACAAACGGAATATATAGCGATTATTTAATTGTTGCAGCTAAAACCGCTCCTGAGTTAGGAGGGAGAGGAATGAGTATTTTTGTTGTGGATAGGGATACACCTGGTATATCTGCTACTAAATTAGATAAGTTAGGTTGGAGAGCGTCTGATACTGCTGAAATAGCATTTGATAATGTTATTATTCCTGCATCTAATTTAATGGGTGAAGAAAATCAAGGGTTTCCGTATATTATGCAACATTTTGCTTTAGAGCGTTTAATTATGGCGATTAACTCGCATGCAAGAGCGGAATATGCAATTGATTATGCGGTGCAGTATATGTCTGAACGTACGGCTTTTGGTAAAACAATAGATACTTTTCAGGTGTTACGTCACAAAATAGCTGACGCCTCAACTCAAATGGAAATATGTAAAGAGTTTAATTACTCAGTTGCTAAGCGTTTGAATGATGGTGAGTATGTTGTTAAAGAAGCTACAATGTCTAAGTTGGCATCTACTAAAATGGCTGATGAAGTTATTTATGAGTGCTTGCAGTTATTAGGTGGTTATGGGTATATGGAAGAATATCCTATGGCGCGTTTATTAAGAGATAGTCGTTTAGGTCCTATTGGAGGAGGAACATCGGAAATTTTAAAAGAGATTATCGCAAAACTAGTAATCGACAAAAAGGAATATAAACCGGCGACGTAATAATTTGATTATTAGTTTTTCGAAAACACATTTTTGTATATCACTAAATTGGTAATCGATAAGAAGGGTTATAAACCAGCAACATAATATCAAATTAAGTTGTTGCAGAGAAATATATTGAGCTAAGCGAAATAATTACTAATTATTACTAGTCAGTTATTAATTAAGTTTTATATTTGCAAGCTGAACGCTAAAAGAGAGGAGGTTAAGACTTATGTTAATTATACCAATTAAAGACGGAGAAAACATTGATAGAGCTTTAAAGCGCTACAAGAGAAAATTTGATCGTACTGGAACGAAGAAATCACTTAGAGAAAGAAGATATTTCGCTAAACCTTCTATCGAAAACAGAGTAAAAATGAAAAAAGCTCAGTACATTCAAGGATTAAGAGATCAGGAAGAAATCTAGTCTCATTTAAGAATAGTTGTAAAACCGTTTAGTACCTTTGGTATTAAACGGTTTTTTTTATGTCTCAATTTTCGGATTACCTCAATTATTTATCTCTTGAAAAGAAGTGTTCGCCTCATACGGTTTTGGCGTATACAAAAGATCTAGAGTCGTTTGCTGTCTTTTGTAGTAATGAGTTTGATTCAGGGGAAGTGAAAGACTGTGTGTATCCTCAAATTAGAAGCTGGATAGTTGAGTTGCTGGAAGCAAAAGTTAGTAATAGAACTGTTAATAGGAAGATAGCTTCTTTAAAGAGTTATTATAAGTTTCTGTTAAAGGTTGAGTTAATAAAGGTTTCGCCATTATTAAAGCATAAGGCGTTAAAGGTTTCTAAGAAAATTCAAGTTCCATTTTCGGTAAATGAAATGGAAAAGGTTTTGGAGGATGTTGAGTTTGAAGATTCTTATGAGGGGGAGCGAGATAAGTTTATGATTGAGTTGTTTTATGCTACAGGGATACGAAAAGCGGAACTTATAGGGTTGACTTTGAAAGATGTTGATTTGGTAGTTAAAACAATTAAGGTTCTGGGGAAAAGAAATAAGGAACGAATAATACCGTTAACGACAGTTTTAATTGATAGCTTAAAGAGGTATTTAAAGGTTAGGGAGGACTTGTTGGTTGAAATAGAAATAGATAGTTTGTTTTTGACGAAAAAGGGAGCTAAAATTTATGATTCACTTGTGTATCGAGTAATAAATTTGTACTTTAGTAGAGCTTCTTCTAAGATGAAAAAGAGTCCGCATGTTTTACGACATACCTTTGCGACTCATTTACTAAACGAAGGGGCGGATTTAAATGCGGTTAAGGAATTACTTGGTCATACAAGTCTTGCAGCTACGCAAATATACGTGCATAATAGTATGGCGAAGTTGAAAGAAGTGTATAGAAAGTCTCATCCGCGAAACGTTAAAACCTAATACTCACTTTTAAAGCATAAAGAATATGAAAGTAAACACACAGTCGGTAAATTTTGTGGCAGACCAGTCATTGGTAGATTTTGTACAGAAGAAGATGGATAGATTAGATCAGTTTTTTGATAAGGTCATCTGTGCAGATGTATATTTAAAGGTAGAAAATAAGAGTGAAAAAGATAATAAAATTTTTGAAGCTAAAATAACTGTACCTGGAGATTCGTATGTCGTAAAAAAGCAATGTAAATCATTTGAAGAAGGGGCAGATTTGGCTTCTCAGTCATTAGAAAGGTTGTTAAAAAAGCGAAAAGAAAAATTAAGAGCACATGCTTAGAGAAAAAAAGGCAAAAATAGTTTTGTAAAAAAGAATTATTACATACATTTGCAGTCCGCTAGAAATAGTGGGCTTTTTTATTTTTTAAAAGCCGATGTAGCTCAGCTGGCTAGAGCAGCTGATTTGTAATCAGCAGGTCGGGGGTTCGAGTCCCTTCATCGGCTCTATAAAAAGAGTAAGTTCTTTAAATTATTGAAAATAAAATTTTGGGGAGATTCCAGAGTGGCCAAACGGGGCGGACTGTAACTCCGCTGTCTTTCGACTTCGTAGGTTCGAATCCTACTCTCCCCACCAGAATTTCCGTGTAAACGGGAATACGATTTTTAAAACTGAGTAGTCAATGCGTCAAGCTTCAACTTTTGGACATTGATGAAAGGTTTTAAATTCGCGAGAGTAGCTCAGCTGGTAGAGCGTCAGCCTTCCAAGCTGAATGTCGCCAGTTCGAACCTGGTCTCTCGCTCAAGAATTTACGCGTTGCTAATTTTGATTTATGATGTAAGTCAGAATTCAGTATTGTAAATTCAACGCCGGTGTAGCTCAGATGGTAGAGCGCATCCTTGGTAGGGATGAGGTCACCGGTTCAAATCCGGTCATTGGCTCGGAAAGAGTTTGGTGAGAATGAAGTAGTATAGAATAAACACTAATTATAATAACTAAGAATAAAAATTAATAATCATGGCTAAAGGAACTTTTGACCGCTCGAAACCACATTTAAACATTGGTACAATTGGGCACGTAGATCACGGTAAAACTACATTAACTGCTGCTATTACTACGGTATTGGCAAAAGCTGGTTTCTGTGATGTGAAGGATTTCGATCAAATCGATAACGCACCAGAAGAAAAAGAAAGAGGAATTACAATAAATACATCTCACGTAGAGTATGCTACTGCTAATCGTCATTACGCTCACGTTGACTGTCCAGGTCACGCGGATTACGTAAAGAACATGGTAACTGGTGCTGCTCAAATGGATGGTGCTATATTAGTAGTTGCTGCAACTGATGGACCTATGCCTCAAACTAGAGAGCATATCTTATTAGGGAAGCAAGTAGGTATTCCAAGAATAGTTGTTTTCATGAACAAAGTTGATTTAGTTGATGATGAAGAATTATTAGAGTTAGTTGAGATGGAAGTAAGAGAATTGCTTTCTTTCTATGATTATGATGGAGATAATGGACCGGTTATAGCAGGTTCTGCTTTAGGAGGTTTAAATGATGATCCAAAATGGACTCAAGCTATTCTTGATTTAATGGAAGCTTGTGATACTTGGATCGAAGAGCCATTAAGAGAGATTGATAAAGATTTCTTAATGCCTATTGAAGATGTATTTTCAATTACAGGTCGTGGTACAGTAGCAACTGGACGTATCGAAACTGGAATTGCTAACACTGGAGATACTGTAGATATTATTGGTATGGGTGCTGAAAAGTTAACTTCTACTATTACAGGTATTGAAATGTTCCGTCAAATCTTAGATAGAGGTGAGGCTGGAGATAATGCAGGTATCTTGTTAAGAGGTATAGCAAAAGAAGATATTAAAAGAGGAATGGTAATCTGTAAAACAGGTTCTGTAACTCCTCATGCTAAGTTTAAAGCAGAGGTTTATGTTCTTAAGAAAGAAGAGGGTGGACGTCATACTCCATTCCATAACAACTACCGTCCACAGTTTTACGTACGTACAACTGATGTAACAGGGACTATTACGTTACCTGAAGGAGTTGAAATGGTAATGCCTGGTGATAACTTAACAATTACTGTTGAGTTGCACGCTGCAATTGCTATGAATGTTGGTTTACGTTTCGCTATCCGTGAAGGTGGTAGGACTGTAGGTGCAGGACAAGTAACAGAGATTTTAGATTAATTCTAGAATTTAATTTATAAGAGAAGGTGTCTTGACATTGTCGAGACATCTTTCTAATACGGGATTAGCTCAGTTGGTAGAGCACTGGTCTCCAAAACCAGGTGTCGTGAGTTCGAGTCTCTCATCCCGTGCGAATGCTAATTATAAGCGAAATGAGTTATATAAAAGAATCTTTTGGAGAGTTGAAAAATAATGTGACTTGGCCTACATTGGTTAAAGCACAGAAGTTAACTATTATAGTAGCTGTTTTTTCTATTCTTTTTTCTCTTGCTATATGGGGAGTGGATACTGTTTTTACTAGAGTGATTGAAGGGTATTTCAATTTGATGAACTAATAATAAAGTGGTATTATGAATTGGTATGTAGTTAGAGCCATTAGTGGTAAAGAACATAAAGTTAAGGATTATATTGAAACTGAAATTTCTAGACTAGGGTTAAGTGAGTTTGTTGAGGAGGTATTAGTGCCTACTGAGAAAGTTATTCAAATTCGTAATGGAAAAAAAGTAAGTAAGGAGAAGGTTTATTTCTCTGGTTATATAATGGTTAAAGCTAGCTTGGTTGGTGAAGTGCCTCATGTTATCAGATCGATAAATGGGGTTATTGGTTTTTTAGGAGAAGTTAAAGGAGGAGATCCTGTTCCCTTAAGGAAGTCAGAAGTCAACAGAATGTTAGGTAAGGTTGATGAGTTAGCTGTTCAGTCGGATAGTGTTCTTATACCGTTTGACATAGGGGAGATTATCAAGGTAATTGATGGTCCTTTTAATGGTTTCAATGGTACAATTGAAAAGGTTAATGATGAAAAGCGTAAACTTGAAGTAATGGTTAAGATTTTCGGAAGAAAAACACCGTTAGAGTTGAGTTTTATGCAAGTTGAAAAAGTATAATATTGTTACACAAATATATTATTTATTAAAGTCTTTATGCTTCAAAATAGTAAAGACACTAAAATTTAAACAATGGCAAAAGAGTTAAGTAAGGTAGTTAAGCTACAAGTTAGGGGAGGTGCAGCGAATCCGTCGCCACCGGTTGGACCCGCTCTAGGTGCTGCTGGTGTAAATATCATGGAATTCTGTAAGCAGTTTAATGCTCGTACACAGGATAAACAAGGTAAGATACTTCCAGTTGCAATTTCTGTTTACAAAGACAAATCATTTGAATTTGTAATCAAGACACCACCTGCAGCAGTTCAATTAATGGAAGCAGCAAAAATTAAAAAAGGTTCAGGAGAGCCAAACAGAAAAAAAGTAGCTAATGTTTCTTGGGATCAAGTTAAAGCTATTGCTGAAGATAAGATGGTAGATTTAAATGCCTTCAAAATCGAATCAGCAATGAGAATGATAGCAGGTACTGCGCGTTCTATGGGTTTAACTGTTTCTGGTGGAGATGCTCCTAATTAATCTAAAAGTATTTTAAAAATGGCAAGATTAACAAAAAAGCAAAAAGAAGCAAAAGCGAAATTGGATCAGAGTAGAACTTACAATGTATCTGAAGCTTCTGTTTTAGTAAAAGAAATTACAAACGCTAATTTTGATGCGTCAGTAGATGTAGCAGTAAGATTAGGTGTAGATCCTCGTAAAGCTAACCAAATGGTTAGGGGTGTGGTAACATTACCACATGGTACAGGGAAAGATATTAAAGTATTGGCATTAGTTACTCCAGATAAAGAGGCGGAAGCTACTGCAGCTGGAGCTGATTATGTTGGTTTACAAGAGTACTTAGATAAAATTAAGGCTGGTTGGACTGACGTTGATGTAATCATCACTATGCCTTCTGTAATGGGTAAGTTAGGTCCTTTAGGACGTGTATTAGGGCCTCGTGGTCTTATGCCTAACCCAAAAACAGGTACGGTAACTATGGATGTTGCTAAAGCAGTGACCGAAGTTAAAGCTGGTAAGATTGACTTTAAAGTTGATAAAACTGGTATCGTGCATGCATCAGTTGGAAAAGTGTCTTTTGATGCTGTGAAAATTGAAGAAAACACAAACGAATTAATTCAAATGCTAATGAAGTTAAAGCCAGTAGCGGCTAAAGGAACTTACGTGAAATCTATGTTCATGTCAAGTACTATGAGTCCGTCTATTGAAATGACTTCAAAAGACACAGTTCTTTAATTAGTAGTTAAAAACTTTATATTATGAACAGAGAAGAAAAATCACAAGTAATAGAAGACTTAACTGCTCAGTTAGCTGAGAATGCTAATATATATGTTGCTGATATCTCAGGTTTAAATGCAGGTGACACTTCTAATTTAAGAAGAGCTTGTTTTAAAGCTAATGTATCTTTAGCAGTAGTTAAAAATACATTGTTAGCAAAAGCAATGGAGGCTTCAGATAAAGATTTCGGTGACCTTCCTTCTGTATTGAAAGGAAATTCATCTTTATTGTTTTCTGAAACTGGAAATGCTCCAGCTAAAGTGATCAAAGCATTCCGTAAAAAAACGCAATTACCTTTATTAAAAGGGGCTTTCGTTGAACAAGCGGTATTCATTGGTGACGATCAGTTAGATGTATTAGTAGACATTAAGTCTAAAGAAGAATTGATTGGAGAAATCATAGGATTGTTACAATCGCCTGCTAAAAACGTTATATCAGCACTTAAATCAAGTGGAGGTAAAATCGCAGGAATTCTTAAAACATTGTCTGAAAAATAGACAATATAGCGCGTACGCACTTAATAACAAATTATAATAATTACAACATTTTAAAACGATAGAAAATGGCAGATTTAAAAGATTTCGCAGAACAATTAGTAAACTTAACAGTAAAAGAAGTTAACGATTTAGCAACTATATTAAAAGATGAGTACGGTATTGAGCCTGCTGCTGCTGCTGTAGCTGTTGCTGCTGGTGGAGGTGCTGGAGGTGAAGAAGCTGAAGCTCAAACTGAATTTGACGTAATCTTAAAAGCAGCTGGAGGTTCTAAACTTGCAGTAGTAAAATTAGTTAAGGAATTAACTGGATTAGGATTAAAAGAAGCTAAAGGTATCGTTGATAGTGCACCAGCACCAATCAAAGAAGGTGTTTCTAAGGACGAAGCTGAAGCTTTAAAAGCTCAATTAGAAGAAGCTGGAGCTGAAGTAGAGTTAAAGTAATTTTTACTCTTTAGCATACAAAGGTTTAGGTCTTGGGATAGTCTCCCATAGGCCTAAACCATTTTGCGTATAATAAAAGTACGCTTTTTTTTTGAATTATTTTTTTTAATATAATTTCTAAATATTGATGTTAGCAACGCCAAACGAAAGATTAAGTTTTTCATCTGTGCTAAACAGACCTGACTATCCAGATTTCCTAGATATTCAAATTAAATCATTCCAAGATTTTTTCCAACTGGAAACAAAATCTGACGAAAGAGGTAATGAGGGTTTGTATAATACTTTCTTGGAAAATTTTCCGATTACAGATACCAGAAATCAATTTGTATTAGAATTCCTTGACTATTTTGTGGATCCACCACGTTATTCTCTTCAAGAATGTATTGAAAGAGGATTGACGTATTGTGTTCCTTTAAAGGCAAGGTTGAAACTGTATTGTACTGATGCAGAACACGAAGATTTCGAAACAATTGTTCAAGATGTATACTTAGGTACTATCCCTTATATGACGCCAAGTGGTACTTTTTGTATCAATGGTGCAGAGCGTGTAATTGTATCGCAATTGCATAGATCACCAGGGGTTTTCTTTGGACAATCATTCCATGCAAACGGAACTAAGTTATATTCTGCCAGAGTAATTCCTTTTAAAGGTTCTTGGATAGAATTTGCGACAGACATCAATCAAGTAATGTATGCGTACATTGATAGAAAGAAAAAATTACCTGTTACAACACTATTCAGAGCTATTGGTTTTGAACGTGATAAAGACATTCTAGAATTGTTTGATTTAGCTGATGAAGTTAAAGTAAGCAAAACTGGTCTTAAAAAATATTTAGGACGTAAATTAGCTGCTCGTGTATTAAATACATGGCATGAGGATTTCGTTGATGAGGATACTGGTGAAGTAGTATCTATAGAAAGAAATGAAATAGTATTAGACCGTGATACAACTCTTGATAAAGATAATATTGAAGAGATTTTAGAAGCGGAAGTTAAAACTATTCTATTACACAAAGAAGATGGACAGTCTGGTCAATATGCTATTATTCATAATACATTACAGAAGGATCCAACAAACTCTGAAAAAGAAGCTGTAGAGCATATCTACAGGCAATTACGTAATGCTGAACCGCCAGATGAAGAAACGGCAAGAGGTATTATTGATAAATTATTCTTCTCTGACCAACGTTACAACTTAGGTGAAGTAGGTCGTTTTAGAATGAACAAGAAGTTAGGACTTGATATCGATATGGATAAGCGAGTTTTAACGAAGTTAGATATCATTACTATTATCAAATACTTAATTGAGTTAATTAACTCAAAAGCAGAAATTGATGATATTGATCACTTATCTAACAGACGTGTAAGAACAGTTGGAGAGCAATTATCTTCTCAATTTGGAGTTGGTTTGTCTCGTATGGCTCGTACTATTCGTGAACGTATGAACGTTCGTGATAACGAAGTGTTTACACCTATTGATTTGATTAATGCCAAGACATTGTCTTCTGTAATTAATTCATTCTTTGGTACCAACCAATTATCTCAATTCATGGATCAAACCAATCCATTAGGAGAGATTACGCACAAACGTAGATTATCAGCATTAGGACCAGGAGGACTGTCTCGTGAAAGAGCAGGATTCGAGGTTCGTGATGTTCACTATACACATTACGGTCGTTTATGTCCGATTGAAACACCTGAAGGACCAAACATTGGTTTGATATCTTCATTAGCAGTTTACGCAAAAGTAAACTCGTTAGGGTTCTTAGAAACTCCATACCGTAAGGTAGTTGATGGTGTAGTAGATTTAGAGACAACACCAACATACTTAAGTGCTGAGGAAGAAGAAGGAATGAAAATTGCGCAAGCAAACAATCCTATTGAAGCTAATGGTAAAATTACTGATGAAAAGATTATTGCAAGGATGGAAGGTGATTTTCCAGTTGCAACACCATCTGAAATCAATTATGCCGATGTATCTCCAAACCAGATTGCATCTATTTCAGCGTCATTAATTCCTTTCTTAGAACATGATGATGCCAATCGTGCATTGATGGGGTCAAACATGATGCGTCAAGCGGTACCATTATTACGTCCAGAAGCTCCAATTGTTGGGACTGGATTAGAAAGACGAGTAGCTCAGGATTCTAGAGTATTGATTAATGCGGAAGGTGTTGGAGAAGTTCAATATGTTGATGCAGATATGATTACTATAGTGTATGACAGAACAGAAGAAGAAGCTTTGGTTAGTTTTGATTCTAATATAAAAACTTACAATTTAATTAAGTTTAGAAAAACCAACCAAGGTACTTCTATCAACTTAAAACCTATTGTTAAAATTGGTGATAAAGTTAAATTAGGACAAGTACTTTGTGAAGGATATGCTACACAACAAGGAGAGTTAGCTTTGGGTAGAAATATGAAAGTAGCCTTTATGCCTTGGAAAGGGTATAACTTTGAGGATGCGATTGTAATTTCTGAAAAAGTTGTTCGTGAAGATATCTTTACCTCTATCCATATTGATGAATATTCATTAGATGTAAGAGATACGAAATTGGGTGATGAAGAGTTAACTAATGATATACCTAACGTTTCTGAAGAGGCTACTAAAGACTTGGATGAAAATGGAATGATTCGTATTGGAGCAGAAGTAAACCCTGGAGATATTCTTATTGGTAAAATTACACCAAAAGGAGAATCTGATCCAACACCAGAAGAAAAGTTATTGCGTGCTATCTTTGGTGATAAAGCAGGAGATGTAAAAGATGCTTCATTAAAAGCGTCAGCTTCATTACATGGTGTAGTTATAAATAAAAAGTTATTCGCTCGTTTAGTTAAAGATAAACGTAGGCGTAACCAAGATAAAGAAGAGTTACAAGCAGTTGAGTTAAAGTTTGAATCTAAATTTGAATCTTTAAAAACCGTTTTAATTGATAAATTATTCACAATTGTTAACGGAAAAACTGCTCAAGGAGTATTTAACGACTTAGGAGAAGAAGTATTACCAAAAGGTAAAAAATTCTCTCAAAAAATGTTAAATTCTGTTGATGATTATGCGCATTTAGTAAGTGGAACATGGACTACTGATAAACAAGCAAACGGGTTTGTAAAGGACTTGTTACATAATTACAAAATTAAAGTAAGTGATCTTCAAGGAGCATTAAGAAGAGCGAAATTTACAATTGCTATTGGAGATGAATTACCAGCAGGAATTATCAAGCTAGCTAAGATTTACGTTGCTAAAAAACGTAAGCTTAAAGTAGGAGATAAAATGGCAGGGCGTCACGGTAACAAGGGTATTGTAGCACGTATCGTTCGTCAAGAAGATATGCCTTTCTTAGAAGATGGAACACCAGTAGATATTGTACTGAATCCATTAGGAGTACCTTCTCGTATGAACATTGGTCAGATTTATGAAACTGTTCTTGGTTGGGCAGGTCAAAAGTTAGGTAGAAAATACGCTACACCAATATTTGATGGAGCTACTTTAGACCAGATTAATGAAATTACTGATGAAGCAGGAGTGCCTAGATTCGGTCATACACATTTATATGATGGAGGAACAGGAGAACGTTTTGATCAAGCAGCAACAGTAGGTATTATCTACATGTTAAAACTAGGTCACATGGTTGATGATAAAATGCACGCACGTTCTATCGGACCATACTCATTAATTACGCAACAACCACTAGGAGGTAAGGCGCAGTTTGGTGGACAACGTTTTGGAGAGATGGAAGTTTGGGCATTAGAGGCTTATGGAGCTTCAGCAACCCTAAGAGAAATCTTAACTGTTAAATCTGATGATGTAATAGGTAGAGCTAAAACTTACGAAGCAATCGTTAAGGGTGAGCCAATGCCAGAACCAGGATTGCCGGAATCATTCAATGTATTAATGCATGAATTGAAAGGGTTAAGTTTGGATATTAGATTAGAAGAATAATAGTAGGCGGTTTCGCTATTTAAAAAGAATATTTTTAAAATTTTATTGCATCATATTATGGCAAGAAAACAAGATAAAAATACACAAAAGAGATTTAGTAAAATCTCTATCGGTTTAGCTTCTCCTGAGTCAATTTTGGCTGAGTCAAAAGGAGAGGTTTTAAAGCCGGAAACTATAAACTATCGTACACACAAACCAGAACGTGACGGATTATTCTGTGAGCGTATCTTTGGGCCTGTAAAGGATTATGAATGTGCTTGTGGAAAGTACAAACGTATCCGTTATAGAGGAATTGTATGTGATAGATGTGGTGTTGAAGTAACTGAAAAGAAAGTTCGTAGAGATCGTATTGGGCACATTAACTTAGTTGTTCCTGTTGCACATATCTGGTACTTCCGTTCATTACCAAACAAAATAGGATACTTACTTGGTCTACCTTCTAAGAAATTAGACATGATCATTTACTACGAACGTTATGTAGTAATTCAAGCTGGTATAGCTAAGAATCCTGAAGGGGAAGAGCTTAAAAAAATGGAATTCTTAACTGAAGAAGAATATTTAAATATAGCGGAAGAGTTACCACCAGAAAATCAGTATTTAGATGATGCAGATCCTAATAAGTTTATCGCTAAAATGGGAGCTGAATGTTTAATTGATTTGTTAAAGCGAATTGATTTAGACGAGTTATCTTATGAGTTAAGACATAAGGCTAATAACGAAACATCTAAGCAACGTAAAACAGAAGCATTAAAAAGATTACAAGTTGTACAATCTTTACGTGATGCTAATAAGAATAGAGAAAATCGTCCAGAATGGATGATTATGAAAGTTGTGCCAATTATTCCGCCAGAATTAAGACCATTAGTGCCTTTAGATGGTGGACGTTTCGCAACTTCAGATTTAAATGATCTTTACAGAAGAGTAATTATCCGTAACAACCGTTTAAAGCGTTTGGTAGAGATAAAAGCTCCGGAAGTAATCTTGCGTAATGAGAAGCGTATGTTACAAGAATCAGTAGATTCTTTATTTGATAACACACGTAAATCATCAGCAGTAAAAACTGAATCTAACAGACCTTTAAAATCATTATCTGATTCATTAAAAGGTAAACAAGGACGTTTCCGTCAAAACTTGTTAGGAAAGCGTGTTGATTATTCAGCGCGTTCTGTAATTGTTGTTGGACCAACATTACGTTTATTCGAATGTGGATTGCCAAAGAATATGGCAGCAGAATTATACAAACCTTTTGTAGTTAGAAAATTAATAGAAAGAGGAATTGTTAAAACTGTAAAATCTGCTAAGAAAATAATAGACAGAAAAGAACCAGTAGTTTGGGATATCTTAGAAAATGTAATCAAAGGCCATCCTGTATTATTGAACCGTGCACCTACGCTTCACCGTTTAGGGATACAAGCTTTTCAGCCTAAATTAATTGAAGGAAAAGCAATTCAATTACACCCGTTAGTATGTACGGCATTTAATGCCGATTTTGATGGGGATCAAATGGCAGTACATTTACCTTTAGGACCAGAAGCAATTTTGGAATCTCAACTGTTAATGTTAGCTTCTCATAATATATTAAATCCAGCAAACGGACAACCAGTTACTGTACCTTCTCAGGATATGGTACTTGGATTATATTATATGACTAAATTGCGTAAGTCTACTCCTGAATTAGAAGTAATAGGAGAGGGCTTAACTTTTTATTCGCCAGAAGAAGTAACTATTGCTTACAATGAAAAAAGAGCAAATATTAACGCATCAATTAAAGTTAGAACAAAAGATTTTAACGAAGATGGTGAGTTAGTTTATAAAGTTATTGACACTACTGTAGGTAGAGTATTATTTAACGAAGTGGTTCCTGAAGAAGCTGGATATATCAACGAAGTTTTAACTAAAAAAGCGTTAAGAGATATTATCCATGATATTTTAAAAGCAACTAGTGTTCCTGAAACTGCTGATTTCTTAGACAGAATAAAGGATATGGGGTATGCATTCGCCTTTAAAGGTGGATTGTCATTCTCATTAGGAGATATCATTATTCCTGAGGAAAAAGGAAAAATGGTTGATGATGCAAATGCTCAAGTTGATGGAATTAAGGCTAATTATAATATGGGACTTATAACGAACAATGAGCGTTATAACCAAGTTATTGATATCTGGACATCAACAAATGCTGCATTAACAGAGCTTTCTATGAAGAATATCTCTGAGGATCAGCAAGGGTTTAACTCAGTATACATGATGCTTGATTCTGGTGCAAGGGGTTCTAAGGAACAAATACGTCAGTTAACAGGTATGCGTGGATTAATGGCGAAACCTAAAAAATCTGCTGATGGATCTGGAGCAATTATTGAAAACCCGATTCTTTCTAACTTTAAGGAAGGATTGTCAATTTTAGAGTACTTTATTTCTACTCACGGTGCGCGTAAAGGTCTTGCCGATACCGCATTAAAAACTGCCGATGCAGGGTACTTAACACGTCGTTTAGTTGATGTATCTCAGGATGTTATTGTAAACACAGTAGATTGTGGAACTTTAAGAGGGTTAGATGTTCAAGCATTAAAGAAAAATGAGGAAATAGTAGAAACATTAGGTGATCGTATTTTAGGTCGTATCGCTTTACATGATGTTGTTAACCCGTCAACAGGTGAGATTATTGTTGCAAATGGTGAGCAAATTATAGAAGCAGATGTTGATGTAATTAGTGCTGCGCCAATTGATACAGTATCAGTAAGATCTGCATTAACTTGTGAAGCTATAAAAGGTATTTGTGCTAAATGTTACGGACGTAACTTAGCAACAGGTAAAATGGTTCAAAGAGGAGAAGCTGTTGGTGTAGTTGCTGCACAGTCAATTGGAGAGCCTGGTACACAGTTAACATTACGTACATTCCACCTTGGGGGAACTGCAAGTACCATTTCAGAAGAAAATAACTTAAAAGCTAAGTTTGACGGAGTTGTTGAAATTGAGGAACTGCGTGTTGTAAAAGGAGAAGATAATGAAGGAAAAGCAGTTGATATTGTAATTTCTCGTACTGCGGAAGCAAAGTTAGTTGATAAAAATACAGGTATTGTATTAGCAACTAATAACATTCCTTACGGTTCATACATCTATGTATCTGACAAACAACTTTTGAAGAAAGATGAAGTTATTTGTCAATGGGATCCATTTAACGGTGGAATTGTTTCTGAATTCTCAGGGACTATTAAGTTTGAAAATATTGAGCAAGGTATAACTTACCAAGTTGAAGTTGATGAACAAACAGGATACCAAGAGAAAGTAATTTCTGAATCAAGAAATAAAAAGTTAATTCCAACTTTACTTATTATGGGTAAAGGGGACGAAGTATTACGTTCGTACAATTTACCAGTTGGAGCACACATGATGATTGAGGATGGTGAAAAGATTAAAGAAGGTAAATTATTAGTTAAAATCCCACGTAAATCATCTAAAGCAGGAGATATTACTGGAGGTTTACCACGTATTACGGAGCTTTTCGAAGCACGTAACCCTTCAAACCCAGCAGTTGTATCTGAAATTGATGGAGTTGTGTCATTTGGTAAAATCAAGCGTGGTAATCGTGAGATTATCATTGAATCTAAATTAGGAGATATTAAGAAATACTTAGTTAAGTTATCTAATCAAATCTTAGTTCAGGAAAATGATTTTGTTAAAGCTGGTATGCCATTATCTGATGGTTCAATTACACCAAAGGATATTTTAGCAATAAAAGGACCTTCAGCAGTACAGCAGTACTTAGTAAATGAAGTACAGGAAGTATATCGTTTACAAGGAGTAAAAATCAACGATAAGCATTTCGAGGTTGTTGTAAGACAAATGATGCGTAAAGTTCAAATTAATGATTCAGGAGATACTATTTTCTTAGAAAATCAATTGATTCATAAATCAGACTTTATTGTTGAAAATGATGCTATTTATGGAATGAAAGTTGTTGAAGAAGTAGGAGATTCGGAAGAATTGAAAGCTGGACAAATAATTTCACCACGTGACTTAAGAGATGAGAATTCAATTTTAAAAAGAAATGATAAAGCATTAGTTATTGCTAGAGATGCTGTTCCAGCAACGGCTACACCAATCTTGCAAGGGATTACTAGAGCATCATTACAGACTAAATCGTTTATCTCAGCTGCATCATTCCAGGAAACTACTAAAGTATTAAACGAAGCGGCAGTAGCTGGTAAGATTGATACCTTAGAAGGATTGAAAGAAAATGTAATTGTTGGTCATAGAATTCCTGCAGGTACAGGAATGAGAAACTACGAAAAAATTATTGTAGGTTCTAAAGAAGATTATGATCAAATGACAAAAGTTGAAGAAAACCTTAGTTAATCATGGCAGAAAATAATAATAAAAGCGGACAACAAATAAATATTGAGCTTGATGCTGATATTGCCCAAGGGATTTATTCCAATTTAGCAATCATTAATCATTCAGCTTCTGAGTTTGTTGTAGATTTTGTTAGCATTATGCCTGGTGTTCCTAAGAGCAAAGTGAAGTCAAGAATTATCTTAACTCCGCAACATGCAAAAAGATTATTAAAAGCTTTAGCTGATAATGTAAATCGTTTTGAAAAAGCTCATGGTGAAATTAAAGATTTCGAACAACCACCAATCCCAATGAATTTTGGGCCAACTGGTGAAGCATAAAGTAAAAGCCGCAAATTAATATTTGCGGCTTTTTTTATGGAGGTTAATGTGAGTAGTAAATTATACCAAAAATGATTCAATTTTATTAGTGCTTTTTGAAATTCAATTGGTATTACTTCAAACAAAAAGGCTCAGAATTTATTTTCTGAGCCTTTTTGTTTGAAGTATTTTAGTGTTTAAAACTCACTAGTAAAGTGGAGTTTAACAGTAGGGTATTTTTGTTGTGTCATTTGTAAAGAAAACATTGAATCTGCAAAAAATACAAGCTGTCCGCTTTTGTCCTTTGCAAGAAATTTTTGTTTTACGCGTTTGAATTCTTTGAATTCATTGTTACTTTCGTCTTCAGCCTCTACCCAACACGCTTTGTGTACATTTAAATTTTCATACGTACATTTAGCTCCATATTCATGCTCTAAACGATATTGGATAACTTCATACTGTAAAGCTCCAACTGTTCCAATAACCTTACGACCATTCATTTCTAAGGTGAATAGTTGAGCGACTCCTTCATCCATTAACTGATCAATACCTTTGTACAGTTGTTTTGATTTTAATGGGTCAGCATTATTAATGTATCTAAAGTGTTCAGGAGAGAAACTTGGTACACCTTTGTAGTTCATAATTTCACCATCAGTTAGGGTGTCACCGATTTTAAAGTTTCCAGTATCATGTACACCTACAATATCCCCAGGATATGATATGTCTACAATTTCTTTTTTATTTGCGAAAAAGGCATTAGGACTTGAAAATTTTACTTTTTTGTTATTTCTAACATGTAAATATGGCGTATTTCTTTTAAATAATCCTGAAACAATTTTAATGAATGCAAGTCTGTCCCTGTGTTTAGGATCCATGTTTGCATGTATTTTAAATACAAAACCAGTAAACTTACTTTCGTTAGGTTGTACTTCTCTTGTGTCAGATGTTTTTGGTCTTGGTTCAGGAGCGATATCAATAAAGCAATCTAATAATTCCCTAACTCCAAAGTTATTTAAAGCAGATCCGAAAAATACAGGTTGTAAATCACCGTTTAAATATTCTTCTTGGTTAAATTTTGGATATACTTCATAGACTAATTCCAATTCTTCACGCAGTTCTTTAGCTGCTGCTTCACCAATATGATTTTCTAACTCAGGATTGTTTACATCTTCAAATGCGATGGTATCAGTAATATGTTGTTTGTTATCTTCCGAAAAAAGATTTATATTCTTTTCCCAGATATTATAAATTCCTTTAAAACTGTATCCCATACCGATAGGAAAACTTAATGGAGTAACTCTTAAGCCTAGTTTTTGTTCTATTTCATCTAGTAAATCAAAGGCGTCTTTACCCTCTCTATCCATTTTGTTGATGAATACAATGATAGGAATGTTACGCATTCTACAAACTTCAACTAATTTTTCAGTTTGTTCCTCAACACCTTTTGCGACATCAATAACTACAATAACACTATCTACAGCAGTTAGTGTTCTGAAGGTATCTTCAGCAAAATCCTTATGACCAGGAGTATCTAGTATGTTTATTTTTTTATCTCGATAGATAAATGCTAATACAGAAGTTGCTACAGAAATACCACGCTGACGTTCAATTTCCATGAAATCTGAGGTAGCTCCTTTTTTTACTTTATTCGATTTTACTGCTCCAGCTTCCTGAATAGCTCCTCCAAAAAGCAATAACTTTTCAGTTAAGGTTGTTTTTCCGGCATCGGGATGTGATATGATACCGAAGGTTCTTCTTTTTGCAATTTCTTCTTGTAAACTCATTTGTTACGGTGTATTTAGCGTATGCAAATGTAATTGTTTTGTTTAGTATATTATAGTTTTTAATGTATATAGATTTTAAAAGGATATATTACTAACGAATGTATATTCATAGGACTAGTTGCTTTATAGTTGTGTATACATTTTCCTAAAAGATATAAAAAGCTACATTTCTTTTTATATTTTAGCAATGTGAAACCGACAGGTTTAAAATAATCATTAAATAAGGGTTATTTATTTTAAATGTCAAAGATTACATGTGACAATTGAGAAACAATAAAAACAAACACATGAAAGAAGAGTTGGTCATTTTAGTTGATGAAAACGATAATCAAGTAGGTTTGATGCCTAAGATGGAAGCCCATGAAAAAGCGATTTTACATCGTGCATTTTCTGTTTTTGTATTCAATGAAAAAAATGAATTGATGTTACAACAAAGAGCATTACATAAGTATCATTCACCAGGATTGTGGACTAATACTTGTTGTAGTCATCAGCGAGATGGCGAAAGCAATTTAGCTGCAGGAGAAAGAAGGTTATTTGAAGAGATGGGATTTGTAACTGAATTGAAAGAAACGATTTCATTTATATATAAGGTTCCATTTGAAAACGGATTGACTGAACATGAATATGATCATATTTTAGTAGGTCATTATGAAAATGACCCAGAAATAAATACGGAAGAAGTAGGCGAGTGGAAATGGATGAATTTAGAGTTGGTAAAAAAGGATATCAAAAACAATCCAGAAAATTATACCTCTTGGTTTAAGATTATATTTGAAAAGTATTATAAAACGTTATTAGAAAAATAATGAAGGTTACAGTTCATAGAAAAGCACATTTTAATGCAGCCCATCGATTATGCAACAAATCATGGTCAGATGAAAAAAATATTGAGGTATTTGGAAAATGCAGTAGTCCTAATTATCACGGTCATAACTATGAGTTAGTGGTTAGTGTAACAGGGGCTATAAATCAAGAAACAGGGATGGTTATTGATTTAAAAATCCTTAAAGATCTTATCTATGAAAAAATAGAAAAAGAATTTGATCATAAAAACTTAAATTTAGATGTGTCTTATTTTCAAGATAAAATTCCTACCGCAGAAAATATTGTTGTTGTAATATGGGGTATTTTAAGAAAAGAACTTTCAAGCCATTTAGAGTTAGAGGTTACATTATATGAAACACCTAGAAACTTTGTTACTTATACAGGATAAATATGGTAAAATGGTACCCAATTAAATTCACTCCGATATTCAAAGAAAAAATTTGGGGAGGGTCAAAATTAAAAAAAATTTTAGGAAAAGAAACTGAATTGAATAATGTAGGAGAAAGTTGGGAAATATCATCGGTTGATGATAGTATATCTGTAATTTCTTCTGGTAGTTTTAAAGGAAAGAGCCTAACCGAACTTATAGAGGAGTATAAGCAAGAAATTGTTGGAAATTCTGTATATCGATTTTTTGGAACAAACTTTCCTTTACTGATAAAGTTTATAGACGCTGAAACAGATTTATCAGTGCAATTACATCCAAATGATATCTTAGCTAAAAAAAGGCATAACTCTTTTGGAAAAACAGAAATGTGGTATGTTATTCAAAGAGATGCTAACTCTAGGCTGGTGTTAGGTTTTAAAAACGGAATAACAGCTTCTGATTATAAAAGGCATTTAAAAGAAAAAAGTTTACCAAGTATATTAAACAATGTACCTGTAAATGCAGGAGATGCGTTTTTTATTCAAACAGGTACAATACATGCAATAGGTGCAGGGGTGTTGTTAGCGGAAATTCAACAAACTTCAGACATCACTTACAGAGTTTATGATTGGGACAGAGTAGATACTAACGGGAAGACTAGGCGTTTACATAAACGAGAAGCTTTAGATGCTATTAACTTTGGGTTTAAAGGGGAGAAAATGGTTTTCGATACAATCGAAAATGAATCTAACCAAATGGTGTCTTGCAATTATTTCACAACTAATTATCTTCACTTGAGTAGTGACAAAGAAATTAATAATAAGGATAAGGATTCCTTTGTTATATATATGTGTATTGAGGGAGAGGCGATTTTTTCTGGATATGAATTTGAGGAGCAGGTTAAATTAGGAGAGACAGTGTTAATTCCTGCTGCATTACAAGAATTTGATATAAAAACAAAAAATGTAAAACTTTTAGAAGTTTTTATATAACTATTAAGGTGTTATGTTTACTTTTGCACCAGCTTAAAAAATATAATTATGGCAAGTATTAAGAATTTAAAAAAAGATGTAAACTTTGTTTTTGGTGATATTATCGAAACAGTATACGTTTGGCAGTTATCAAATCCAGAAAAAGAACTTTCAGCTTCTGATGCAATTATTGATGAAGCAATTGTTGCTTTTGATGAATCTATGGATGCAATTAACGCGAAAAACGTTGATAATAAGAAGGTTCACTTTACAGCTTTGAAAAAGTCAATTGAAGCTAAAGGAATGGCTTTGATAGGAAAGATAAATAAGTTGTAAAAAAACACACAAAGTGCTTGCAGGTATGAAAATCAAAGTTATATTTGCACTCGCAATGCCGATGTAGCTCAGCTGGCTAGAGCAGCTGATTTGTAATCAGCAGGTCGGAGGTTCGAGTCCTCTCATCGGCTCAAAAAACACTAATCTTATGATTGGTGTTTTTTTTTTTGCCTAAAACCGAAATATATCTTTTTTTTATAATAAAAGTGTTTGTAGGTATGAAAATCAAAGTTATATTTGCACTCGCAATGCCGATGTAGCTCAGTTGGCTAGAGCAGCTGATTTGTAATCAGCAGGTCGGAGGTTCGAGTCCTCTCATCGGCTCAAAAAACACTAATCATATGATTGGTGTTTTTTTTTGATTATACTTGAAAAGTAACGGCAATTTTGTAATTTAAGTCATAATGACTTAAATTTGTGAAAATTAAATAAATTACCATGGCAGATTTAACCCCAAATGAATGGCAAAAACAATTATTGAAAGATACTAATGCAATAATTGTAGATGTAAGAACGACTGATGAAGTTGCTGAAGGAGCTATTCCTAATGCAATTAATATTGATGTGAAAGAACCACAATCTTTTTTAGATCAAATTAACCAATTAGATAAAACGAAAAATTTTTACATGTATTGTCAGTCTGGAGCAAGAAGCGCTCAAGCCTGTGCTGTTTTAAATTTAATGTGTAATGTGTCAAACGCATATAGCTTATCGGGTGGATTTGCTTCGTGGACAGGGAAAGTCTCTGTTAACTAAAAATGAAATATTTAATACCACCAGTGGGTTTAAGCCCTCTAGATTTGGAATTCAAGCGAAAAATGTTATTGATTAATTCATGTATCTTGTGCTTTCGCCGAGGATATTGGTTGTTAATATTAAGTTGGATAATTTTTTCATGCTCCCAAACAGCGATAAAAGGAGTAACGCTTCTTGATCCTGTTCAGTTTGAAGGAAAGATACAAGAAATAAATGTTCAGTTGGTAGATGTGAGAACGCCAAATGAATGGAAAAGTGGCGTAATAGCAAACCCTTTAAAGATTGATTTTCTGGAAAGTAATTTTAAAGAAAAAATTGAAAAACTTAATAAATCAAAACCAATAGCAATATATTGTAAGAGTGGTGGTAGAAGCGGTCAAGCAGCTAAACTACTCTCAGAAAATGGTTTTAAAGAAATATATGATTTAAAAGGGGGGATTTTAAATTGGAATAAGAAATAATAAAAAAAGCAGTTCAATTGAACTGCTTTTTTTATTGTGGAGTCGCCGAGAATCGAACTCGGGTCCAAACAAGCAATAACATAGCTTTCTACATGTTTAGTTTTCGTTTAGTTTTCGTGATAATAATAGACCGAAAACAGCCAGTATTACCCTTATCTTCTTTAGTTGTTGAAATAATAACGAAGTACTATTATTCCTATGTTAACTTTTACGATGCCTGTATCCTGATTTGCATCAGGAAGAACGCCGTTAACCAAGGCTTTCAGCAGACATTCAGCTTGTACACCTTGTGTACCGAGGCTAATCCTACTATGATTCGGATTAAGCAGCTAAAGCGTAGTTATTCTCGCCGTTTAAAAAGTGTGATGTAGATATTTACGAGCCATACATCATCGCTCGACATGCTTATTATATTATTGATCTCGCTGTCAATACCAGTCGACCCCATATTTCAAAGAACATTGCAAACCTACAAAATAGATTGGAGTTAGTGTTTATCATTTGATTTTTTTTAAGAAACCTTTCTAAAATTAATATAAGTTCCTTGTTTTTTTGTTTCCTTGATATTGTTATATAAATATGTTATTTTAGCCTAAAGTTTTAAAAACAACATTAAACAGCCCTTCCAAAATGAAGTTTGCAATTATAAAAGAAAGAAAAAACCCGCCAGATAGAAGAGTTGTTTTTCCTCCTAATTTATGTAAAGAAGTTGTTGCTCAATTTCCTGAATTAGAGTTTGCTGTGGAATCTTCTGATATTCGTTTTTTTAATGACAATGCATATGCTGCTGCTGGATTTTCTCCTGTAGACAGTGTAGCTGATTGTGATGTGATGTTTGGTGTTAAAGAAGTGCCAGTAGAGGCGTTAATACCTAATAAAAAATATTTCTTTTTTTCACATACAATAAAAAAAGCGGCTTATAATAGAAAGTTATTGCAAGCAGTTTTGGCAAAAAATATTGAGTTGTATGATCATGAAACAATAACGAAAGCTTCAGGTTCTCGATTGATTGGTTTTGGTCGTTATGCTGGTATTGTAGGTGCTTATAATGGTTTTATTGCATATGGTAAAAAGTACAACTTATGGAATATGCCTAAGGCTGAACATTTGTCTAGTTTAGATGAAATGAAGCAAGAGTTAGGTAAATTGAGTTTGCCAAATATTAAAATATGTTTGACAGGAAATGGAAAAGTAGCTCATGGTTCAAAAGAAATATTAGACCATTTAAAGGTAAAACAGGTTTCTATAGAAGCTTATTTAACACAAAAATTTGATGAAGCTGTTTATTGTAAATTAGATGTTTTAGATTATAACAAACGTAAAGACGGACAGGAATTAGACAAGTATGATTTTTATGCTAACGCAAATGAATACGATTCAGATTTTATTCGTTTTACAAAAAGCACAGATTATTTTATAGCAGGTCATTTTTATGACAATACAGCGCCATACTTATTTACTAGAGAAGATTGCAAATCGGAAGATTTTAATATTAAAGTTGTTGCAGATGTGTCTTGTGATATTGACGGTCCTGTAGCGTGTACTATTCGACCTTCTACTATTGCTGATCCTATTTATGGGTATAATCCAGAAACGGAATCGGAAATAGATTTTATGGATGATAAAGCTATTGTGGTAATGGCGGTAGATAATTTACCATGTGAGTTGCCTAAGGACGCGAGTGAAGGTTTTGGAGAGCTGTTTTTAGAGCATGTAATTCCCGCTTTTTTTAATAATGATAAAGACGGTGTGTTAGAACGTGCTAAGATGACTACTTCAGATGGGGAGTTAGCAGAGCGTTATGCGTATTTACAAGATTATGTAGACGGAAAAGAGTAAAAATAAATAGATCGTATTACATAAAAAACCAGCTTCTTATTCAGAAGCTGGTTTTTTATGTAATAAATGTAAATATGAAGAAAATAAGATAAGTAATAAACAAGCCATGCTTATGGTAATTCCTATAGCTTTGGTGTTTTGTAAGCTATTTATAATATCTTGAAATAAATGGTTAGGTTCAGTAAATAGCTCCCAAGAATTCCAGCGTAAATATCTACCTAGATAAATGCCGAATCCGGTTAAAAAAGCAATAAAAATCATACTAAAAGAAGCAATAGTTGTATTCCATTTTTCTTTTAAGACAGTATAAACATCAACCATAGAGAAGATAGCTAATAATAGCCCATTAGCAGCGAAAATAAAAATTATCAAAGCATCAAACCATATAAGACTGGAGTTGATATGATTTAAATGAATTAAATCTGTAATAATGTAAGGTGCGTTGGGTAAGAAGAGTAGCCAAATAAATAAAAGACTTAATAATAAAAGGGTATATTTTTTTAGAAGACTGCTTCTTTTCACTAATTGAGAAATAGCATATGGAATACCTGCTAAAAACAAATTCCAGATTAAAAACATATAGGTAATACTTTGTGTATATTTTACACGAAATAAAATTAATAGTAAACAAAAAATAATATTGATAGTTACTACTTTGTTCTGTTTGGTAAAAAGTGTTTGCATAGTATATAAGAGTTAAAAATGATAATGGTTATATAACCTAACGTATAGGCTAATAAGTCTGTAATAGAAAATGTGTTGCCTAAAATTAAGTTGGCTAATGAATGATTTTCTAATCCGATTGTTTTTAACAAGGGAGTAAGCTGTATGAATTCCACGGTAAAAGCAATTAAGAAAGTAATGCCTGCTAGTGTATTATTTGAAATAGAAACAAAGCTCTTTAGGAAACAATAAAGCAGTAATACTACTAGATAATCTCCAAAAACATGCCTAATAAATCCTGTTTTAAAGAAGATTACAATAGATATTTCTGTTAGTAATAATAACGTAAAAGCAGTAAAGGAACTAAAATTGAATTTTAGCATGGTTTAAAAGGTGTTGATTACAATAAAAAAGTATCCAATAGCTATGGGTGCTGATAAAGATAGGACCAATAGCTTTTAACAATTTAATTTCGTTTTCTGAACGGATTATTAACCTAGTGATTAGCAAAAAGAAGGTCAAAGTGTTAATTATAAAGGCTATTAACACATAATACAAGCCAAACATTATTATTGAAGATTCTTTAAAGAATAAAAACAGGACTAAGAATAAAGAGCCTAGTATAAAGCTAATTCCAGCTACAATTTTTGAAATATCTAAGGATGAGTTCATGGGTTTTATGTTTAAATGTCAAACTGAGCTTGTCTAAGTTTTAACGAGTTCTCGATAAGCTCAGTTTGAATATGATTATTTGATTTATTCGTTATTCCAGTCTATTTTTCTAGAGACATACATTACAACGGCTAAAATGATGAATAAGCCAATGCTTCCGACTAATAAAGCGTAATTTTCTAGTTGAATTATCACGAAAATAAACCCGTACAAAACAGTTAAGCATGTACCTATTAAAAAAACGAATTTGGCACTTTTCAATATTGATTTAGAATACAATGTTATCAGGCTAACAACAGCACTTCCGGCAATGAGATATGCTTTTAAAAAGCTACTGTGTTCCGAGATAGAGATAAGTAAGGTGTAAAACATAACCAATGCAACACCTATCATAACATATTGAAAAGGGTGAATGTTTATTTTACTCATGGTTTGTATTAAAAAGAAAATTAAAAATGTTAGTCCAATAACCATAAAGCCATACTTAGCAGAACGGTTACTCTTTTGATATTCGTCAACAGGAACTATAAAATTTGTTCCGAAAGCATATTCATTTAAGTTGGGTAAATGATTGAAGAATTGTTGTGAATAAGGTCTGTTGATATCCAATACTTTCCAATTAGCTTTAAATCCATTCTTTGTTACTTTTTCTCCTTCATCTTGTGGTAAAAAGTTTCCTGTAAAACTTGGGTTTATCCAATTGGAACTCATTTCAGCGGTTGTAACTTTTCCAATTGGAATAAAGCGCATACTCTGACTACCGTTAAAAGCTAGATTCATATTAAAGTTTTGCGCTATTGAAAAATCAACGTTTTCTAATTTTAAATAGGAGCTTTCTAATTCATCTAGATTATTTTGACTGTTTTTTTCGGAACTATAATTAGTTTCAAAGTCGTAGGAGTTTTTGTTTAGTTGTATATTGACTTCACTTTTAATACCTTTTAAATTGGAGGTTTTAAAAATAATGGAAGCTTTGTCCCAAACAATATCCTTTTCTGAAATTGATTTAAGACTAAAATTAGGTTGTTCAAAATTTCCTGTTATTGCAATATTACTTTCATAAACTACAGATTCAAAATTGTTTCTTTTTTTATTTATTGAAGTTGCATTTGCTTTAATATTTAATGTTTTTGGAAAGAAATATGCGTAATTCATAAAGCTTTCAGTTTCTGTAATATATTGTTTGGAGTCTTGATTAAAAACAGAGGTCTCTTTATAGGTTTTATATGGTACTTTCAAAATTGGACCGTAGAGGACTACTTCTTCTCCCCATTTTTCATTTATTTCATTTACGACATCATCCTGCCTGAATTCTCGTTCTCTAATAAGGTCTTTAATGAAGGCTAATGGAATGAGTAGGGTTAAGATAATAGTGGCTATCATGATCATACGTGCTGTGATTGATGTTTTTACCCAATGCGAAAATTTGTTTTGTTGTTGTTTGTTTTCCATAATGTATTGCTTAAAAGAACTTTGAAATTCAAAGTAAAAGGTTAAAAAAAAGTGATTATTGTTTTATTAATTTTTCAAGTGCATTGATATGCTTTTTAAATTCTAGTTTCCCCAGTTTACTAGTGCTATAACGAGTATTGGGTTTTTTGCCAATAAATTGTTTTTCGATATGTATAAATTCAGCTTTTTCTAATGCTTTTATATGGCTTGCCAAATTACCATCAGTTGCACCTAATAATTCTTTTAAAGTATTAAATTCAGCATATTCATTTACCATCAGTATAGACATGATGCCTAGTCTGATTCTATGATCAAATATTTTATTAATATGTTGAATAATGTTTTTAGACACGAATTATCGGTTTAAAGTTATTTATAGACTTGTATATTAAAGCGTTTTTCTATCATATTTAAAGTGCATAAATGTACCATAAATAATATGCATGACACCAAATCCTAACACCCAAAGCCAAAATCCATAACCGGGTAGTATTGCACAGATAATTCCTAAAATGATTTCGATATAACCTAAGTACTGTATTTTTCCTAAAGTATGTTTGGAAGCATTTACTAAAGCTAGCCCATAAAAAATAAGCATTAAAGCTCCCGTCTGCCCGTATTTTTGTTGGTTAAGTATTATTAATATATATATACCTCCTGTAACTAATGGAATCAAGAAATTAGCCATAGCTCGTAGCCCCGTTTTATCAAATACACTTTCACCATTTTTTTTAGCCTTTCTAACTGTGAAAAATATTGCTGTTACAACGGTACAAAATGCAATAAAAAACAAATCAAGTAATACTATATTGAATATCTTTCCATCTAAAATTAAATACCCTTTTACACTAGTGGTTACTAACCAATAAGCATATGCTGACCCTATCAAGGCATAAACACCAGCCATAATGCCTGATAAACCACTTAAGGAAATAAACCGAGATGATTTATTCATTAAATGTTTAATTTCTGAGAGGTCTTTTAAATAATCTTGTTGCGTCATGATAAAAGTACTTTGAAAAACAAAGTTAACGAAATATTTAAATAAAACAATCCTCTTTCGTAAATTTATAAATGATATCTCTTTTAAATTGATGTAGTTCTAGTTCAGATTAAAAAAATATAAAAATGGTTAAGGTCTCAAATTATTGGATATTACTTTTAGGGATGATTTTATCTTTTTTAAGTTTTTACTTTATAAATAGACAAGAGCAACTTAAAAGAAATAATATTTTAACCAATAATTCAGTATCCGTTAAAAATAAAATAAACACTGAATTAAGTAAAGTTAATTTAATGATTGAATCTTTGAGTTTCTTTGTACAAAACACTCCGGAAATTAATCAACCATTATTTACAAAATATACCACCCCTTTTTTAAAGGAATCAAATGGTATTAAAGCTTTAGAATGGGCTCCTTTAATAAGTGAACTAGATAGACTAAATTATGAATCGAAACAGTATTTAAATATTGATGATGAGTTTTTTATAACTCAAAAAGGAAATGATAATTCACTGATACGAGCAAAAAATAAAATTCATTATTATCCGGTTCATTTTATAAACCCTTTAGTAACAAATAAAAAAGCTTTGGGGTATGATTTGTCTTCAAATTTTAAAAGAAACCAGAGTATTGAAAGTTCTTTAAAATCGGGTAAAATGTCTTTTACAGAGCCAATTAATTTAGTTCAAGAAAATAATGAATCTTATGGTTTTTTGGTAATTAAACATTTAATTGAATCAAAATATAATTCGTCAGGGGTTGTGTTAGGCGTATATAGTATGACTGTTTTCATGGACAACTTGTTAGATTATGAGTTTAAAAATTTAGATATAGTTGTTTATGATAAGTCAGATAAAATCACGAACTTATTTACAAGTATTAAAAAAAATGATCAATATAGTAGCAAACAAGTATTTTTTGAGTTTGAAGTGATAGCTGCTGACAGAAAATGGATTGTAAATTGTTTTGATAAAAATAACCTTTTGAGTTATCCTCATACACTTGGGGGGTATCTTGTTTTGTTTTTGGGTTTGTTACTAACGTTTTCTTTGTTTATTATGATGAAAAGAAAAGAAAATTATAATATTATTTTAGAGAAAAAAATATTTGATAGGACTAATAGATTGATTAAAATAAATAATCAGAAAGACACTTTATTAAAAGAAATTCACCATAGAGTTAAAAATAATATGCAAGCAATTAAATCATTAATTGGTTTACAAGCAAGGTATATTAATGATGAAAAAGTAAAAGAGCTATTTCAAAACACAAAAAACAGGATTAACTCTATGGCTATGGTACATGAAATGTTGTACCATACTGAAGATGTTAGTAAAATAAATGGAAAAACCTACATTTTAAATTTAATAAATGAATTAATTTATTCTTATAATACATATAATGGTGGTGTAGAATTAATTGAGTCAATGGATGATATTAAGTTAAATATTGATACATCAATACCTTTAGGGTTAATTATTACAGAAATCATTACAAATACCTTAAAATATGGAGGTAATCATAATTCCATAATAATAAATGTAGAATTAAAAATTTCTGAAGATTCTCAATATGAAATGATAATTAGCGACAATGGGCCAGGTTTTGAGCTGCCAAAAACAGAAGATATAAGTTCTTTAGGATTGCGATTAATTTTTAGATTAATAAGCCAATTAAATGGAGAGATAACAAAGGCAGATAATGTTTCGGGAGTGAAGTATAAAATAATATTTAAAGAAATTAATAGTTAATACCATTTTTAAGTGAACCCAGCAGAGAGCTATATCATCAATCAACCTGAGTTGTTCAGAGAAATATTACTGTATTTACAACTAGTAGTAGAGCGAACTATTCCGGAGTTAGAGTTAAAATATAAATATAAAATCCCCTTTTATTATTTAAACGGAAAACCATTTTGTTATTTTAATGCGAGTCATAAAAAACAATATGTGGATGTAGGTTTGGTGAAAGGAAAACTAATAAAAGTACATACGGAATATTTAGTGGGAGAGAAGCGCAAAAAAATGGTATCGCTACGCTATAAAAACATGGAGGAAGTGGATAATCAAGTTTTGATTGAGGTTTTGGAAGAAGCAAAGAGTTTGTATTAACTAGTTAGTTCAAATTGATATTTTTCTTTTTTGAGTTATTAAACAACTGAAATACATATCCAACAGTTATGTTGTGTTGTATAAACCAAAATTGCTGTTTGGCGGTGTCTCCGTCAATAGTGGTTTTAATCCAGGGCATGTTTATAAACCCTCCTTTTAGTTCCGTTTGAATCATAAAGTGTTCGAAAAAAGTTAAATTTAAACCAGCTTTAGCGCTAATTCCATAGCCTGACCAGCTAAACTCATCATTCCTTGGTTTCCCAATAATTGTAGCGTTTGTTTTGGGGTATAAGCCACCAATACCAATTCCTTCTAATAAATTGATTTGAATTTTATTAGGATTCAAGTTTAAGTATTCTCCTAAGTCATCTACACGAGCAAATTCAATATTTACATAGTTCAATCCGTCTGTGTATTCAAAAGCAAAAAAGGATGGGTTTCCATCAATGTCTATGCTGTCAATTAAATTTATAGTGTCATTATTATAGACGCCATTATAGTTAACATCGCCTTCTTCAATGCCGTTAAAGTTAATAGATCCATTAATGGTAACGTTTTGTGGTCTATCAACAACATATTTCATGTGGTCGAAACCAAAAGAAATTTGATAGTTATCATGAATATAATATCCTAATCTGAAATTAGTTTGGGGGATGGTCATTTTAGCGGGATTGATATAATCAATATGCCAGCCTTTAGGTTTGTCTTTCGCGTTTACATCTTGTAAGGTAAAGTCGTAATTAGCACCTTTAAAATGAATGTCTGATTTTGAGTACTTAGCTCTGTTTCCACCCCAATAAAAATATGCTTTACCTCTATTCTTATTGTAGGTATATTCGTTTTCAGAAACATCAGTTGCTTCTTGTGAAAGCACAATTGAGCTAATCCCTAAAAACAGGAGTGTAGTGATAATTCTATAAACCATTAACCGTTTTTCTGATTTTAACCAAGTTGGTTAGTAATTTTTCTAAATGATCAAGGTGTAACATGTTTGCACCATCACTTTTTGCATTTGCTGGGTCAAAATGAGTTTCTATAAATAAGCCATCTACATTATTTACAATTCCAGCACGTGCAATAGTTTCAATCATATCTGGTCTTCCTCCAGTAACTCCTGAATTTTGGTTTGGTTGCTGTAAAGAATGAGTTACATCTAAAATTGTTGGGGCAAACTGACGCATCGTTGGGATGCCTCTAAAATCAACAATCATGTCTTGGTAGCCAAACATCGTACCTCTGTCGGTAATCCAAACTTTATTACTTCCAGCATCTTTAACTTTTTGAGCCGCATGTTGCATTGCCTCTGGACTCATAAATTGTCCTTTCTTTAAGTTAACTACTTTTCCTGTTTTTGCAGCGGCAACAACTAAATCCGTTTGACGAACTAAGAATGCAGGTATTTGCAACACATCAACATATTCTGCAGCCATTGCAGCATCAGATATCTCATGTATATCGGTTACTGTAGGTATATTAAAAGTTTCAGAAACTTTACGTAATATTTTTAACGCTTTTTCATTTCCAATGCCAGTAAAGCTATCAATCCTACTTCTGTTGGCCTTTTTAAAAGATCCTTTAAAGATGTAAGGGATTTCTAATTTATCAGTAATACCAATTACTTTTTCGGCAATTCGTAAAGCCATGTCTTCACTTTCAATAGCACATGGTCCGGCTAATAAAAAGAAGTTGTTGCTTGTAGTATGTTTGATGTTAGGAATTTGCTCTAAAGTCATGTGTTTAATTTTTGCGTAAAGATAATCTTTTTCATCAGACATAATGGGGTTTTAAGAAACTCCTAACACTATATATATCGTATAATATATATACATTGATATGGTTTAAATAAAAAAGCGTACCTTTGCGGCCTTAAATTAGAGATTTATAGTTATGAGTTCTGTAAAAAATATTGCAATTATTGCCCATGTCGATCATGGTAAAACAACGTTGGTAGATAAGATTATGTACCATTGCCAGTTATTTCGTGAAAACCAAAATACTGGAGATTTAATTCTTGATAACAACGATTTAGAACGAGAACGAGGAATAACTATTACCTCTAAAAACGTATCTGTAATCTATAAGGGGACAAAAATCAACATAATTGATACTCCAGGTCACGCCGATTTCGGTGGAGAAGTAGAGCGAGTATTGAATATGGCTGACGGTGTATTACTTTTAGTAGATGCATTTGAAGGACCAATGCCTCAAACACGTTTTGTATTACAAAAAGCATTAGACTTAGGGTTGAAGCCTTGTGTTGTTATAAATAAAGTTGATAAAGAAAACTGTACTCCTGAAGAAGTTCATGAAAAAGTATTTGACTTAATGTTCGAATTAGGTGCAGAAGAATGGCAAATGGATTTCCCAACAGTATATGGTTCTGCAAAGAACAACTGGATGAGTGATGATTGGGAAAATGAAACAGATAATATCGAGCCGTTATTGGATATGGTTTTAGAGCACATTCCTGAATTCAAGGTAGAAGAAGGAAATACTCAAATGTTAATTACGTCATTAGATTTTTCTTCTTTTACAGGAAGAATTGCAATCGGACGTTTAACTCGTGGATCTTTAAAAGAAGGAATGCAAGTATCGCTTTGTAAAAGAGATGGTAGCATTGTAAAATGTAAAATTAAAGAATTACAATTATTTGAAGGTCTTGGACGTTTAAAAGTGTCAGAGGTTAAAGCTGGAGATATTTGTGCAATTGTTGGATTAGAAGGATTTGAAATTGGTGATACTATTGCTGATATCGAAAATCCAGAAGCATTAGCAACTATTGCTATTGATGAGCCAACAATGAGTATGTTATTTACTATTAACGATTCACCTTTCTTTGGTAAAGACGGTAAGTATGTAACATCTCGTCATATTAAAGATAGATTATATAAAGAATTAGAAAAGAATTTAGCGTTACGTGTTAATGAAACAGGTAGTGCAGATAAATTTTTAGTATTCGGTCGTGGTGTATTACACTTGTCTGTATTGATAGAGACAATGCGTCGTGAAGGATATGAAATGCAAATTGGTCAACCACAAGTAATTATCAAAGAAATTGATGGTGTAAAATGTGAGCCTGTAGAGGAATTGACTATTGATTTACCAGAAGCAGTTTCAGGTAAGGCAGTTGAAATGGTTTCTATGCGTAAAGGTGAAATGACATCTATGGTAGCTAAAGGTGATCGTATGATTTGTGAATTTTTGATTCCTTCTAGAGGGATTATTGGTATGCGTAATCAGTTATTAACTGCTACAGCTGGTGAGGCTATTATGGCACACCGATTTAAAGAATACCAACCTTTAAGAGGGGCGATTCCTGAAAGATTAAACGGATCGTTGATTTCTATGGAAAGAGGAAAATCTATTCCTTATTCTATTGATAAATTACAAGATAGAGGACGTTTCTTCGTTGAGGCAGGTGAAGATATTTATGAAGGTCAGGTTATTGGAGAGAATTCAAGACGTGATGATATGACGGTAAATATTACTAAAACAAAAAAACAATCTAACGTACGTTCTTCAGGAGCAGATGAAAAAGCGAAAATTGTTCCGGCAATTAAATTCTCTTTAGAAGAAGCTTTAGAGTTTATTCAGAAAGATGAGTATGTTGAGGTTACGCCAAACTTCTTACGTTTACGTAAAGTTCATTTAACGGAAAGCGAAAGAAAACGTAATCCAATTAAATAATAAATTTTACTAAGCTTAAATTCTAAAAATACCACTGTAATTATTACAGTGGTATTTTTTTTATTCATTTTGTCGACGAAATAACGTCTTTCACCTATAGTTTAATGCGATTGTCAGTATGGTCTATTGATTTGGTAGTTAATATGATAAATTTGTATAGAATATTAATAATTTATTATGAGAAGTTTTATCTACGCTATTTTCTTCTTTTTATCTGTTCAGATAAATGCACAAGTAGGGATCGGAACTACCAACCCTGATAATTCATCTGTATTGGAATTAAGTTCTTCAAATGCAGGTTTTTTAATGCCAAGAGTTATGTTAGGTAGTCTTGCTGATATTGTGACAATTCCTAGTCCAGTAGAAGGGTTGATGGTATATAACCTGAGTGCTTCATGTGGTATTCAGTCAGGAGTTCATATTTTTGATGGCACTAAATGGAATAGAATAGGTTATTCAGCTAATAATTTATATGCACGTTTAATAAAGGATAAGTTAGGGGTTAGCGGTGTTACGTATTCGAATATAAATTCAAGTAATTCTTATGCTGGATTTTCATCACTTTTTGATGGTGTGGATAATACAGGAGGAGGTACTTTTCATGTAAGCAAAAGTGGCTCTCCTTCTGGTGATTGGGGGTTTGGGATTGTGTTCTCCGCTAAGTATACGATACAAGAAGTAATTTTTGAAGGGAGAAATGATTGTTGTACTAATAGGATAAATAATGTGATAGTTCGGTTATATAGGTGTGGTGCATTAGTATATTCATCATCGGCCATAACTGCAGCGGTAACAGGTAAAAATAGGGTTGTAATACCAAATATTTATGCAGATGAAATGCATTTAGTTGTTCCAAGTGGAGGGTCAGCAGGTACTGGAAATACAATTAATTTTTCGGAGTTAGAAATTATTGCCAAAGATTAGTTTAAAAGAATTAATATGTAAGTGTCACTGTAAATTTACAATGACACTTTTTTTGTACTATTGTCACTAAGTTTAACTTAATCTTTAAAAGAATTAATTATGGAATTAACTGTTGTGGAAATAGTAGGGTATTCAGCATCAATAGTGGTATTGTGTTCTTTTACAATGAAGGGTGTTAAAAAGTTACGCTTGGTAAATATGGTTGGTTGCCTGTTGTTTGTAGTGTACGGATTCATGATGCCTACTATAAGAATAGGTTTGCCAATTATTATTACTAACGCAGCTATTATGGGAATTAACATCTATTATTCATTTATAGCAAAGCAGTCTTAAAATTTCGTTTAAAAAAAGAACTGTTTTTTGTAGGTAGGTAAAAATGCAATTTTTATTTTTGCACATGGAAAATAAAATACTTATTCTTGACTTTGGTTCTCAAGTTACGCAGCTGATTGCGCGTAGAGTAAGAGAATTAAATATTTACTGTGAAATTCACCCTTATAACAGTAAAAAATACAATTTTGACGATTATAAAGCCGTTATTTTGTCAGGGTCTCCACATTCTGTTAGAGGAGAGAATCCGCCAAAAATAGACTTATCTGCTGTAAAGGGAAAAAAACCATTATTAGGGATCTGTTATGGAGCGCAATATCTAGCTCATTTTTATGATGGTGAAGTAGGTTCTTCTAATACACGTGAGTATGGTCGTGCAAATTTATCGTATGTAAATACGGAGTCTCCTTTGTTTAAAAATATAGCAATTGGTTCTCAAGTATGGATGAGTCATTCTGATACTATTTTAAGTTTACCAAAAAACTATAAGTGTATAGCTAGTACTCATGATGTACAAAATGCAGCTTATGAAATTGAAGGAGAGCAAACCTATGCAATTCAGTTTCATCCAGAAGTATATCATTCAACTGATGGAAAGCAACTTTTAGAAAACTTTTTAGTACATATTGCGGGGGTTAGTCAGGAATGGACTTCTGATAATTTTGTAGATTCTACTGTAGCAGGTATAAAAGAAAAAGTAGGAAATGATAAAGTTGTTTTAGGGCTTTCTGGAGGAGTAGATTCTACAGTTGCGGCAGTGTTATTGCAAAAGGCAATTGGGGATAATCTATATTGTATTTTTGTAAACAACGGTTTGTTACGTAAGGACGAGTATTCTTCTGTGTTAAAGCAATACGAAGGAATGGGGTTGAATGTAAAAGGAGTAGATGCTACTCAGCAATTCTATGATGAATTAGCTGGTTTGTCAGATCCTGAAGCAAAGCGTAAAGCAATTGGTAAAGTGTTTATTGAGGTATTTGATCAAGAAGCAAATTTAATAAAAGGTGTTAAGTGGTTGGCGCAAGGAACTATTTATCCAGATGTAATTGAGTCAGTATCTGCAGATGGTGGTCCATCAGCAACAATTAAATCGCATCATAATGTAGGAGGTTTACCTGACTTTATGAAGCTGAAAATTGTTGAGCCTTTACGTATGATTTTTAAAGACGAGGTTCGTAGAGCAGGAGCTTCTATGGGGATTGATGCAAAATTATTAGGGCGTCACCCGTTCCCTGGTCCAGGTTTGGCAATTAGAATATTAGGGGATATTACTTCAGAAAAAGTAGCGATGTTACAAGAGGTAGATGCTATTTTTATTAATGGACTACGTGACCATGGTTTGTATGACAAAGTATGGCAAGCAGGTGCTATTTTATTACCAGTACAATCAGTAGGGGTAATGGGGGATGAGCGTACTTATGAAAAAGCTGTTGCTTTAAGAGCAGTTGAAAGTACCGATGGTATGACGGCTGACTGGGTGAATTTACCATACGAGTTTTTGCAAAAAGTATCTAACGATATTATTAATAAAGTTAAAGGTGTAAATAGAGTTGTTTATGATATCAGTTCTAAGCCACCAGCAACTATCGAGTGGGAATAATACTATTCCATGTAAAACATTAAAAGCCACCAAATTTGGTGGCTTTGTTTTTTAATTACATTAAATTTAATTATATATTGTAAGATGACTTATTTTTGGCAAGAAGATTGCTTTTAAGTTATTGTGAAATACATTACGGATATGAAAAAACTACTTTTAGTATTACTTTTTATTATTGGAACTTCAACAACTCTTTTTGGACAAGGGTTTCAAGAGCATACTATTGCTACTGGTGAAACACTAAGTACTATTGTTGAAAAGTATCAAGTATCTCCTTATGAATTATATCAACTAAATCCAGACATAAAAGATGGACTAGAAGTAGGTGAGGTGTTGGTGTTGTTGAAAAATAGCCAATATCCTTTTGATGCAACTTTGGTTGGGTTAATGAAATATAGGGTAAAGAAAAAAGAGACTTTATATGGTATTGCTAAAGCGCATGGAGTAACAGAAGCAGACATAAAAAAATACAACACCAGTTTGTATGCGAATCAAATTAAAAAAGGGAATAAAATTAAAATTCCTGTTTTTGATAAAAGTTTAGTTACTCAAGTAGTAACTGTTCCTGTGGGTGTAGTAGAAGTGGTGTCAACTAAAATAATAACTGAAACTGTTAGTCATGAGGTTCAGCCTAAAGAAGGGAAGTATGGTATTTCAAAAAAGTACGGTGTTACAATACTTGAATTAGAAGCGCAGAACCCAGAAATAGTAAACGGGTTAAAAATCGGGCAAGTATTGACAATAACGAAAAAGAAAACGGTAGAAACTGTTCTTGACGGAACAACTCCTGAAAATGATAAGTTTGAGTATTATACGGTAAAGTCAAAGGAAGGTTTTTACAGTTTAACTAAAAAATTAGGAGTTTCTAAAGATTCATTAGAAGTTTTAAATCCAAGACTAATTGACGGATTGAAGATTGGGATGATTTTAAAATATCCAAAAAGGAAATTAGTTAAAGCAGAGGTAGCATCATTTAAATTGTTAGATAGTATTTCTAATTTTGAAACACAACACATTACCTTAATGTTGCCTTTGCGATTGAATAAAATTGTAGAAAATGATTCTGTCTCCAATATTAAAAAAAGGATATTAAGGGATGGAACAGTAAATAATGCGTTAGATTTTTATTCAGGAGTTTTAATAGCTGTTGATTCAATGAAAAATATAGGGATCTCAACTAAATTAAGAGTATTTGATACACAGTATAATAGAAGAGAGGTTAAAGCCAATTCACAACGAATTTCTGAATTGTTAGCGAAAAATTATCAAGAAAATGAAGTGGTAATTGGTCCGTTAGTAGCTTCCAATGTAGTGTTAGTAGCAAATGGTTTAGCAAAATATAATGTTCCGGTTTTAGCTCCGTACCCATTAAAAGGCACTCCAGAAAGTAATAATGTATATCAAACAAGTGCGCCGATTGATTTTCAACGTGCTGAAATGATTCGTTTTATTGAGTCTTATAGTGTAGGTAAACCAATGATTATCATTACCGATAAAAAGACGAGTGCTATAAAGAAGGAGTTACAATTAAAATTCCCTTTGGCAAAAATAATCACGCCAAGAAAAGGAAATTTATTAATTCCAAAAGATTTTAACGAATTGTTAAGTGAGACAATAGAGAATATTGTTATTATAGAAGCAAAAGAGGTTGGTTTGTTGTCTACTGTTGCTACAATATTAGACACTAAATTAAGAAAACATAAAATAACATTATTTACAACAAGTAGTGCCAAAACATTTGAAGCTATAGAAAACAGGTATAAAGCAAAGTTAAATTTACATTTCCCGTCTATTAGGAAGGAATTAACTTTTGGGAAAGAAGATGGTTTTTCAAAAACATACAAAGCTAAATATGGCAAACTACCAAGTAAATATGTATTGAGAGGATACGATTTAACAATGGATGTTTTATTAAGGAAAGCAGTGTCATCTACTTTTCAAAACGCTACTCAAACAATTGGAGAAACATCCTATTTAGAAAATAAATTCGATTATTATAAAACAGAAAAAGGCGGGTATACTAATAATGCAATGTATATATTGCGTTATACATCTGAATTGAAAATTGAAGAAGCAAGTTTAACCCCGTCAGTTGGTTTAATTCCCAAAGGATAAACTCGGTCGGAAAATGTTATTTAACTCAGATTGGTGTGTTTGCACCGAGTATGTTGATTTAGAAAAAAGATAATAGACTAATTATGATAACATCTAATGTAACCTATAAAGGAGCTTTACGTACTGTATCAGTACATTTAAGATCAGGAAATGAAATTATTACTGACGCACCAGTAGATAACAATGGTAAAGGAGAAGCTTTTTCACCAACAGATACAGTTGCAACAGCGTTAGCTAGTTGTATGCTGACAATCATGGGGGTTAAGGCAAATGCAGAAGAAATTAATATTGAAGGAGCTTCAGCTGATGTTACTAAAACGATGGGGGTAAATCCGCGTAGAATTACTAAGATTGATATAGTATTTAAATTGCCTTTTCCTTTTGATGAAGCTACAAAAACTATTTTAGAACGAGCTGCTTTAACATGTCCGGTATACCATAGTTTGCATACCGAAATTGAAAAAAATGTAACATTTAACTGGTTTTAATGATTAGAGTTGTTTTCATATTGTTTATTATGTCATTCCAATTCTTGGTTGCTCAAGATGAAGAATTGTCATGGAGTGCAAATGAAAAATTAACGTGGGATAATTTTAAAGCCTCCCCCGACTATAGCCATCCTTATGCTGCTATTACGTATTCAGGAATGTCATACGGGTTTTCTGCTGACGTGATAAATGGAGAAGTGTATGTGAATTACAATGTGAATTGTTTTTTTGTTGCCAATAAATCTTGGGTAAAAAGAAGGTATTTAGGTGATAAAGAATTATTGAAACATGAACAACTTCATTTTGATATCACAGAGCTTTTTACAAGAAAATTCAGAGCAACGTTAAGTAAAATGACTTTTACAAATAATGTAAAAGCTGAAATAAAAGCTGTTTATAAAAGAATAACAAAGGAGAAGGTTTCATTTCAAGAAAAATACGATTTGGAAACAGATCATTCTAAAAATGAAGCAGCACAAAAAAGGTGGCAATTAAATATTGATTCAGAACTTCAAACACTACTAGAATTTGCCACTAAGTAATCAAGAATACCTCATAAAATTAGCGCATACCAAAATGCCATTTGGCAAATATAAAGGTAGGGATTTAATTAACTTGCCTGAGCATTATATTGTATGGTATAATAACAAAGGATTCCCAAAAGGACAATTAGGCGAAATGTTGCAATTGGTGTATGAGCTACAGTTAAACGGATTAGAAGATTTAGTTAGAAATATAAAACGAAAGTTTCCAAAATATAAATATTAATAAAGTGCTTAATATTTTGAAATATATTAAACCGTTAAAAAGAGAGGTAAATAACTTATTCCCAATAGTAGTTTTATTGTATTACCCTTTTATAATACTATCGACTATTGGTGCATGTTATCTTCCTAGCTTATGGAGTTATATAAGAGAAGTGATCGCTTTTGGGTTGCTAACATCAGTGTTATTTGTAGTGACATCACTTTTTAGTCCAACCAAGCTTAGAAAATATTTAATAGTAATATTTAATTTAATTTTAAGTGCATTAGTATTCATTAAATTAATTTTTTACCAACAATTTGGAGCGAAAATTAATGCTTCTGCGCTGTTTGTTGTTTTTGAAACGAATACAGAGGAAGCGTCGGGATTTATTTCGGATTATATAAATAAATCAATATTATTTCTTTTCATTGGGTTATTGTTGTTGTCTATTTTTTTGGTAAAAAGACTGTTGTTCTCTGCAAAATTTGATGAATATATTTTTGTAGTACCTAGGTTGTGTTTTAAAAACAACGTGCTGAAAGGTTTTGTGATGTTTTTGTTTTTGCTTTCAGGTTATGTGATTTTCACTATGTTTTATGATGAAAATATAATTATAAAAGGACTTAGTTCTTATAATGAGTACTTAGAATTAAAAGAGTGTTTAAAAACTAATTTAGCTAAGGAGCGAAGTGAAAATATTAAGGTTTTTCCAAATAATGATGAAGCAACTTATGTAGTTATAATAGGAGAGTCAACATCACGTTGGCACATGCAGTTATATGATTATAATAGAGAAACGAATCCACTACTTACAGAGATAAAAGACGAATTGTTTGTTTTTAGCAATGTTATTTCACCTCATACACACACCATTTTATCATTGGAAAAGGTATTGACTTTATCCGATTATTGGTATCCGAATAAGGACGATAACGCATCAATAGTTCAGTTGGCTAATCATGCTGGTTTTTCAACATATTGGTTGTCTAATCAAAGACCAGTCGGAATACATGAAAGTATTCCGACTATGATAGGTAATGCAGCAAAGTATAAATATTATGTTAATTCTGATGACACTTTTCATGATGTGTACGACGAAAAAATATTCCCGTATTTGGATAATATTCTAAAAAGTGAATTGCCTAAAAAAATGATATTTATTCATTTAATTGGCACACATACGTCATATAAAAGAAGGTATCCAGAGAAATTCAATTACTTTTCAGGAGAAAACTCTAAAACAAAATTTAAGCATGAAAATTCATTAGATGTAGTAAACGAATACGATAATGCAGTTCGGTATAATGACTCAATTGTAAGAACAATTATTGAAAAGATAAAAGAGCAAAATACGAATAGTTATGTGTTATATTTTTCGGATCATGGAGAAGATGTTTTTGATATAATGGATTCGTTTGGGCATAATGAAATTAATGGAACTAAGCCGATGTATGATGTGCCATTTGTTATTTGGTTATCTGAGAAATATAAACGGAAAAACAATTCTTTTTTCACTACAAATGATGTGTTGGAAAGAAGTTATAACTTGGAGGATTTTATTCATAGTTTTTCGGATTTAAGTAATATTTCTTTTGATCAATTTAATCCCTCAAAAAGTGTCTTTAATAAAGAATATGTCAAATCAAAGAGGTTAATTAAAAATGGGATTGATTATGACGAGAGGTAAGTTAAAGTATTTAGGTTTTGGAATTTTGACACTTTTTTTAATAGGAGTTGTAAATCACTATGCTACATGTAAATTAGAGTTGCTTGGTCATTATTCAAAAATTGGCGCTCACAGGGTTAATAGTATTGAAAAGTTAAATTTAGCCGTAAAACATTTTGAAATTATTGAGCTGGATTTGGAATATGATGAAGTAAATAAGGTTATGGATGTAAATCATCCGCCAGCGACATCAATAAATTTAAGCCTAGAAAATTACACTTCTCTTATTGACAGCAATCAGCAACCTTTTTTGTGGTTGGATATAAAAAATCTTACTAAAAATAATTCTAATGAAATTTTAAATAGGTTATCAGAGGTGTTTAAAAGGAGTAACTATCCTTTGAATGAGGTGCTTATTGAAACTCAAAACCCTGAAGCGCTTCCAGTTTTTGCTAAAGCGGGGTTTAAAACGAGTTATTATTTACCATATGGTTTGTGTAAAATGGATGACGATGAATTAAGTAAAACTGTTACAGGGATTAAAGAAGTATTAAATAACCATCCTAATATAGCAATATCTTCTGATGTTCAAGATTATGAAATTTTAGCTAAATTTTTTCCAAGAATAACTAAATATACTTGGACTACAGGATCTGTTTTTAGAAACCATTTTATTCAAACTCAGAAAGCATTGCGTGATCCTAATGTAGCTATTGTATTGGTCACATATAAGGCGCCATCAGGAAAATAGATAACCAATAAAATACTTTTCGTTTAACTATTGCAATTGCCGTTTTAATCCGTATTTTTGCCGAGATTTCAACAACACAACAACTACTTATTATGTCAAATGTAAAGTATATTTTTGTTACAGGAGGAGTAACTTCTTCGTTAGGAAAAGGGATTATTGCCGCTTCTTTAGCAAAATTACTTCAGTCTAGAGGGTATAGAACTACAATTCAAAAGTTAGATCCGTATTTAAATGTAGATCCAGGAACATTAAATCCGTATGAACATGGAGAGTGTTATGTAACTGAAGATGGAGCAGAGACAGATTTAGATTTAGGACATTATGAGCGGTTTTTGAATGTGCCTACTTCACAAGCAAATAATGTAACTACAGGTAAAATATACCAATCAGTAATACAAAAGGAACGTCGTGGAGAGTTTTTAGGGAAAACAGTTCAGGTTGTACCTCATATTACCAATGAAATTAAGCATCGTATTCAGATTTTAGGGAAAACTGGCGATTATGATATTATCATTACTGAGTTAGGAGGAACAGTAGGTGATATCGAATCATTACCATACATTGAGGCAGTACGTCAAATGAAATGGGAGTTAGGAGATGAAAATGCAATTGTTATTCATTTAACATTAGTGCCGTATTTAGCTGCTGCAGGGGAATTAAAAACAAAGCCAACTCAACATTCTGTTAAAACATTAATGGAGAGTGGAGTGAAAGCTGATGTTTTAGTCTGTAGAACAGAACATGAGTTATCGGATGCTATTAGACGTAAACTTGCATTATTTTGTAATGTAAAGCAAGAAGCGGTTATTCAATCTATTGATGCATCCACTATTTATGATGTACCAAATTTAATGTTGGAGGAGAGGTTAGATGTCGTAGTGTTAAACCAATTAAAGTTACCATTAAATGAGACTCCGAAATTAGAAATTTGGAATAATTTTGTGTCAAGACATAAAAATCCAAAATCCACAATTACTGTTGGTTTAGTTGGTAAATATGTTGAATTACAAGATTCTTACAAATCAATATTAGAATCTTTTATTCATGCAGGTGCTGTAAATGAAGTAAAAGTAATTGTTAAATCAATTCATTCAGAGCATGTTGCTGAAAATGATTTAAAAGAAGTTGATGCAATTTTAGTAGCACCAGGTTTTGGAGGAAGAGGTATTGAAGGAAAAATACTAGCTGTACAATATGCAAGAAAAAATAACATTCCATTTTTAGGGATTTGTTTAGGAATGCAAATGGCAGTAATTGAATATTCAAGAAATGTATTAGGGTTGAAAGATGCTAATTCAGTTGAAATGAATGAAAATACATCAAGCCCGGTAATCAACTTAATGGAAGAACAAAAAATTGTTGTTGATAAAGGTGGAACCATGCGTTTAGGTGCTTGGAAATGTGATTTAACAGAAGGAAGTAAAGTCTTTGAAATATACGGGAAATCACAAATTTCTGAGCGTCACAGACATCGTTATGAATTTAATAATGAATACATGGAGCAACTTGAAGCAGCAGGAATGATTGCAACAGGTTTTAATCCTGATACTGGATTAGTGGAGGTTGTAGAAATCCCTACGCACCCTTGGTTTATCGGAGTACAGTATCACCCAGAGTATAAAAGTACAGTAGCAAATCCACATCCATTATTTGTGGCATTTGTAAAAGCTGCTCTTGAAAATAAATAATAGAATCTGTCAAAACGTCATTAAATTGACTTTTGGAATTTTTTTTGATTAAGATAATTAAAAATGAGAGCACACTCTTTTTGGAGTGTGTTTTTATATGATAATAAAAAACAGAATGGAAGAAAAAAAGTTTAACCCAAAACAACTTATAGGGTACGTACTAATAATGGGGTTAGTGACTTGGATGTTTTATAATAACAGGCCAACTGAAGATGAACTAAAACAGGCAGAAACTCAAAAAAGTGTAGAGGTTGTTAGTGAGGTTTTATCTGAAAAAGCAAAAACAAAAGTTGTTACTGAAACTGATTTTTCTGCCAATGCTGTTAAAGATTCTGTATCTTTAGTTCAGTTAAATAATAAATTAGGGAATTTTGCTTACAGTGCAAGTTTACCATCAGCAACCAATGCGGTTACAGAAATCACCAATGATGTTTTAAAACTAAAATTTACGAATAAAGGAGGGTATTTAAGTTCTGTTGAATTAAAAGATTTTAAAACTCATGATCAGCAACCTTTATATTTAGTGAAAGATGGGAATTCTTCATTAAATATTAAGTTAACAACTACTGATAACAGAATATTAAATACAAAGGATTTATACTTTGAGCCAACGATATCTAAAAATGGTGGGAATCAAGTAGTATCTATGAAATTAAAAGTATCTGAAACTCAGTTTTTAGAGTATAGATACGAGATTAAGGCTGATGATTATATGGTAGATTTTACCATTAAATCTCAAGGCTTAGCAAATGTTATCAATACTTCAAATGGAGTAGATTTAAATTGGGACTTAAAAGCTCGCGTGAATGAGAAGAGTTTAACTTATGAAAATCAAAATACTGCAATTCACTTTTTTGAAGATGGTGATTTAGAATGTTTAGGTTTAACAGAAGGTGATGATATTGCTGAAAATGTAAATTGGGTTGGTTTTAAACAACATTTCTTTTCATCTATATTATTAGCTGATACTACGTTTAAGAAAATAACAGTTACCCAAGATAATTATATTGAAAGTGATACTACTGAGGCTGATTTCTTAAAAGGATTTGAATTACAGGCTCCATTAAATGTTGCTGGCGGGGAAATCAATCAGAACATGTCATGGTATTTTGGGCCAAATGATTATCAAATTCTAAAATCATATACAGATTTAGGTTTAGAGAAAAATGTGAACTTAGGCTGGGGGATTTTCGGATGGATTAACAAATTTTTATTCATACCTATATTCGGATTCTTAAGTGCTCATTTAGGAGCGAGTTTAGGCTACGGGTTAATCATTATTTTAATGACTATTGTTGTACGTATTTTCATGTCACCATTAGTATATAAATCATACTTATCTAGTGCTAAAATGAAAGTTATTCGTCCGGAAATGGAAAAGATTAACAAGAAGTATCCAGATAAGAAGGATGCAATGAAGCGTCAGCAAGAAACCATGAAAATGCAACGTGAATCAGGTGTTAGTATGATGTCCGGTTGTATACCAGCAGTATTACAAATGCCAATTTTCTTTGCTTTATTCCGTTTTTTCCCTTCTGAAATAGGATTGCGTCAGAAAAACTTTTTATGGGCAGAAGATTTAGCAGCGTATGATGAGGTATTGAAATTACCATTCAATTTACCATTATATGGTGATCATGTTAGTTTGTTTCCAATATTTGCTTCTGTAGCAATATTCTTTTACATGCGTATGACACAAAGCCAACAAGCAAATATGCAGCAACCTGTACAAGAAGGAATGCCTGACATGCAAAAGATGATGAAATACATGTTGTATTTTTCTCCATTAATGATGTTGGTATTCTTTAATAATTACGCAAGTGGATTAAGTTTATACTACTTTGTATCTAACTTATTAACCATAACTATAATGTTGGCTATTAAGAAGTTCTTCATTGATGAGGAGAAATTATTAGCTCAAATTAATGAGAATAAAAAGAAGCCTAAAAAGCAAAATAAATTCCAGAAAAAAATGCAAGAAATGATGGAAGAGGCTGAAAAACAGAAAAACATCAAAAAATAACACAACTTTTTTTAAAATAAAAGTTGTAACTTTATAAGCACCTAAGACAATTGGGTGCTTTTTTTTGTATTCAATTGTAACTACATAAATACTTTAGCGTTGTTAAAAACACTAAAAATAATAAGCTCACCCCTATTGAGACTTAGCTGAAGTAATATTAAGCCTAGAATAATTTATAGCCTCCAAAGCTGCCTCCAAGGAAACTTTTAAAAATTAAATGATTTTTAAAAGTTTATGTTATGGAAAAAAGTGCACTCTTAAAAGATGAGGTAACCTGTTGCTACATTTTAAAATTCATAAAAATTGTTTTTAATATTAAGGTTAAAAGTATATTACTGCTTTTACCTTTTTTGTTTTTAACTTTTATCACTTCATTTAGTCAAACGTACAATTCTACAGGTTTAGGAATTACAATGACAGTTACTATTCCAGGTAATAGCGAGGCTTCTGGAACTTATTTTAAATGGAATGATCCAAATAATTGGTCCACAGGAATTGTCCCCGCTTTAAGTGGAGGGAATCTGACTAATGGTCAAATAGTAAATATAAATCATGATGTGGTTTATAACTTACAAAACGATTTACGAGTAAAAAGTGGAGCAACGGTGAATTTGAATGGAGGATCATTTATTACTCCATTAAGTGGTGGTGGATTTGGAAGATCGGTTTTTGTTGAAGCAAATGGAACTTTCAATATATGTAATGCAGAATTCCGATTGCCTATTTGGAATAATGAAGCAGTGGCAGATGGATCTAGGACTGACTTGAGTGGTAATTTTTATAATTATGGTACGGTAATCATTTAAAATTCTTCAGTTGATATAGCTCAAAATTGGGTTGGAGAATCAGGTACAAGGTATTATGAAGGAGGATGTTTGCGCATTGGTGAAAATTATCAGAATAACGGCTCTAATGATACTTATATTGATACCTGTGTATCCTTAGGGTGGCATAATTCAGGTAATTTTGATGCTAAAGGAGGGGCCATTGAAATAAAAGGTACCGATATATTATTCCGTGGACCAAGTGGGAATTTTGCTGTTTATATTAATATAACTTGACCAAATGGCACTACGGGAAGCATTAATAATTTGGACGTTATAAAAAATGTAGCTATCAGTAGTTCCGTTACCACATGGAATGTAAATATTAATCATTATTGTGTTGGTGATATAATAACAGATGATTCTCCTAGTGATCAATTCTTAGCATCTTTACCCGGAATTGAAGAATGTGCTTTAGTAAATGCATTGGAATGTAATGATTGTGAAAATGATGTCTGTGATATATCAGTAAATTGTAGTGCTACAGATCCAGAGTGTAATGAAAATACACCCAGTGGAACCATTATGGTAACAGTTTCTAATGCAAATGTTACTTGTGGTTTTTCAGGCACAGGGGTTACATATATTTTATGTGATAGCCAAGGTCAACCTATTGGTTCTCCGGGAGTCACAGAACAAGAGCAATACACATTTACAGGGCTTAGTGCAGGATCTTATACGGTTAAAGTGGAAGACGCCGCTGGATGTAAGGATGAATGTTCGGTTAACTTATTAGATGCTTCTTTACCTGATTGTAGCGCTACAAACGATGGTCCGTTAACGTGTATTGAAACAGGTGCTAAAGCGAGTGTGATTTTAGATGGTAGTTCAACAACTCAAGGAGTAACGTATCAGTGGACAGAGTCTAGTAGTATTCCAATAGATACTGTCGGAGTTTATACTTTAATGGTAACGGCACCAAATGGATGTATATCTACATGTGAAACGACAGTAGGTTTAGATAATACGGTTCCAGTGTGTACTGCAGATAATGACGGTCCATTATGTTGTGATAAAACAACAGTTAATTTAATTGGAGGAGCGGATGGCGTCGCAAGTTATTCTTGGTCAGGCCCAGATAATTTTAGTGCAGTTACTCAAAATACGACTACTACTGTAGCTGGAGAATATACCTTAACAGTAACAGCTAGCTAATGGTTGTAGTAGTGAATGTTCTACGATTATAATTTTAGATGATGAAGTGCCTAATTTAGAATGTTCTAATACACCAGTTTCATGTTTTGAAGGAAGTAATGGGTCAGTTAGTGTTTTAGCTACAGGAGGAGTTTCTCCTTATCAGTATAATTGGGAAAAACCAATAATCTAGGAGTGAGTATTGGTAATACATTAAGCATAAATGATTTGCCTGCAGGAGTATATATGGTAACCGTTACAGGAGATAATGGTTGTGCCGCAGATGAAGAGGTGACAATTGGTGAGCCTGGAATGTTGAGTTGTGATATAACAGAGGATAGCCCAGTAAGTACTAATGGAGGAAGTGATGGAGTTGCAACAATAACACCAAGTGGTGGAACTGTACCTTATAGCTACTCATGGAGTCCAGGAGGAGCAACAACAGCTCATGTAACAGGATTGTCAGCAGGTAGTTATGCAGTAGCCGTTACCGATAGTACAGGGTGTTATACCACTTGTGATGTTGTAATAACGGAACCAGACCCAAATCAATTAAGTTGTACAGTTTCTCAAGATAGTGAAATAACCTGTTATGATGGAGATGACGGATCCGCAACAGTAACTGCAGAAGGAGGATTACCGCCATATAAATATTTATGGGATAATAATGAGAACACACAGAAAGCTGAAAATCTAAATGCTGGATCACATACAGTAACTGTAACGGATTCCGCAGATGTTTCAACACAATGTAATGTGTCAATAAGTGAACGATCAAAGTTAGATGCATCCGCAGAAGCTGAGGGAGCTACTACAGGTTGTAGTTGTTATGGTAGTTCTGATGGGGGAATTAATTTAACAGTAAGTGGTGGAATTACTCCATATACCTATATATGGAGTAATGGAGAAGTAAGTGAAGATTTAAGTGATTTATCAGCTGGAACGTATAGTGTAGTAGTGGCAGATGCTAATGGTTGTACCGCAGATGAAGAAGTGACAATTGGTGAGCCTGGAATGTTGAGTTGTGATATAACAGAGGATAGCCCGGTAAGTACTAATGGAGGAAGTGATGGTGAAGCAACAGTAATACCAAGTGGTGGAACTGCACCTTATGAGTATCTATGGAGTACAGGTGGAGTAACAACAGCTCATGTAACAGGATTATCTGCACAGACTTATGCAGTAATCGTAACCGATAGTTCAGGATGTTATACCACTTGTAATATTGAAATAACTCAGCCAGATCCAAATGAACCGAGTGCATCTTGTAGTTATACTCAAGGATTCTATGGTAACCAAGGAGGATTAGCATGCATACCTGATAACCAACGAGTAAATGCCAAACATATAATGTTAGGAGCATTAAAAGCTTCTGGAGATCATTTTGATTTCGGAGATAAGAATACTGATAAATATTTCAGATTAAAATTAAGCGATGTTCAAGACGATAAAATATTTAAAATGTTGCCTGGAGGAGGTCCTTCAAATAAATTATTAGGGTATACGGCATATGGCCTAATGGTAACGTGGAATAATGTTCCATTAGTTGATAAAGGACCAAGAAGAGGTAAGATTAAAAATAACTTATTGAGTCAAACAATGACATTGTATTTTAATTTACATGTAGGAGGAGTATTAAGTATGTATTAATTAAAAAAAACATTCTATACAGCAGCTATTGTAGAGTGTGGATCTGAAATATATAGTGAAAACTCTGTTCAAATGTTTAAGATTCCTGAAGATGTAATTTCACTACTAGAAGCTAATAATTTAAATACTGTTCAAGGCTTATTTGATTTAGCTAATGACGCCTTAGGGGGTCATAATATTGGAAGCTTACCTTATTCTAGTATTACTGAAGCGGTGGATGCAATTAATAGAGGGTTTGATGAATGTAGAGTTTTATTGTCAGAAACAGATTATGATAAAGTAGTAGCTGGATTGACGGAAGATAAGCCAATATTTTCAATTTATCCAGTACCATTTGTAGATAACGTGAGAATTAAATACGAAATAGAAAATGGATTAATAGCTAAAATTCAAGTATTTGATATTAGAGGAAGATTAGTGAAAACAGTTGTAGATAAAGATGTTTATTATCATAAAGTAACTACTTTAGATTTAAATCATAAAATGTTTGCAAATCAGGTGTATTTTGTTCGGATTACTTCAGAAGACAAGAGTACTATGAAGAAAATAATATCAGTTCGTTAGTAAACTAAGGATTAATTTAATAATTAAAGCTTCCATTTTTTTTGGCAGCTTTTTTGCTAGACTAAATAATAGTAAATTGCGTTATTAAAAAATAATTATATCTCTATGCAAAAAATCGTTCTACTTATAACTATATTTTTTATGTCTAATATTTTTGGACAAGACTTAAATTCATTTGATGAAAACGGAAAACGCCACGGAAAATGGATGAAATATTATGATGGCACAAAGAATCTTCGTTATAAAGGACAGTTTAATCATGGTAAAGAAATTGGAGTCTTTGAGTTTTTTCACAAGGAACCAAAAGGAAAACATCCTTCATGTATAAAAGTGTTTTCTCCTAAATTAGATATTATATTAGTGAAATATTATACCTCTAAGGGGATATTCCTATCAGAAGGGAGTATGAAAGGGAAGAAGCGTATAGGGACTTGGTCTTCATATGAAAGGAATACTGGAGTATTGATTGAAAAGGAAGAGTATGAAAATGGAATGTTAAATGGAACAAAAACATCTTTTTATGAAGATGGTAAGGTGTTGCAAACAGAAGAATTTAAAAATGATTTGTCGCATGGAAAGAAATTAATGTATGCACCAAACGGAAAATTGACTAGCGAGTATGTATTTGTAAATGGAAAAACAAATGGTTTATTTGCAGAGTATGATAAAACAGGAAAAAAATCGTTAACGGGTAAATATAAAATGGATAAACCTCAGGGAATTTGGAAATATTACGAAAATGGAAAGTTGGTAAGAAAGAAAGACTATACACTTTCTAATAATCCATTAAAAAAGAAGAAAAAGTAATAATAAATATAGTAAAGTATTTATCAAATTTTAAAGGTCTTCGGACCTTTTTTTTATTTGTAACTTTACACTTTTAAAAAGAGAAATTTGTGAAAAGAGTAATAGTTGGTTTGTCTGGAGGAGTAGATTCAAGTGTCACTGCATATTTGTTAAAGGAACAGGGATATGAAGTTATTGGTTTATTCATGAAGAATTGGCATGATGATACGGTAACAATTTCTAAGGAATGCCCTTGGTTAGAGGATAGTAACGATGCAATGTTAGTTGCAGAAAAACTAGGTATTCCTTTTCAAACTGTTGATTTATCGGTAGAATATAAAGATCGTATTGTTGACTATATGTTCAGAGAATACGAAATGGGGCGTACTCCAAACCCAGATGTATTGTGTAACAGAGAGATAAAGTTTGATGTGTTTTTAAAAATAGCATTGGACTTAGGAGCTGACTATGTAGCAACAGGACATTACTGTAGAAAAGGGGTTATAGAAAAAGATGGGAAAGAAATTTACCAACTAAAAGCAGGATTAGATGGGAATAAGGACCAATCTTATTTCTTATGCCAATTATCACAAGAGCAATTGTCAAAAGCAATGTTCCCTATTGGTGAATTAACGAAGCCAGAGGTGAGAAAAATAGCAGCTGAGCAAGATTTAGTTACGGCTGATAAAAAGGATTCTCAAGGATTATGTTTTATAGGAAAAGTACGTTTGCCTGAATTTTTACAGCAAAAGTTAGCGCCAAAAGAAGGAGTAATCGTAGAGGTAGCTTCCGATAACCTTATTTATAACACTGAAACACCAAACTTTTCAACTAAAGAAGAAGAGTTAGCTTATATATCAAAGAAATTCTCATACAATATCAATGATGGTAAAGTTGTAGGTAAGCACCAAGGTGCTCATTATTTCACAAAAGGACAACGAAAAGGCCTAGCAGTTGGTGGTACGCCAGAACCTTTATTTGTGATTGATACTGATGTAAAAGAAAATGTTATTTATACTGGTCAAGGAGGGAAACACCCAGGTTTATTCAGAAGCGCATTGTTTATAACAAATAAAGAATTGCATTGGGTAAGAGAAGATATGGAATTAGCTACTGGGGATGAGTTATCAGTAAAAGCAAGAATTAGGTATCGTCAGCCTTTACAAAATGCAATGTTATACAAAGCAGATAATGGTTTGTATGTTCGTTTTGAAGAAGCACAAAGTGCAATAACTGAAGGTCAGTTTGCTGCATTTTATTTAGGTGATGAATTGGTAGGTTCAGGAGTAATTTCGTAACTTGCAGGGAGTTAACCCAAATCAACATTATAATGAAAAAAACATTCCTTTTTTTACTTGTATTGAGTATTAATTTTTCTTTCTCACAAGAACATGCATGGATTTACCTAGGAGGTAAAGCAAATGTAGCAACTTATCTAGCGAATCCATTAACAATGCTGACTCAGAAAGCATTAGATAGAAGAACAAATCAAGGGATTTCCTTAGAGTTTTCAGATGTTCCAGTAACCCCCAGTTATATTACAGATATTTCTAATGCTACAGGAATTACATATGTAGGAGCATCTAAATGGTTGAATGCAATTCATGTAATAGGATCTCAAGCTGACGTTAATGCTTTATCAACAACGTTTTCTTATATAAATAGTATTGAGTTTGCTGATAATTCATTGAACCCTGGAGGGAAAGTTTCAAGTTCCAAAGCTGCGTCAGTACATATAAATAAGTATCCAACAGAAAATACATCACGTATAGTTTATGATTATGGACAAGCTCAAAATCAGATGGAGATGTTTAATGCGCATAAATTACATGAGCTAGATTTTACAGGAGCAGGAATAACAATAGCTGTAATTGATGCTGGTTTCCCTAACGTAGATACGAATGCAGGATTCGATAAAATTAGAACTAACGGACAGATTCTTGGAGGATATGATTTTGTAAACAATTCAGCAAATTTTTATACTGGGAATTCACATGGTTCTAATGTATTGTCATTTATAGCAGGATATTATGACGGAGCAACAAAATATATTGGTTCTGCTCCAGAAGCAAGTTTTTATTTATATATATCAGAAGACGCTATACCGGAAACACCTGCAGAAGAAACCTATTGGGTTATGGCTGCAGAGCAAGCAGATTATGTTGGAGTAGATATCATAAACACTTCATTAGGATATACAACTTTTGATGAATCGAAATATAATTATGATTATATTACTGATTTGGATGGGAGTACTTCATTCATAACTAGAGGAGCTGAAATAGCATATACTAAAGGAATGGTAGTGATTAATGCAGCTGGAAATTCTGGTTCTGATGGATCATGGGGAGGTAGAGTAGGTGTGCCAGCAGATGGACCAAATGTATTTACAATAGGAGCAGTAAATTCTGCAGGAACTTATGCATTTTTTAGTTCTAAAGGACCTACATCTGATAATAGGCTTAAGCCGGATGTTTGCGTTCAGGGACAAGGAGCTTCTTATATTAATACTTCAGGAAATGTATCAGCAGGAAATGGGACATCATATTCATCACCATTATTAGCTGGGGGTGTTGCGTGTTTATGGCAATCTTTACCAGGGAAAACTAATGCAGAGATAATTCAATATGTTAAGGAGTCTGCTTCTATTTATGCAACACCAAATAATGAATTAGGATATGGAATTCCAAATCTAGAATTAGCGCGGTCACTTTCAGTAAATGAGTTAGAATTAAATGAAGTAATATCAATTTACCCTAATCCAGCAACTGATAATGTTAAAGTTAATTTACCTAAAAGCATGCAAAAGGCTTCGGTAACAGTATTTAATGTATTAGGAAAAAAAATAATTACTCAAGAGATAAATGCAACAGAAAAAACAATAAAAGTTTCACATTTAAATAGGGGGATATATTTATTGAAATTTACTAATGGAAATATGTCACAAACATTAAAATTAGTAAAAGACTAGTAGCAAATAACAACTTAATTTTTTAGATCCTTTCTGTAATTCAGGAAGGATTTTTATTGATTTATGGAAAATAAAATATGTAAATTATTTAATGTAGAACATCCAATTGTTCAAGCAGGAATGATATGGAATTCTGGGTGGAAATTGGCTTCTGCAGTAAGTAACGCTGGAGGATTAGGGTTAATAGGAGCTGGGTCAATGTATCCAGATGTGCTAAGAGCGCATATTCAAAAATGCAAAAAAGCAACCTCCAAACCGTTTGGTGTAAATGTACCGATGTTATATCCTAATATCGAAGAGATTATGGATATCATCATAGAAGAAGGAGTCTCTATCGTGTTTACATCTGCTGGAAATCCTAAAACGTGGACTTCTTGGTTAAAAGAGCGTGGAGTGACAGTTGTGCATGTAGTAAGTAATGTGAAATTTGCATTAAAAGCTGAGGCATCAGGTGTAGATGCAATTGTTGCTGAAGGCTTTGAAGCAGGAGGGCATAACGGACGAGATGAAACTACAACCTTGACATTGATCCCTATGGTGAAACAAGCGATTAAAATACCGTTAATTGCAGCAGGAGGAATTGCTACAGGAAGAGGTATGTTGGCAACAATGGTTTTAGGTGCTGACGGAGTGCAAGTGGGAAGTAGATTTGTAGCTAGTAAGGAATCTTCAGCGCACCAGAGTTTTAAGGATGTTGTTGTTCAAGCAGAAGATGGGGCAACACAGTTAACTTTAAAAGAATTAGCTCCGGTAAGATTAATAAAGAATAAGTTTTATAATGATCTACAAGAATTATATAAAACAAACCCCAATATAGAGCAAATTAAAGAATTACTTGGAAGAGCACGAGCTAAAAAAGGAATGTTTGAAGGAGATTTAGAAGAAGGAGAATTAGAAATTGGACAAGTAGCTGGGTTGATACATGATATTAAACCAGCAGCTGAAATTTTAAAAGAAATACTTTTAGAATTTCAAGAAGCAAAAAAGGAAGTAGCAATGTTTTAATAAAAAAAAAGAGGATCATGATTTACATGATCCTCTTTTTTTTTGTTAAAACGGATATATTACCAATCGTCACTTTTTGTAGGATCATTTTGTTCCGCAGTGATTTTTTTAGTTAAGGTATCAATTAGTTTTAGTAATTCCTTATGGGTGTTTTTCTTTAAAACCGTCCAGCCACGAATAGAAATTTTCTTAAAAGTACAATCTGGTTCAGCATCTTCTAAAGCACCAGCGTCTTCAGGAGATCCAATATGTGTGAAATTTGTAAATACATAACGGTACTTACCTTCTTTTGCTCCAAACTGAAATTTGAATTGTACATCACCACTAAATTTTTCAGCGCTTTTAACAGCAGGGTATTCAACTTTACAAGAACCTTTGTAGGTTATTTTAGCTCCGGATTTATCTTCTTCAATTATGAAATTTTGTTTCCCTCCCCATTCTTTAGCAATATCGTATAATTGTTGTGCAGTAAGTCCTGTAGCATCAATAGTTTTCATAAATGTTATTTTTCCTGATTTTGCATTTACAGGTAAATTTTGAGCTTTACTAGAGTATATGGTAGCTAATAAAGACAATGTAAGTAGTATTTTTGACATGAGATTAAGTTTTAAATGTCGTCAATATACAAACAAAATATAAATCATAATAATCCGTTTAGCTATTGGTTATTTGTTCAGTTAAAAAAACACTATTTTTACTAAAAATTCAAATAAAAACGAATTGATAGAAGTAAGGAAATACAACCCTGAAGACAAGGAACTTTGGAATGGATTTATATCGACGGCAAAAAATGCAACTTTTTTGTTTAACCGAAATTTCATGGATTATCATAAGGATCGGTTTGTAGATTATTCATTATTGTGTTTTAAAAAAGGAAAATTGGTAGGAGTATTAGCGGCTAATATAGTTGGTAATGAACTATACTCTCATCAAGGATTAACTTATGGAGGATTTGTAGTTCAATCAAAAACTAAGTTTGAAGAGTATATACTAATTATTGAATATGTACTAAAATATCTTACTACACATAAAATAGAATATTTGTACTTGAAGGAGTTACCTGAAATTTATACCTCTAGCCCAAGTGGTGAATTTGAATATATTCGATTCTTATTAGATGCTGAAATTATAAAGGTAGATATTTCATCAACTATTAAAATGGATAGTTGTATTGCTATTTCTAGTAATAGAATGGAAGGGTATAAAAGAGGATTGAAATTTGGTTTAAAAATAATAGAAGTAAAAGGATTAGACTCTTTTTGGAACGAAATATTAATTCCTAATTTGAGAGAAAAATATAATGTAAGTCCTGTACACGGTTTAAATGAAATGAAATTATTGAAAAAATGTTTTCCAGAAAACATCAGGCAATTTAATGTATATGATAAAGGTGAATTAGTTGCAGGGACAACAGTTTTTGAAACAAATAATGTCGCTCATTCACAATATATCTCAGGAAATAGCGATAATAATAAGTTAGGGAGTCTAGACTTTCTACACTATTATTTGATAAAAGAAGTTTTTAAAAACAAATCTTTTTTTGATTTTGGAATTTCAACCGAAAATGAAGGAAGGTCAATTAATAAGGGATTGTTGTTTTGGAAAGAGGGGTTCGGAGCTAGGGCTACGACGTACAAAACCTATAAAATTGAAACAAAAAATCACGCAAATTTATCACAAGTATTTATATGATTCCATTTTTAGATGTACAACAACTAAATGCTAGGTTTGAATCAGTATTTAAAAATGTATTTGCAGACTTTTTAAATGCAGGACAATGCATTCTTGGGAATAAGCTCATGCAATTTGAAAATGAGTTTGCCGAATATTGTGGAACTAAACACTGTGTTGGTGTAGCCAGTGGGTTGGATGCTATAACACTATTATGTAAGGGATATATTGAATTAGGAAAGCTAAAGGTAGGTGATGAAGTTTTGGTGTCTGCAAACACATATATAGCCTCAATTTTAGGGTTAATAAATGCAGGATTAATCCCTGTTTTAGTTGAGCCAAATGAAAATGAGTTTATTATTTCTGTAGAAAATATAGAAAAACAGATAACAACAAAAATTAAAATGATTTTGGCTGTACATTTGTATGGTGAATTAGCTGATATGAAGGAAATTAATGTGTTAGCAAAAAAACATGGTTTATTAGTAATTGAGGATGCAGCCCAAGCTCATGGTGCAGTTGATGTGAATGGAGTTAAAGCAGGGAATTTATCTGATGGTGGAGCTTTTAGTTTTTATCCGAGTAAAAATTTAGGTGCATTAGGTGACGGGGGAGCAATAACAACAAACAACCAAGAGTTATTTGCAATTGTTCAGAAATTAAGGAATTATGGCGCGTCTGAAAAATATAAAAATGATATAAAAGGAGTTAACTCGAGATTAGATGAACTCCAAGCCGCTTTTTTATCCATAAAATTAAAACAATTAGATGCAGACAATAATAAAAGAAGAGTACTAGCAAAATATTATTTTGAACATATAAATAATAATAAAATTACTTTACCAAGCTACAATGTATCAGATAGCCATGTATTCCATGTATTTGTAATTAAATGTAAAAGTAGGAATGAATTACAAAAATATTTATTAAATAATGAAATACAAACGGTCATACATTATCCTATTCCCCCACATAAACAAAAGGCATTGAAAGAATATGGGTATTTAAAATTACCAATTACTGAGCAAATACATGACGAAGTATTAAGTTTACCTATAAGTCCTATTCAGACTATTTCCGCCACCAAAAAAATAGTTTCCATTTTAAACAAGTTTTAATTGAAGTCACCTGCTTTCATAAAAGAAAATTTATTATTAAAGATAACCTCTTTAAATTCCGTAGCTATAGGTGTCAGAGCTTTATTAGGAGTGGTGTCTCAAAGGATAGTTGCTGAAAAACTAGGGCCTGCTGGTGTAGCTTTTATAGGTGATTTAAGGAATATAATTCCTATGATTCAGTCCTTTTCAACACTAGGGATGTTTAATGGAATTGTTAAATATGTAGCCGAGTATAAGGAGGATAAAGAAGAATTATTGAAGTTGTTCTCAACAACTTTTGTATATCTTTTTTTTACAAGTATAATTTCTTTCTGTGTTTTGTTTTTTGGAGCCTCTTATTGGAATGAATGGTTGTTTCCAGAAGGGAGTGATTTTACATTTGTTTTTAAAGTTTTAGCGATAGCAGTTCCTTTTATAGCAATGAATAGGATAGTAAACGGTATAATTAATGGCCTTTCAGCATATAAAAAATTTGTAAAAATAGAGCTGGTAAATTATTGTTTTGGGGTTGTGTTTTTAATTTCACTATTATATTATAAAAACTTAAATGGAGCGCTATTTGCGATAGCTATTTTACCAATAATGCAGTTTTTTATACTGTTTTATTTTTTTTCTAAAACATTAAAGGAATACTTAGATTATAAAAATTTTACATTAACAATACCTTATAAGAATAAATTATTTGGTTTTACCTTAATGTCTTTTGTAGCTACATTGTTGGGAAATTTTATAGATATAGATTTGCGAGGGCATTTAAAAAATCAAATTAGTGAAACAGATGCTGGATATTGGACATCTATGACAAATTTATCAAGACAATATTTGATGTTTTCATCTGCTATTTTAACGCTGTATGTTATTCCAAAATTTTCAAAAATAAAGACTAGTATAGAATTTAGAAAAGAAGTGTTTACTATATATAAAACACTTTTGCCTTTGTTTGCTATTGGTATGATATTAATTTTTATTTTAAAAGAGTGGGTTATTGAGATAACGCATGGAGAAGATTTTTTAGCGATGAGTTTTTTGTTTAAATGGCAATTACTAGGGGATTTTATTAAAATAGCTACGCTAATAATGGCGCATCAGTTTCTTGCTAAAAAAATGGTGATACAGTTTATTGTTACGGAGTTGATTTCATTAGTATTATTTTATGGTTTTTCTATTTATTTTATCAAATCAATAGGAGCAGAAGGAATTGTATTGGCACACTTTTTAAGATATATTATTTGTTTTATTTTAATTGTTTTCTTGTTAAGAAAACATTTATTTGGTAATAACAAAATATAATAATAATAATAATAAACAGATGAAGCAGTTTTTAAGTCGTTTATATATGTATTTACTGAAATTAAAGTATAAAATATTTTCGGACACAGTAAATTTAAAAGGCGCATTTGTAGCTCAACAACCAGTACTCTTAAAGGGGAAAGGAAAAATAGTATTTAATGATAATGTGAAAATAGGGGTGATTAATTCTCCTATGTATTATAATACATATGCATATATTGAGGCTAGAGCAAAAACAGCACAAATTAGTTTTGGGAGTAACACATATATTAATAATTCATTGTCAATAATTTCTGAAAAAAAAATTTCAATAGGGAGTAATGTATTAATTGGATATAATTGTAGTATTTCAGATAGTAATTTTCATGATCTAAATAAAAATAATCGTTCAAATACTGATCCAAACCCTGAAGGAGTAATAATTTGCGATAAAGTTTTTATAGGGAATAATGTTACTATTTTAAAAGGAGTTACTATTGGTGAAAATTCAGTAGTAGCAACTGGGGCAATTGTAACCAAGAGTTTTCCTAATGATGTTATTATCGGAGGTTGTCCAGCAAAAATAATTGGAGAGGTTAATTAATCAGGATCTATTTTGCTATAATAAAATACTTTGGAATAGAATAATACATATATTAAAAATAGTTTAAAATCCAAAGCTCTTGCTGCCCGTTTCATCATTATAAAAGTTCTTTTCAATAAGCTTTTATGCTCTTGTTTATTTCTGTTTAATGCAAATGCTTTGTTTAATATATTATATACTGAATAGTTAAATTTTTTATAATAAGTGTTTTTTTTGAAGAAACTATCACCTAAAGAGTTTTTGAGTTCTCTTTTTTTTGCCAAAATTAAATTAATGAAATCAAATTCATATTCTCTTGAGGCTCTAATCCAAAAATCTAAATCCTCAAAATGTAAATCTGGGTCATACCCATTTAAATATTCGAATGTCTCTGCTTTTATCATAGCGGTCACAGAACAAAGACTGTATACATCAGAAATAATGTATTCATATACATTTCCAGTAGGGCGCTGTTTTATTAAGCTGCCATCTTCATTTTGAGGGAAATAATATCGGATAAATTTACCTGAATCATCCGTTACTATTGCATTACCATAAACCAAACCTAAATTAGTATAGTTGCTGTTTTTAAATACTTCTAATTGTAATTTGATACATTTGGGTAGTAGAATGTCATCTGCAGCTAAATCAATTAAATAGTCACCTTTTGCATATTTATATGCGTTGTTAAACGATTTGGTAATACCTAAGTTTTCCGGGTTCTGAATAAAGATAGTGTCTGGGTAATTTATTATCCAAGTTGTAATAACTTTATTAGAGTTATCACTACTATAATCATCTACTATAATTAATTGAATGTTTTTATACTCCTGATGAATAACGGAGTTAAGAGTGTCTAAAACATAATTTTCATGATTATAACATGAGCATATAATTGTAACCAATGGTTGTTTTAGCATGTTTTTTTTAAAAATAAAGAAATATATGCCACGAATATAGAAATTATAAGTTATTTAGTATTCATTATTGTTTATAAATGGCGAGGGTTTTATTATTTTTGGAACAAACAGAAAGGAATTGACATTAAAAAAAAACATTTGTATTATAACTTCTTCTTTAGGCGGAGGTGGAGCGGAGAGAGTTGCGGCTCAGCAATCAAAAATATTTCAAGACTTAGGTTTTAATGTATATATTATTACAATAGTAAATAGTGTAACTTATCCCTTTTCAGGCAAATTACTTAATTTAGGTTTGGAACTTAATGGGAAAGATTCAATTAAAGCCAAAGTAATTAGACATATAAAAATCAGACGGTTTATAAAAAAGAATAAAATAGATATTATCGTTGATCACAGGGCTCGTTTATCAGTTTTTACAGAGATTGTTTTTTCATACTTTTCATTCTGTAATAAACCAATTATATATAATATTCATAATTATAAAACGGAGACTTATATACCGGGGGATAACTTTATTTTAAATAGAATTTTTGCAAAAGCAAATAAGATTGTAACAGTTTCTAAGGCTATAGAAAAAAAAATAATTAATGAATATGGTTTTAAAAATGTACAAACAATATATAACCCAGTACAAATGGACGATATTGATTTAAAAGAGATTGATACTGTTGATACTGATTTTAATTATATTTTGTTTTATGGTAGATTATTGGATAAAGCAAAAAACATAAAACTATTGATTGACGCTTATCAAAAATCGATATTATCAAAGAGTAAAATAAAATTATTGATAATGGGTAATGGAAAAGATAAAGAAATGTTAGTTGAGATGGTAAACAAGTTAAGTTTGTCAGAAATGATTTTATTCAAACCTTTTGTTTCAAATCCTTTTTCAATAGTCAAAAATGCAAAATTTACAATGTTAACGAGTAGACATGAAGGTTTTCCGATGGTTATTATTGAATCGCTTGCTTGTGGTACCCCAATAATTTCTGTAGATTGTAAATCTGGGCCTAATGAAATTATTAGAAATAAATTTAATGGTTTGCTTGTAGAGAATAATAATGTTAAAGCGCTTACCGAAGCAATAGATTTATTTGTTTTAAATCAGGAGTTATATAACTACTGTAAGAAAAATGCAAAGGAGAGCATTGCAAAATTAGATATAGAAATAATTTCTAAAGAATGGCTCAATATTTTAAAGTAATATATTGAAATGAGTAATACATGTAAAGACATGAATACAATTGATGATGTAAAAATAATAGAGATTCCCAAAATAGTTGACCCGAGGGGTAATTTATCTGTAATTGAAAAAGAGGTAATCCCATTTAAGATGAAACGGGTATATTATTTATACGATGTGCCATGTGACTCTAAAAGAGGAGGGCATTCCCATATAAATCAGCAAGAATTTCTAATAGCATTAAGTGGGAGTTTTAATGTTATAGTAAATGATGGTGTTCAAAAAAGAACAATTACGTTAAATAAACCAAATAAAGGTTTGTTGATAACAGAAGGGATTTGGAGAGAATTGGATGATTTTTCTTCAGGAAGTGTTTGCTTGGTGCTTGCTTCTGATGAGTTTTTAGAAGAAGATTATATTAGAAATTTCACTGATTTTATTAAACAGAAAGATCAATTTTCTTAATTTTAAGCCACTGTTTAAATTGCCATAATTTGAGGAGTATGTAATTGGGTATTAAGAAAAATATTTTTTTACCCCAACTAATGTTTTGAAGATTAATATCCTTTTTATAGTATTTATACATTTTTAAATCACCAGTAATTTTATATTTAATAGCTAATCGATAACGACACATGTCATTAAATTTTTTAAGCGATTTATTCGTTTTTTCTTCTTTTTTGAATTTTTCAAATGTAATGCATTTTCTTTTTCTTACTGATAGGTCTGAAATTCTATTATCTGCTCCAGCCATATACATAACAGTATGTTCTTTAGTGAATGTAACCGGTTTTTTTAAAGCAATCCGTATCCAGTAATCTGTATCTTGACCAGAAGTAAAATTGGTGTCAAAAAAACCAATTTCTGATATTATTTCTTTTGGTATAGCAGTAGCTGAGGTTAGTGCTATTCTAAATACAAGGCTGTCTATAAAAAAGTCGGGAACAATTCCGCTCCATTTTTTTTCTTTAGGTAATGTAGGAAAGTATGTATAAGTCTTGAACTTATTGTTATAGTTAAAAATATAGTTTGTACAGTAAAGACCACTGTTAGGATAGGTAACTATTAATTTATTTAGTTTCTCTAAATGATTGGTTAGCCATATGTCATCGGCATCTAAAAAAGCAAAATACTCGCCTCTTGCTTGTTGCATAGCAAAGTTTCTTGCCTGTGAAACACCTTGATTTTTATTATTAAAAACAAATAAGGTTTTATGTTTTAATTCAGAAACTAGTTGCAAGCTATTATCAGTAGAGCCGTCATTAACAACAATGATTTCATAATCTGTAAAAGATTGTTTAAAAACACTATCTAAGGTGCCAATAATATGTGATTCCTTGTTATATAATGGAATAATTATAGAAAATCTAGGCATTTTTTGAAGAGCTTAGCGAACAAAAATAACCTAATCGATAAAGGTCTAAAAAGAATAAATTAGGATTGTTACCTGTTAAATTTTTTTTTAAAAATTTCTTAGAGTATTTGTAGAAAAAACAATAAAGAGAAGTAAGTCTATACTTATTAAGCTTTAAAAAAGCATTTAGTAATCCATTATCGTGCTTGTTAGAAAAATGATTGTTTAAATATAGTTGATATATGGTATTTGCAGCTAGTTCTTTCTTTCTTAAAAAAGTAGCATTATCCTCTAATCCTAAATGAAAAACTTTATTATTTATATGTATAATAGTACTTCCTATCTCCTTTAGTTGGCTAGAAAAAAAATTATCATAGCCATACCAGTTATTTGATAGGTTTTTATTTATTGATAAGAATAGATTTTTCTTTATAAGTAAGTTTCCAGAGGCGATACTTTTGTAAGGGGAAGTGTTTCTTTTTGAAAGTTGAATATCTTCGCGTTCGTTTCCAAAACGCCATCTTAAAAGCTGTTTTACTTCAGGTCTTTTTTTTTGATAACAAATGCCACCATATATACAATCTGTCCTAGGATTTAATAAGTTTACATAATCTAATAAGAAATTATTAGTAGCAGGGAGTACATCCGAATCAAGGAATAGTATCCATTCATAATTTGCTTTGTTTGCTAATAGTTGTCTAGACCTTGTTCTGCCAATATTCTCCTTGTTATTTATCAATGTAATTTGGTGTGATTGAAGGAAAAAAGCATTTTTATTTTTTATAGTTTTATCAGAAGAGCAATCATCACAACATATAATCTCAATATTACTATTTATAGAAGTAATTTGTTGTTGTAGTTTTTTAATTAACAAAACAACATCATAGTTATATATTGGAATTAGTATAGAGAGCATTTTTCTTATTTAGAACTTATAATCTGAAAAAAAATATATTATATAGAAAGTAACATTCTTTTTATAAATAATGTACTTTTGATTTTGTAAAGTTAAAGAATATAGATGAATAGACAAGAGGTAGCAACCCTAATTTTAAAGCAATTAGATAGAAAACGATTAGATTTAAAAAAGCAATATTCGTTATCAAAGTCTACTATTGGCTACTTTTATATTGATAATATTTTACCTAAAGAGTTGGTGGATGCGGCAAATGTAGTGTTTCCAAACAAATCAGAACTTGTATTAAAGAAAAGCCTGAAACAATGTAAGTATGTTTCTGCTCAGATGGACGCACATGATTCTTTGTTAGAGGAAATACTTTATGCTTTTCAAGATGAGAGAATAGTTGGGGCGATAAGTGAAATTTGTGATTTTGAAATAGTTATTGAGCCAGATAAGGAATTATATGCTGGAGGGGTGTCTTTAATGAATAAAGATTGTTTTTTAAACCCACATATTGATAATTCTCATGATCATCAACGAGATAGGTGGAGGATATTAAATTTATTATATTATGTAACTCCAAATTGGGAGAAATTAAACGGTGGTAATTTAGAATTATGGCCTAATGGAATTCATGATAAAGCTATAGAAATTGAAAGCGTTCAAAATAGGCTTGTAGTTATGGCGACTCATAACACATCATTACATTCAGTAAATAAAGTGCTTGTAGATGGCTCAAGAAAATGCATATCGAATTATTATTTTTCAAAAGAAGCATTATCAGGTCATAAGGAATTTCATGTGACTTCTTTTGTAGGGCGGCCAAATCAAAAACTTAGAAATTTTATTTTAAATATAGATAGTAAAGTTCGTATGGGAGTACGAAAGTTCTTCAAAAAAGGAATTCGAAAGAACCCACACATTTATAAAAAGTAAACCTAAATTTTAACATAGTAAATTTGGGAAAGCCTCAAATACTAAATGTACACTGTGGCTAGTTTTTTTTCTGTACCACTTCAAATATTTTATTATCCTGAAGCTTTAATGTTTTAGAAGGGTACTTTAAAATTAAAGCATAATCATGAGTAGCCATTAATATGGTGTTTCCATTGGCGTTTATGTCTCTTAAAACCCCCATTACTTCTATACTTGTTTGAGGATCCAGATTACCTGTAGGTTCATCGGCAAGAATCAGTTCAGGGTCGTTTAATAAGGCTCTAGCAATAGCAATTCGTTGTTGTTCTCCACCAGAAAGTTGATGAGGGTATTTAAAACCTTTTGTATCCATCCCAACTTTAGTTAAAACAGATTCAATCTTAAGTTTTATTTCTTCTTTGTTTTTCCAACCAGTAGCCTTTAAAACAAATTCTAAATTATCTAATATGGTTCTGTCACTTAATAATTTAAAGTCCTGAAATACAATACCTAATTTCCTTCTTAAAAAAGGGATTTCTTTTTCTTTTAATGATACTAAATCATGTCCAACGATGGATCCTTCTCCTTTTTGCAAAGGTAAATCAGCATATAAAGTCTTCATAAAACTACTTTTACCCGATCCAGTTTTACCAATCAAGTAAATAAATTCTCCTTTATTAATTTTTAAATTAACATTAGAAAGCACAAGGTTTTCTTCCTGAAAAATAGAAGCGTTTTTTAATTCTAAAACGGTAGTTGACATAAAAAGTAGTTTATAAGGTAAAAGTAAGAACAAAAAGTTATAAAAATGATGCTTAATTAAAATATATGTTTTTTTTGATTTGAGTGTGACCCAAATTATTCACGGTTTTTCATGATGAAAAGTTAAAAATAGCAATTAGATAAGGGAAGCGCAGAAATTTTTATCGGAGGAATTGGATTTCCACTTTTGAGCACTAAATATTTTGAGTATTTCCTTAGGCAGCAGCTAGTTTCACTTTGTAGTAGACAGACTGTGAATAATTTGGGTTAATAGATGAGGTAATTCATAAAATGTTTAATAAGTTCATATAATTAACTTCATTTTTGTTCGTTATTCATGTTAGCTTACAGTATTTTTATACTCGTTTTTTGAGCAACAATTTTCAAGATATTTTTATGAAAAAGCAACATGTTATATTGGTGTTACTCCTGTTTATTATAATAGGGAATAGTAATGCCCAACAAACAAAAATATACACACATGATAATGTAGCGTATGATAAAGCGTTATCGTTATATAAATCAGAACAATTTTTAGTTTCTCAAACGTTATTTGAGAAACTAAAAAATACAACTGACGATACCCAGATAAAAGGGAATTGTGCCTATTATATAGCAAATAGTGCGGTTAGGTTAAACCAGCGAAATGCCGATGAATTAATGGAACGTTTTGTAGAAGATTACCCAACCAGTAACAAACGCAATGCAGCGTTCAATGGTGTGGGTGATTATTACTTTAGAAACAGCAAATATGCTTATGCATTAAAATGGTATGACAGAGTTGACGATGGTAACTTAAGTGTGAAGGAAATGGAGCATTATTCCTTTAAAAAAGGATATTCGTTATTTCATACAAATCAAAAAAAGAAGGCGAAAAAGTATTTTAATAAAATTGAAGATTCTGAATTGTACGGTGCTCAAGCCAAATATTACTTAGGGTTTTTAGCATATCAAGGTGATGATTATAATGAAGCATCATCATATTTTGATCAAGTACAAGATCAAAAAAAATATCAAGAAAAGATGGCTTATTTTCAAGCCGACATGAATTTTAAATTAGGAAATTTTGATAAAGCTATTGATTTAGCAAGTCAACGTTTGCCATTAGCGATGGATGATGAAGAACGCTCACAATTAAATAAGATTATTGGCGAGAGCTTTTTTAACCTGAAAAAGTATGACAAAGCATTATCATATTTAAAAGAATATAAAGGTAGAAAAGGAAAATGGACCAATACGGATCATTATCAATTGGGATATGTATATTATAAACGCACTGAATTTCAAGCCGCAATTTCGGGATTTAATAAAATTATTGACGGGGAAAATTCAGTTGCACAAAATGCATATTACCATTTAGCAGAATGCTATTTGAAAATTGATAAAAAAAATGAGGCGTTAAACGCATTTAAAAATGCGTCAGAAATGGATTTTGATCCAAAAATAAAGGCTGACGCTGCATTGAATTATGCAAAATTGAGTTATGAGGTAGGAAACCCGTATCAATCCGTGCCAGAAGTATTATCAAATTATATCCGTGCTTATCCAAACTCATCAGAGAATGTTGAAATTGAAAATTTATTAATTGATTCATACATTACTTCAAAAAACTATAAAGAAGCCTTAGGCTTATTAGAGAGTAAAAGTGGTTTAAATTATAAAACAGCTTATCAAAAAGTAGCATTTTATAGAGCAATAGCGTTATTTAATGAAGGACTGTTTAGTGATGCAGGTGTACATTTTGATAAGTCACTAAAAGAACCAAGAACTTCTAAGTTTACTGCTAGAGCTCAGTTTTGGAAAGCAGAATGTGATTATTTGTTGGATAATTATCAAGATGCGATAATTGGTTATAAAGAGTTTGCTTTGAATGATAGTATAGCACAGTACAAGGAAGCAGAGAATTTAAATTACCAATTAGGATACGGATATTTTAAACAAAAAGAGTATCAACAAGCAATACCATATTTTTTAAGTTTTATTGAAGGAAATACCGATGATGAGCTTAGATTAATAGATTCATACTTGCGTTTGGGAGATAGTTATTTTGTAACTACTGACTACTGGAAAGCAATGGAAACGTATAACGAAGTTAAAAAGAGAAATGGAGTAGATGCTGATTATGCACATTTCCAAAAAGCAATATCCTATGGTTTTGTAGGTAAAAGTGCAGAAAAAATAACTGATTTGAAACTGTTTTTAGCGGACTATTCAAACTCACAATATACAGATGATGCATTGTTTGAATTAGGGAATACATATGTTTTAATAAACGATACTTCAAAGGCACTAAAAACTTTCGATAAATTATTATATGAGTATCCAAAAAGTTCATATGTATCAAGAGGCTTATTGAAACAGGGGTTAGTGCATTATAATAATGATGCTAATGAGCAAGCCTTAAATAAATTTAAACAGGTAGCTTCTAATTATCCGGGTTCTTCTGAGGCCAATCAAGCAGTTGCAACAGCTCGTTTAATTTATATTGATTTGGATAGAGTAGGTGAGTATGTTGTTTGGGTAAAAACCTTAGATTTTGTTGCCGTTTCCGATGCAGATTTAGATAATACTACTTACGAAGCTGCTGAAAAGCAATTTTTAGCGAATAATGTTAAAAAAGCAATTAAAAGTTTTACGGGGTATTTATCTAGTTTTCCTAATGGAATCAATGCAACTAAAGCACATTTTTATTTAGGGCAATCATATTTTAAAAATAACGAAAAGGCGACTACAATTTCTCATTATACATATGTGATTGAAAAGGAACGTAATGTTTTTACTGAACAAGCGTTGGCTCGGTTATCGCAAGTGTATTTAGAAGCTAAAAACTGGCAAGAAGCCAAATTGATTTTAACTAGATTAGAAAATGAAGCTGATTTTCCTCAGAATAAAGTTTTTGCGTTAACCAATTTAATGAAATCAAATTATGAGTTGGGTAATTACCAGGAAGCAGTTGTGTATGCTGAAAAAGTATTGCAAAACCCCAAGATTGAAGACGCTATAAAAAGTGATGCCCAAGTAGTAATTGCAAGATCAGCGATACAAACAGGAGATGAGAGTAAGGCAAGGATAGCGTATGGAAAAGTACAAGAAATAGCTAAAGGTTCTTTAGTGGCTGAGGCATTGTATTATGATGCTTATTTTACACATAAAGACAAAGACTACGCCGTCTCTAATGTGAAAATTCAAAACTTGACAAGGGATTATTCTGGGTATAAATATTATGCAGCAAAAGGATTGGTACTTATGGCTAAAAACTATTATGAATTAGAAGATTCGTTCCAAGCTACTTATATTTTGGGAAAAGTAATCGAAAATTTCACTAAATATGAAGATGTTGTTACCGATGCAAAATCAGAATTACAAAGAATAAAAATTGAAGAAGCAAAAAGGAATTCGTCTATTAATGTCGATCCAATTAAAGAGAATATGGATCAAGAAAATGATGTTGATGGTAATTAACGCATCAGTGAGTTATATTTTTTAGAGAGAATAGTCTTGAAATTATAAAACAGATCCATATTAGAGCGTATTGATTTCTATCCACGCATATAAGGGTAGAACTATTAAAAAATTAAAAGATGACTAAAAAAACATTATATATATTAGTTCTAATTATTTCAGTACAATTTTCATTCTCACAAGAAGAGGAAGGTAATATTGGAACTGAAGTGATTAATGTAGTAAAACCATATGCACCAACAGTTTCAGATGCGTTTAAGGTTAAAGAGGTTCCGGTAATAATAGATGATACTGACTTGAAAAAAAAGGTACTATTATATACAATTTTTTCAATACCTGTAGCATCAACATTTACTCCTTCGAAGGGGAAAGCTGCAGTAGTAGAAAAACAGGCTCCTAAAAAGTTATATAAAAATTATGCATCATTAGCTATAGGGAATTATTTAAATGTACTAGCGGAATTTTATGCAGCATTACCCATTAATAATACTGATAATTTCACAATTGGATTAAGTCATCATTCTGCCCAGGGAGAAATAAAAGAAGTTCAATTAGATGATAAGTTCTATGACACGGATTTAAGTTTGACTTACTCCAAAAGAGATAAAGGATTGTCATATCAAATAGAAGGGGTATTCAAACATCAGCAATACAACTGGTACGGTACTTCGTATGAATTAACTGATTTACAGCGCGCAAATATTAATGCTTCACATACCTACTTTACAGGCGGGTTAAATGGTAGCTTACAAGTAGATGATTCCTTTTTTAAAGGAGGGGATATTAAGTATAGTAGGTTTTGGGATTCGTATGAAGCTATAGAAAATAGTATTGTAATAGCACCAGAGTTTGAATTTGAGATACTAGATTATAACATTAACCTTAACGCTACATTAGATTATGTTGGAGGAGCATTTAAAGCTATAACACCGGAACTAAAGTATTCTTACTTGAAAACTGGGGTACATCCTTCATATCAATATACACAAGATAATTTGGTTGTTAATTTGGGTACTGAACTTGTATTTGGATTGGATAGTGAAAATAGTGATTCTGATTTTTATGTATACCCAAAAATAAATGCATCATATAATTTAGTAGATGATGTTATAATTGCTTTTGGTGGGGTAGATGGAGGTTTACAGCAAAATTCTTATGAGAGGTTTGTACAACAAAATAAATATTTAGCTCCAGTATTAGGAATAACTCCAACACATAACCAATTTGACGCTTTTCTTGGTTTTAAAGGTAAACTATCAAATAAAGTGAGTTATGAGCTTAAAGGTTCGTATTTAAACGAGCAAAATAAAGCCTTGTATATGATGAACCCAATTAATGATGTTGATTTAGAAACTGAAAATTATAAGAAAGCAAATACTTTTGGAGTGTTGTATGATGATGTAAATACATTAAAAGTTCATGGAAAACTTACAACTCAAGTATCAAAAAACTATTCAGTAGGTTTAAGTGGAGAATATTCAAGTTTTTCAACAGATAAAGCCCTTGAAGCTTGGAACCTACCACAGTTAAAAGCATCAATATTTGGAGATTTTAAATTCTCGGAAAAATGGACTGGAGGAATGAACTTATTTTATGTAGGTGAGCGTATGGATAAATTAGATAGTAGCACAACATTAGTAACTCCATCGATAATAACTTTAGAAGGATATTTTGATGCTAATGCACATGTTGGCTATAATATTACAAATCGATTTACAGCATTTTTAAAAGCGAATAATATCGCTAGTCAAGGGTATGAGAAATGGCAAACTTATCCTGTACAACAAGTACAAATTTTAGGAGGTTTAACCTATAAGTTTGATTTTTAGTCACCAGTGACATTTGCTATTCCGTGTCCTTAATTTCTATTTGTACAAACATAGTTTAGGGTGATAGCTGTTTTTTTGTCAATTCGAGGCGTTGACATTTTTTTTACTAGTGGTTGTAGTAATAAAATCGTCAATTCGAGTTTTTCGACTGAAAGGAGAAAAGTATCGAGAATAGATTTTGTCAATGGTAGTGTTCCTGTTTTTCATCGGAATGTATCGAGTGCATAAAAAACTCATTCTCGGATATCCTCAATCAAGTTGAGGTAAAGCTATTTTTCGTACTTCTAAACACTCAAGTTGACGGTTTTTAATAGCAACTTTTCTTCAAAAATAGAATAAGTTTAGTCCAGGCTAAAGAAGAATGATTAATTGTAGTTTATTGGTTGTTGTCAATAAGTCTTTGTTCTTTTTTCTAACAGCGAAGCGGTCTTTATTCTGAATGTTTTCGGGAGCAGTGACTTTATACATTTTTTACTGTCTGCTGCCAATGAATACTTTAAATTATATATTACTCCCTAAATGCACTAGGTAGTAAATTAGGAATTGCTTTAATTAGTAATGGGAGTAATAAAGCGCCTCCCGGGAGCATAAAAACGGTAAAGGCAGGAATGCTTTTACAAATATCTAGCAATTGGCTCTTAACTTTTTCTTTCTCTTGATTAGTTAGTTTTCTTGTGGTGGATTGTGTTAATAAAACAACAAGTTCTTTACTCTCATGTAACTCTTGTACAAGATTATCCTTGTTTTTTTGCAATAAGTCAGTTATTTCTTGTTTTGTCATTTTAGAAATTTGTAGGTTTATTTGTTGTAAATAGTTTGATATAAGAAAGTTGCAAAAGTATTAAATATTTTTTTATGTCTTAAAAACAAAAAACTCAGTAACTTAAGTTACTGAGTTTTTTGTTTAATTATAAATTGTATTATCCCTTAATTTTCACTTTAATCAGGACGTCTTCTTTTTTCTTTTTATATACTTCAACAATAAATTCATCTTCAGCAGTTTTTACAACTCTGTTATTACTGAATTGATGCACAGCTAACTTAGCTTTTACTTTTCTTGTATCTAAAATAGAGCCTTTAGAAACGTCACCAGTAGCATCATTAACTTTATAAGCAGTTAAATATCCTCCCATACCATCAATATGTAAAGCAGGTATTTTATCTAAAGGTAAATTAATATTTTTAACATTGTCTAGATATATTAAGTAATGATTTCCGTTTGTATGAAAATAAGAGTATGACATACCTCCTTGAAAAGCCTTGCTACCATCATATATTTGTCCCATTTTAGGTTTGCCAAATTGCCTTTTAGGTATTTTTTTCATCCAAGATAGTTCACCTGAAGGAGATATTTTTGTGATTAGCATGTCATTATAAAAATAAGAATATGAGTAACCATATTTTTTTTTGGTCATTACATAATACATTTGCTCACCAATTAAAGTTAAGCCTCCATCTTTTTCAAAAACTAAATCTCTTAAAACCAAAGATTCAAATTCGGCTAATCCTTCCTCGTCTTTTTTGTCGTTTTTCTTCTTTGTTCTTTTAGAAACATATTGATTTAAGATCTCTAAAGGTATATCATAGGTATCTTGACTAATAACCTCTCCATCTTTGGATAATTTACATACAAATATACCATCGGCACTAGGACTCTTAAAAGTAATTCTACGAGAAAGACCGATTACACCTTTTCTAGTTTTATTTTTTTTTCCTTTACCATTATTGTAGAACCCAGCACAAACCATTCCATTAGTTTCTGATTCAAATAAAGTAATGCCGTTAATGAAATTTTCTCCTGCAACAATTTTTGTTTTTTCTATAGTATCGGAACCGTCATACATTCTAAACAATTCCATATGGTAATTGGCTTTAGTGTCCTTTTTGTTTTTCTTACTTTTACCACTATCGTCATGAAATACTTTAGCCATCATATATCCAGAGCCATTGGTGTCAACTGCAAAATCCATAGCATCCATTTTACGCTCGGTGTATGGCATTTTGTAGTCTTTTGACCATAGTTTAGATAGAGAAATATCGTAAACATTTATACCAATAATGTCTTTACTTTTTTTGTCGTTTTTAACTTTTGGTTTTCTCCTGTATTTAATTAATACTTTTGATTCGTCTTTTGAATTATAAATTTGAAATTTATCAGCAACTCCCATTCCAGACGCAGTTCCAGTTACTTTACCATCAACATCAATTATCTTTACAGGTTCTCCAGTAAATTTTCCCGTTTCAAAGTCTATTTCACGATAAAATAATTGTTCATGTTTTGTTTTTCTTCCAGTCCATGAGGAATAGAAGAAATAAAACTTGTCTTGAACATTAATCATTCCTTCAGTAACAAAGTTTTTAGGAAAGTCTTCGTTCTTTTTTGTATAGGTTTGTTTTAATGTTGCTACATCAAATTTTTGTATTATTACAAACTTATTCCAAGCTTTTACAGATAATATTTGTCCATCTTTATTGAAGTAAAATTTCTTTGCAGCGTCTTCTACTTGATATGGTTTACTAACAGTGTAACTAAAATCTTTAGATAAACTTTTTTGAGCTTGAAGGCTAACAGCCATTAAAAAGCACAGTAATAAAAGCACATTTTTTTTCATAATATTGATTTAATTTTTAACGAATATAAGCCCTTACTGATAAAGACACAAATTCTATTTTTATTTAATTATTAGTTCCAGAATTAGTATATTCTTACCTCATAAAAAGAGTTTTTTTATGAGGTGTTTTGCTGAGGTTTTTAAATAACTGAAATACGTACTTTTTTCTTTTTAAGTCTACTATTGTTAGTCAAACTAATCAATTCCTTTGTTTTTGAAGCTTTTACCGCAACGAAAGCACAATCAGGTTTGATTTCGATTATTCCTAATTCATCTCTAGTTAGCTTTCCTTGTTTACAAAATAAACCAGCAATATCACCCTTTGATATTTTATCTTTTCTACCTCCTGAAATAAAAATAGTTTCCCACTTATCTGCTGTTGGCTGATTGTATTGCGTTAGTTCATTAGCGATATAACTATCGGTATTTAAAGCTTCAATAAAATCAGGTGTATCTTCTTTCTCCCATTGTAGTACATAGGCGGTTCCCTCGTTATTCATTCTGGCAGTTCTACCGTTACGATGCGTAAATTCTTGTGCTTTTAAAGGTAAGTGATAGTGTATAATGAATTTTATTTCAGGAACATCAATACCTCTAGCGGCCAAATCAGTAGCAATGAGTAATTGGTGCGTTCCGTTTCTAAATTTTATCAAAGCTCTCTCTCTATCTTTTTGTTCTAATCCACCATAGAAACAACCATGAGCAATATCATGATCATTTAAATAGTCACTCACTCGCTGAATGGTATCCTTGTAATTACAAAAAATAATCCCAGGTTTATTACCCAAATGATGTAGTAAAGTAATCAAAGCCTCTAGTTTATCTTTTGTAGATGAAAGAATGGTTTGCACCTCAAGTTTAGCGACACCTTCATCAAGGTAATTAATAGTAAGTGGATTAGTTAATCCTACAAACCTTGGGATAGCTACTTCTTGAGTTGCTGAGGTTAGTATTCGTTTTTCAATATTTGGTAATCCATCAATGATTGCTCTCATTTCTGATTCAAAACCAATTTCTAATGATTTATCAAATTCATCTAGAATGATAGTTTTAATATCCTTAGTAGAAAATGTTTCTCTTCTTAAATGATCTGCTATTCTACCTGGAGTACCGATAAGTATTGTTGGAGTATGTTTTAAGTCAATTTTATCTTTTGAAAAAGGTCTTCCTCCGTACACAACATTCGTTTTATAGCCACTACCAAGCTCTTTAGTTACTTGTTCTATTTGTATAGCAAGTTCTCTAGAAGGAGTTATGATTAGTGTCTGTACATTGGTGCAATTAGGGGTTAATTCGCCTATTATTGGTAAAAGGAAAGATAATGTTTTTCCAGATCCAGTAGGAGAAAGGATAACAACATCTCCATAGGAAGAGATTGCTAATTTAGCTTCTTCTTGCATAGGATTCAATTTTTCAATCCCTAATTTCTGAAGTATTTTTTGTTGACTTTTTACGACTCTATCCATGGTGGTAAAGGTACTTTAATTCATTTGTGTAATGACTGCTATTTTAAAAAATGTTAATTTTGTTCGTAGAGCGAAATTTAGTTTCACATTTTAACTGCACCAGGAAATTAAAAAAGAGGCTTTAATCCCACCAGTGGGTTTAATTTACCGTCCCGATAGCTATCGGGATGTCTCGAATAAAAATGCTATTGTGTCAATTCTTACCTCATGTGCTTGCACTGAGGATATTGATTTTATAACTTGTATGCTTGCATCGAGATAATTGATTTGTAATATGTCGAAAAAAGGAAAAATAAAAAACGGGAATAATAAAGCGAAGCATACTAAGCTTTTAAATCAGAAAAAGAATAAAATAAGAGAAGAAAAATTATTGAACAAACAACGCTTGAGGGCTTTAATAGTAAAAAGTAATTTATATAAAGATACTTGCCCTTGCGGTAGTAACAAAACCTTTGGGAATTGTTGCGCTATAGCTCATAATAATATAGAGGAGGTTTCCACTGCAGAACAATTAATGCGATCACGTTACACCGCATATGCTTTAGGGAATATAGAGTATTTAATGAGTAGTCACCATTCATCAACCAGACCTAATAAAGAACAAGATGAAATTTTAAATTGGACTAAATCGGTTATATGGTTAAGTTTAGAAATTTTAAATAGTTCAAACGGAAGTGCTTCAGATATTGAAGGAACAGTTGAATTTAAGGCTCACTTTGAAGAAAAACAAGTAGCTCAAGTAATTCATGAGCATTCAAAATTTGTAAAAGAAAATGGTCATTGGGTGTATTTAGGAGAGGTGTAAATTAATGGTGTAAAAAAAATCCGTATCAATTATAAAACTTGATACGGATTTCCAACTATCATAATCTAATTAACTTTTCTTAAAACATGACTTAATAAAGTGATGCTTCAATTAGCTCAAAAGCCTTTTTAATTAGCTATGAAGTTAATGGGATACATATTTATTCTTCTTACTACTTTTATCAAAAAAGATTCCTTCTGATAAAATCAACTATCCCATTTATGTTTTGTACAAGATAAAAAATAAACAACTAACACGCAAGTTGTTAGCTGTTTATTTTTCAGGGATTGATTAAAAACAATACCTATTCTCTTCTTTTAATCTATCAGCTATTTGAATTCTTAAAGCAATAACATTAGGCATATTTACATATTTAGTAAAACGCTTAAGTCCCATTAACATCATACGCTGTTCGTCACCTTCAGCAAAAGAGATAATTCCTTCTTTTGCATTTTTGGTAATAATATCAACAGCATTGTATAAATACAATTGTGACATTGCTATTTGTGAGCTTTGTGATTCTTCACCGCTTCTTTTTGCATTTTTCTCAGTTCTTAAAATTGCAGATTCAGCCATGTATATTTCAATTAAAATATTTGAAGCCGCAGTTAATAATTGTTGATGCTTTTCTAAATCAGGGCCATACTTTTGTATTGCTGAACCAGCAACCATTAGAAATATTTTTTTAAGTTTAGCAATTAGTGCTTTTTCTTCAGCAAATAATTCAGAATAATCAGGTGTTTCAAAAGAAGGTATTCCTGTTAATTCATCAGCAACAGACATGGCGGGGCCTAATAGGTCAATATGACCTTTCATTGCTTTTTTAATTAACATCCCCACTGAAAGCATTCGGTTAATTTCGTTTGTACCTTCATAGATACGTGCAATACGCGCATCTCTCCATGCAGCTTCCATAGGAGTATCTTCAGAGAATCCCATTCCACCATAAATTTGAATTCCTTCATCAGCGCAACTTTGTATGTCTTCAGAAACAGCAACTTTTAATATAGAACATTCAATTGCGTATTCTTCTACACCTTTTAACTCAGCTTCTTGATGAGAATTACCGGCAGCTTCACGTATAGCAATTCTATCTTCAATATTTTTTGCAGCTCTATAACTTGCCGATTCTCCAACATAAACATTGGTAGCCATTTCAGCTAACTTATATTTTATAGCTCCAAATTCGATAATAGGTGTTTTAAATTGTTTGCGTTGGTTAGCATAGTTAATAGCCAAAGTAGTTACTCTACGTTGAGAATCTAAACATGCAGCAGCTAATTTAATACGACCAATATTTAAGGCGTTCATGGCAATTTTAAAACCATTACCTCTTTCCGATAGCATATTTTCTACGGACACAATAGTATCACTATAGAATACTTGACGTGTAGAAGAAGCTCTAATACCTAGTTTGTGTTCTTCTTCTCCCATGGTAATACCATTAGGGTTTGCTTTGTCATATTCAACTATAAAACCAGTAATATTTTTATCATCTTCAATACGAGCAAAAACAATCATCAAATTACAGAAACCCGCATTTGAAATCCACATTTTTTGGCCATTAATTTTATAATGCTTTCCATCTTCAGATAGGGTAGCGGTAGTTTTTCCAGAATTGGCATCAGAACCAGCACCTGGCTCAGTCAAACAGTACGATCCAAACCATTCACCAGAAGCTAATTTTGGGACATATTTTTTCTTTTGTTCTTCAGTTCCGTACAATGTAATTGGCATAGTTCCAATACCTGTATGTGCTCCAAAGGCTGTACTGAATGATCCAGTACCACTAGAAATGTAATCACAAGTAAGCATGGTTGATACAAAGCCCATACCCATTCCTCCGTATGCTTCAGGAACAGAGACTCCAAGGAATCCTAATTCCCCAGCTTTACGCATTACTTCTTCAGTCAATGCATAGTCTTTGTTTTCAAATCGTGCTTTATGAGGGATTATTTCACGGTCGTTAAATTCCATTACCGCTTCTTTCATCATTCGTTGTTCTTCAGTAAAGTCTTCAGGAGTGAATATGTCTTCACAGCTTGTTTCTTTTACTAAAAATTGACCTCCTCTTAATATATCTTTTTCTTGCATGATTGTTTCTTGATTGATTATTTTAAAAATTCAAATACTCCTGCTGCACCTTGACCTGTACCAACACACATTGTTACCATACCATATTTACCTGTCATGTCACGCTTACGCATTTCATCAAATAACTGAACAGATAATTTTGCCCCCGTACAACCTAATGGGTGTCCTAAGGCAATTGCTCCACCATTTACATTTACGATATCGGGATTTAAGTTTAATTCTCTCAGTACTGCTAATGATTGCGATGCGAATGCTTCGTTTAACTCAATTAGTTCAATGTCCGATTGTTTTAATCCGGCCTGTTTTAATACTTTAGGAATCGCAGCTACAGGACCAATTCCCATAATTCTTGGTTCAACACCAGCTGCAGCATAATTTACTAATCGTGCAATTGGCTCAAGGTTTAATTCTTTAACCATAGCTTCACTCATAATTAGAACAAATGCAGCTCCATCACTCATTTGTGATGAGTTTCCAGCAGTAACACTTCCTCCAGCAGCGAATACTGGGCGCAATTTATTTAATACCGATGTACTTGTCCCTGCACGTGGGCCTTCATCCTTTGTAACAGTGTATGATTTAGTAGCTTTTTTACCGTTTTCATCTACATAAGTTTGATTGACGGTAATTGGTACAATCTGATCCTGAAAACGATTTTCAGCTTGTGCTTTTAAGGCTTTCATATGCGATTGATATGCAAACTCATCTTGATCTTCTCTAGAGATATTAAATTGGTTGGCTACTGCTTCTGCAGTATTTCCCATTCCCCAATAATAATCTTCATGACCAGAGTTGATTACATCATAATTTAATTCAGTTTTATATCCCGTCATAGGAACAGAACTCATGCTTTCCGCTCCACCAGCAATAATACAATCAGCCATTCCAGCTTGTATTTTTGCGGTTGCCATACCGATAGTTTCGATACCTGAGGAACAAAACCTGTTTACAGTTACACCTGGAACATCTACAATATCTAATCCCATTAATGAAATTAATCGTCCCATGTTTAATCCTTGAGACCCTTCTGGCATTGCATTACCTACCATAACATCGTCAATACGTTTTTTGTCGAAATTTGGTAATTCCTCCATCATGTATTTAATGGTTTCTGCAGCTAACTCATCGGTTCTTTTAAAACGAAAAACGCCTTTTGGTGCTTTTCCAACTGCTGTTCTGTATGCTTTTACTATATATGCTTGTTTCATGTTTGTTAGGTGCTTTAGGCTTTAAGCTTTAAGCTTTAAGCTTTTTAATAATAGATTTACTTGCCTATTGCCTATTGCATAAGGCATAAATCGAAATTTTAATTACGCAATGGTCTTCCTTTTTTTAACATTTGCTCTAATCTTTCTAAAGTCTTTCTTTCAGTAGTTAATGATAAAAAGGCTTCTCTTTCTAGATCTAATAAATACTGCTCAGAAACTCTTGTAGGTTCGGACAAATCACCACCCGCCATTACATAAGCTAGTTTGTTTGCTATTTTTTTATCATGTTCAGAAATGTATTTTCCTGCTTCCATGGAATCAGTACCTACCATGAACATTCCCAATGCTTGTTTTCCTAAAACTTTTACATCTTTTCTTTTTACAGGTTGCGTATATCCTTGTTCGGCCATTAAAATAGCATGCGCTTTAGCAGTTGCTATTTGACGACTTTTATTTACTACAACAATATCCTTTCCTTTTTGTAATAAATTCAAATCATAAGCTTCATGAGCTGAAGTAGCTACTTTTGCCATTGCAACAGTAAGGAAGTGTTCTTGTAGTCTGTTTAACTCTACGTCGTTTTTTTCAAAAGTATCAGAAGCTCTTAACGCCATTTCTTTTGAACCACCACCACCTGGAATAACACCTACTCCAAATTCTACTAATCCAATATAAGTTTCTGCGGCAGCTACTACCTTATCAGCATGTAATGCTAATTCACAACCCCCACCTAATGTCATTCCGTGGGGAGCGACTACAGTTGGTATCCCGGAGTATCGCAATCGCATAGTAGTATCTTGGAAATACTTAACAGCCATATTTAACTCATCGTATTCCTGTTCTACTGCAAGCATGAAAATCATTCCGATATTAGCACCAACTGAGAAGTTTGCTCCTTGGTTACCAATAACTAGTCCTTGAAAATTTTGTTCTGCTAAATCGATAGCTTTGTTTAGTCCTGACAACACATCACCACCAATAGAATTCATTTTAGAGCGGAATTCACAATTTAAAATTCCATCACCAATATCTTCAATTACAACTCCTGCATTTTTATAAACTTCAGAAGTCTTCCTAATGTTATCTAAAATGATAAAGGCATCTTGTCCAGGAACTTTCTCTTGTGTCTTTTTACTATTATTATAGTAGTATGTAGCACCTTCTTTTACGGTGTAAAATGAAGTATGACCATTAGTAATCATTTCATTTACCCATGAGGCCGGTACTGCTCCTTCTGCTTTCATGATTTCAATTCCTTTTTCTATACCTATGGCATCCCATATTTGAAAAGGACCATGTTCCCAGCCGAAACCAGCTTTCATTGCATCATCTATTTTATAAAGCTCATCTGATATTTCAGGAATTCTGTGAGATACATATGCAAAAAGAGCCGCTAAACTTTTTCTGTAAAACTCACCTGCTTTATCTTTTCCAGCTACAAGAACTTTAAAACGATCGATAACATTATCAATATTTTTAGTAAGTTCTAAAGTTGCAAATTTCGCTCTCTTTTTTGTTCGGTATTCTAAAGTATTAAGATCTAATGATAGTATTTCTTTTTTACCATCAGTCATTGTTTTTTTGTAAAACCCTTGTTTGGTTTTACTTCCTAGCCATTTGTTTTCCATCATGGTATTGATGAATGCAGGAAGTTTAAACAAATCGTGTTTTTCGTCATTTGGACAGTTGTCATATATACCATTAGCAACATGTACTAAAGTATCTAACCCAACAACATCAACTGTTCTGAAAGTAGCAGATTTCGGACGACCGATTACTGGGCCACTAAGTTTATCAACCTCTTCAATAGTTAAATCTAATTCTTTAACCATGTGGAATAAACTCATGATGCTAAAAATACCAACTCTGTTTCCTATAAAAGCAGGAGTGTCCTTTGCAACTACGGATGTTTTTCCTAAGAATTTCTCACCATATCCGGTTAAGAAACTTAATACTTCATCAGATGTTTTTGGTCCTGGAATAATCTCAAATAAATTTAAATATCTGGCAGGATTAAAAAAGTGAGTTCCACAGAAATGTTTTTGGAAATCGTCACTTCGTCCTTCACTCATAAATTTAATAGGAATACCAGAAGTATTCGATGTAATCAAAGTTCCTGGTTTTCGGTATTTCTCGATATTTTCGAATACCATTTTCTTGATATCTAAACGTTCTATGACAACTTCAATAATCCAATCGGCCGATGCTATTTTTGAAATATCATCCTCCAAGTTACCAGTAGTAATTCGGTCTTCAAATTTTTTACTATATATAAGAGATGGTTTCGATTTTAAGGCTGCGGTTAATGAGTCATTTACTAAACGATTACGGACACTTTTACTTTCTAGAGTTACCCCTTTAACTTTTTCCTTTTCAGTAAGTTCTCTAGGAACGATGTCAAGTAATAAAACTTCAACACCAATATTGGCAAAATGGCAAGCGATACCACTTCCCATGATTCCTGATCCAATTACTGCAATTTTTTTGATGAGTCTTTGCATTTGTTTATTGTTTATTAAATATTTTTCGCTGTTGTATTAATTCTACTATAGTATTTGAAACTTCATGAAAATGAGCGATTTTTTCAGCACTTAATTTTTGGTTGATAGCTTCATTAAAAATATATACTTTTTCTTTAGAAATATTCCTCATTTCTATTCCATATTCGGTTAAGAAAATTAATACACTTCTACCATCATTGGGGTTTCTCTTACGGTAAATTAAACCTTTGTCTTCCATGTTTTTTAAAGTACGAGATAGACTAGTTGCTTCCATTCCCATTTTGGGACCTAATGCTGTAGATGCTGTTCCGTCTTTATCAATATTTAAGAGTGTGAAAGCTATTGCCATTGTAGCGCCATACTTGCCTGCTTCCTCATTATATGATTTTGCAACAGCTTGCCAAGTGGCTCGCAAAACATGATCGATTGTTTTTTCTGTCATTTTTTAGTATATTAGGGGTATAATAAGATAGTTTCAAATATACTAAAAATTATTATGCGCGCATAATAATTAAGTGTTAAATAAAAACAGCTCCATTAATGGAGCTGTTTTTATTCCCGCCAGTGGGGTTAAGTTAATGATGACTATTTTATTAGATATCTATTGTTATCAAAGGAATTGACTCTAAAAAGAATATAGAATTAGTTCTTTTCGTAAATCTTATTATATAGGTCTAAATATTTGGCTTTAATTATTTTGCGTTTCATTTTCATAGTAGGGGTAAGGTGACCCGCATCAATACTCCATACATCTGGAGTAAGTTCAAAACGTTTTACTTGTTCCCATTTTCCAAATTTAGCATTGTGTGAGTCAACTTCTTTTTGAATACGTTCTATTAATTGTGGATTGCTAATTTGTTCTTGAGGTGTATTTCCTAATGAAATATTGTGCATTTTAGCCCAATCAACGATAAACTCAAAGTTAGGCTGGATAAATGCAGCAGGCATTTTTTCGCCATCACCAATTACCATTATTTGATCAATAAAGCGTGATTGTTTAAATTGATTTTCTAATACTTGTGGAGCAACATACTTCCCTCCAGAAGTTTTAAACATTTCTTTTTTACGATCCGTAATTTTCAAGAAACCATCACTATCGATTTCTCCGATGTCACCCGTATGGAAAAACCCGTTCTTTAATACCTCCTTGGTTTTTTCATCATCTTTATAATACCCCATCATTACTTGAGGTCCCTTAACTAAAATTTCGCCATCATCAGCAATTTTCACTTCAGTATCGGTTAATAGCTTTCCTACAGTACCGATTCTAAAACCATCTGCTCTCATGTCATTTACTGATACAACAGGAGATGTTTCTGTTAATCCGTAACCTTCCATTACGGGTATTCCTGCAGCGTTATAAACTCTAGCTAGTCTTGATTGCAGTGCAGCGCTACCAGATGCAATAGCTTTTAGATTACCTCCTAGTGCTTCTTGCCATTTGCTAAAGATTAGTTTTCTAGCAATTTTTAATTTAAACTCATACCAAGCCCCATTTTTCCCGTAAGGTTCGTATTGTAAGCCTAAGTCAACTGCCCAAAAGAATAATTTTTTCTTAACACCTGTAAGAGCAGTTCCTTTAGCGTAAATTTTATCGTACACTTTTTCTAATAATCGAGGTACGGCACTCATTACATCCGGACTTATTTCTTTTAAATTATCACTGATGGTTTCCAGTGATTCCGCAAAATAAATACTTGTTCCACAATATTGGTACATGTATAATAACATGCGCTCATAAATATGACATACAGGTAAGAAACTTAGCGATTTTGAATTCCCAATATTAATAGGTAGTCTAGCAGCGCTATTTAGGGCGTTACTCACAATATTTTGATGACTTAACATGACACCTTTTGGTCTTCCTGTTGTGCCAGAAGTATATATTAAGGTTGCTAAATCATCTTCCTTAATAGCATTTTTTCTTTCTTCAACTTCAGGTTGATTACTTTCATCTTTTCCGAGTTCTAAAACTTCAGTCCAATTTTTGCACCCATCAACTTCATCAAAACAAAACACTTCTTTTAAAGAAGGGACATTGTGTTTAATGGCGTTTATTTTGCCTAACACTTCTTTACATGAAACAAAACAATAACTTGCTTCACTATGATTTAATACATATTCATAGTCTTCCTGAGTTATAGTGGGGTATATAGGAACGTCTTGAGCTCCAGTTTGTAAAATTCCAATATCACAGATGTTCCATTCGGTTCTATTATTCATAGAAATAATAGCTACTTTATCATTTGGTTTAACGCCTAAACGTAGTAATCCACGACTAATAGCGTTTGCCTTGTTGATATATTCCTGTGTTGAAGTAGCAATCCATTCACCGTTGTATTTAGTAACGAGCGCTTTGTCAAGCTTATATTTTTCTAATTGATAATATGGAAAATCGAACAGTCGTGTGATATTTGTCATATATGGATTTTAAAATTGGTTGTTCTCTGCAAATTAGAAAAAAAGGTTCGGTTTTTCAAGGAAATGAATAAAAAGGTGTTATAAGATTTTAATATAGCTTGTATTGATTAACTATTGTAAGGCGAATTCAAATACATAGTCATCCATAATGTATCCATTACCAATATCAAAATCTTCTTCAGCGATTATAGTGAACCCAGATTTCTTGTAGGCTCTAACTCCTTTCTTATTCCCTCTATTTACGGTTAAATAAACAGCTTTGCAATTATTGGAATTAGCGTAGTCTTTTACACGTTGTAAAGCTAATTTGCCTAGACCTAATCCTTGAGCTGTGGTTTTTAAATATATTTTACTTAAAAAAACGCGGTTATCTTTTTTAATAACATAAGCTAAATATCCGATAAGAATATTGTTATGATATATAAACTCCCATTCATAACCTTCATCTAAATCTTGTTGTAAACGTTCGGGATTATACATCATATTAAGCATGTAGTCAATTTGTTCTTGACTAATCATGTTATTATAATTATTGTTCCAGATTTCTTCTGATAAATCAAAAACTTGTTGAAAATCGTTTTGGGTAATTGATGTATAGCTATTCATAGTTTATATAAAAGAAATGTAAAGATAAAAAAAGACTTCAAAAGTAATATTGAGGTCTAGATGTTTTGTGTTGACTGTTTTTATTGCCTATCATTTTAATTTTCAGGAAATTGTTCTAGTATGATAAACAAATTAGAAGGAGAACTTTGGTTGTCAGGATGTGCTAGTATAATGTCTTTAAGAGTATTGGTGTCATTTCCAGAACCTTGATAACGTATGGTTCCATCTAAATTTATATCAGCTGGATTGTATCCTGTAAAAGAATGTAAATTACTACTAGTTGTATTTCCAGAATCTGCTAATACGTTATCTTTAATAGTATTGGAGTCATTCCCTGATCCTAAATAGCGTACAGAAGTATCACCTCCAGCATTTCCAGCCCACATAGCCAAGGTGTCAGTTGGCATTCCGTAAGTGGTTTGTGCATTACTTCCAAATGTGATTTGGTTATTAGCATCTGTAAAGTTTAAGTTAACGGGAGTTCCTGATAAAGCGACTATGTTGGTGGATATAATTCCTAGATGATTTCGGTGTTTTATTGCAGCGTAATAATTGTCTGGATCTGCATTAAAAATTAGATCTGAAACCCCATCAGTGGTTACAATATCTCCATCTCGTTGTAATAGTGCAGATTGACCTTCTATAATATTGGTATTATTGGCTTGGTCTCTTAACTCTACCCAAACCCAATCAACAATAGCATTATTCCCTGTAATATTAAAAATACTGCTTTCACATTTTAATCCATCTGAATATGGAGAAGTAGTAGGGATGAGGTCATTTACTCGCAAATCATCATTCATTAATCCAACCGTGTCAGGAGAAAGTAAGGGGCCTTGTAAAAAGACTTTTGGACTTACAATACTATTAGTATTGCAATCTAAACTATAACTAGTTCCAACATCTTTAAACCAAACAACATTGGCATTTGCTGCTGCTACATCGTCTACCTGAATACAGGTTAGGTTTGTATTATTAGTAGCATTCATAGTATTCGTTAAGTTGGGTTTGTTTTTTAAATTCAACTCAGTTAAGTCGTTATTTGAAACAGTGATTGCTGTTAAAGCTGTATGATATCTCAAGTCTAGGCTTGTTAAAGAATTTGCTTCTAAACTGAGCGTTTCTAATAATAAATTGTTGTTTATATCTAAATTTGTTAAGTTATTAAATCCTAGCATTAGAAAATCTAAATTAGGATTGTTTGTTAAATCAATTGCAGTTAAGTCATTACTGTAAGCTCTAAGATGTTTAATATCCGTTGCCGTTAAATCTAATGTTGCTAAGCTATTATTATAACAGTAAAGGGTATTAATAGAATTAGGCACTATTAATGATATTAAAATATTATCACTACAGAATAAAGAACTTAATGATGTATTATTACTTAAGTCTAAATTTGTTAATGTATTAAACTGACAGCGCAAAGTACTTAAACTGGAGAAATCTTCAATTCCTGTTAAATCGGCAATAGATAAACTAATGACATCTAAAGTTAAGATGCCTGAAATATTAGCTGTAATAACAAAATTATCTAGCACAGTATCGTATCCAATATTTATAAGCTCTTGTTCAAATGCGTCATCTGGCACAAAGGTTTCTTGAACATAACCACAATTTTCAGCATAACTTGCTCCTACATCTTTAAGCCAAGTAGCATAAATACCTGTTCCAGTAATTGCGGCTGTAGCATCTGATACTTGTATACAGGATAAATTAGTATTTAATGTTGCATCCATAGTAGTCAATAGCGTGTTTTGTGTGAGATCTAAAGCACTTATATCATTGTTATAGCAGTGTAAAGTAGTTAAAGCTGTATTTGTTGTAATATTTAATCTAGTTAAATTATTAGCATGGCCATATAGAATTTCTAAGTTATCTAATATGTCTACATATATTTCATTTATTTGGTTTGTTTGAAACCTGAGTTGAATAAGATTAATATTTTGAGAAATATCAAGATTCGTCAACATGTTTTCTCCACAACGTAAATCGGTTAATAATACATTGTTTAAAACATCTAAACTAGTTAATGAATTATTGAAACATTTAAATTGAAGTAAATTTATATTCTGACTTATGTCAACACTTGTTAACGAGTTATTGTTGCAGTTTAATTTTTCGAGTACTGTAAAGGCTTCAATACCTGTAAGATTAGCAATACTTAAATTGTTAATATTTAAAGAAATAACCGTATTAATGTTTTCTGTTATTACGTAATCATCTAAAATAGTATCATACCCTAAGTCAATCAATTTTTGCTCAAAAGCATCATCAGGAACATAGGTGTTAATTTCTAGACAGAATTCGGAATAACTTGTACCTGCGCTTTTTGTCCACGTAGTGTAGATTCCCGTTCCTGCATTTGCGGCTATGGCATCAGCAACTTGTATACAGGAAGGGAAACCAATTGGATTGGCATTCATAGCTGTTAATAGTGTGTTTTGTTTAAGATCTATAGCTGTTATATCATTGTTTGAAATATCTAAATCTAAGAGTAAAGTATTATTTGATACATCTAAATCTGTAAGCCCACTACTATAACATGACAACTCTGTTAGATTCGTGTTTTGTGAAATGTCTAAGGTTAATAGATTAAGGTTTCCGCCCACTTTCAAAATATCTAGCACAATATTTTGAGTAACATCAATAGTACTCAAACCTGTATTTATACAATCTAAGGTTTCTAATACTGTGTTTTGAGTAATATCTAAAAAGCCAAGTTGACTACTACCTAAACAATCTAACGTTTTTAAACTTGGGCTATTCTGTACATATAATCCTTTAAATTGGTTTTGACGTCCACTGACTGTTACTAGATTAATATTATGTCTTAAATCTAAAAGCGAAATATTATTTGAAGAGCAATACAAAGACAATAATGATGTAAAGCCGCTTATACCTGTTAAATCATCAATTGATTTATTACTGACACTTAGGAATGAGACTGAGCTAATGTTAGCAGTTGTTACAAAATCATCTAAAACAGTATCATAGCCTAAATCAATTAAAGCTTGTTCAAAATTATCATCGGGCACATAAATATCACAATTTTCACCATAAGTTGTTCCTGCATCTTTACTCCAACCTGCATATACTCCTGTTCCTGCTGTAGCCGTAACTGCATCATCTACATTTAAACAAGAAAGGTTTGTATTTCCGGAAGCCACCACAAAACCTATTCCTGCATTATTTCCATTTTTTATATTCAAATAATATAGATCATTGTTTTGACATTCTACATGAAATAACGATGTGTTCAAACTGAGATCTAAGCTTTTTAAATTATTATCACTTGTAAATAGTAATACCAAATTACTATTAAAAACCAATTGTGTCAAGCTATTATTATCACAATTTAATGTGATTAAACCAGAGATTTCAAATACATTTAGTTCTGTAATCATATTATTTGAACAGCTCAAGTTTGTTAATGCTATAAATGCTTCAATACCTGTTAAATCTGAAATACTACTATTTGAAATGTCTAACGTAGTCAAGGTGTTAATATTCGCTGTCGGAATTTGTCCGTCGGAAGGAATATCGTCATAAGCTGCTAATGCTGACTCAAAATTTGTATCTGGAATTATGGTGTATTGTGAATATGAAAATGTACTTATAAAAAATAAAAGGAGTAGTGTAGTATTTTTCATAGGTAACCTGAGTTTGATTAATATTATGATGTAGTCTTAACTGATAAAAAGATAGATTTCCAGTAAATTAAGTTCCTGATTTTTAATTCCACCAGTGGGTTTAACTCTCCGAGGCTTGCCTTAAATAAAAAAATAGATAATCTATATCTCCTAAGCTTGCACAGAGGAAGTAGATTTTATTAATCTAAAACCCTATATATGTTATATCTACTCTAAAGTTACAGAAATATTTTGATTGGTTGATGAATTTCATAAAGAATATAATGAAACAGTAGAAAAGCACATATTTGGTAATCTACCTAAGCCACTTTGTCTATTCGGGGTACAAGTGAAGTGATTATAATCACTATGCTTATTCAGTCAAGTGGTTTTAGAATAGTTGAAAAAGTTATATTTTAGTAAAAAAAAGACCTCATAAGTTTCAAAAACTTATGAGGTCTAATATTATGATTTAATGTAAAATATTATTTATTCTCTAACCATTTTCTTGCGTTCACAAAAGCTTCTAGCCAAGGAGAAACTTCATCTTGTCTACCATCAACATAATTCGCCCAGTTCCATTGGAAAATAGAACGTTCAATATGTGGCATCGTTACTAAGTGTCTACCATCTTTAGAGCTCATCATAGCTACGTTATAGTCTGAACCATTTGGGTTTGCTGGGTAACCATCATAACCATACTTTGCTGCAATTTCGTAGTTTCCTTCGTCTTCTGGTAAGTTAAATTTTCCTTCTCCGTGAGATATCCAAACTCCTAACTTAGTTCCTGCTAAAGTTTTTAGCATTACGGAGTTGTTCTCTTGTATGGTTACCGAGGTAAAGTTACTCTCATGTTTTTGAGAATCGTTATGAGCTAATTTACCATGTACTTTATGATCTGGATTTATTAAATCTAATTCCATCCATAATTGTGCTCCGTTACAAATACCAACAGATAAGGTGTCATATCTTTTAAAGAAGTTTTTTAATGCAGTATTTGCTTTTTCATTGTATTTAAATGCTCCAGCCCAGCCTTTAGCTGATCCTAAAACATCTGAGTTAGAGAATCCTCCAACAGCACCAATAAATTGTATGTCTTCAAGAGTTTCACGACCAGTAATTAAATCAGTCATGTGAACATCCTTAACATCAAAACCAGCTAAGTACATCGCATTTGCCATTTCACGTTCAGAATTCGATCCTTTTTCACGGATGATTGCTGCTTTCGGTCTAGCTCCTTTTATAGCGCCAACTGTATCAGCAATACTTCCTGTAAAGTGAGTAGGGAAGGTGTAATCTAAAGCTTGGTATTTATAATTGATAAAACGTTCTTCTCCTTTATTGTTAGCACATTGTTTAGCATCTAATAAAGCTGAGGTTCTAAACCACGTATCTCTTAATTCTGATACATTAAAGTTAAAAGCATCTGAGTCATTAACGATGTTTACTTCGTTAGCTGCAGTTACTTCTCCAATGTTAAAGAATTCAATATTGTTGTCAGTGAATACTTTTTCTATATTGTTGTCAACCGATTGTAAAACGATTCCGTTGTTTTCGGAGAACAATACTTTAATTGAATCTGCTTCTCCTAGTTTTGTTAAATCAATATTTGCTCCAATATTATTATCAGCGAAACACAATTCTAATAGGGTAGTAATTAATCCACCAGAAGCAACATCATGTCCAGCAACAATTTTATCCGATTTAATTAAATCTTGTATCGTATTAAATGTGGACTTAAAGAAATCTGAATTTGTTATTGTTGGCGTACTATTTCCTATTTTGTTCCTAACTTGAGCAAAAGAAGAACCTCCTAATTTAAAGTTGTCTTGAGACAAGTTTAGGTAGTATACATTTCCTTTTCCAGTTTTGAAAACTGGCTCAACAATTTTAGTAATGTCATTACAGTTAGCACCTGCAGAAATAACAACCGTACCTGGAGAGATTACTTCTTCATTCGGGTACTTTTGCTTCATCGATAAAGAATCCTTACCAGTTGGTACGTTAATTCCTAATTCGATAGCAAAGTCTGAAATTCCTTTTACTGCTTTGTATAAACGAGCATCTTCTCCTTCGTTTTTACAAGGCCACATCCAGTTTGCTGAAAGTGATACAGAAGATAATCCGTCTTTTAATGGTGCCCAAATAATATTTGATAAGGACTCTGCAATAGCATTTCTACTTCCTGAAACAGGATCAATCAATGCACTAATTGGTGCGTGACCAATAGAAGTAGCAACTCCTTCTGTAGATTTATAATCTAAGGCCATTACACCAACATTATTTAATGGCAATTGTAATGGACCAACACATTGTTGTTTTGCAACTTTACCACCAACGCAACGGTCAACTTTGTTTGTCAACCAATCTTTACAAGCAACAGCTTCTAACTGTAATACTTGGTTTAAGTAGTTGTCGATATTTTTAACATCGTAAGTAATTTCATCGTAATTACGAACAATAGTTTCGTCGTTCATGATGGTTTTTGGCGAACTTCCAAACATATCTGACAATTCTAAATCCATTGGTTTTTCACCAGTAGTTTTAGATTCGAAAGTAAAACGATCGTCGTTAGTAACATCACCTACTTCGTACATTGGCGAACGTTCTCTATCTGCAATACGTTGTAAGGTAGCTACATCTTTTTTAGCAATGACTAATCCCATACGTTCTTGAGATTCGTTTCCGATAATTTCTTTAGCAGATAGGGTGGGATCACCAACAGGTAACTTATCTAAATCTATTTTCCCTCCAGTATCTTCTACTAGTTCAGATAAACAGTTCAAGTGTCCACCAGCTCCATGATCGTGAATAGAAACGATAGGGTTAATATCACTTTCTACCATACCTCTTATTGCATTGGCAGCACGTTTTTGCATTTCTGGGTTAGAACGTTGAATGGCATTTAATTCAATACCCGAAGTGTTTCCACCAGTATCGGCTGATGATACCGCAGCACCACCCATACCAATACGGTAGTTTTCACCACCTAATAGTACTATTTTGTCTCCTTCTTGAGGGGTATCTTTTAAAGCTTGCTCTGCTTTTCCGTATCCAATACCACCAGCTTGCATGATTACTTTGTCGAAACCAAGTTTTCTAGCATCTTCATTATGCTCAAAGGTAAGTATAGATCCAGTAATTAAAGGTTGTCCGAATTTGTTTCCAAAATCAGATGCTCCGTTAGATGCTTTTATTAAAATATCCATTGGAGTTTGGTACAGCCATTTACGCTCATCCATTGCTTGTTCCCAAGGCCTGTTTTCTTCTAGACGAGAATAAGAAGTCATATAAACTGCAGTCCCTGCTAATGGTAAAGATCCTTTACCACCTGCAAGTCTGTCTCTAATTTCTCCTCCAGCTCCAGTTGCAGCACCGTTAAAAGGCTCAACTGTTGTAGGGAAGTTATGTGTTTCTGCTTTTAATGAAATTACAGAATTGAATTCAGTTTCTTGATAAAAGTCTGGTTTGTCAGCAGACTTTGGTGCAAATTGAGTTACTGCTGGTCCCTCAATAAAAGCAACATTATCTTTATAGGCTGAAACAATTCCTCTTGGAGTTTCAGCAGCTGTTTTCTTAATTAATTTGAATAATGAAGAAGGCATTTCTTCTCCGTCAATAATAAATGTTCCGTTGAATATTTTATGTCTACAGTGCTCAGAATTTACTTGAGAGAATCCGAATACTTCTGAATCAGTTAGTTTTCTGCCAATTTTAGTAGCCATTTCTTCAAGATATTCAACCTCTTCATCACTTAGTGCTAACCCTTCTTGTTGGTTGTACCCAGCGATATCATCAATATTTAAAACAGCTTCTGGTTGTACATCAATAGTAAAAATTTCTTGATTTAATTCAGCAAATTTCTGAGATAACATCGGGTCAAAATCAGTATTGTCTTCTGTAGTACTTTTGTACTCTTCAATACGAATGATTCCTTCAATAGTCATGTTTTGCGTAATCTCCACTGCATTGGTGCTCCAAGGAGAAACCATTGCTGCCCTTGGTCCAATAAAAAAAGCATCTACTGATGCTGCGTTTATTTTAGGTTGATTACCAAATAACCAAGTCAATTTTTCAATTGCTTCGCTAGAAAGTTCTTTTGTTGTTTGTACAGCGAATACGGTGCTGTTTGTGTTTCCAAAGAAATGAATCATTTATAAGATTTTTTATGGTGTTATTTAAAGATGCAAAAGTACGTATTTTAACCGATTTAATAACTGAACAAAATGCTTTTAATCCCACCAATGGTATTAAATTATTCGAGACTTTCCTTTAAAGAAAATAATATTGATTATTTCGTGCTTGGAGAACTTAGGTGAAAGATATTGATTTGATAGTTATTAACTTTTTACATAATAGTAATTAGTATATTAAAATTTAAAAATCAAGTTTATGAGAAGTAAATTTTATAAATTAGATTTTCTAAAATGAGCTTATGTATACAAAAAGGATTTTTCCAATTAAAGGGGTTCTAAAGTGGACAATGAGAGATTTATTATTATTCTTTTTTTTGTCTTCAATTCCTGTTCTTTTATTTGATATTGCCGGATGGAAGTGGTTACATGTGCCGTGGTTGCCATTAGGAGTTTTAGGTACATCTACAGCTTTTGTTATTGGTTTTAAAAATAACGCATCATATGATCGATTGTGGGAAGCTAGAAAAATATGGGGTGGTATTGTAAATGCTTCTCGTACTTGGACTATTATGCTCAAAGACTTTATTACCAATGAGCATGCTAAATCGGAATTAAGTAGTGAGGAATTATATGGTATCAAGAGAGAATTGGTGCATAGGCATATAGCCTGGTTAACAGCTTTACGATATCAATTACGTAAAGAAAAACCTTGGGAAATACATTTAAAACAAAATAGAGCTAACAGAAAGTTTAGAGAGAGTCAGTTTATAGTGTGTGAAGACACCTATCCTATAGCAGATACTATCAAACCATATATTTCAGAAAAGGAATATAATAAAGTGTTTGCTAAAGGAAATCAAGCGTCACAATTGCTAGGGCTTCAATCAACAAGATTAAGAGAGTTGAAAGAAAAAGGTTTATTAGATGATTTTAGACATATGGAATTGGTCAATGTTTTAAAAGAATTGTATACGTTGCAAGGAAAAAGTGAACGAATTAAAAACTTTCCGTACCCAAGACAGTATGCAACGATGAATTATTTGTTTGTATGGATTTTCATTTTATTAATTCCGTTTGGAATAATGTCAGAGTTTGAAAAAATTGGTGATCATATTTTAATAAATTTAGCTAATCATACGTCGCATACGAGCTTTTTGCATCAAGTTCAGGTTTTTATAGGAGAGAAGTTTGTATGGTTTTCAATTTTATTTAGCACGTTGATTTCATGGGTATTTCATACTATGGAAAAGATAGGAGAAAATTCAGAGAATCCGTTTAAAGGAGGTCCAAACGATGTTCCGATTACTGATATGAGTAGGGGGATAGAGATAGATATCAGGCAGTTAATTGATGATACTGATATTCCAGAGCCATATGAATGGAAAAATGATATTATAATGTAGTGAGCATAATATTTCAGGACGAGACAAAACGAATAATCAAAAAAAGGAGTGTATTTAAATGCGCTCCTTTTTTTGATGGACTATAAGTTGTTTATTTCTGAATTACAAAAATTGTTGGCCTCTTATGCAGGTCAACTGGATTTTTGCTCCAGTATTTAGCTGTTTTAGTAATGATTAATTCAGAAGGTAATGTAATGTCGCATGCGACACATATTTTAGAGTTTGGATGCATTGTACTGCTTAAATCCTCTAACATCTTATTGTTTCTATATGGTGTTTCAATAAAAACTTGCGATTGGTTGTAGTCATGTGAAAGTTTTTCCAAGCGTTTGATAGCTGCTTTTCGTTCGCCTTTGTCAATAGGTAGGTAGCCATTAAAGGCGAAGTTTTGACCATTAAATCCTGATCCCATCATTGCTAGTAATATAGAAGAAGGACCAACTAAAGGACGTACTTGAATATTTTTATCATGAGCAATCTTTACTACATCTGCTCCTGGGTCAGCAATTGCAGGGCAACCAGCTTCAGAAAGTAGTCCTACTACTTTTCCTTCCAAACATGAATTTAAAAATGAAGGGATATCTGTAGGATCTGTAAACTTATTTAAAGGATGTAAAATTAAATCAGGTTGTGATTTTTTAGGACAGACTCTTTTAATGAATCGTCTTGCTGTTTTTTCATTTTCAACAATAAATTCATTTGTCATTTCTAATACTTTTTTCACAGAAATAGGAAGTACTTCTAATGGTTCGGTGTCTCCAAGTGTGGTAGGTATTAAATATAGTTTCCCGGTAAGCTTCATTGTTGTTTGTGTTATATGTTATTTGCAATATGTGTACAGGCTTCATTTAGCATTTGGTATACGTTTTCAAAACCATTATCATAATAAGGGTCAGGTACGTCTAAATCTTGATTTGGGTTTGTTTCGTTAAGGATGAGTTTTATTTTTTTTCTGTCATCTGAATTTTTAGCCATTGCAAGAACGTTATTCCTGTTGGAGTTATCCATCACGTAAATAGTATCAAATATTTCAAAATCAGCAGCTATAAATTGCCTGCTTCTTTGCTCAGTAATATCAATATTAAATTTCTCAGCTATTTCTATTGAGCGACTATCAGGTAATTCTCCACTATGAAAGGCAGATGTTCCAGCGGAATCAACATAAATAAAATCAGCATCAACTTTAGCTTTCAATATTCCTTCCGCTAAAGGAGATCGGCATATGTTGCCAAGGCATACCATTAATATTCTTTTGTGTATCATAGTGTTAGTACAATTTAAGTATAAAAAAAATCATCAACTATTTTAGTTGATGATTTTTCCCGTAATTGGGATTGTATTTTTATTTTAGAAAATGTTACAGTGTTAATTTTCTCTGTAAGTCTTCAACGTATTTTTTAAATTGTTTGTCAGTATGTGCAAGGTTGTCTACTGTTTTGCATGCATGTAATACCGTAGCATGATCACGTTTACCAATTTGACTGCCAATACTAGCTAAAGAAGCTTTTGTTAATTTCTTAGCGAAAAACATGGCTAATTGTCTTGCTTGTACTATGTGACGCTTTCTAGTTTTTGATTGTAATGTGCCAACATCCATTGAGAAATAATCAGAAACTACTTTTTGAATGTAGTCAATAGAAATTTCACGTTTAGTATGTTTTACAAACTTTTCGACTACCTGACGTGCTAAGTCAATAGTAATCTCTTTTTTATTGAATGAAGATTGAGCGATAAGTGAAACTATTGCTCCTTCTAATTCTCTAACATTCGTTTTAATATGTTTAGCTACATATTCTACAATATCATCTGGCATTTCAACGCCATCACGATATAATTTATTTTTTAATATAGCTACACGTGTTTCAAAATCAGGCTTCTGCAATTCTGCTGAAAGTCCCCATTTAAAACGAGATAGTAAACGTTGTTCAATATCTTGCATGTCAACAGGAGCTTTGTCAGATGTTAAAATGATCTGTTTCCCATTTTGATGTAAGTGATTGAAAATATGGAAGAATACATCTTGTGTTCCAGCTTTTCCTGATAAGAATTGTACATCATCAATAATTAAGACATCAATGATTTGGTAGAAGTGAATAAAATCATTTCTATTGTTTTTTCTAACAGCATCAGTGTATTGTTGAATGAATTTTTCAGCAGCAATATACAATACTGTTTTTTCAGGGTATTTGTCTTTTATGTCAACACCAATAGCATGCGCTAAATGTGTTTTTCCTAGTCCAACTCCTCCGAAAATTAATAACGGATTAAAAGCGGTTCCTCCAGGTTTATTAGCGACAGCTAATCCTGCAGAACGGGATAAACGATTTGAATCGCCTTCTAAGAAATTTTCAAAATTGTAACTAGGGTTTAGTTGTGATTCAATTTTAATATTTCTTATCCCAGGAATAATAAAAGGATTTTTTAATTCTGGACTTTTATTTTTTAACGGAACATCAACATTTTGTGGTTTTACAGAAGACCTGTTGGTACTAGGTATTTTTTCTGTAAAAGGTTGCTTGTTGCCATAGGTGTTTTCCATTTTAATGTTGTACACCAGTTTTGCTGACTCCCCTAATTCTTTTGTCAACGCAACTTTTAACAGTCTAACGTAGTGCTCTTCCAGCCATTCATAAAAGAATTTACTGGGTACCTGAATACTTAACACATTATCAGCGAGTTTTATAGGTTTGATTGGTTCAAACCAAGTTTTGTAAGCTTGAGGTTGTATGTTGTCCTTTATAAAAGACAAGCAATTTTCCCAAACTGATAATGCTGTTTTATCCATTGAATATATTGGTTATATTTGTTTTTTTTTATTTCGAGAACATCATTCTCGTTTAATGATCTAGGGTACTACAAATATGTGAACAAATAAGTGAAAAAAAAAACATGTTTGCTATTGAATATTCAATATTTTTTCCTCATGTTAAAGCATCATTCGAGATGCTAGGATAATGAAATTAACAAATTATATGAAAAAACACGAAACAAAATTACGAGTTCGCTATGGAGAGACTGACCAAATGGGTGTTGTTTATCATGGTAATTATGCTCAATATTTAGAGGTAGCAAGGGTAGAATGGCTACGTTCTATAGATATTTCTTATAAAAAGATGGAAGATGATGGAGTGATGCTTCCTGTGGTTAATTTAAATATTAATTTTAAGAAACCTGCTTTTTATGATGAGGTGATAATTATTAAAACAAAACTGCGTAAAAAACCGGGTTTAAAAATCACTATTGATCAAGAAATTTATAACAATAAAGGCGCTTTATTAACAATTTCTGAAATCACCCTGGTTTTCGTGAATATGCATACAAAAAGGCCAATATTGTGCCCCGATGAATTATTGAAAAAATTAGGGTTTTAATATATATATATCGCTTTATTTTTTGTAATTTGTAGTGAGAATATTTTTCAATATTAAAATTTAGTTTATGATATGATTTTTTAAGAATTTCACTCGAACTCACAAATTTTTAAATATAAAGTAAAACGGGTTCATAATTATTAATCTAATTCTTTTATGGCTACTCCAAATAAGTTTGTGAATAGCTCAAAAATTTGATTTGCATTCTTTTTTCTAACTGGAATCGTGTATTGACAATCTAGTTCTAGTTTTTGATGCGTAATGTTTAATTGCTTTTCTTTTACAATACGCATTACTTTATTCATGTCTTTGTATTGAAAATTGATTTGAAACACACGATCAATAGTTTTTTCAAGAATTTCAGATGCCTCTAATGCTAGTTTAGAACCTGTTTTATTGGCGTTCATTAATCCGCCAACACCCAATTTTGTACCTCCAAAGTAACGCACGACAACAACTAGTATGTTGGTTACACCAAAAGCTTGTATTTGCCCGTAAATTGGAGGTCCAGCAGAATTGCTTGGCTCTCCATCATCATTTGCTCTATAACGAATTTTATCAGTACCCAATTGCCAAGCATAACACCAATGTCTTGCCGTATGGTGTTCTTTCTTTAATTGTTCGATTATCGGTTTTACTTCGTCTTCAGAACTTATAGGGTAGGTGTATCCGTAAAATTTACTACCTCTATCTTTGAATAGTTCTCCTCTAGCCGGAGTATCTATAGTTTTGTATGTATCTTTTAGTTCAGACAATGTTTAGTATGGTTATTGAGTAATCAAAAATATTGAAATAATTGCGATTGCAATTCCTACCCAGTTTTTATAAGTTAGTTTTTCTTTAAAAATAAATAATCCTAATAAGGTACACAAAGCCACAATGGTAACATTATTAATTGAGAAAACTACAGCACTAGACATGTTTTTAGTATCAAGTGCTTTTAATAGGTAGTATATTGAATAGTAGTTTATAACTCCTAGTATGATTCCTGCTACTCCGTTTCTAATAGTAATAGGTGATGGTTTAATACTGTAAATAATTATTCCAAATACTCCAGCTAAACCAAATAAAATACCAGAAAACAAATTAGTATCGCTGCTTAGAACATAGTTGGTTTGCACATACTTTAATGTGGTGTCAATAACTCCAGCACCTATAAATAGAAGGACAGGGTATATAAGTGACGCTTTTTTAATGTTATCTGACTTGTTTTTTAAAGTAATGAAATATACGGCTAGTAACGCAAGAATTATCCCAATTATTTTAAAAAATGAAAGATGTTCTTTATAGAGTAACACGCCGAATAATACAGGAATCACAACTGCCATTTTTCCAGCAACTGCAGCAACACTCACTCCGTTTTTTTGTGATGTAATCGCCATCACATTAAATACACTTATGAACAAAACGGCAAGTACTATTGCGCCAATAAACCAAGGTTTACTAGGTAATTCGGTATAGTTAATTGTACTTTCATGAGAAAGTATACCGATAGTGAATGCACTAAAATAATTAAAAATAATTGCTTGTAATGTGTTTATTTTATAGGTGTCAAATAATTTAAAGATAATAAATATTGCACTTGAAAATAGTACACATAAAAATAGATACAGCATATTAAAAGAGGTCTGTTTTTATATTGAATAAGTCGATAACATCTTCTTTTCCAGGAATTAAATTCCACGAATGGATTCCTAGTGAAGTAGTGGTATCAGTATTTTCTTTGGTATCGTCAATAAATAATGTTTCAGATGCTATTAAGTTATTCTCATTTAGGACAAACTCATAAATGTCAGCATCTGGTTTACGCATGTTCATTTCATGAGATAAATAAAATTGCTCAAAACAATTTTTAAACTCGTTGTATAGTTCCGTTCCCCAATCCTTTTTAATCCAATCTATATGCATTTCATTTGTGTTACTTAATAAAAAGCAACGGTATTGTTTACTGACTTGTTTAATGAAATCTAAACGTTGTAATGGGAAATCCAATAACATACAATTCCATGTGTTGATTATTTCAGTTTTTGAAATATTAGGGTATGCATTGGTGTAAAAAGTCAAAAAAGATTCGGTTGTAATATCCCCCTTTTCATAATTCATATTTACTTGAATCATTTCTGGGGTAAGTTCAGTAACATCAAATAATTCCAAAGCACTTTCCATTGCTTCAATTTTATCCAAATTGATAAAGATATCTCCGAAATCGAAAATTATATTTTTAATCCCACCGGAGGGTTTAGTTATCTTTTTCCCGATAGCTATCGGGATGTCTTGATTAGAAAAATACCTTGTTGAATTCATAGCTCGTATGCTTACATTGATGGAGTCGATTTATTATTATAAATAGTAAGGATGTCTTCTTTTATAGGTGTAAAATCAACAGCTATACCTTTAAGTTTTGGGGCATTAATACCTTCTGAAAAAGTTATATCCCCTTTGAAAACACGAGCTTCATCCCATAAGTTTGTATCAATAAAATGTTGTAATGTTTTACTTCCGCCCTCTATAATAACTGATTGTAATTGATGTTTATAGAGAACATCACAAATTTGTGTAGCAACATTGTTTGAAAAATCAATAGCTTCAAACAAAAGGGTAGTTGTCGCTCTATTTTCTACCTTCTCTTTTTGATCTTCTTGAAAAAAGACAATCGTTTTGATGTTTCCATCAAATAAGTAATAGTCATTTGGAATTCTTAACGTACGATCCAAAACTATTCTAACAGGGTTATTGCCCTTCCAAGTTCTACAATCTAATTTTGGGTTGTCTGTAATGGCAGTATTTGTTCCAACTAAAATAGCGTGTTCTTCAGCACGTAGTTTATGAACCAATTGTCTGGAATACGTATTGGTAATCCAAGTAATTTCTATGTTGTTTTCGGGACTTATAAACCCATCATTTGTTTCCCCCCATTTTAAAATAATGTATGGACGTTTCTTGTTGTGAAATGTAAAAAATCGTTTATTTACTTCAATACATTCGTTTTCTAAAACACCTACAGTGACGGTACAGCCATTGTTTTTTAATTTTTGAATTCCTTTACCTGAAACTTCTGAAAAACTATCAACACAACCAATAACCACATTAGGGATATGATGTTCAATAATTAAGTTGGCACAAGGAGGTGTTTTTCCAAAATGACTACAAGGTTCTAAAGAAACATAAATAGTGGCTTCTATTAAGAGCGATTTATCTTTTACGGAATTGATAGCATTCACTTCAGCATGTGGTTCGCCAGCTTGATAATGCCACCCTTCACCAATGATAATCTCATTATGAACAATAACAGCACCAACCATAGGATTGGTTCCTGTGGTGCCTAAACCGTTTTTAGCCAGTTGAATGCAACGCTGTATGTATACTTGATGATTTATAACGAAAGTTTTAATTCCTCAGTATGATCAATTTTATAGGTAGATTTAATACCAACTACTTTATAGTTTAAGTTTCCTTTAAAAGTAACTTTATGTGTTTTGTTAAAACTGCTTAAAACTGCGCCCAAAAGTCCTCCGCCTTCATTTCCGGGTATTTTATTGAAGGGAATAGTAACCTTCAGAGGTACTGCAAATTCCTTAACAGCAGGAACTCTAAATTCTTTTGATTTTACAGCAGTAATTTCTTTTCCATCAATATAGACGATGATGTTTTCGGGAATAACTTTTCCTCCTAAAATATTAGGGTTTTTGAAAATTGCATCGGCGCTTAGGGTGATTTCCTTTGAGTTTAAAGCTAGGATTTTGATGTTTTCAACTTTTTGATATTCAATTTTTTTTGAAACACAAGAAGTAGTTATTGAAAATAGAAATAAAAGTATTGCGATTTGCTTCATAATTCATTAATTTTATCCCACCAGTGGGTTTTATTTCCCGAGACTTGTCTCGAACGGATAATATTACTGTTTAATTCATAGCTCGTGTGCTTGCAACGAGAATATTGATTCTGGGATTACAAAAATAGCCTTTTATATTGATGTCTGAAATAATAATAAGAGAAATAGAAGTTCGCGATAATGTGGCGATAGCGAATTTAATACGTGAAGTGTTATTGGAATTAGGAGCGCCTAAAGTTGGAACTGCATATGAGGACAAATCCTTAGATGAACTTTCAGAAGTATATAACAACCCAAAAGCAGTCTATTTTGTAATAGAAACAGGAGGTAAGGTTGTTGGTGGCGCTGGAATTTATCAATTAGAAAATACAACGGATAACATATGCGAATTGCAGAAAATGTATTTTTTACCCGAAGCTAGAGGGAAAGGCTTAGGTGCTAGAATGATGAAGAAGTGTGTAGAAGCGGCTAAAGGTTTAGGCTATGAAAAATGTTACTTAGAAACACTGCCTTATATGAAATCCGCAGTAAAACTATATGAAAAAACAGGTTTTAAAGCGTTAGATAAACCGCTTGGTGATACAGGCCATTACAGTTGTTCCGAATGGATGATAAAGAATTTGTAATACTATTTATGATTACGATAGCATTTACAAAGGGCCTAAAAGGCAATAAGGAAGTTCGTTAGAACTGCCTTATTTATTATTAAGGGGTTATAAGATTGTAAGGTTAATCCTGATATATACTGACATCAAATAATGAAAAATCAGGTGTAGCAATTGTTTTTAGAGTATAATATCCATAATTATTAATAAGTAGTTGAACTGATTGTGATATGCCTTCTGAATTTTCAACAGTAAGAAGAATGTTGCTGTTTAGATTGTCTGAAGTTATTATGTAATAGTCTGAAATTTCTCCAACATCAAATTGATTTAATGTGATTGTTTGATCAGCAATTTCAAGTTTTAATAGATGTATTAAGTCGTCACCAGAGTTTTCTAGGCGTATTTTTTTTACAGGTTCTACTACTATATCATGTTCTTGAGGACATGCTGTAAAAATGAGCGAAAATAGGCATATTACGGACATTTTAAGGTAGTTTTTCATTAGATTGAAGTTTAAGTTATAAATGATAGATGCGCAATGTTGTAAATGGTTGCGTTAAAAATATTGGTAAATGATGAATTAAAACAATATTTAAGTACTTCATCTATTGTACTGTATTAATAATGAGTCGTTTTAACTTGTTTTGCACTTTTAATTTATTTTTAGTCCAATAGCTATAGTGTAAAGGAAAAGTTTTAATGCCAATTCTGCTAAAGGTTTTATAACGTTCAATTGAAAATGCATCGTAATGTGCTCCGGGATATCCAATTAAATCGATAAAATATTTTTGCTCCTTATGAATGAAAAAAATGTCTAATATGCTTCCAGCCAATGGATAACTTAAGTTAACATATTCAATATTTAATTTTTTCAATACCTCTACAATTTCATCTTGAAAATCATCTTTTTCTGCGAGACTATTTTTAGTTTCATATTGATAATTTTCTATGAAGTTCAAATATTTAAAGAATAATGAATCTTTATTTAAATCTTTTTTATCTACTGAAGTATAAATGTATTGAAACGATTTAGCTCTTGTAGTTCCAACATTTAGTACTTCAGCTTTGTTCAAATGTGTGTATGCAGAATGATGTGTATCTCTACATACCGTAAATGAAATAAGGATGATTTCTCTTTCTGATCCTTGAAAAGTGTATGGTGTTCCACAAACAATTTTAAATTGTTTTATGGATTCATATGGAATTTGATCACTGATGAGTGAATTAATGTATTTAACTTGACTACTAAATGGTGCAATAATCCCTATAGTTGGAACATCATCATAAGTTTTATATGTTTTGATGAGTTCCTTAATTTTTGAAAGGATCCGTTTTGCCTCAATACTATTAATCCCTTTCTTATCTCTACGACCTTCAAGAATTTCTATTTCTATTTGATTCTCATTGGTGTATTCAGGAGTCGATTTAATAATTTCAAGCTGACTATCGTAAAACTCTTGATTATTAAACTCGATTAATGATGGAGTTGATCTATAGTGCTCTCTTAAAAAGTTGACTTGATTTTGATTGGTTAGCCTTGATAAAAATAAATCCAATACACTTTTATCCCTGTAATTAAATAATGGCGTGTTAGGGAGTTTAAACTTCTCTAAGAGCTCTTGTTGAGCACTTCGTGATACAAATGAGTAATGTTTTAATTGATTTGGATCACCAGCAACGAGTACTTTTTTAGCTCTATAAATTGCAGGTAATGCTGTAGCAATATCGCATTGGGTGGCTTCATCAATAATTACCAAATCAAACAATTCCTTTTGTAATGGTAAAACGGTATTGAGTTCTGATAAATTAGCCAACCATAAAGGAAATATTTTTAAAATTTTGTCAAATTCTATAGTATCAATGATTTCCTGAAATTCTGAGAAATTAGTGCAAATTAACGCTTCATAATATGCTGATAATTCTCTTCTGTACTCATAAGTATTGTTTTTATTTAACTGACTAAGTGTTGCTAAAACGTATTTTTTCAACTCTGTTTGTATGGATGTATTCCTATTATTAATTTTCGCGATTTCATCCCAAATAGAATCATCTAGGGAGTTGAAATTATTTAAAAACAACCGGTGTATTTTTTCTTTTAATGACGGGTCTTCATTAAAATTCAATGTAGATAGTTGTAATTCTTGCTCAATAATTTCACTGAACTTTTTCTCTGCATTTTTTAGTTCAATGTCAAAATAGCTGATATCGTTATGATATGCTTTTTGACGCTTTGTAATGTTACTCAGCTTTCTTTTTACTAAAGCCTTTAAACTTGTTTTATATCTTTTTCCGGAAGTATGGATAAGGTATTCTTTAATTTTAAAATCATCCAACAGCATTTGTCTAATCACCTCAACAGCTTGTTTTGTTTTTGAAACAATCAATACTGATTTGTTGTTTAAAATAGCATCTATTGCTATAGCGCTAATTGTATATGATTTTCCAGTTCCAGGAGGCCCTATAATAACAGAGTTCGTGAATTTTTGAGCAGTAACCAATGCATCTGTTTGATCTTTATTCAGTCGGTGTTCTAAATAACTTGATTTTGTTTCAAATTCATCAACTGTTTGATGAATCAATTCATCTAAAGCGTTATTGAAAGTGTTCTGTTTTGCAATTTCTTCTAAATCAGTAACAACTTTCAGGCTTGATAATGACTTCGTTAAATATATAGTTCCGGCACTAGGAAGGATTTTATATGTATCAACCTCAGTAATTTCTTTTAGCTGTTTTTTTATTTTTGATTCACTCCATAAACTGGGGTAAAAACTAAGTTCTTCAGTATGTAAGTTTAATACATGTTTATCTAATAAACGTTTTATTTTAAATGCATCAAGTATAGGGTTATTAAAAACACTAGTCAATGCTTCAAAAAGAGTTTTCTTGTCTTTATCAGAGTTATATGATAATTTACTAAGGATACTTTGGTTTAAAATGAAGTTTGATTGATCAATACTTAAAAAATAATCTTCATCAATTTTTTTAATTTCTGCAGGGAATAATACTAACGGACTACAAATAGTGTTGTCCTTTTTTAAACCACTAGGTGTTGTTTTTCCTAAAATAAAGAAGCTACCATAATAAAGTTCTTTTTCTAAATTATATAGGGTTAAATCCTTAACTAAATTTCCAATATTTTTATTATCATAGGGTATTATAGGAAGTAAGTTATTAAGCAATTCTTCTTTTTTTCTGGCAAACCATTTGTACTTATATTTTATAGTAAGAATGTTGTCCACTACAAATTCCTTGTTCTCTATTTTATAACATTCTTTGAAGTAGTTGAAAAAGTTATTTGGAGAGATGTTTTTCATTAATGATATTTATCCAAGTTCAATATTTATATTACTCAGCATCAAACTGTACTGAAAGATCTTTTTAAGACTAAAAAAAAGTATTGCTTCCAGAATTGTATTATTTTTAGATGTATTCTAAAATATCATTTCTCTTTTAAGACTATTAGTGAATTACTTTCAATATCTATAATTGTATTCATGTATTTCTTTAATGAGGTGTAATAAGAAGAGTTGTATATTGCTTCTTTAAAATCAAACTTAAAATATATATTTATAACATTATTTTTTTTCAAACATTTCAAAGTAATTTGTCCTTTCTTATTAGGTAATTGATATGTAACTTCTTTTGGTATTTCAATTATTTCAAACTTTTCATCTACTTTAATTTTTAAAGAATACAAGTATGCATCTTTATAGCCAAAATCTATGGGGTAAGTTCGTTCTTGTAATTTAAAGGGATTAGTTTTGAAAAAACTAAACAAAAATGGGTTAATGTATAAGTTATTACCAATAGTTTCTGTCGTTAAATTAATGTCAAAATTTTCTTTAAACAAGAAATCATTTTTTTGCGTAACATCAGTTTTATAATTAGATATTTCTATATCGACATATTTTTTTTGATGAAAACTAAGATACTCACTAGGGTTGTTAAAATAATTCTTTTTAATTGGTAAAGCATGATATCCTTTTGTTATATAAATGACTTGTCCACTAATAGTTGAATCATCATTAATATTTAATTCAACTTTATATTGTTTAGTAGAAGTCTCTTTTGCTTGAATATCTACCCATGTACTACCATTTTTAAAATCTAAAAGACGCCCGTATTGATTTAGGCATCTGAACGGAATTTGACCAAAATCTAAAAACTTGTCAGTTGCGTCTAGATGGTAATTTTTTCCGTTGATGGTAGTTCGAATAATAATGTAGTTGAAGTCAGAAATTACTGGATATATTTTAGTAGGTAAACCATTGTTTCTGGTTGATAGGATTACAGGAGTAACATCAATGCCTTCATTTCTTAATAAATTATAAAGCAATAAATTTATCTCAGATACGTTACCTAATTTGGTTTTTATTAAATTTTTTACGGATACATCCCCAAAAATATTATACTTCTCATTCCAAATAAAATTACTCTGTACAAATTGATAAATACTTTTTGATTTTTTTAAAATATCATTTTCTGAAATTATTTCATCGCTTAATAAGCCTTTGACAATTCCATTTTTTTTCATTTGCCTTCCAATTCCAGAATCATATTTAAGTTCTTTATCAGTAGTTTCCCATGTTTTTGTGATATTATTAACGGTTCCATCAAAACTCTTAACTATTCTTAACTCATAATCTACACGAGAAAGGTAATTATCCTTTGTTGTCATAAAACCTTCTTCAATAAAGGCTGGGATATTCTTCATTGCATATGTAGTTTCTATGCAATCAGCACTACTGCCGTTTCCTCCATCAACACAATGCTTTTTAAGCTTATTTTCATTTGTATCTAATTTTAAACTCCCTACTAGTTTAATGTTATATTCATAATTACCTGGGATACTTGCTTGATACTCACTATATAGTTTAGGGATGTCACTTTGAAATCTCCATGGTTTATATTTGTATATAAATGGTGATTTTAATTTATAACCATAAGTAATTACGGACCCTTCTTTAATATTTGGCAGAGAAAATTTAACTAGAGTAATATGTTCATTATATTTTTCTTTAAATATTTGACTCTTTTCTAATTTAGTACTAGTAATTGTACCGTCTTCTATATTGTAGGTAGTTGCAACAATATCATCAATGATCTCTTTACGTTTTTTATCGTTATATAAGGATATGATAATATCTGCTTTATTAAAGCCATCTCTATTGAAAATTTTAAGCTTTTGTTTGAATTCAAAAATTAATTCAAAATTTTCATCTTCGATATGACTTTTACCTTGTTCATAAATTACTAATGCATTTGCTAGTGAATCCTTTTCATAGGTATCAGATATTAAATCGGAATGAGTAACTTGATAGTTCTTTAAATTAAGACTGACTTGCCCTATAGTGAATAATGGTGCTATAAGTAAAATTGATAATACTAGGTTTTTCATAAAAATTCGAATGTGTTTTGAATGTAAAAAGTCCTTTTGTAAAAGATTAATTACCTATAATAGCCTTCTTGTTTTTTCCGTTAGTAATAAAAATTAACACATCGTTTTCTTTTAATTCAAAATTATCTTCTGGAGATTTAATTAAATTAGCATCCCTACTTACAGCAATAAGCACAATGCCTTTGTCCTTTTTTAAATTTACAAAAGCATCAAAATATTGAGAACCAATAAGTTCATGATTTTGAGTTAACACATTTTCGCATATGTCAAGATCTTCTTCTGTGTTTGAAGTAGATATTAAATCTTCTGTAAGTAATGCTACGTTTGGTTCAAAAATATAGCTCGCAATAAATTTAGAGACAATTTCCTTTTTTGGAATGATAAATTGTACCCCTAAATAATTAAAAGAAGTTTTTAGTTCAATATTTTCAATAGCTACTACACATTTAACTAAATCATATTTTTTCTTTAAACTAATTGTGTAAACGAGTGTATCGGTGTCATTTTCAAAACTGACATAAACCCGTTTGGATTCAGTGATATTTACTTTGTTTAAATTGTCAAAATCATTTAATTCTGAAAGTAATGCGAAACAGTTTTTATCAGTGTATAACTGTTTGATTGTTTTTAAATCAGCTTCATTGTCTACTACAATTGCCAAATCTTCATCAGCTTTAATAATTTGTTCAGCAACTTGTTTTGAAAAGGAATTCCATCCGATAATTATACAGTGATTTTTCATAGTTGTTCCAAAGTAACCCATTTCTCTTTTTTTTACGTATTCTGATATTTTTAAACTTAATTCTGTAAGAACATATCCTAACATTCCTAAACTCCCTAGTACAAAGACCATCCCTATAAATCGTCCCCAAAAAGTAACAGGAAAGAAATCACCATACCCAACAGTGGTTAGTGTAACCAAGGAATACCAATAGGTGTCCGATAGGTTTTTAATGTTAGCACCTTCAAAGCCAGCTTCTACACTATACAAGATGTAAATTAGGGTATTGTAAATAAGTACAGCGCTAACAAACAGAAGTAGCTTTTTTAGCTTTATCATAAACTAGTTAGGGTTTTAAATAATTCCATTTTTTCCTCGTTACAGCTACTCAGTTCTATATAAGCAGTGTTGTTTTCTGGAAAAGTATGTATAGCTAAATGACTTTCTGCTAATAACCAAAAGCAGGTGTATCCTTGTTGTTCAAAATAATGCTCGTTAAATTGAAGAATGGTAAAACCACTTTTTTGTAAATAGGATTTATAGTTTTCTTTTAGTTGTTCAGGATCTGTGGTGTCAACCCAATGTTGATGGTTGAAAATACGAGCCTGTATTTGTTTATATGGTGTTGTCATAGTATTAATATAAATCCCAGTTTCCTTTTAAGTAGTACCTATAGAGTACTGGGTTATGTATTTTGTTTACTTCAATGTTTTCAGATGCGTTTTTATTTAAATAACTGTCTTTACCAAAGGATGTTACTAGTTTCATAGCTTCAGTATTAATCCATTTTGTGGATACATTTGAGAACTGTAAGCTCTCCAAACGTTTTTTCAGCTCTGGCTTTGTAATGTTCTTGTTTTTCATACCGATAATCCATCCCCATTCTCCCATAGAAAGTACTTGGTTGTGCATTGGTATGGTTGTAAAATTTGCTGAAGCCATTGTTTTTTCAATACACTTAAATGCTTTTGTTGCGAAATACGGACTTCCAGCTTGTGTAATTAAAATTCCGTTAGGGCGTAGTTTTCTGTTGCATAAACTATAAAATTCATGCGAGTATAATCGTCCCAGTTCAACACTTCTAGGGTCTGGTAAATCAATAATAATGATATCGTAAAAAGTACTGTTATCATGCTCTAAATGAATATATGCATCTTTATTATATATGCTTAATTTTGAACTGCTCATTGATCCTTGATTAATATCAATAAGTACTGGATGATTTTTTCCTAAGTCGGTCATTTTACCGTCTAAATCAACCATGTCAATTGTTTTAACTGACGGGTATTTTAGCAATTCTCTAACGGCGCAACCATCACCACCACCTAAAATAAGTATATTTTGTGGTTTGCTATACAATTGCATTACAGGATGCACCAAAGGCTCATGATACATGGTTTCATCAATAGAACAAAACTGTAAATTTCCATTTAAGTACAGCCAGTGTTCATCTTTCCATTCTGTTAAAGCGATATTCTGGTATTTTGTTTGTTCGGAATAAATAACCTTGTCTTTATATTTTGTTTGTTCTCCCCAAGCTATGATAGGGTTGGTAAAACTAATCCCCGTTATCAATACAACCAATACAATACTCAATATATAATAAAGCCGATGTAGTTTAGGTTTTATGAGTTTATCCTTAAATCGATATAAAACGATACAAGCAACAAAAAAGTTAATTAACCCTAAGATGAATGGAGTATAGGATAGTCCTATAATAGGCAAGCCGATAAAAGCAAAAAAGACTCCTCCTAATAAACTCCCGTAATAATCTTTTTCTAAGATAGAGGAGATATTGGTTTTTAAATCGTCATATTCAGTATTAATCCTAACGACGAGTGGTATTTCTAAACCGATAAGTAAACCGATAAGCATGCTCAACAAGTAAATGACTACTTCATAGTACGTAGAAAAAGCAGCTAATGTATATACTAATACAGATGAAAAAGCAACTAAAAGAGAAAGCGTAATTTCTAATAATAAGAAATTTTGGATTAAGTTTTTCGTAATACGTTTGCTTAACCTACTTCCTAATCCCATACAAAAGAGCATTAGGGAAACAATCATAGTCCATTGAAAAATAGAATCTCCAATAAAATAAGTTGCTAATGTAGACAGTACGTATTCAGCTACAATACCTGCAAATCCAGTTGCAAATATGGCAGCTTTTAATATAAATGAATTCTTTTTTACAAACTCCATACAATCAATAATGCTGCGCCGATGTATGCAAAAGCTTCTAATAATCCTGCTCCTACATTAGGTGTTTCTTGATTACTAATTTCATCAGTTAATGAACGTCCTGGTAATAATAACTTATCTGCCAACCATCTTACTATCGGAAGTAAAATACAACCTAGTACGGTATGAATAGCTACATCAACACAAGTAGTAGTCCAATCAACAAAAGGATCAATTAATGCATTCATGATGATGATACTAATGGCTATGATAGCTCCAGAAAAACTAACCCCAGCAGCTACATTGTCTTTTTCAATTTCATTATGAATATCATATTTCATCCAAAGAGAAAATATTTTAGAAGCAAGAATTAATACCACATTACCAATGAACCAATACACTACAAATGTTGTGATTCCTTCAGCTAAACTGTTTGATTCTCCTACTAAAGCTGCATATAGTAGTAATCCGTTAGCAATGTAAATACATGCTTCAATGATACCAGTTCCTGCATTTTTATCGGTAATGATTTCTTTTTTAATATCGAATTTTGGTAATATTAGCTTGTTGCTTATCCAAATAGACAGGTGTAGCAATAGCATTCCTAAAATACTATACAGACTAATTTGTGCAATATCGCTGCCTAGTCCATAAGAGTCTCCCTTGATTGCAGCTCCTATAATGATAACGATTCCTGTAAAATACCCTACATACGATAGGATAAATGCAAAATTGTCTTTTTCGACAAGTTCATTTTTAATATTAATATTTCTATGTATTAGGCCATAGAGTATTTTACCAATAGCGAAGAGTACAATACTCGTAATGATATAAATTAGTGAATGTATGATTGATGTACTATCTAGATATTCTTGAATAGTGTTCATATTGTTTATGATTTATATTTTATAAAAAATGCTTTAATAGATATGGATATTTTACGTTTCTAACGTCTAACGTCTAACGTCTAACGTCTAACGTCTAACGTTTACTTCCCGAATCCGCCACTTCTTGATCGTGATGAACTGTTACTATACCTTGATCCACTTCTGCTAGTACGATTCGTTTTACTATAACTCTTACTAGACGAATATCCTCTAGAACGTAGTGTTGATGCGCTTTTGGAGACTTTACTATTTACATTGTTTTTAAACGAGCTTGATTTTTTTGACCAAGAACTAGTAGTGTTTCTATTGGATTTAGTGCCATGTTCTTTATTAGCTCCGTAATAACTTTGTTTGTTTCTGTAATTACGATTGTAATCATTATAGTGCGATCTAGAATATCCACCATATCCATATCCACCATATCTAGGACCATAAAATAAATCAGACATTAGACGATAACGACCGTAAAAAGCCCAAAATGACCCTCCGCTACTATTTGTTTGCCAATGACCATAACGAGTGTTACCAACATAATTGTCAACTCCAGCTGGAGAGGAGTTTTTGTCTAAAACGCCATTTTTCTTACTTAGAATTGTCATTCCTAAATCTCCTTTATATTCATCAAAAGTTATAGGAGATACTTTTAGCCAATCCGTTTTTACAATTTTAATATCATAAGCAACAGCTGTAGTGTCATTTAATTCTATTTGAGATAGGGTAGGAGCGCCTTCATCAATTAAAATTTGATATTTATGATAGTAACTATCAGTATCTTCTTTGTAATCCATGTCGGCAAGAATTACACTATAATTACTTTTATCAATGTATTTAGTGATGATATTATCGACGGGGGATTTTACAAATTTTGGTTTGTCCGAGCCACAAGAAAGTAGTAGCAAACAAATGCACATATAGAAAAGCGGTGTTAGTAGTTTCATTGCGTTATTTAGTTTTAATCCCACAAAAGGGTTTAATTTCCGAGTTTTTCTCGAATAGAAAATATTATTGTTAATTCATACTTCGTATGCTGACACCGAAGATATTGATTTTTTATTTACTGTCACACTGAGCCTGTCGAAGTGTTTATTATTATCGACGATAATGGTTATTAACGAGTGTAATCTGTACGTTGTTAGCTTGTATAAGCAGGTAAAATGTTGCTG
>NVVR01000096.1 GCA_002733415.1 Kordia sp. | reverse complement strand
CTAATCAATGTCGTTTTTACAAACGATTTAAATAACCCGAAATATGAAAAGAAACTTTACTTTATTAGTGCTTTTAATAGCGCTAATTTCTTCATTGTCTTATGGGCAAAAAGATACAAAACACACTTATTCAAGTCAACAGATTGAAAAGTTTAATTTGCCACCTGGGGCGAAATTAATGGGCAAAAACTATGAATATGTAGATTACAGCTATAAACTTAATACAACTTATTCAAATGAATTAGTGAGTAAGAATTATTTGTTCAAGTTTACAGTTGAGGAATTCAATATTTTGAAAAATAAAAACAAAGAAGCTTATTTGTATTATCAAAATGCGAATAACTACTTTATAAGGTTGTCTGATAAAGTGAAAAAAGCATTTACAGTAAATGAATTATGGTATATATACATGTATGACCAAAAATTAAAAAAACATTTAACTCTAATAAAATAGATTATGAAAAAGATTACTTTATCCTTAATATTTTTATTAGGTAGTTTAAGTTTAATGTTTGGTCAAACGTATACAATGACGAATGGCTCTAACACTTCCGAGAATACGTGTTCAGGTACATTTGTGGATAGTGGAGGTTCAGGTAATAATGCCGGTAGTAATTATGGTAACAATGAGTCGAGTGTAATAACTTTTTGTCCTTCGACTCCTGGAGATTTAATTCAAATTGATTTTACTCAGTTTGAAACAGAAGTTATTGGGACAACCGTATATGATTACTTAGAATATTGGAATGCTAATTCAAATGCTGGTGTTCCCGATAATACTTTTGCAGGTTCTTTAGGTGTTTTTTCTGTTACATCTACTAGTCCAGATGGATGTGTAACTTTTGAGTTTACCTCTGATGGGTCAACTAGAGATCGTGGTTGGGAAGCTACAATTAGTTGTTTCACCCCATGTACTGTGCCTATTGCAAGTTTAGACTCTACACCAATAGACATTTGTGGTCCTACTTCTATTACCCCTGGTTCTTTAACGGTTTCATTTGATGCTTCAGGATCTACTGCTAACGCACCAGAAACAGTAGTTTCTTACGAGTGGGATTTTGGAGATGGAAATACGCAAACAACAGCTACATCAACAACTAATCATATTTACGCATCAACTTCGGAAATTTATTTAGCTAGTGTAGATGTTATAGATAGTAATGGTTGTAAAAGCACAAATGCAGCAACAAAGCTTATAAGGGTTTTTCCAGAGCCTAATTTCTCTGGTACACCATTAAGTTATAATGTTTCGTGTGGTGATACAGTAGATCTTGTTGGTGTTGTAGCTTCTCAAACTGAGACACAGGAAATTCCTGCGTATCTAGGTTCTACAACACCATTGCCAGATGGGACTGGAGTTTCCTTTTCTTCGACTATAGACTTTACTGGTTTTTTTGCTAGTGGAGCAACAATGTCTTCTACATGTTATCCCGTTTTAACTTTTGATATTGAACATTCGGCAACTCAAGATCTTGAAATCATACTTATTTCTCCTTCAGGACAATCGGTTGTCATTTTTGATCGTGAGGGGCCAAATGGATTAGGGAGCCCTGCAGTTGGTTTTGGAACCTGTGTTAACGGGAATGACGATGGTGTTCCTGGCTGTCCAGCAACTTATACTGTAGTAGATGCTGGAGGAATTGATTGGACCGATGCTGCTGCTCAAACAGGAGTAACAAGTGGTTGTGCAGGCTATACAGGTGTTTGTGATGCCTCTATTGGATGGGCATTTGCACCTGTAACGTATAATTCAACAAACCCTTTTAGTGGTTTAGACGGTTCTGATTTAAATGGGATCTGGACTATCGAAATTACAGATCATGATATTAATGACGATGGGACATTAGAATCTTGGTCATTATCATTTCCTCCTGCATGTTATTCATTAGAAACCGTAACCCCAAATTTAGTTACAGCAACTTGGTCAGGAGGAGGAACAGTATCAATAGGTGCTCAATCTACAACAAGTACAGGGGTTACTGATCCTGGACCGGATTTGTGTCCAGGATCAGTAACTTGTACAGGTACTCAGTTAACAAATTCACCAACAGTTGGGCCGTTTAATACTCCAGCAGTTCATACTTATACTTTAACAATAGTTGATGAGTTTGGTTGTGAATATGAACAAGATGTAATAGTTACAGCTACATGCTCATGTATTTTAACCTTAGATACTGCTAATAGTAGTCAAACAGTTTGTGAAGATGTTGCGATAGTTGATATAGTTTATACAGTAGGAGGAGATGCTACGGGTATTAATTTAACAGGAACACTTCCTCCAGGTGTTAACGGTACGTATAATTCTGGAGCAGGAACTTATACAATTTCAGGAACTCCAACTTCAGCAATAGGTTCACCGTTTAATTACACAATTACTACAGTTGGTTGTACGCCTAATTTATTTGAAAACGGAACAATAACGGTTAATGCTAATCCAATTATTACTGATTTGGCAGATCAAGAGGTTTGTGATAGTTATGTATTACCAGCAATAGCGGGAACAAATGTTACAGCCGCAGCGATGTATTATACAGGAGCTGGTGGCACAGGAACTGCTTATGCGGCAGGAGCTACGATTAATTATGCGGACTTTGCAACGTACCCAGTGACTTTATATTTATATGAAGCCAATGGAACAGTACCTAATATATGTTCTGATGAAGAAGACTTTGCATTAACAATCAATTTGTTACCAATTATTACAGATTTAGCGGATCAAGAGGTTTGTGATAGTTATGTATTACCAGTTATAGCAGGGACGAATGTTACAGCTGCAGCGATGTATTATACAGGACCAGGTGGAACCGGAATTGCTTATGCAGCTGGAGCTACGATAAACTATGCAGATTTTGGAACGTATCCAGTTACTTTATATTTATATGAAGCCAATGGAACTGGGGGGATGTGTTCTGATGAAGAGGACTTTACTTTAACAATCAACTTGTTGCCAATTATTACAGATTTAGCGGATCAAGAAGTTTGTGATAGTTATGTGTTACCTGCGATAGTAGGGACGAATGTTACAGCTGGAGCGATGTATTATACTGGATCAGGTGGAACCGGAACTGCTTATGCAGCCGGAGCTACGATAAACTATCCAGATTTTGGAACGTATCCAGTGACTTTATATTTATATGAAGCCAATGGAACTGGGGGGATGTGTTCCGATGAAGAAGACTTTGTATTAACAATCAATTTGTTGCCAATTATTACTGATTTGGCAGATCAAGAAGTTTGTGATAGTTATGTATTACCTGCAATAGTAGGGACGAATGTTACAGCCGCAGCAATGTATTATACAGGGGCTGGTGGAACCGGAACTGTTTATGCAGCAGGAGCTACGATAAACTATGCAGACTTTGCAACGTATCCAGTTACTTTA
>NVVR01000016.1 GCA_002733415.1 Kordia sp. | reverse complement strand
CAGCAAATACAGTAGGTTTAGTTATTGAACGTATACGTACGGAAGAAGAATTGGACTACTGTTATTGGTATTGTGAAAACTGTAATAATGAGTTGCATAGAATGCCTTTTCATTTAGGTGATATCGTTAAGCAGTTGCCAAAAATATTAAGTGAGTATTATGACACTCCTGAATTGGTAACGTGTGATCAATGTGGAGAGGTAATGAAGGAGCCAGAATTAAAAAAATAAATGTTCTGCTACTGTTTATTTGGCTAGAATAATTACAGAAATTTATATTAAAATAAATAATTAGGTCATTGTTATAATTGACCTGATGATAATTATCATAGATGTTTCCTCGAGCGTAGTCGTGAGGTTTATAGGTAATTATATAAAGAATAAAAAGATGAAAGAAGCTACTATTGTAGGTGCTGGATTGGCAGGTTCTCTTTGGGCTGTTTATTTAGCGAAAGCGGGATATAAAGTAACTATTTTTGAAAGACGTTCTGATATTCGTTTGGCAGAAATTACTGCAGGAAAATCAATTAATTTAGCATTATCTCATAGAGGTTGGGAGGCTTTAAGAGCTGTTGGTTTAGAGGAAAGTGTTAATGAATTAGCGATTCCTATGTATGGAAGAACCATGCATAGTGAAGAAGGAGAGTTAACATATCAGCCATACGGGCAAGAAGGACAAGCTATTTTTTCAGTTTCTAGAGGAGGCTTGAATGCCAAAATGATGGATATTGCTGAAAAAGAACATGGTGCAACCATTAAATATGATCATCAATGTACAGGTGCTGATTTAGAAAATGGAGTGGTTTACTTAACCAATAAAGTTACCGGTGAAAAATTAGAACATAAATCGGATATTGTATTTGCGTGTGATGGAGCCTATTCGGCTATTCGTTATAAAGCAATGCAAAAACTGGATAGATTTGATTATAGTCAAGACTTTATTGATGATGGATATAGAGAGTTGTTTATTCCAGCAAATCCAGATGGTTCATATAAAATTGATAAGAATTCATTACATATCTGGCCGAGAGGAAGGTTTATGTTAATAGCATTAGCGAATGAAGATGGTTCGTTTACATGTACATTATTCATGCCTTTTACAGGAGATGATAACGCATTTGATAAAATAAATACCAAAGAAAAAGTTGATGCGTTTTTCAAAAAAACATTCCCTGATTTTTATGAAATGTGCCCTGATGTTTCCAGTCAATGGGGAACACATCCATTATCAAGCTTAGCAATTATGCGTTGTTATCCATGGACTTCTGGTAAGGTTGCCTTAATGGGAGATGCAGCACATGCAACAGTTCCTTTTTATGGACAAGGGATGAATGCTAGTTTAGAGGATTGCCATGAAATGGGTAAACTAATGGAAAAGCATAATCATGATTGGCCTATTATTTTTGAAGAATATCAAAAACAAAGAAAGCCAAATGCTGATGCAATTCAGGAGTTATCAAAATACAATTATTTAGTAATGCGTGATTATGTTGCTGATCCAGAATTTTTGTTAAAAAAGAAATTTGAAAGAAGAATTCAGGAGTTGTATCCAAGTAAATATGTAGCTTTATATTCTATGGTTTCATTTTCATCAATTCCTTATGCTGAAGCATGGAAAAAAGGGATGGAACAAAATAAGTATATAGATGGCATTATGGAAAAGCATGATGTTGAGAGTTTGTTTAAGCAAAATAAAATAGATGAGTTGATTCATTCTATTTTTGGAATTGAAGCAAACGCATAATTTTTGTATTGAAAATGAATTTATTTTTAAATACAAAATCTAATTTTTTAAACGTGAAATCGCCGTTCTCTTAATCCTACCAATGGGTTTAATTTTTATAGGCTTACTTTGATGAAAATGGTATGATTTAAACTCAGACCTCGTATATTTTTATTAAGCTATATGTATTAAGAATAGAAAATGTGTGATTATACCAGTTAAATTTCAAGATGCTCATAAGTAAATCTAAAAGAAACGGTTTAATAGTGCATTTTGAATTTTAATTGGTATTATTAATGAGAAGAAATTAAAAGAATGACAACAAGGAGAGAAGAGTTATTAAAAGCGATAGATGAAAAATACGCTGCAATGGGGCAAGATGCGGATACGCACTTATCTGGTTTATTGCATGCAGAACCAATGAAATATTGGGATTTTATTCAAGTAGATGCGTTACTAGGTTTACAGACAAAAAGAACAAACTTGCCTGATGAGATGGTGTTTTTAATGTACCATCAAATAAATGAATTGTTGTTCAAAATGATTCTTTGGGAAATGCAACAGGTTTCAGATACAGAAGGTATCAAACCAGAGAAATTTGTAATGCACTTATCACGTATCAGTAGGTATTTTGATATGTTATCAAGCTCATTTACCGTAATGGGTGAAGGTATGGAGTATGATCAGTACATGAAGTTTAGGGATACCTTAACTCCAGCAAGTGGGTTTCAATCTGCACAATACAGAAAAATAGAAATTGCATCTACAGAGTTAATTAATTTAATCGATTTCAGGTTCAGAAAATCAATTGATAGAGATACACCTTACGAACATGCTTTTGAGCACATGTATTGGCAAGTAGCTGGTAAAAATTATGAAACAGGAGAAAAGAGTAAGTTGCTAAGTAATTTTGAAGATAAGTATAAAGTTGAGTTAATTGAATTTATGAAAGAATACAATTTAGTGAATCTTTGGACTAAATTTAAAACCTTACCAAAAGAATACCAGGAAGATAAGAGTTTAATTAATGCGATGAGGCATTATGATCATACAATAAATGTTACATGGGTCATTAATCATTTAAATGCAGCTAAGAAGTATTTAGGTAATGCTGCAGCAACAGGTGGTAGCGATTGGCAAAAATATATGCATCCTAGATATCAAAGAAGAATTTTTTTTCCAGAATTATGGAGTAAAGATGAGCTGGATAATTGGGGGGTGACAAATTTGGAGGGTTGCGAAACAATAGTATAATTGCCAAATAACTAAGTATTCCTTTGTAAAAACTAAAAACAAGCAGTAGAATGATAAATTTATGTTAAATAGTTAAGTTTGTATTGGTGTAATCGTAAAAAGAGAGTACTTTTGCGCGCTCAAACAGGGTGGTTCCTGTTTTGAGACTTTAAATTTTCATAATTTATAGTTTTGGTTGGTTAATAGAATAAAGCGTTGTCAGTTTACTGATGACGCTTTATCTTTTTTATACAACTTTGTCCATTTATTCCAAATAAAAAACAATAGTTTTATAGCAATTCGATTACTAAAGAAGAGGTAATTAATGGGGATTATTCATACCTTGTATACTTTGGATTAAGGCGGCAGATTACTTTTGGAATAGTAATTGCAAAGTTCTTATTAGAATCAATACTTACACTATGAAACTTTTGTTATTAAAATAATTATTAAACACCAAAACTAATAATTATTTTTAATCACTAAAAGTTATATGTGACTATTGAAAACAATAAAAAATAGACCCATGAAAAATTCATTACTATTAATATTTATAGCATTATTAAGTATTCAAACTAAAGCTCAAGAATCAGCATTTGATTCTGGAGAATGGTTTAAATTCAGAATTCATTACGGAATTTTTACTGCAAGCTATGCAACTATGCAAGTTCAAGATGGAATAGTAAATGGCAAAGAAATGTATCATATTAAAGGAAGAGGGAAGTCTACAGGTTTGTTAAACTGGTTCTTTAAAGTAGATGATGATTATCAAACTTTTTTTGATAAAAAAACAGGCAAACCATCTAAATTCATTAGAAAGATAGATGAAGGTGGGCACACTAAAGATATTCAAATTGATTTTGATCACGATAAAAAAACAGCTTTAGTAAATGATAAGAAGCATAAAGTGAAAACATCTCATGAAATAAAGGAAGGAACACAGGATATGATGTCTGCATTTTATTATTTAAGAAATAATATAGACACAAAAAACTTGATCGTTGGAGAAGAAGTTCAAATTAACATGTTTTTTGATAAAGAAAACTTCGACTTTAAATTGAAATTTTTGGGAAGAGAACTGGTAGAAACAAAATTTGGGAAAGTAGCAAGTTTAAAGTTTCGCCCATATGTACAATCAGGAAGGGTTTTTAAAGCGAAGGAAAGCTTAACAGTTTGGATTTCGGATGATAAAAATAAAATTCCATTACGGTTACAAGCCGATTTAGCTGTGGGGTCGATAAAAGCCGACTTAGAAGCATATAAAGGCTTAAAACACTCGTTTAAAATTGTGTTGAATTAGTTAAGGTAAATTTAACAGACTTAATGATATAAAAAAATGTGTGAACACTGCGTTCACACATTTTTTTGTGTGATATTTGGTGTTTGATAGAAACTGTTCTATAAATTAACCTACAGGTAGACTAATATGTTCATGAAGATGCAAAAAATAGCTTGGTTGGCAATCCTTTTTATAGGGTTGTATTCTTGTAAAAAGGAAGAATCAGAAACACCAATAATAGTTAAACAAGAAAAAAAAAATGCTCCTAAATATGAATTTGGATTTAATCTAGATGAGTTTGATGTATTGGTTGATACCATAAGATCAGGAGATAGTTTTGGGAAAATACTATTCGAAAACCATATTGGATTCGGTAAAATTGAAGAGATTGTTCAAGCAACTAAAGATACGTTCGATGTTAAAAGATTAAACATAGGGAAGCGTTATACTGTATTGAGGTCAAAAGATTCAATTCAAAAAGCTAAATATTTCATATATCAACCAGGGAAAATAGATTATGTCGTTTTTGACTTCGCAAATGATTCTATTTCAAAAGCATATACAGCAAAGAAACCAATTAAGTTAGTTGAAAAGACAGCTTCAGGTGTTATTACTAGTAATTTATCACAAACCTTGGATGATGCTGGTTTGAGTATTTATATTGCGCATGAATTAGCAGATATTTATGCATGGTCGATAGATTTTTTCCGTTTGCAAAAAGGAGATAGCTTTAAGTTAACATATACTGAGCAATATATTGAAGATTCAATTTATGTGGGGATTAAAGATATTAAGTCGGCAGTATTCATACATAACAACACTCCTTTTTATGCGTTTGATTATCACTCAGATGTGGTAGAGGGAATTACGGATTACTATGATGAAACGGGAAAGACACTCCGAAGTCAGTTTTTAAAAGCCCCAGTAAAATTTAGTAGAATCTCTTCTCGCTATAATCCAAATAGAAGAATTAAATATTACGGGTATAAAAAAAGGCCACATTTAGGTACTGATTTTGCAGCACCTATTGGAACTCCAATTTTAGCCACAGCAAGTGGAACTGTTATTGAATCTACAAGAAGAGGAGGGAATGGTAAGTTTGTGAAAATCAGACACAATAGCACGTATAGCACTCAGTATTTACACATGCGTAATCAGAATGTAAGAAAAGGGCAAACGGTTAAGCAAGGAGATGTTATTGGGTGGATTGGAATGACTGGAAATTCAGGTGGCCCACATGTTTGCTATCGTTTTTGGAAAAACGGTAGGCAAGTAGATCCATTACGAGAAAAATTACCATCAGCAAAACCTATAAATGCAGCATTAAAAGATGAATATTTGGCGTATATTCAACCTTTGAAAGCTAAATTAGATGCGATTCGATTCGAACCAATAGAAATTAATAAGAATAATAACTAATGAGTTTTTCTAGAAAAAACCCTATTAATACCAATGCTTGGTTAAAACTTTCTGCGCATTTTGAACAGTTAAAAGCTGTTCATCTACAAGAAATGTTTAGTCAAAACTCATTAAGGGAATCACAAATGAGTGTCTCTTGGGAGAATTTCTTTGTTGATTTTTCAAAAAACAGGTGGACTTCTGAAACAATTCAATTATTTCAAGAGCTTGCTTCGGAGCTGAATTTAAAAGAGAGTATTGCCTTATATTTTAAAGAAAATAACTTAAACTTTACAGAAGATAGAGCTGTTTTACATACTGCATTGCGTAGTGCTGAAAAGACAGTTGTTTTTGGGGGGAAAAATATTGTTGAAGATATAAATGCTGTAAAGCATAAAATAAAACTATTTACCGAGTCTGTAATTGCAGGCGCAAAAAAAGGTTGTACAGGAAAAGCTTTTACTGATGTTGTTAATATTGGAATAGGTGGTTCTGACTTAGGTCCTAAATTAGTTTGTAATGCCTTAAAATACTATAAGAATCATTTAAATACCCATTACATTTCTAATATTGATGGAGATGAGTTGCAGGAAACACTTCAAAAAATAAACCCTGAAACTACATTGTTTGTTATTGTATCAAAGTCGTTTACAACATCTGAGACATTACAAAATGCAAACACTATTAAAAACTGGTTTGTAAGTCAATTATCTGAACAAGCACTTGAGCAACATTTTATAGCTGTTTCTGCCAATCCGGATAAGGCAGTAGCTTTCGGAATGCCAAATGAAGCTGTTTTCCCCATGTGGGACTGGGTAGGAGGGCGTTTCTCTTTATGGAGTGCTGTGGGTGTCTCAATTGCTTTAGGGGTAGGGTATGATAATTATGATAAGTTATTGCTTGGAGCTCAAAAAGCAGATGAGTCATTTAAAAATAATGATTTAAAAGAGAATGTCCCTGTACTAATGGCTTTTTTAAGTGTTTGGTATAGTAATTTTTTTAAAACAACTAACGAAGCTGTAATACCATATTCGTATTATCTAGAAGATTTTGTTCCGTATTTAGAACAAGGTTTTATGGAAAGTAATGGAAAATCAGTTGATAGAAATGGAGAAGAAGTTGCCTATAATACCGGAAGTGTTGTTTTTGGTGGCGTAGGCTCAAACGCACAACATGCTTTCATGCAGTTGTTTCATCAAGGAACAAATTTAATTCCTACGGATTTTATTGGCTTTTGTAATTCATTACACGGTAATTCAGCACATCAAGATGTATTAATTTCTAATATGTTTGCACAGGCTAATGCTTTGGCTTTTGGAACTAGAGGAAAGGAAATTGAAAACCCTTATAAAGTATTTAAAGGAAACTCGCCATCGACTACTTTTTTAATCAAAAAATTAACTCCTGAAACATTAGGGTCATTAATTGCGATATATGAACATAAAATTTTTGTTCAAGGGATCTTGTTAAATATTAATAGCTTTGATCAGTTTGGGGTAGAATTAGGAAAGGAACTTTCAAGAGAATATATTAATTCATTAGAAAACGAATCAAATGGGTATTCGGCGCTAATGCAGTTTTATAAAGAAAATAATTAATTAGACAAATTTAAAAAAAACTATGGAAACAATTAAATTTTTACATTCTTACTGGGCATATTTAGTATTGTTAATTGTAGTGTTAGCAACAGTCAACTCAATTATCGGGATGCTAACTAAAAAAGAATTTGGAGCGAAAGATTTTAGAATTGCATTGTTTGCATTAATAGTTACTCATATTCAATTACTAATAGGTATTGTTCTATATGTATTTGCAAATAACTTTGGAGATATAGATATGGGAGAAATAATGAAAAGTCCATCTCTTCGATTAAAAAATGTGGAGCATCCTTTATTAATGGTAATTGCGATTGCTTTATTAACTATTGGATATTCTAAACATAAAAATAGAAGAACATCTTCTGCTAAATTCAAAACCTTAGCAATTCCATACACATTAGCGTTAATAGCAATACTAGCAATAATACCTTGGAAGGCTTGGTTAGGATAGGAATTAAATTAGGGTAAATAAAAAGGCGTGATAGAAATTAAATTTCTATCACGCCTTTTTATTGATACCTGTTTGTGTGTTATTTAACTTCTTTTATTAAGTAGGTGTATACCGGAAAGTGATCACTATATCCACCAGTCCAAGTCGCTCCAACAAAACTTCTTTTAGGATATCCCTTATAACGTCCTTTTTTGTTTGTCATATAGGCAGGGTTGTAAATACCTGTTTTATATATTTTAAATGTAGAGAAATCTTTGTCTAAAAATGGTTTAGTGAACATTAGTTGGTCAAAAATGTTTAATGCATCTCTATATGCTAGAGTTCCCATTCCTTTTTTAGCCATTTTCATCATAGGGTTATATATACCTCTCAATTCAACATCTTCTTTTTCAGCTTTAGCATTCAATATTTTTTTAACACTTACATTAAATGGATCGTCATTTAAATCACCCATAATAATTATTTTAGCATACGGGTCAATAGTTTGTAGAGAATCAATTAGTTTTTTAGTCAATTTTGCTGCAGAAATACGTCCTGGCCTACTTCGAGCTTCTCCACCACTTCTTGATGGCCAGTGATTCACTATAAAATGCATTTTCTCTCCTTCCAATAAACCACTTACTAATAACTGGTCTCTTGTGTAGTTTCTTTTTTCAGTGTTTGGATCATATAATATTAATTCATGTTTACTATAATTAGTAGGTTTGAATAATTTTTTCTGATATAATAAAGCAACATCGATACTTCTTTCGTCTGGAGAGTCAAAATGTATAATATCATAACCCTTGTCTCTTAATTGAGGGGTATTTATCAAGTCGTGTAAAACATCTTTGTTTTCTACTTCACAAACACCCAAAATAACCGGGGCATTTCTAGAGTACTTCGGGTCTACTCCTAATTCCGAAATAACACGAGCCATGTTCTTTATTTTTTTAGGGTATACTAAACCACGTTCTTTAGCGCTCATTTCCATAAGCGGGCTTCTCTCGTCTAATTTATTAGGATCATTAATGGTATCAAAAAGGTTTTCAAGATTGTAAAACGCAACAGTATTAATTTTATAACGTTTTTTGTTTTGAGCATTCAAATTAATACCCATGCTAACTACTAACAAAAGCAGTAATAAGTTCTTTGTTTTCATCCGATAAAAGTTTTTTAACACCTCTTAATTAAGTTGTATTAAGCTCAGGTGTAGTAAGTTATTGTAAAATCCACTTCAAATTACAGGTCAAAAGTAGTCAATTATTTAATTATTTAGTATCATGTGTATTAAGTTATTGTAAAATCAATGTCAAAACGAGTGTTGAAATTTTTTTTGACTCTAAAAAGAGTACATTTACAGTCTGAGAAAAAAAATCTCGGGTGGTTTTAAACAATTTATTAATCAGTAAATTACTTATGAAAAAAACAATTTTGACATTATTGTTGAGTTTGGTGACTGCACTACTTATGCACGCACAGCAAACAACAGTTAAAGGTCAAGTAATCGATGCCGATTCTACAGATCCCGTCACGGAAGTAGCTGTAAGTATTAAAGGCGCAAAACTTTCTCAAACAACAGATGCGGAAGGGAAATTTAGCTTTACAAGCAACATACCTTTAGGGGAACAATTTTTAGTTGTAGGAAAAGAAGGTTATTTTACTAAAACTTTTACGATTATTATTGAAGAAGGAAAAGTAGTTAATCTTTCTACAATTATTTTGAATCAAGATATAGGGGAATCTGATGATTTTACTATTTCTTTATCGGAAGATGAATTAGATGCTGATGAAAGTGTCTCTTCTAATACTTCGGGAATTTTACATGCTTCAAAAGATGCTTTTGCAAGAGCTGCAGCGTTTGATTTTAGTGGAACATTTTTTAAAGTTAGAGGTTTAGGTTCAGAGAATGGCACCGTTTTAATTAATGGTATTAAAATGAATAAAATTTTTAATGGACGTCCACAATGGAGTGATTGGGGCGGTATTAATGATGTAATGCGTAATCAAGACTTTGTTAATGGATCAAAAGCTAATGAGTATACTTTTGGGGGCATTGGCGGGACAACAAACATATCAATGAGAGCTTCTCAGTACAGAAAAGGTTCTCGTGTATCCTATGCGTCATCTAACAGGAGTTATACCAACAGAGTTATGGGAACATACACTACAGGTTTAATGGAAAACGGATGGGCATTAGCAGTTACAGCTGGTAGAAGATGGGCTGAAGAAGGCTATGCTGATGGAACAGTTTATGATGCTAATTCAATTGCTGTTTCTGCGGAAAAAAAAATTAATATTAAACACAGTATTAATTTTACAGGTATTTATACGCCTAATAGAAGAGGGAAATCAGCTGCGATGACTCAAGAGGTATTTGACTTAAAAGGAAGAAAGTATAATTCTTATTGGGGTGAACAAAATGGAGAAATTAGAAACTCACGTATCAAAGAAGTTGAAGAGCCAATATTAATGTTGAATCATTACTGGAACATATCGGATAAAACAACATTAAATACTAATGTATCTTATCAATTTGGTCATATTGGTAACAGCCGTATTGATTATAACGGATCAAGTCCTGACCCTACTTATTATAAAAACTTACCAAGTTATGCTTTACGCTGGGGGGATACTCAAGAAAATTTAGCAAGCGCTTATGTTTTAGAGCAACGGTTTTTAAATAATGGACAATTAAATTGGAATGATTTGTATGAAGGAAATATTGCTCGTCAAGAAAATCCAAATCAAGAGAACTCTGTATATGTTTTGTATGAAGATAGAAATGATGATAAACAATGGTCATTCAATTCTATTTTAAATACTGAATTAGCGGATAATATTAGTTTAAATACAGCAGTTAATTACAGTAGCTTAAAGTCACATAACTATGCTAAAGTATTAGATTTATTAGGAGGAATAAGTTATGAAGATAAAGACTATTTTGATAACATTAGTAATAACGCGTTGACGCCTGGAAGAGCTGTAGGAGAGGGAGATACTTTTAAATATGATTATACCTTAGGCGCAAATCAATATGATGCATTTGTACAGGCTCAATTTAAATATAGTAAAGTTGATTTTTATATAGGAGGTCAATATGGAAATACTACGTACCAAAGAGATAGTGATTATTTAGACGGTCATTATGTAGATACTGAAGTTAGTTCTCTTGGTAAAGGTGAAAAGTTAGATTTTAATAAAATCGGTGCTAAAGGAGGTTTTACATATAAGGTTTCAGGAAAGCACTTAATAGATGTAAATGGAGCATATTTACAGGATGCTCCAACAATGCGTAATAGTTTTTTAAATTCAAGGCAAAATAATTTAATTGTTCCTAATTTAAAAGAGGTTAAAAAAACATCAGTAGATGTAAGTTATATTTTTCGTAGTTCAATTCTTAAAACACGTTTAACAGGATATTACACAACTAAAAAGGATGCAACAGAAGTTGCATTTTATTATATAGATGGATTAGCAGGTTTAAATCAAACGGCTAATTTTGTGCAAGAGGCGGTAACTGGAGTCAATACTCAAAGTATGGGTATAGAGTTTGGAGCAGAAGCACAAGTGACGCCTACAATTAAAGTTAAAGGAGCTTTAGCTTTAGGGGAGTCTATTTATACAAACAACCCAGATGTGTATTTAGGTTCGGATGATTTTATTGGTCAGTTAGGTGTATTGGAAGGTGGAATAAAAAGATTAGGAGAAGCTACTTTAAAAGACTACAAAGTTGCAGGAGGTCCGCAACGAGCAGCAAGTATTGGTTTTGAATATCGCGATCCAAAATATTGGTGGTTTGGTGCTACGGTAAACTTCTTTTCAAATGCATATTTAGATGTTGCACCAATTACACGAACATCAAACTTTGCGTTAGACTCTGATGGTTTACCAATTAATGCTTATGATCCAGCTATTGCTAAGGAATTATTAAAACAAGAGAAATTTGACGACTATATGCTGGTGAATTTAGTGGGAGGTAAATCGTTCAAGTTTGGTAAAAAATACATAGGTTTTTTTGCAAGCGTGAATAACGTACTTAATGAAACGTATAAAACAGGTGGATATGAATACACTAGAAATGGTAATTATTCTAGAGCTTTATTAGAAAGTAAACGTGATAAGAAAGTATTTGGACCAAGATATTGGTTTGGTAGAGGGACTACATATTACATGAATGTGTATTTAAGGTTTTAAAAAAATAAAAATAAATTAAATTGATGATGAAACGTTTGTTTTGTCTTACTATAAAAACATTTACAATGAAAACAATTAATATATTTAAAATAGTAGCAGTATTCCTTTATATAGGGATGTTTACAGCTTGTGTGCAAGATGACGATTATTCAGTACCTACAGATTTAGGAGTAACGGAAAATTTAAAATTACAAGAATTATTAGGGAATTCAGAGTATACAGAATTAACAATAGCTGAGCTTAAAAATCAATTTTCTACTGGTGCGGCAAATCAAATTTTATCAAAAGTTTATGTAAAAGGTTATGTAGTATCTTCTGATGAGTCAGGTAATTTTTATAAAGAATTTTACATACAGGATGATCCAACAAACCCTACTGCAGGTATTAAAATAGTGTTGAATATGTCAGATACTTTTGCGAAGTATAACTTTGGAAGAGAAGTGTATATTAACCTTGAAGGGTTGTTTGTAGGAGAAACAAATTCATATGATGGTGTAATTGCTTTAGGAGGAAGTGAGGATGGTTCGGAAATAGGGTCAATTTCTGTAAATCAAATAATTAACCAAGTGTTTCGTTCTAAAAACACAATGACTATAAGTCCATTACCAATTAATGTTGCTTTAGTAAACAATACTCATGTTGGTATGTTTATTCAATTAGATAACATGGAGTTTACTGCGAGTTTAGAAGGAGAGTCGTATGTGAATTCTGACGATAGTTTTGATTCACCAAGAATAATGCAATCTTGCGAAGGGATTGGTTATAAAAACTTCATATTAGAAACAAGTACTTTTGCGGATTTTAAAAATTTTATTTTGCCTACAGGTAATGGAGTTATATCTGGTATGATAACTAAAGATTATGATGGAGACAATATAGTAATGGCATTGAATAGCCCAAATGATGTTGATTTTAGCTCAGAACGATGTACGCCTTTAGATACAAGTCTGTTTACCACTGTTTTTGAAGAGGATTTTGAAACAGCAAATGATAATTCAAATTTAGATATCCCTAATTGGACAAATTTTGCAGAGGCAGGAGGAGAATTATGGACAGAACAAGTATCAAGTGGTCTTAAATTTGCAGAATTTAGTTGTGCAAGTACTGGGGACGCAAGTAATATTGGTTGGTTGGTTTCTCCAGGGATTGATATGGATGCACAAACTTCAGAATTTTTAGATTTTCAAACCGCTAAAAAAAGTATTACCTCAAATTTTAATAAAATCGAAGTATTTGTGTCTACTGATTATGATGGTGCTGATGTTTTAGCAGCGACTTGGGAGCCGATAAGCGCAAATTTAGTAACTATGGGTGATTCAAGTAGTGTTTTTGTCAACTCAGGTTTTATAGATGTTTCTTCATATATAGGAACGTTATATGTAGCTTTTAAAGTAACAGGTGCGGGGACTGATCCGTTATTAGATGGTACTTACCGTGTGGATAATGTAAGGGTGTTAGGAATGTAATTGTTTAAGTTATTTAAAATAGAAATATATAGACTGTCTGAGAAGGCAGTCTTTTTTTTTATCCAAGATGTTCAAATTGTTTTCCTGGGTGTGGTCGGATGACTCCTTTGAGTTCTAGGTTTAATAATGTTGAAGAAATAGAATAGATAGGTAGCTGACAGGAAATTGCAATAGTGTCTAGATCTACTTTGTCTTTTCCTTTTAAGAAGCTTACAATTGTTTCTTCAGTTTCATTGAGTTCTATGAAAAGTTGTTGTTGTATAGGTTTAACAGTACTGTTTTTTGTTTCCCAGTTGAGCATATAAATAATATCTGCTGCAGAGGTAACCAATTGAGCTCTTTGTAGCTTAATTAGGTTATTGGTGCCAATACTTAGTTTGTCTTCAGGTCTGCCAGGAGTAGCAAAAACTTCCCTGTTGTAGGAGTTGGCAATATCAGCAGTGATCAAGCTACCTCCTTTTTCAGCGCTTTCTATCACTAAGGTAGCTTCTGATAAGCCAGCGATAACTCTATTCCGTTTTATGAAATTTTCCCTATCAGGATTAGAAGTGCTCCAAAACTCAGTAACGAACCCACCATTTTTTTCAACTTCATGGATGTGCTTTTTATGGACCTTAGGGTATATCTGATTCAATCCGTGTGCTAAACACCCTATGGTTTGTATGTTGTTTTTTATAGCAGATTTATGTGCTGTAATGTCTGTTCCATATGCAAACCCAGAAACAATAACCGGATTTAAAACACTTAACTCATCTATTATTTGTTCACATAGTATTTTTCCGTAGTTCGTAATATTTCGCGTGCCAACAATACTAATTATTTTCTGATGTTTTAAATTAATAGTACCACTATGAAACAATAATATTGGTCCGTCAATGCAGTTTTTTAAACGGTTTGGATATGCCTCTTCTTGAAAGTACCAATGTTTGATATTGTTTTTTTCTAAGTAATTCAGCTCTTTTTCAGCATCGATTAATATTGAAGCGTCTTTAATGGATTTGGTAAGAAAACTCCCTATACCATCTATAGATTGTAATACAGCAGCCTTTTCTTTAAATATTTCTTCTGGAGAACCGCAGTGCTGAATTAATTTTTTTGCGGTAATATCACCAATTTTCGAAGCCTTTTGTAAAGCAAGTGTATATAGTAGATCTTTTTCAGTCATTTAATGATTTGATTATCAGTTTAAAGTTACCGAAAATATCTGATTGTTAATAACTATTGTATAACCGAATTGCTGCTTTTTTAAAAAAATGTAAATTTGTATAAGCCGAATGAGGTAATAAGAATGTCTAATAGATTTTCAGATGCGTAATTCGGGTTTAATAACCAATAAGTACTTATCAATGGCATTAACAAATTACATTAGCGATTTATTATACAGATATGAATGTGTATTGGTTCCTGAATTTGGAGCATTTTTAACACAGAAGCATAGTGCGGTAATGGATGTGACTACAAATGTATTTTTGCCACCAAGGAAAGTAATATCTTTTAACGAGCAGTTAAAACAAAATGACGGCTTGTTAGCAAACCATATTGTAGGAGCTGATCAATGTTCATATACCGAAGCGGTTGAAAAAATTACTGATTATGTTACTAGCATAAAAGGGAAATTAGTAGCAGGAGAAACGGTGTTGTTTGAGAAAATCGGGCATTTTTCATTAAATAATGAAGGGAAACTTCAATTTGCACCACTAGAAGAAGTTAATTATTTAACTACTGCATTTGGCTTACAGTCAACATACAAATCCCCTGTTTTACGTGAGGTTTATAAGGAAGAAGTAGCTGTTTTAGAAGAAAAAGCACCAATTGCATTTATTCCAGAAACAAGAGTTAAAGCGAAGCGTTCTTATTTAAAATATGCGGCAGTTGCTGTGGTTGCACTTGGGTTGTCAGGAGTTTTAGGGAGTCAAGTATATACTGATCAAATGGAGGGAGTAGCTTCGCACAATGATTTAAAAACTTTAGAAATTGAAAAATCAGCTTATCAAAGAGCTTCTTTTTTTGATGTGAGTCCAATAGAGGTTCCTGAGGTAATATTTAATATTTCAGTAGAAAAAAAGCAAGTAGGTAGCTATCATATCATTGCTGGTGCTTTTCGTTTTGAAGAAAATGCTGACAAGAAAATAGAACAATTACAAAAGGCTGGATTTTCTGCTAGGAAAATTGGTCAAAATAAATACGGATTACATCAAGTTGTGTATGCAAGTATTGTTGATAAATCAGAAGCGTTAACGACATTAAGAGCTATTAAAAAATCACATAATTCTGGTGCGTGGTTGTTAGTGAAAAAAATGGACTAAACCGCCAGCGGGCTTATTTATAAAAAATAATGACAGCTGCCACATAGCTATTGCTTTATTGGATAATTAATGTTTTTTAGTAAAACGTTAATTAAATCGTATTTCCTTTTACCTTTGCTTAAAAATTGTAATATGACGGCAAAATATCCTATAGATTCTCTTACCACTGTTACTGATTTAGTGTTACCTGGAGAAACAAATCCGTTAAATAATTTATTTGGAGGAGAGTTGTTGTCGCGTATGGATCGTGCTGCAAGTATTGCTGCTAGAAGACATTGCAGGCGTATTGTTGTAACTGCATCAGTAAATCATGTTGCTTTTAATAAAGCAGTTCCAACGGGAAGTGTAGTGACTATTGAAGCAAAAGTTTCAAGAGCTTTTACGAGTTCAATGGAGGTGTATATTGATGTTTGGATTGAAGACAGGGAGTCAGGATTTCGAACTAAAGCAAATGAAGGTATTTATACTTTTGTAGCTGTAGATAATACCGGTTCGCCAATTAAAGTTCCTGAAATTGATCCTCAAACTGAATTAGAAAAAGAGCGATTTGAAGGAGCCTTACGCCGTAAACAATTGAGTTTAATTTTAGCGGGAAGAATGAACCCTATTGATGCAAAAGAGTTAAAGGCGTTGTTTTTAGGAGAGTAAAAAGGCCCTTCTCTTGAGGAAAGGTTAGGATGAGGTGTGTTTATCTGAAAGAATATATTTTCTTAGGAGTAATACAATAATCTAGCGGAATATCACCTTCGAAAACATCAGTTATTAAATCATCTGTAGCTTCAAAAAAGGAAACTCCAATTTTAATGCAATCTGGGGAGCATTTGTTTAACATGTTGTCATAAAACCCTTTGCCATAGCCAACCCTATTTCCTTTCTCATCAAAAGCTAGTAAAGGAATAAAGACTACGTCTATTTTATTATTAGGAACTTCAAGGCCATCAACTGGTTCAGGAATGTTGTGTTTATTTTTCTGTATTCTAGTATTATCAGTTAGTAGGTAGTTGATTAGCGCTACCGTTTTGAAGTCGCTTTTTGGAACAACTACTTCTTTGTCTTTGGCATGTAGAATATGTAAGATATATTCAGTTTGTACTTCCTTTTGTTCCTCAATAGTTAAAAACAGGTGATAATATGTTTTATCCCAAACAGAAAGCTTTAATAGTCGATTAGCTATTTGCAAACTTAACCCGTCTATTTCTGATAGTGATAATTCGTTGCGTTTAGATTTGTATAATTTCCTTAGATCAGTTTTTAGCATTGTAATATATAGTGTGTTCGAGATAAGCTGAATGAGAATTATACCAAGCTAAATTTCAAGATGCTCATAAGAAAATTGAATTATTTTAGATTTAGTTGAGTTTAAAAATAAAAGCATTCCCGATAGCTATCGGGATAGTTACGGTTATATCTTTAAGCGATAAATAAGCCTAAAAGAAACGATTTATTAGTGCGTTTTGAATTTTAACTGGTAATTTATCTTTTCAGGGTGCAATTATTTAGTAAAACCCACTGAAGGGAAATAATAAAACCTTCTGTTTTACGAGAAGGTTTTAGATATCATGAAGTTCTAAAAAGTAAAGATTACTCTTTAGAATCTTTTACTTTTTTAGCTTCTTCCTCCTCTTCCTTGGTTGCTTTTTTGAATTCTTTAATTCCGCCACCTAAACCTTTCATTAGTTCAGGGATTTTCTTTCCTCCAAAAAACAGCAAAATAACTACACCGATAACAATCCATTGCCATGGTCCTACAAATCCTAAAAATATTCCTAATGAAATCATAATGTATCTAAATTTTGATACAACAAATTTACTAAGAAAAGTTGAAAACAAGCATTTAAAACTTAATTTTTAGTGTAACAAGGGTTATATTTGTATTGTTATGACTAGTAAAAATAAAAAAATAAAACAAAAACTACTAAGTAAATATCGCTTGGTAATTTTAAATGATGATACTTTTGAGGAGAAACTCTCCTTTAATCTTACTCGTTTAAATGTATTTGTAATTTCGGGTTTTTCAATTATTGCGCTAATTGCTCTCACTACGGTTTTAATAGCATTTACCCCTTTAAGAGAGTATATTCCAGGTTATTCTTCTACATCTTTAAAAAATAAAGCACATCAGCTAGTGAGTAAAGCAGATTCATTAGAAGTAGCATTACTTATAAATAAGAAGCAATTAAATAGTATTCGTAGAGTACTTATGGGTAATGTGTTTCCGTTGGATGCTTTGAAAGAAATTAATGGGAATGAAACTAATAATGAAGTTTTTATCTCTATCTCAACCTCTAAAGAAGATTCGTTGTTACGAGAAAAAGTAGCAAGAGAGGATAAATATAATTTATTAGAAGGGGAGCAAGAAAAGGTAAACTTTGTATTGTTTCCCCCAGTAAAAGGAAGTATTTCTGAAGGGTTTAAGCCGGAAGATAAACACTTTGCCGTAGATGTAGTTGTTGCAGTTGGGACAGCAGTTAAATCTGTTTCAGATGGAAGAGTCATATTTGCAGAATGGACCGCAGATACTGGCTATGTAATTATTATAGAACATGCTAATAAATTATTATCGGTATATAAGCACAACTCTTCAATAAATAAATCACAAGGAGATTATGTAGAAACTGGAGAAGTGATTTCTTTCTCAGGAGCTACGGGCGAATTGACTACAGGTCCGCATTTACATTTTGAACTTTGGAGCGATGGTCATGCCTTAGATCCTACTAACTTTATTGCCTTTTAATACCAATTTGATTATTTAATGATATATAATTAAATTGAATTATTTTTTTGTAAACTGAGGCAAAATATTTCAGAATAGCCTTAGCTATGGTTAAATGTTTTAACGATAGAATTCTGAAAAAGAAAACATTTAATACGTCATTAAATAACCAAATTGGTATAATATGTCATTAAAATCAATACTAGCATTACCTTTAGCCTTAAGGGTAAGAAGACGAATGGATAAATGGATAAATGATCCGTTAACTACGCAAGAGCGTGTTTTTCAAGAACTAATAAGTGTTGCTACATCAACTGAGTTTGGAAAGGATCATAATTTCGTGAGTATTAATTCACATCATGATTTTGTGAAACAAGTTCCTATTCGTGATTATGAAGGCTTGCGTTTTTATGTAGATAAAGTTGTAGCTGGAGAGGAGAATATTCTATGGCCTAACAAACCCTTATACTTTGCTAAAACATCGGGGACTACTTCTGGAGCAAAATACATTCCTATTACAAAGGAATCCATGCCAATACATACTACAAATGCACGAAATGCAATTATGTGTTATATCGCAGAAACAAAGAATACCCGTTTTGTAAATGGGAAAATGATTTTTCTACAAGGAAGTCCGGTTTTGTCAGAACAAAATGGGGTGAAACTAGGTAGGTTATCCGGTATTGTGGCGCATTATGTTCCTAAATATTTGTTAAAGAATAGACTGCCTAGTTGGGAGACCAATTGCATTGATGATTGGGAAACCAAAGTAAATGCTATAGTTGAAGAAACTGTTACTCAGGATATGTCAATCATTTCTGGAATTCCTTCTTGGGTTCAAATGTATTTTGAAAAACTAGTAGAGAAAACAAATAAGCCAGTAGGCGAACTTTTTAAAAACTTTAATCTATTTATTTATGGTGGGGTTAATTATGAGCCTTATCGAAATAAGTTTGAAAGCTTAATAGGGAGAAAAGTAGATAGTATAGAATTGTATCCTGCCTCTGAAGGCTTCTTCGCATTTCAAGATTCTCAAAAAGAAAAAGGGATGTTATTGCAATTGGATTCTGGAATATTTTATGAATTTGTAAAAGCGGCTGATTTTTCTAATGAAAATGCAAAAAGAATTACTTTAAAAGATGTTGAAATAGGTGTTAATTATGTGATGATAATTTCTACTACTGCTGGATTGTGGGCATATAATATTGGCGATACAATTCAGTTTACATCAACGAAACCTTATAGGATTGTTGTTTCAGGGAGAATAAAACATTTTATTTCTGCTTTTGGAGAACACGTAATAGGAAAAGAAGTAGAACAAGCTTTACAGGAAGCAGTTTTAGGTACTGAGATACGAATAAATGAATTTACTGTAGCGCCACAAATAACCCCAGAAAGTGGATTGCCATATCATGAGTGGTTTATTGAGTTTGAAAATGAACCTGAGGATATGGAGGTTTTTGCAAAAAAAATTGACTTGTCTTTACAGCAGCAAAATGCATATTATTTCGATTTAATTGAAGGGAAAGTATTGCGAAAACTAGAGATTACAAAAATAACTAAAAACGGATTTCATAATTATATGAAATCAATAGGGAAGCTGGGAGGACAGAACAAACTCCCAAGGCTTTCGGACAATAGAGTAATAGCAGATAAATTGTCTAAGTTCTACATTTAGCCACGGAAAGCCTATATTTGCTTACAATTACCCAATATGAATAAAATTAGACAAGAAATAGTAAGAACAAGAGCACAGGAAAGCTCAGGCGCCATTGAGCGTTTACATGTTACCATGCGTCATTTGTTTGATAGAGGGTTTTATAAACCTATGGGGATTTCAGGAGAGACATTACGTGAAGCATTGTTGCTTTTACGTCCAGAAATTTATGGGTCAATTGCAGAAGAAAAAGTAGAGCTAAACGGGCTTAAATATGTTATTGATAGGCTTCCGATTGGAATAGAGGAATGCAAATATATTAATTTAACTTCAGATGAAGGATATTCAAAATCGCATTTTGAAGTGCTAATACCTTTAAAAAGAAGAAGGAATTGCTACAGGATTGATGCGGAGCAAATGAATATAGAAATCACCAGAGGAAGATCTGAAATTTATGATATTCTTACCCACCTTACATTTCTATTTTTAGAGTCACATAAAATAATGAAAAGAGTTGTTATTGGGGATGACGGAGAGTTAAAAAGAGATTGGTTAAAATTAGGGAAAGCAGTTAGTTCAACAAAAAAACTAACTATTAAAGAAAAAGAAATTGCACTTACACATACCGCAAATATACTAGGAAGAACGTTTTCTGAAGTATCCAATGTTTATGATGATTATGCATCGGCTAAAAACCCAGATCGTTTTTTAAGTATTATTTATTGGTTAGGAAAACTAGCTATTGAAGAAGAAATAGGTGAGCAGAAACGCGTAGTGACTTTTACACCTGTGTTAAGAGAGCGTCTGGGACACCATATTCACGGTGAAATTTGGTCGAACAATATAAAAGAAGCCTTGGTGAAAGAAGGCTTGTTGGATAGACCAATTCATATCATAAGCGCCAACATGCACAGTGTTATGAATACTCTATTTGTGCCATTTGCTTTAAAGTCAGAGTTGAAAAAGAAATCAAACTTTGAACTTTACGAAGCGTTAAGTGACGATAAAAACAAGGACTTACGCAATAAAGTTTTAAAAGAAGCGTTGGATAGCGGGATGATTTATTTAAAAGATGATTCAGGAACAAATATTAACGTGCAAATTTTTGATGTATCTAAAATAGATAAAACCAAAAATAAAGTTATTATCGTTATGGATTATGCTTTTGGTGAGCAAGCTTATGAAACAATAGACGAATTACTTAGGCCATATCAGCACGATGATAAATTAATTCATTTAGATATTAAGTCATTATCTATTATGGGAAAGGCTGGTATTTTAGAAGGAGGAAAAGGAGATATTATGATACCTTCAGCCCATATATTTGAAGGAACAGCGGATAATTATCCTTTTGAGAATGAGTTAACAGCAAACGATTTTGTTAATCAAGGAATTAATGTTGTTGAAGGAGCAATGATTACTGTTTTAGGGACTTCATTACAAAACAAAGATATACTGAAGTTCTTTTATGAGTCAACCTGGAATGTTATTGGTTTAGAAATGGAAGGGGCTCATTATCAAAAAGCGATACAATCAGCATCTAAAGTACGAGGGAGTATTGCTAAAGATGTAAAAGTGCGTTATGCGTATTATGCGTCAGATAATCCGTTAGAAACAGGTAGCACATTAGCTTCAGGTGGTTTAGGAACAACAGGGGTTAAACCAACGTATATTATTACACAAAAGATATTAAAACAAATATTAAATTAATTAGAGATAATGAGTGACAATTTAAGTAATAAAAATAATTCTGAAGAGATAGATTTGCTACAGCTTTTTGGTTTTTTTGAAAGTAAGATAAATGGGCTTATAAGGCTTATATTCAGTGGAGTGAAGTCGGTATTTGATGTGTTTATTGTTTTTCTTCAAATACTACAGCAAAATTTCATCAAAGTTTCGATTGCTGTTATTGTAGCTTTTGGAGTAGGGTGTTCATATGATATGTACAAGCCAAAGGTTTACGCTTCAAAGATGATCGTTAAACCGTTGTTTGATAGTAAATACCAGTTAGTTACAAATATCAGGTATTATAATGAGTTAGTTAGTAATCAGAAAATTGATAAACTATCTAGTCTTTTTAATTTAAATAAGGAAGAAGCAGAAAGTCTTAAAGGCTTTGATATTAAAGATGGTCCAGAAAGTGAAAAAGAAAAAACAAGATTGTTTAATGGTTTTATGAAATCGTTAGATTCTACTGCTGCCTCAACTGTATCGTATGATGATTTTGTTGAAAATATTACAATTTATGATGCGAGGTTGTATGAAATAGAAGTAAAATCATCTATCAATAATGTATTTGGAAAATTATCAAAAGGGTTTAAAAAAACATTTACATCGGACAAATATTCTAAAGAAAATAAGAGGAAAAAAGATACGTTGTTTAAGTTAAATAAGGCTTCAATAGAAAAGTCATTAAGGGATATTGATTCCTTAAAGAAGGTATATATAACGGAATTATCTAAAACTAAAAATCAAACCGTTCAACTTTTTGGTTCAACAGCATTGAAACTGGCAGACGAACAAAAACAAACAAAGGAGTTTGAATTATTACAATTGCAAATAGCTGAACAAAAAAAATTAACGACACTAGTAGAAGATACAATTAAAGAAAATCAATTGTTTGAAGTTGTTTCAGATTTTCAGTTAATTGGTTCAGTAAGCGGAGGCTTAAAGAATAAAATGAAATTTATGTTTCCTTTAGCAGTGTTTATTTTGGTTCTTTTAGGGCTCTTTGGAATGAGGTTTAATAAATTTGTGGCAAATTATAATAGAAATTAAAAAATGAAAAGAATACTAGTCACTGGAGGAGCAGGGTTTATAGGTTCAAACTTTATTGAACATATATTAAATGACGAAAGTATTATTGTTTATAATTTGGATAAACTTACTTATGCAGGGGATTTAGATAATTTAAAGTCAGTAACAAATCATGAAAGGTATCACTTTATTCAAGGTGATATTTGTGATAGGAGTTTGATAGAAGAGTTATTTGAAAAATATGAAATTACAGACGTAATACATTTAGCAGCAGAGTCCCATGTAGATAATTCTATTAAAAACCCAGGAGCTTTTATTGAAACAAATATTGTAGGTAGTTTTAACTTGTTAGATGTAGCTTATAAGTCATGGATGGATGGACCTAATAAGGTGAAATCAGGACATGAAAATTCTAGGTTTTTACATGTCTCTACCGATGAAGTGTATGGTACATTAGGGAAAGAGGGTTTGTTTATGGAATCGACTTCATATGCACCTAATAGTCCGTACAGTGCTTCAAAAGCATCGTCAGATTTTATTGTCCGTAGTTATTTTCATACTTACGGAATGAATGTAGTTACTACAAATTGTTCTAATAACTATGGGCCTAATCAACATGATGAAAAACTGATACCAACCATTATTCGAAAATGTTTATCTGAGGAGAATATTCCTATTTATGGTGATGGATTAAATATTCGTGATTGGTTGTATGTTTTAGACCATTGTAAAGGGATTGAAATAGCTTTTAATGCTGGTATTTCGGGAGAAACATACAATATTGGAGGAAGGAATGAACGTACCAATATGTATATTGTAGATACAATTTGTTCAATATTAGACGAGAGATCACCTAGAACAAATGGCAACTCATATAAAGAATTAAAAAGTTTTGTTGAAGATAGAGCAGGACACGATTTCAGATATGCAATTGATGCTTCTAAAATTGAAAAAGAATTAGGGTGGAAAGCAGACGAAAATTTTGAATCAGGTATCTTAAAAACCATTAGTTGGTATATTAATAAATATAAAAAATAACAGATGAAAGGGATTATTTTAGCTGGAGGTTCGGGAACACGTTTACATCCACTTACTCTTTCAGTAAGTAAGCAGTTAATGCCGATTTTTGACAAGCCGATGATTTATTATCCACTGTCAACATTAATTAATTCAGGTATTAGAGAAGTTTTAATAATATCAACACCACAAGACTTGCCTTTGTTTGAAAAATTACTTGGTGATGGTAAAAAATTAGGCTGTAACTTTGAATATGCAGTTCAGTCAGAACCAAATGGCTTAGCAGAAGCGTTTATAATTGGCGCTGATTTTATAGGAAAAGAAAAGGTTGCTTTAGTTTTAGGCGATAATATTTTTTACGGTACCGGATTAGCCGATTTATTAAGGAAAAATAATAACCCAGATGGGGGAATTGTGTATGCATATCATGTGCAAGACCCTGAGCGCTATGGGGTAGTTGATTTTGATGAAAATGGAAAGGTAAGGTCTATAGAAGAGAAACCTGAAAAACCAAAATCTAATTTCGCGGTTCCAGGTATCTATTTTTATGATAATGATGTGGTAGAAATCGCTAAAAATATCAAACCTAGTCATCGTGGTGAACTTGAAATAACTGATGTGAATAAAGAGTATTTAAGACAAGGAAGATTAAAAGTGAGTATACTCGACACAGGTACCGCTTGGTTGGACACAGGTACGTTTACTTCTTTAATGCAGGCGTCTCAATTTGTACAAGTAATTGAAGAGCGACAAGGATTAAAAATTGGAGCGATTGAGGAGGCAGCATATAGACGTGGTTTTATAACTAAAGATGAATTAAGAGTTTTAGCAACACCTTTATTAAAAAGCGGTTACGGAAAACATTTACTGAGTATTATTTAAGACTAATGAAAGTTACTGAAACGAAACTAAAAGGATGTTTTGTTATTGAGCCAAGGGTGTTTAATGATGAAAGAGGTTATTTTTTTGAGAGTTATAATAAAGAAAAGTTTGAAGAATTAATCGGTTCAAAAGTAAATTTTGTACAGGATAATGAGTCTTTTTCAACTAAAGGAGTATTGCGTGGATTACATTTTCAAAAAGGAGAACATGCACAAGCGAAATTGGTTAGAGTAACTCATGGTGAGGTATTGGATGTAGCGGTTGATTTTAGGCCTGATTCGGCCACTTTTTTACAGGTTGTTACACAACGTTTATCAGCTGAAAATAAGAAGCAATTATTTGTGCCTAGAGGTTTTGCTCATGGTTTTATAGTACTGAGTGATACGGTTGTATTTAATTATAAATGTGATAACTTTTATAATAAAGCATCGGAAGTGGGTATAAGTTATAATGATAAAACATTAAATATTGATTGGTTGCTAGACTCAGATGAATTTTTAGTTTCTGAAAAAGATTTGGTTTTACAAACAGTAAAAGAGTTGTTTTAAGATGAAAAGGGTTTTAGTTACAGGAGCAAATGGTCAATTAGGATTGTGTTTACAAGAAATTTCTAAACTACATCCAACAATTCAATTTGCGTTTTCTAGTTCGAAGGAATTAGATATAACAAATAAAGAGTCGGTAAAAATTGCATTTGAAACGTCTAATTATGAGTACTGTATTAATTGTGCTGCATATACAAATGTTGATTTAGCAGAATCGGCTATCAATAAAGTAGAGGAAGTAAATGTTTTAGCGGTAAAAAACCTAGCAGAAGTATGTAAGCTAAATAATACGAAGTTAATACACGTGTCTACTGATTTTGTTTTTGATGGGAAATCAAATGTTCCGTATACAGAAAAAGACGAAACAAACCCCTTGTCTGTTTACGGAAAAACAAAATTAGATGGCGAAAAAGAAATTCAAGATACTTTGAAGGATTTTTTTATATTAAGAACTTCTTGGTTGTATTCTGAATATGCTAATAATTTTATGAAAACAATGCTTCGCTTGAGTTGTGAGCGTAGTGAGTTAGGAGTTATTTCTGATCAAATAGGCAGTCCAACATATGCTAAGGATTTGGCAAGAGTCATTGTGGAAATTATTGAGTCAGATAGTAATAAATATGGAGTGTATCATTACAGTAATGAAGGGGTTGCTAGTTGGTATGATTTTGCAAAGGCAATTTTTGATTTAAGTAATACTAAAATTATTGTCAACGCAATACCAACAACGGCATATCCAACTCCAGCAGAAAGACCGCATTATAGTGTTTTGGATAAATCAAAATTGAAGACTAATTTAGGGATAGAAATCCCGTACTGGAGAGCTAGTTTAAAAGAGGCAATTTCTTTGATAAAATGATGGTCATTGATTTACTCTAAAGTGTATAGATAAAAGAGAAAAATGAACTTACAAAATAAAAAAATTGCTATCATTGGCCTAGGGTATGTAGGATTGCCATTGGCTGTTGAGTTTGCTAAAAAATATGCTGTTATAGGTTTTGATATAAATCAAGATAGGGTAGATAAATTAAATTCTGGGCACGACAGTACCTTGGAAGTTTCAGATGATAATTTACAATCAGTACTTAATTTAGCCACAAATGTAGGATTGTTTTTAAGTTGTACTAATGACGACTTAAAAGATTGTGCTATTTTTATTGTAACGGTTCCAACCCCAGTAGATAAGAATAATAGACCGATTTTAACACCATTAATCAAAGCTTCTGAAACTATCGGTAAGGTATTGAAGAAGGGAGATATTGTTATATATGAATCAACTGTTTATCCTGGGGCTACAGAGGAAGATTGTGTTCCTGTATTAGAAAAAATAAGCGGATTACAATTTAATAAAGATTTTTATTGCGGATATTCTCCAGAGCGTATCAACCCAGGTGATAAAAAACATACAGTAACTAAAATTAAAAAAATCACCTCTGGTTCTACACCTGAGATAGGAATAGTTGTAAATAATTTGTATGCTTCGATTATTACTGCTGGAACGCATTTAGCACCAACAATTAAGGTAGCTGAAGCCGCTAAAGTTATAGAAAATGCACAACGTGATATTAATATAGCATTTGTTAATGAATTGGCTAAAATTTTTAATAAACTAGATATTGATACGCATGCGGTGTTAGAAGCAGCCGCAACCAAATGGAACTTTTTACCATTTAAACCAGGATTAGTAGGAGGGCATTGTATAGGGGTGGACCCTTATTACTTAGCTCAAAAAGCTCAAGAAGTTGGTTATCACCCAGAAATTATTTTAGCAGGTCGACGATTGAATGATAGTATGGGAGAATATGTGGCAACAGAGGTTTTAAAACTAATGGTTCAGAATGATATAGCAATAAAAGATGCTAAAGTGTTAATGCTTGGTATCACTTTTAAAGAAAACTGCCCTGATATAAGAAATACGAAGGCTATTGATGTGTATAGAAATTTAGTTTCTTTCCATATGGATGTAGATGTATATGATCCTTGGGCGTCAGAAGATGAAGTAGTTCATGAATATGGAGTAAAAACAATATCTTCATTAGAAAATAAAAAGTATGATGCTATTGTGCATACAGTTGCACATAACGAGTTTTCTGGATTAGATTTAGAAGTTCTAATTAAGAATAAAGCTGTCGTTTATGATGTTAAAGGAAATTTAGATAGTAAATTCGTTAATAAACGATTATAATGTACCAAACTGCATATCATAGTAAAAATTTATCAGCGTTAACTTTTTTAGTTACAGGAGGAGCTGGCTTTATTGGGGCTAATATTGTAGAGTACCTCTTAAAATATAAAGTAAAAAAAGTTGTTATTTTAGATGATTTTTCAACTGGAAAAAGAGAGAATATTCAAGGATTATTGGAAAATAATAATTGTGAATTGATTGAAGGTGACATCAGAGATTTAGATACTTGTAAAAAGGCTATGTCTAATGTGGATTATGTATTACATCAAGCAGCTTTAGGCTCAGTTCCTAGGTCAATTAACAATCCAATTACTTCAAATGAAGTGAATGTTTCAGGTTTTTTAAATATGTTAGTAGCTGCAAAGGAATCTAATTCTGTTAAAAGGGTAGTTTATGCCGCGAGTTCCTCAACTTATGGGGATCATCCTGACTTGCCTAAAACTGAAGATAAAATTGGGAAACCTTTGTCTCCTTATGCAGTAACGAAATATGTAAATGAATTATATGCCGATGTGTTTTATAAAACTTATGGTTTAGAAACAATCGGACTGCGTTACTTTAATGTCTTTGGTCCCAAACAAGATCCAAATGGAGTGTATGCAGCAGTGATTCCAAAGTTTGTAGGAGGGTTTTTGAACCAGGAAAATTTAACTATTAATGGCGATGGTAAGCACTCAAGAGACTTTACTTTTATTGAGAATGTCGTACAAGCAAATATTAAGGCAGTACTAGTAGATAATGAAAAAGCTGTAAATCAAGTATATAATGTCGCTTGTGGAGAAAATATAAATTTACTAGGACTTATAGAGGCTATAAAAAAAGGAATGATAAGTTTAAATATTCAACCTTCAAACTCAAGTGTAACTCATGGTCCAGACAGGAGAGGGGATGTGAAGCATTCATTGGCTGACATATCAAAAGCTATAAATTTGATAGGATATAATCCATTATTTTCTTTCGAACAAGGAATAAAAGTAGCTGTTAATTGGTATTTTAAGAATAAATAAAAATGAAAAAAAAGAACTTACTTATTTTTGGCACAAGGCCAGAAGCCATCAAGATGGCGCCTTTAGTAAAAGAATTTCAAAGGAATACTTCTTTTGAAACGAAAGTGTGTATTACAGCTCAACATAGAGAAATGCTAGATCAGGTGCTAGATTTTTTCGAAATTGTACCGGATTATGATTTGAATTTAATGAAGCCAAATCAAAATTTATATTCTTTAACAGCAGACATTATTACTAATTTAAAGCCTGTTTTAGAAGATTTTAAGCCTGATTATGTATATGTACACGGGGATACTACTACTACAATGGCGTCAAGTATAGCAGCTTTTTATGCAGGAGCTAAGGTTTGTCATATAGAAGCAGGGTTAAGAACCTTTGATAAGCGTTCTCCTTTTCCAGAAGAGATGAATAGAAGTATTGCTGGTAGAGTGTCTGATTATCATTTTGCTCCAACAAAAACTTCTCAACAAAATTTATTAAATGAAAATATATCAACTAAAAATATTTTAATAACGGGTAATACAGTTATTGATGCTTTGCATTTTAGTGAGAAAAAAGTTACTTCAGCTAATTATTCAGATGAAGAAGTGACGATGTTGAATTCATTAGTAGAAAGGAATAGGAAATTAATTTTAGTAACTGGACATAGAAGAGAAAATCATGGGCAGGGATTTGTTAATATATGTTCGGCGCTAAAAACGATTGCAATTAATAATCCTAACACACAAATAATATATCCAGTGCATTTAAACCCTAATGTACAGAAGCCTGTTTATGAATTATTAGAAGGTATAGACAATGTATCTTTAATTGCTCCGTTATCTTATCCAGCTTTTGTATGGTTAATGAGTAAATCATATTTAATTATTACAGATAGCGGAGGAGTACAAGAGGAAGCTCCCAGTTTAGGGAAACCAGTTTTAGTTATGCGTGATACTACAGAAAGGCCTGAGGCCGTAGAAGCTGGTACTGTTTTGTTAGTTGGTACAAATACGGAGAAAATAGTGTTAGAGGCTCAAAGTTTATTGGATAGTGAAGAGCGTTACCAGGAAATGAGTGCTTTACATAATCCTTATGGAGATGGTACAGCATGTAAACAAATTGTAGAATTTATTTCAAATTTATAATAATAATGGATAATAAACCAAGCGTTGTGATGATAGGGTTAGGGTATATAGGTTTGCCAACAGCTGCCTTAATAGCTCAAAATAAAATATTTGTACATGGGGTAGATATCAATCCTAAAGTGGTAGAGATTATAAATGAAGGTAAAATTCATATTGTAGAGCCAGAATTAGATGTTGCGGTAGCAAAAGCAGTTAAGGAAGGGTTTTTAAAAGCAGATACACAGCCCGTAGAAGCTGATACTTATTTAATAGTTGTACCTACGCCTTTTAAAGGAAAGAACGAACCAGATATTTCCTTTGTTGAAGCAGCTACTAAAGCAATCTTGCCATTTTTAAAAGAAAATGATTTATATATTATAGAATCTACATCTCCTATTGGTACCACTGAGAAAATGATGAATTTTATTTATACTGAAAGACCAGAACTTGAAGGTAAATTATTCATAGCGTATTGTCCAGAAAGAGTTTTACCAGGTAATGTAATGTATGAATTGGTACATAACGATAGAGTAATTGGGGGAGTAGATGAAAATTCAACCGAAAAAGCTATAGCTTTTTACAAAGATTTTATTAAAGGAAATTTACACAAAACAAATGCACGTACTGCTGAAATGTGTAAATTGGTAGAAAACTCTTCTAGAGATGTACAAATAGCTTTTGCTAACGAGTTATCAATAATTTGTGACAAAGCAGGTATTAATGTTTGGGAACTGATTAACTTAGCAAATAAACACCCTAGAGTAAATATTTTACAGCCAGGCTGTGGAGTTGGGGGGCATTGTATTGCTGTAGATCCTTATTTTATTGTGGCAGATTACCCAATGGAGTCTCAAATAATCGGTAAAGCAAGAGAAATTAATAATTACAAATCATTTTGGTGTGCAGAGAAAGTACAAACAGCTAAATTACAGTTTGAATTAGCACATGGTAGAAAGCCAAGTATTGCATTAATGGGGTTGGCATTTAAGCCAAATATAGACGATTTAAGAGAATCTCCAGCTAAATACATAGTTCAAAAAGTATTACAAAATGCTAATAATGAGGAGTGTTATATAGTAGAGCCTAATATAGAAAGTCATAAAATTTTTAAATTAACGAATTGCCAAACAGCAGTAGAAAAAGCAGATATTATAGTTTTTTTAGTTGCGCACAAGGAGTTTAAAGAGCTAAATTTATCAAAAGAAAAAGTGATACTAGATTTTTGTGGAAATTTATAATAAATAAAAAAGTAGAATTATGAAAAAATTACTTTTAATATTTACTGTAGTGGTTATAGTAGCATGTAAGGATAAAAAAGAAACAGAAAATAAAAACATCGAGAGTATAAAAACACCTAAAACTGAAAAAATAAGTTTAGGTTACCCTGAAATTCAAAAGTTTTCTAAGCAAATAACTTTTCTTCGTGAAGAGATTCATGATTTCTCTGAAGATATTGAAATAGAAGAAATAGGAGTTGTAGAAGGAGAAAAACTAGAAACATATAACTTTCTTTTTTATGTTGGGGATAATACAAATTTAGAATTACTATCTAAATATACGTTAGCACTAATGCTTTATCCTGAAGATAAGGAAGTACTGTTATCTAGTAAAGACAAGAAAAGAGGTTTTATTGTGAAAAGTGTAAAGTGTAAAATTATGCGTGAAGGAAAGTACCCAGTAGTTGTGTTTCCAGATTATAATATTGGTTTTAAAAAAATAAAAATGGCAAAAGCTTATTTATACAATAAAGACGGAATACTAAATCCAAATAAACAAAAGTTAATTATCAAAGAGTTTTCTCTATAATGACTAAATATTTTTTTAATTATTTAGTATAGATCCAAAAGAATGAGAAATATATTACGGAATTTTATGTCTCCTAAAGGTTTAGCCGTTTTTACGATATTACTTTTTCTATTAAATTTTTCTTCTAAAGTTGTAAAAGAGGTTTTTTTTATAAGAATATATTTTTATCCAAGTACTTTATTAAAATTAGCAGCAGTGGTGTTTTTATTAGTATACTTCATAATGTATATGAAATCTAATAAATTTACAAAATACATTTATATCCTTTGTGCTATTTTTGGAATTGATTTTTTATTAAAAATAATGCAACAAGTACCAGTTGAGGTACTTTACAATAGATTTTATTTTTTTATGAAAGGGCTGTTTTTTTATTTATGTGTAATCACATTTAAGGACTTAAAAAAAGAGCATTTAGAAAAAACAGTTAAGACATTATTTGTTGTTGCGAAAATTAATTTAATACTAAGTATATTTGGAGTTTTATTAGAGATTAATCTTTTCAAATCATATCCCAATAGCTCTCGTTTTGGTTTTAATGGTATTATAGCCGAACCAGGTATTGGAACCTATTTTTATATTTTACTGGCAACAATATCATATTTAAAATATCGCTACCAAAAATCCAGTTATATTACATTAATATTAATGATTTTAGCAATTTTATTACTAGGAACAAAATCTGGATATTTATTTATTGGAATTTTAGGGTTAATTCATATGTTATACCTTTTAAAAAAGCAAATATATCAGGTTACTTTTATCTCTATTTTAGCATTAGCAGGCTATTTATTGAAAGATAAATTAATTCAACTTGCTGTGAATTCATTTAATTTTGGGCCAGTTCTCTATGAAAAGCATGGTTTGATCACATTTGTTAGCTCAAAGAGAGATTTATTGTTAAAAGAAACAGTAGAATATATGAATGAACATTGGTCTATAATAAATTATTTAATAGGAGGAATGGACTTCAAAATACATAGAGTAGAATTTGAATTTATTGATGTTTTTCTTTTCCATGGTGTAATAGGTGTGTGTATGTACTTATTAGTGTTAAAAAAAATATTTCTTACTGGCAAGAAAAAATTGCCTTATACATTATTGTTTTTAACAGTTTTACTTATTTCTGCTCTTACAGGCAACCTATTCTTCTCGATTACAAATTCTTTTTGCTTTATTATAGTTTTTCTGTACTTAGATAAAAGCTTGTTGGTCAATAATATTGAGTAGGGTATGAGAGCGACTATTAGATACCACTTTAGTGAGAAGAAACTGAACGACTATATTGTTTTTCTGATCATAGCTTTTGTTTTTTTTATGAATGTAAGTGAAAAGGTTTCAACGTTGTTGTTAGTAACTCTTTTCATACTGAGTTTAGTGAATGTAAAGCAATTTAATTATCAAAAGTTTAAGCCAATAAGTTTCCTGGTTGTTCTTTTGAGTATATATATACTTACCCACATTTTGATAGATGATGTATTCTCTGTCAAGACTATTGAAAAGCGGGTTTCGTTATTAGCCTTACCAATTGTATTTTCTATTGCTAGTATTAGTGAAAAAACATTTTACATCATTTGTAAGTTTTTTGTATATGGAGTTATTTTAGGTTGTATTTTAAACCTGTTAGAGCCTTTTGTAAACGATTTTAATTGGGATACTTATAAATTTTTAGAAATAGAGAATAAAAAGAAGATAGTTTTTAAGGGAAGTCAACGTTGGATGAATCATTTTTATTCGATTCATTTTTCAAATTTTCTTGACCGGTCTTATTATGGGGTATACTTAAGTTTAGGGATTGCAATAATATGGCATATATTAAGTTGGAAAATAATTCAAAAAATTGCGTTGATAACTTTTTTTATAATTCACATATTTTTATCTAACAGTTTAATGGGTATATTAGGGTTGGGAACTGTGTTCTTCTTTGCTGTTTTTAACTATAGAAGAGCTTATGTGTTGTTTCTTTTACCACTATTCTTTATTGTTGCTACATTAATTTCTTCACGATTTTTAGATTATATTTCTCAAACATGGACATACATGAATGGTGTTGAGTCAATTCCAAAGGATTTTTTAAGATATCGTTGGGAAATGTGGAAAGGCTCCGTAGAACTTATTAGTGAGCAACCTTTATGGGGCTATGGAAAAGAAGGATTTGATGTAGCATTCAATGCACGTATGCATAAAAATGTAGGATGGAGTTATAATATACTAGACAATGTAGGTTTTAATTCGCACAATCAGTATTTACAGGTATTTGGAGAAGCAGGAATATTTGGGTTTTTAGGCTACTTGGTAGTAATTGCTATATACATTATAAACATAATGCGTCAACGAACAGATTATAAATATTTAAAATATTCATTCATATTTCTGATTTTAATATTTTCCTGCTCAGAGAGTATATTGAATCGGTATTTTGGAATTTCTTTTTTTACTTTTTTTTATTGTTTTTTCCTAGTAAATAACTCATTGGAGCGTAAAAATTGTTATTTTTGTTAAAATTTTAAAAACCTGTGAAGTTTAATATTATTTTAAAAATAGGGATTCTTTTAATTAAGAATATGGATATTTTTCAAATTCTAACTTTGAGAGATGTAAGATGGTTTCTCTATAGAAAATATTATAGTTCACCACAATTATATGTTGATAGTGGTGTAGATATTTCTTCAGCACATAGAAATAAGAATGCAAGGTTTGTAGGAGTAGGAAAAATAAACCTTGGAAAGGGAGTTTATATAGATTATTCTGGTGGAGTAAAAATTGGTCATGCTGTTGCTATTTCTGCAGGAGCTAAAATATTTACACACAATCATAATGTCAATGGTAAATTCAAAGATTGGCAAAAAAATCCCATAACATATTCTGATATTGTTATTGAAGATTACGTTTGGATTGGGGCAGATGCATTAATAATGCCTTCTGTAAAACGTATAGGTGAAGGAAGTATCATAGGTTCCGGGGCAATAGTCACAACAGATACAGAACCATATGGTATATATGTCGGAAATCCAGCGAAGAAAATCGCTACGAGAAAGGTAGAGGAGCTAGATGAATAAAATTTTACAAATTTTACCGTCGCTGGCTTTATATGGTTTAGGATTAGCTAGTTTTTTTTTTTTAGATATTTATATATCAACATCTTTTGATAAAGAATTTGTAAGCCAATGGGCTTTCTACAAGTCTAGTGTGTTTATTTTAGGAGGATTTTGTATTCTTGGTTTTGATCAAGTCATGGTAAGAGAGCCAAATTTACATTTCTTTATTAAAAAGAAATTTATCTTTCAATCTCTTTTAATAAGTGTTCTTGGAACATCCTTAGTATGGTTTTTCTATCCTTTAGAAAATATCTGGATGTTTTTTATTGTATTAAACGTATTCTCGATAACTGTTTTTTTATCAGGTATCTATAGAGCTAATCAAAAATTCACAATTGCCCAACTTGCTACAAATGGATGGAAAATAATTGTAGTAGTATTATTTTTTATTGTAGCTAAAAAAAACATGCTCAATATTTTAGGAATTAGTTTAGCTCTTATGAGTCTAATTTTAATCCTTTTATATGCAAAATGTTATAAAAAGAAACCTTCTAGAAATGAAGTATTGAATTATGGTGATTATAGAAAAACAGGAATAGCTTTTTTTTTACACAACATGACACTTACAAGTGCTGTGTATGGAGAGCAATTTATTATAAACCTATATGGAAACGAATACATATCATCAGAATTGTTTACATATTTTGCCATATTTAGCCCAATTATTCTAAGTGCAAATGGTTTTATAGGGTTTGTTATGGGGCCAAAATTAAGAGCTGTAAAAAAAGTAGTTCTTGCAGATTATAAATCATTACAATTAAAACTTGTTGTTTTTGCCATTGTAATGTCAGCCATTTCTTTTGTTGTTGGAATTTTTTTACTAGATAAATTTAAAAACACCCCATTTGATCAGGTAAATATATTATTAGTTATTAGTGTACTGATGTGCTGTATTATTAGAACCATATATACAGCTTCTTCATTGTATTTAGGGGTTTTCGGGAGCAACTCATTTTTATACAAAACGGCAGGGTTGAATTGGGCTGTTTTGGTGGGGTATATATTATTAGTCTTAATAGGATTGATAAGTAATATACCAGTTGAGACACTAGTTATTGTAATTGCAATCTTAACAACATTACATTGGTTGTCAAGACTAATCATATCACACAGTTATGCAATAAAGGTTTTTGATGATGAAAAAAATTAGAATAGTAGCACCGCTTTCCTCCTTATCGGAACGAACACGTTTATATAAGTTAGCATTGTTCTTATATGATACATTAGGCTGTAAAAACATAAGCCATATTGGTTGGGAAAGAATTGAAGGAGAACGAGATGAAAAAAGATTCGATTTTGAAATTGATAAAAAAATAATTTTAAAAGGAGGTGGATACGGAACGAGAAAAGTGAAATGGATGTACTTTATGTGGCTTATAAAAACATTTTTCTATTGTTTCAAGTTTGGTAAAAATGATATTGTTTGGGCTTTAGGGTTCGAAAGTGCATTTCCTGCCATGCTAGTTTCAAAAATCAGAGGATTTAAGGTCGTCTTTGATGATGCGGATCGATTTTCTATGATTTTTAAATTCCCTTTTATAATTGATAAAACGATTAAGTTTTTTGAAAAGTACACTTCTCGTAATGTTGCCTATCATGTAGTTCCTGGAACTGAACGGTACAACTTTAAATCAAAGAAGTTTTACGTGCTTAAAAATACTCCAAGTGAAAGCCAGATAGAAAAAGCGAAACAAATAAGTAAAAAATTAGAAAAACCCGCTAGTTTTGTCATCAATATAAACGGTTGGTTGGGTGCAGGACGAGGAATGCAAGAAGCATTAATGCTAATAAAAAGTTTAGAAAAAGAAGATTTAAAGATAATACTTATAGGAAAACTAGATTGTAAAGCAGCAGAAGAACTTTCGGAACATAAAAATGTCATCTATAAAGGAAAATTATCCAATGCAGAAACATTGGCAAATTACTTTTTATCAGATTTAGTTTTAACTTTTTATGATCCAAAATTAGAAATAAATCAATATGCAGAATCAAACAAATGGGGGGATGCGATTAAAACCGGAATAGGAATTATTGTAAATAAAGAAGTGAAGCCAGCAAAGTTTATAGAAGAAAATAACCTAGGGGTTATTGTTCCTTATAATGATATTGATGAGTTGGTGAGTGAAGTACAAAAACTATTGATAAATGGCACTAAATTGTCTGAGTTGAAATCAAATGCGAAGCAATATTCGTATATTATGCCATATTATGATGATCAATTGAAAAAACTTTTTAAAAAAGTAAACAATGAAGAAACCCAGTAAAATAGAAAAAATATACTTCTTCATATTAGTGAAGATGGTTTCGAATTTTAGCCCCAGAAGAGCCACAGAAATTCAATATAAGTTTTTCAAAAAATGGGGGATGAAATTCAATGGAAAACCAAATTATATATCTTCTAAAATTTGGTTTGATGGAACAGATTATGGGCTTATATCTATAGGAAAAGAAGTTACGATGTCTAGTTATATTAGAGTGCTTACACATGATTGGTCACCACATACAGTTGCTAAAGCTTTCGAGATTCCTCAGGAAAAACCTTTAGGAATTATTAACGGTGTGGAGGTTGGTGATTATTCTTTTGTTGGGACAGGGACAATATTAATGCCAGGTTGTAAAATAGGTAAGGGTTGTATCATTGGTGCAGGAACTGTTGTAAGAGGGACTATTGAGGATTTCAGTATATACATTGGAAGCCCGGGAAAAGTAGTTGGCGACTCAAGAAAATACTTAAAATCAAAATTCCCTGAATTAAACATTCCAGGATTTAATGAATAAAACAAAATAAAGTGATTGTATTTTTAGCAATATTATTAATTTTAGTAATAGGATTTATTACATATTTTATAGTTCAGAAAGGGATAGGAGTTATCTATTCAAAACCTATGGTAATGGGAATTCTTTTCTTTTCAATAATTCATCTAGTGTTGCCTTTAATGCAAATTAATTCAAATTTTTTCAGATACCAAGATGAATATAGTTCTTTTACAATACTCTTTTCAATCATCTTGGTTGTTATTGGTCAAATGATTTATATGATTTTCTTTTCAAGATTTAAATTAGATTATTATCAAATTTTTAAAGAAGCAAAAGGAAAGAATAACGAAATTGGGAAAATTATAAACATTAACATATTCATTTTTTTAATAGGGACTTATTTTTGTTATAAAAATTTATCAGTAATTCTTTCAGTTGGAGTATCAGAATACCTTAGAGATCGAATTAGTTACGGACAGGGAAAAGGAGTACAGATGTTATTTGCACATTGGTCATACATTTCTGCCTTTATATTTATTTTTTGCTATTTTTTATCAACAAAAAAAAAACAAAAAAGGAAAGCGCTATTTTTTACCATCATTTCTATTGGAGTAGGTTGTGTGTATTACACTTTAAACAGTAATAGGAATTCTATTTTCATCATGTTACTCCTAATTGGTGGGGCTTGGTTAATTAATAACAAAGTGTTCAACGCCAGGATAAATAAGAAGCAAGCAAAAAGAATTTTATTGATTTTCACAATGATTATTCTTGCATTTACACTATTCTTTAACATGGGTAAAGAACGATATGCAATTTATGCTACAAAGCATAAAGAATTTAAATATTCAATGGTAAAATCTGTTAATGGTGCATTTGGAAATCACGAAAACATTATTTGGCTTATTGAAAATGATTATGATTTACTATGGGGGCAAACTTATATTGCAGGGTTTACAAACTTTATTCCCAGAAGTTTATGGGCAAATAAACCATTAGGTGCTGGGCCAAAATTAAAAAACTTAATTTATCCTGGAAGTTATGTAATAGGGGGGAAGAAAAACTCGTCGCTTACAACAGGTTTTTTTACTGAACTTCAAATGAATTATGGAATGTTAGGCATAATTGTATTTCCGATTGCAATGGCAATACTTTTAGGTTTTTTGTTTCAAACCCTTAATAAATCAAAATACATAATTGTGAAAATCGCCTCCTTTTTTATAGTTATTATGTTTTCCACATTATTCTATTTTGCAGAATTCCTTGGCTTTTTCTCAAGATTTATCATATCGTTACTTCCTTTTATATTGATACATTTCTTTGTGAGGGTGCGATTAAAATTCACTAAAGTTAATTCTAAATTAAATACAATATCTTCATGAAACAAATATTGCAGTCCTTTAAAACAGGTGTAACAGAGTTGGCAGAATTACCCTCTCCAAAAGTCAAAAGAGGTCAAGTTTTAATTCAAACCACGAGAAGTTTAGTTTCTTTAGGAACAGAGCGTATGTTGGTTGAATTTGGGAGAGCATCTTTAATTCAAAAAGCTAGACAACAACCTGATAAGGTGAAGATGGTTTTAGATAAAATTAAAGCTGAAGGATTAATACCTACATTAGAAACTGTCTTTAATAAGTTGGAACAGCCATTGCCCTTAGGATACTGTAATGTAGGAAAGGTAATTGCTGTTGGAAAGGATGTTACAGATTTTAAGGTTGGCGATAGAGTTGGGTCTAATGGGCAACATGCTGAATTTGTATCAATACCCCAAAACCTAGTTGCTCATATTCCTGATAATCTTACAGATGAAGAAGCCGCTTTTATGGTTGTCGGATCTATTGGCTTGCAAGGGATAAGATTGATTAATCCAACAATGGGAGAAAACATTGTTGTTGTTGGTTTAGGGTTAATAGGGTTATTAACTGCAGAAATGTTAGTGGCCAATGGATGTAATGTAATAGGATATGATTTAGACGATGCTAAAGTAGAAATCGCAAAAAGGAAAGGAGTTAATGCGTTTAACCCTTTAAAGGGAAACGATCCTGTTAAGTTTGTTTTAGATCAAACTGGTAATGTTGGAGCAGATGGTGTATTGATTACAGCTTCTGCAGAAACAAATGACATAATATCTCAAGCTGCTCAAATGAGCAGAAAAAGAGGAAGAATAATTTTAATTGGGGTAATAGGATTAAATCTTTCAAGAGCAGAATTTTATGAAAAAGAATTAAGTTTCCAAGTTTCGTGTTCTTATGGACCTGGACGATATGACGATGATTATGAGTTTAAAGGAATAGATTATCCATTACCTTTTGTTCGTTGGACCGAAAAAAGAAATTTTGAAACAGTATTACAACTAATTTCATCAGGGAAGTTGAATGTAGAAGAATTAATTTCAGAAGTCATTCCTTTAAACGAACACGATAAGATATACGGAGACATAGGGAATTCTAAGTCCATTGCATCTCTTATTAAATATGATGAGAATACAAAGCTTGAAAGCAGCATAGTTGTTAATAAAAAAGTATTACACCCAAACAAAGGAATTATAGGGTTGGTAGGAGCAGGAAACTTCGCCAAAATGACATTACTTCCTGCGTTAAAAGGAACAGGTGCACAAATTAAATATATTGTTTCTTCAGGAGGGGTAAATGGTACTGCTTTAGCAAAAAAACATGATATAGCTCAAAGTACTACAGATTATGATGTTGTATTGGATGACCAAGATGTTAATTTAATCATTATAACTACTAGGCATAATTTACATGCTGAGATGGTAATTAAAGCTCTTGAAAAAGGAAAGCATGTTTTTGTAGAAAAGCCTTTAGCCTTAAATAGCGAAGAGTTAAAATTAATAGAGGAAGCTTACGATAAAAGCAAAGGAACATTGATGATAGGTTTTAATAGGCGTTTTTCTCCTCATGTTCAAAAAATAAAATCATTAGTAGGAAATTCGACAATGAATATTATTGCAACTATGAATGCTGGAGCAATACCACCAGAGGTTTGGGTGCATGATATGGCAGTTGGAGGTGGCAGAATTATAGGAGAAGCGTGTCATTACTTGGATTTGATGGTGTTCCTTTCTGGGAGTAAGATAAAATCTGTTTGTATGAATGCTTTAGGAGAAAATCCCGCAGAAAATACCGATAATGTTTCTATTTTAGTAAAAATGGAAAACGGCTCCACTGGAGTAGTTAATTATTTTGCTAATGGATCAAAATCGTATGCCAAAGAACGATTAGAAGTCTTTTCTCAAGAGAAAACCTTGATTATGGATAACTTTATCAAGACTACTGCATATGGAGTTAAAGGTTTTTCTAAACTAAAAACAAAATTAGATAAAGGTCATAAAGGTCAATTTAGACAAATTGTAGAGCAATTGAAGAATGGTTCTGTAGAATTAATCCCTTATGAGGAATTAATTAATGTAACTAAGGCTAGTTTTGGAGCGGTTGAGAGTTTGAAAGAAGGTAAATGGATTGAGATAGCATAATGATTTCAAAACAGTAAATATAATTATAGTATGATTCAACGGTTAAATAAGATATGGAATCTAATTTCAAATATGGGATTACGTTATCTGTTCTTTAGAATTTATTATGCGTTGATCACAAAATTGGATTGGCAAAAACAAACATTTCCAGTTAATCCAGCAAGAATTTTTTTTATTTCACTTGAAGAATGGAGAAGTAACACTCCTCCATTCTTTTTTTACGGAAAAAACATCCATAACCTTCCGAAGAATAAATCAGAGGCGTTAAAAAAATCCTTTGATGAAATTAAACAAGGAAGGTTTACTTTTTTTAGTAAGTTAAAGTTTGATTTAGGGGCAAATTATGATTGGGTTACAAACCCATCAACAGGGTATAAGTACAGTATAGATAAACACTGGTCAGAAATACAGGATCTTTCTAAAGAAGCTGGTGATATAAAATTTGTTTGGGAAAAAGCACGTTTTTCATATTTGTATGATGTTATAAGGTATGATTATCATTTTGAAGATGATCAAGCAAAATTTGTGTTAGATGAAATAGAAAATTTCATTGATAATAATCCAATCAATCAAGGACCAAATTATAAGTGTAGTCAAGAAATCAGTTTGCGTGTTTTTAACTGGACATTTGCTTTGTATTATTATAAAGATTCAATTCATTTAACCAATGAGTTGTTTGGAAAAATAATGAATGCTATTTATTGGAAAATTCATCATGTGTATCACAATATTCATTTTTCTAGGATAGCAGTTAGAAATAACCATGCAATTACGGAAACACTAATGTTATATCTGTCAGCTAAATTATTCCCGTTTATGCTTGATACAAAAAAATGGAGTGTAAAAGGTAAAAAATGGTTTGAACAAGAAGTAGCCTATCAAATATATGAAGATGGTACCTTTTTGCAATTTTCTATGAATTACCATAGAGTAGTAGTACAATTGCTAACATGGGGAATTCAATTAGCCAAATTAAATAACGATTCGTTTGATAAAGTGGTTTATAAAAGAGCACAAAAATCATTAGAGTTTTTAGATGCATGTAGTGATCCAGTAACAGGAAAATTACCTAATTATGGTTCTAATGACGGAGCACTGTTTTTTAAATTGACTGATAATAATTATAGAAATTATCGTTCTCAACTAGATAGTCTAAGAGCAGTACTTAAAAATCATATTTATTTTGATACAGAAAGTGTCTGTTGGTATGGAGTTACAAGCGTAGAAAAAATACAATATAAAACTCTTCGGCATATAAATAAGTTTGAGAAAGGAGGGTATTATATCCTTCAAGAAGAAAAAACAAAAACATTTATTCGCTGTGGAGCATATAAAGATAGGCCATTCCAATCAGATAACTTACATGTAGATATTTGGGTCGATGGTGTAAATATTTTAAGAGACTCAGGATCATATAAATATAATACGGAAAAAGAGAACATCAACTATTTCACCGGTTGTGAGGGCCATAATACAGTGAGTATAGCCAAAACGGACCAGATGCTTAAAGGCGGACGTTTTATTTGGTACAATTGGGTAAAAAAAGTCAAAGCAAGTCTCCAACAGAATAATAAAGAGTTCGAGTTTTTGGGTACTATTGATGCGTTTAAACATTTAGGGTCTAATATTAGGCATCATAGAAAAATCATAAAAAAAGTAGCAGAAAACAATTGGGAATTTGAGGATAAAATAGAAAATAAAGGTCAAGAAGCGATGTATCAATATTGGCACTTGCACCCGGAATATAAAGATAAAATAACCATTAAAGCAAAGGATGCTTTAGGAAAAGAAATTACGCCAATAATAGAGGAAAAATGGTTTTCAGGATACTATGGCGTAAAAGAGAAGTCAATTAGGCTTACATTTGTGACACAAGAAGATACTTTTAACACTACAATTAGCATTCAATTATAGATGAGAATATTACTTATTCACCAATATTTTTTAGAAAAAGGGGACGGTGGAGGTTCTCGTTTTAATGAAATGACTAAGGTTTGGGCAAATCAAGGACACCATGTAGATGTATTGGCAGGAATGGTCCATTACAATACTGGTAAAAAACAGAAGCGATATAAAGGTAGATTCACTTATAACGATGAGCAATTTTATAAGAATGTGAATGTTATTCGTTGTCATGTGTCTGAAAGTTATAATGTTAGTTTTTTGGGAAGGTTATGGGCGTATTTCTCTTTTGTGTTTTCAAGTATTTATGCCGGAATTTTTAAAACAAGAGGAAAATATGACGTTATAATCGTTACATCTCCACCTTTATTTGTAGGGATTACTGCTTATGTATTATCACTTATTAAACGAGTGCCTTTTGTGTTTGAAATACGTGATTTATGGCCAGAGTCAGCTATAGATACTGGCGTATTGAAAAACGGAATGATTATTAAGTTTGCTTATTGGTTTGAGAAATTTATATATAAAAAAGCAAAACTTATTAATGTATTAACGCCAGCATTTCGAGATAAATTAATTCAAGATAAAAAGGTACCTGAAGAGAAAGTGATATTTATACCTAATGCAGCCGATTTTAGTTTAGCAGAAAAAACACAAGAGGGTTTTGATGCTAAGTCTTTTAAAAAAGAACTAGGTTTTTCGGGCAAATTTGTAATTACTTATGTAGGGGCACATGGTGTTGCTAATCATTTAATTCAGTTGATTGAAGCTGCAAAAGAGTTAAGGGATACCAATGTAGTGTTTCAGTTAATTGGTGCAGGAATGCAAAAAAAAACACTTCAAAAAGAGGTGAAAGAAAATAAATTGTCAAATGTGATATTTAGAGATTCTGTTTCTAAACAAGAAGTTTTTAAGTATATTTTAGCATCAGATGCTGGGGCATCTGTTTTAAAAAAAGTTGATACCTTTAAGACTATATACTCTAATAAAACCTTTGATTATATGTCCTGTAAAAAACCAATCCTTTTAGCTATAGATGGGGTTTCTAGAAAACTAATTAATGATGCTGAGTGTGGGATTTATGTGGAGCCGGAAAATATAGATGAAATTGTTAAAGGAGTTAAGAAATTGGTTGCTAAAAGTGAAAAAGAGATAAATGAAATGGGAGATAATGGTTATGTATTTGCAAAAACTCATTTTGACAGAGACGTATTGGCAAAAGAATATATAAAACAAATACAAGCAAAAATATAATAATGTATCGATATTTTTTAAAACGAGTATTAGATTTTTTTTTAAGTTTGATTGGGTTGATTCTCTTGGCGCCAATATTTTTATTGGTTTTTATCTTTCTCTTGATTAATAATGGCGGTTCTGCTTTTTTCTTTCAGCGAAGACCTGGTAAGAATGAAAAGATATTCATGGTCATAAAGTTTAAAACTATGAATGACAAAAAAGATGGGAAAGGAAATTTATTGCCAGATTCGGTTAGGTTGACAAAATTAGGAGCTTTTATTAGGAAATCTTCCTTAGATGAAATACCGCAACTTATAAATGTGATAAAAGGAGATATGAGTTTAATTGGGCCAAGGCCTCTTTTGCCAGAATATTTACCGTTATATAGTAAAGAACAAAAGAAACGTCATATTGTAAAGCCAGGCATTACTGGTTGGGCACAAGTAAATGGAAGAAACGCAATCAGTTGGAAAAAGAAATTTGAGTACGATGTTTGGTACGTTGAGAATATTAGTTTTATGTTAGATATAAAGATATTTTTTAAAACCTTTTTTAAAGTCTTTAAAAGCGAAGGGATAAATAGAGAGGGAGAGGCTACAACGACAAGATTTTTAGGAAATGATGGAAAGTAAAATATGCCTATTTGGTGCTAGTGGTCATGGGAAGGTTGTTTTAGATTTAGTTGAAAGTACTAAAAAAAGAGTTGTCACTTTTTTAGATGACAATCCTTTACAAAAAAGCATTAATAATGTGTCTGTTTTTCATTCAGAGAAAATTGGAGATTATTTAGATAAGCAATTTGTCATAAGTGTTGGAGATAATTTAATTCGAAAAAAAATCAGTGAATTATTAAAGGTAACTTATGCTGAATCGATTATTCATAGTACAGCTGTAATTTCAAATACAGTTAGTATGAAAACAGGAACGGTTGTAATGCCAATGGTTGTTGTTAATGCAGATACTAAAATAGGTAGGCATGTTATAATAAATACAGGAGCTGTTATTGAGCATGACTGTTTAATAGAAGACTATGTTCATGTATCTCCGAAAACAGCAATAGCTGGTAATGTAATTATAGGAGAAGGAACACATGTTGGGATAGGGGCTAATGTCATACCTAATATTAAAATAGGTAAATGGTGTGTTATTGGTGCGGGATCAACAATTATAGAGGATATTCCAGATTATGCAGTGGTTGTAGGGGTGCCAGGTAAAGTAATAAAATTTAATAAACCAGAATAGGTAATATGAATTCAAAAATATGGTTGTCTTCTCCTCATATGGGAGGTACAGAGCAAAAATATATAAATGAGGCTTTTCAAGAAAACTGGATAGCACCCTTAGGTCCTAATGTAACAGGATTTGAAAACGATTTAGAAAATTATTTAGGAGAAAATAAAAAAGTTGCGGCATTATCCTCAGGTACAGCAGCAATTCATTTGGCTTTAGTGTTAGCAGGAGTTTTATACAATGATGAGGTTCTATGTCAAAGTTTTACTTTCTCAGCATCAGCAAATCCAATTGCATATCAAAGAGCAATTCCTGTGTTTGTAGATAGTGAAGAGGAAACATGGAATATGTGTCCTATTCATCTAGAAAAAGCAATTCAAGATAGAATAGTTAAAGGTAAAAAACCAAAAGCTATTATTGTGGTTCACCTGTATGGAATGCCAGCAAAAATAGACGAAATACAGGCTATTGCGAAAAAGTATGAAATTATCTTAATAGAAGACGCAGCGGAAGCCCTAGGTTCTAGTTATAAAGGGCAAAAGTGCGGTACATTTGGAGATTATGGAATTCTGTCTTTTAACGGAAATAAAATTATTACAACATCTGGTGGGGGAGCTTTAGTTTGTAAAAATGAAGAAGAGAAAAATAAGGCAATATTTTTAGCAACTCAGGCAAGGGACGATGCGCCGCATTATCAACATTCACATATAGGATACAATTATAGAATGAGTAATATAGTTGCCGGTATTGGTCGAGGGCAAATGGAAGTATTGGATGAACACGTTAGCTTGCGCCAAGTAATGCATCGTTTTTATAATGAAATATTTAAAGATACAGCAGGAGTAACTGTTTTTAACGAATTAAATGAATCCTATGTATCCAATCATTGGCTAAGTTGTGTTTTAGTAGATGAAGAGAAGGCAGGTTTTTCAAGAGAAGGTATTCGCTTAGTATTATTAAAAGATAATATAGAGTCAAGACCTCTTTGGAAACCAATGCATTTACAACCTGTATTTACAACTAGTGGTTTTTATGGGAGTGGATATTGTGAGAAATTATTCAATACTGGATTGTGCTTGCCTTCAGGCTCTAATCTAACTGAGGTAGATAAAGAAAGAATAAGAATAGCTTTGAACAATATAATATAGTATTATTCGTTACTTTTGATGTATTGACCCGAATCAATGAATAAAATAGTATGAGTATTTTTAAAACAATACAGATAGCCGTTAAGCAAGTTTTTAAGTCAAGTAAAAAAACATTTGACTTTGAGAGTATTGGATACTTGCCTAGATGGTTAATTATCTTGTTTGATATTTCATTGTGTGTAATCGCATTATTGATTACATCCTATATAATTACCAACGTATTAGATAAGCCAGATCATTACCTTGAATTCGGAAAAATAGAATATCTAATTATAGGAGTGAATACGCTATTTTTTTTATTTTTCAGAACCTATGCAGGTTTAATTAGGCATTCTTCTTTTATTGACGCAATTAAGTTTTTTCTTGCTTCAGCGGGAACCTTTTTTTCATTATTAATTTTAAACTATGTATTTATATTTTTAGAAGGAGAGAGATTATTGCCGATTTCAAAGTTGGTTATTTACTTTAGTATTTCTTTTTCTTTTTTATTTCTATTTAGGGTTTTAGTAAAACAAGTTTTTGAATCGTATTTTCAATATGCCAATACAAATGGGGTTACAAGAGTATTAATTTACGGGTCAAACACAAATGCCATTGCCATCGCTAATGCATTAAAATCAGAAATACCTTCACGGTTTAAAATTATTGGGTTTGTAAGCCCTAAAAAAGATGAAAGTAAACAAATATTAGGGCTTCCAATTTATTATTTGCGTAAAAATATATCAGTTTTAATAAGAGCATATAAAGCAGAAGCGTTAATATTAGCAGATAAGAATTTATCACAAGAAGAACGAATAACTATAGTTGACGATTGTTTAGATCACAATTATAAAGTTTTTAGAGCTCCACTTGTTTCTGATCTGGAAGATGATAAAAACTTAACCAATCAAATCCAAAATATTCAAATTGAAGATTTGTTAGAGAGAAGCCCAATAGTATTAGATAACAAATTAATAGCGAAGGAATTATTTAATAAAACAGTTTTAGTAACTGGTGGTGCTGGTTCCATTGGAAGTGAAATAATAAGGCAAATCGCAAACTATCAAACTAAAAAAATAATAATTTTAGATCAAGCAGAAACGCCACTGTATCAAATAGAATCGGAGTTAAGGTTTGAGTTTCCTGAAAAAGATTTTGATTGTATAATAGCTGATGTTTCTGAATATAAAAATTTGGATCATTTATTTAACAGGTATAAACCCGAAGTAATTTATCATGCCGCTGCATATAAGCATGTGCCATTAATGGAAAATAATCCTTCAGAAGCTATATTTACAAATGTTTTAGGAAGTAAAAATTTAGCAGATTTATCAATTAAATACAATACTGAAAAATTTGTTATGGTTTCTACTGATAAGGCAGTAAACCCCAGTAATGTAATGGGAGCTTCGAAAAGAATAGCTGAAATGTATGTGCAAGCGCTATTTTTTAAGCATAAAAGTGATAATGTTAAAACAACAAATTTTATAACAACACGATTTGGGAATGTGTTAGGGTCTAACGGCTCAGTTGTGCCACTGTTTAAAAAACAAATTCAAGAAGGTGGTCCATTAACGATTACTCACCCAGATATTATTAGGTATTTTATGACGATACCTGAGGCGTGTCAACTGGTTTTAGAAGCTGGGGCGATGGGTAACGGAGGAGAAATATTTATTTTTGACATGGGTAAAGCTGTCAAAATAATTGATTTAGCAAAAAAAATAATAAAACTTGCTGGTTTTGAGCCTTATAAAGATATAGATATAAAAACGATCGGATTACGTCCTGGTGAAAAACTTTATGAAGAATTACTAAGTGATACGTCAACATCTTTGCCAACGTATCACGAAAAAATAATGATAGCAAAAGTTGCAATAGCTACTCATAAAGAATTGAATTCAGAAATAGAAATACTAATTGATTTTGCAAGAGAATTTGATAATAATAAATTAGTTAGTCAGATGAAAAAGATAGTGCCAGAATTTAAAAGTATGAATTCAATATTTGAGTCGTTAGATAAGAATAATTAATTCTTAAAAAGATAGGACCTTAATAGAAAATCTTATCTTTGAAATTTAGAGGTTTTAATATGAAAATAACAGTTGTAGGAACAGGGTATGTAGGGTTAGTGACAGGAACTTGTTTAGCAGAAACAGGAAATGAAGTTGTTTGTGTTGATATTGATGCAGAAAAGGTAGCTATGATGCAACAAGGAAATGTGCCAATATACGAGCCACATTTGGATGTGTTATTTCAAAGAAATATTAAAGCAAATAGGTTGAGGTTTACAACTTCGCTTCAACAAGGATTGGATTTCGGAGATATAGTTTTTTTAGCGTTACCAACACCGGAAGATGAAGATGGGTCAGCAGATTTATCCTATATATTAGGGGTTGCAGGTCAAATAGGAGAGTTGATTACCGATTATAAAGTTATTGTAGATAAGAGTACTGTACCAGTAGGTACAGCTGAAAAGGTTACCGCTGTAATTGCGCAAAATGCAAAAGTAGACTTTGATGTAGTTTCAAATCCGGAATTTTTAAGAGAAGGATTTGCTGTAGATGATTTTTTAAAGCCTGAACGAATTGTAATTGGGTCAAGATCAGAAAGGGCTATAGCATTGATGAAAAAACTATACAATCCGTTTGTAAGATCTGGTAATCCAATTATTATTATGGATGAAAAATCTGCAGAATTGACTAAGTATGCTGCAAATTCGTTTTTAGCAACTAAGATTACTTTCATGAATGAAATCGCTAACTTTTGCGAAAAAGTTGGTGCGGATGTAGACATGGTCAGAATAGGTATGGGAACTGATTCTAGAATCGGAAAACGTTTTTTATTCCCAGGGATTGGTTATGGAGGCTCTTGCTTCCCAAAGGATGTTAAGGCGTTAAAAAAGTCAGGAATAGATAATGGGTATAACTTTAAAATATTAAAGGCAGTAATAGAAGTGAATAATGTTCAAAAGACAATATTATTACCTAAAGTAACTGCATATTTTAATGATAATTTAGAAGGTAAAACAATTGCTATTTGGGGCTTGGCTTTTAAACCAGAAACAGATGATATACGAGAAGCTCCGGCTTTATATATCATTGATGAATTACTGAGTCAAGGAGTAAAAGTTGTTGTTTATGATCCTGAAGCAATGCCTAATGTAAAGCGTAAGTATGGTAACGAAATAGCCTTTTCAGATAGCATGTATGATGCTTTAAAAAACGCTGATGCCTTAATAATAACTACAGAGTGGAGTATTTTCAGAACACCTGATTTCGATAAAGTAAAGAAATTATTGAATAATGCTGCAATCTTTGACGGAAGGAACTTATATGATGTAAATGATATGGAAATAGAAGGGATCAAATATGTTTCAATAGGAAGAAAAGAGGTAAACTAATGCGAAAAAGAATTTTAATTACAGGAGCAGCAGGATTTTTAGGATCTCATTTATGCGATAAATTTATAAAAGAAGGATATCATGTAATTGCAATGGACAACCTGATTACAGGTGATTTAAAAAATATTGAACATCTTTTTAAATTAGAAAATTTTGAATTTTCTCACCATGATATTACAAAGTTTATCCATGTCCCAGGAGAGTTAGATTATATATTACATTTTGCTTCTCCAGCAAGTCCTATAGATTATTTAAAAATACCTATTCAAACTCTAAAAGTAGGTTCGTTAGGGACTCATAATTTATTAGGATTGGCAAAAGAGAAAAATGCTAGGATATTAATAGCCTCTACGTCGGAAATATATGGAGATCCTTTGGTTCATCCACAAACAGAAGAGTACTTTGGGAATGTAAATACTATTGGGCCAAGAGGGGTTTATGATGAAGCAAAACGTTTTCAAGAATCAATAACAATGGCATATCATAGGTTTCATGGGTTGGAAACCAGAATAGTAAGAATATTTAACACCTATGGGCCAAGAATGCGCCTAAATGATGGTAGGGTAATTCCTGCATTTATCGGTCAAGCATTACGAGGTGAAGACCTAACTATTTTTGGTGACGGGATGCAAACAAGATCATTCTGTTATGTTTCTGATCAGGTAGATGGGGTATATAAATTACTTTTAAGCGATTATAGTTTGCCAGTAAATATAGGGAACCCTTACGAAATTACTATTAAAGACTTTGCAGATGAAATAATTCGCCTGACAGGTACTGAACAAAAAGTAACTTATAAAGAGTTGCCGCAAGATGATCCTTTACAACGACAACCAGACATTTCTTTAGCAAAAGAATTGTTAGGATGGGAACCAAAAATTGATCGTTCTGAAGGAATGAAACTAACCTTAGATTATTTTAAAAGTTTAACAAAAGAAGAGTTACATCAAAAGGATCATAAAGATTTTAAAAAGCACATACTAAAATAAGTAAATAGTCGTTTTATTGCTGACTAATCCATGAAGAAATTAATTAACTTCATGGTAATTGATTTTACTGATGATATTTAAAAGGGGGAGATATTCAGGGTTAATACGACCAATATTATATGTAGCAGATATCATAATACTGCTGCTGTTCGTTGTCCTGTTACACCCTGGGAGGTATGATTCCATTTACTTTGGGCCTTTTTTAATTACAGGTTGGTTAATAACCTCTTTTTTTACGGGATATTATAATATATATCGATTTACCTTACCTATAAAAATAATACATATTGGAGTAAGGCAATACGCGTTATACACTCTTATTTATATTTCTTATTTTGGTTTTAGTCAAACAATATTGGAAATCCCAAAAGTAATTTGTTTTTTAACAGTATTATTTTGGAGTTTATTATTAGTTAAATTTATAATGTATTGGGCGTTAAAAAAATACCGATTAAAAGGTGGTAATGGCCGTAAAACTGTAATTTTAGGGAATAACCAAGCTACTAGAGCATTAGAAATATTTTTTCTTAAAAAACCAATTTATGGCTATAACTATTTAGGGTATTTCACTAATAAAGAGGTTAATACAGAAACTAATGAGAAACTTGGTAGTTTTGAGGATTCCTTTAAGTATATCATGGAAAGAGATATTGATGATATTTATTGTTCAATAAGCGAATTTACTGAAGTAGAAATAGAGAAGTTAATTAGGTATTCAAATACTCATTTTAAAACACTGAAATTTATTCCAGATTCTAATCAAATTTTGTCTTCCGGATTTGAGGTTGATTATTATGATTATTTCCCAGTGCTTACTATGAGTGAATTAGCACTAAATAAAAGTTCGTATAGATTCATAAAGAGGGCTTTTGATATTGTGTTTTCCGTACTAGTAATTATTGGATTGTTATCATGGTTGATTCCATTACTATATGTCTTGACAAAATTAGAATCAAAAGGGTCGTTGTTTTATATAGAAGAAAGAAACGGACTAGATTACAAAAAGTTTCAATGCTATAAGTTTAGAACGCTAAGAATAGGGAAATCGGATGACAATCATGTTAGTATTGATGATAGTCGTGTTACTAAATTAGGTAGTTTTTTGCGCAAAACGAGTATAGATGAACTTCCTCAGTTTATTAATGTATTAAGAGGAGACATGTCAGTTGTCGGCCCAAGACCACACATGTTGGCGTATAATAAAGCATATTCAAATCAGGTAGATAATATACAGTTAATGGCAAGGCATCGTATTGTCCCAGGTATAACCGGATTAGCACAAGTAAGGGGGTTTAGAGGGGCAATTGAAAAGGATGCAGATATTATTGGCAGGGTGAAATTAGATTTGTTTTATATTAAAAACTGGTCTGTACTACTTGATATGAAAATCATATTGATGACCCTAGTGAAACTTATTCTAGGAGATGAAAAAGCGTATTAGTTAGCATTTTTCAATTTCAATGATAAAGTGCTTAAATTGTTTCGCTAAATTAAATTCACTCTCTGCAATTTTAAGAATTCCCCCTTTTTTAGGAAGTGTTATTTTGCGCTCTGCTAAGTCAGTTATAACGTTATTTAAAGCATTATAATCTAACGAATTTATAGTTAGTCCCAATTGGTGTTTTTTAACGATTTCATTCCCTTCTCCATCTGAGAAATATAATATAGGAAGCCCAAGTCGGGCGTATTCGAATATTTTAGAGGGAACTGAGCCGTAAATTCGATTAATTAGCGGAATTAAAGTCAAATCATATGTTCTAAGTTCTTGGTGTAATACAGCGCGTTCAACAGAACCATGATATATAATATTTTTTTTGTTCTTAATATATTCTATTAATTGATTTGTTTCGGGACCATTACCATAAATATGAAGTTCTACATTATCGGGTAAATTCAATTCTTTACAAAGATTAAGGACTCCTTGCGCTATACCAAGTAGCCCAGCATATACGATTTTCAAGGTTTTAGTATCCGTGTTTTCTTGAATTGGTTTAATGTCGAAATTTGGGTAATTTCTATATAGAAATGACTCCTTGCTAGGAACACATTTCTTAAAGTGATCCAGGATTTCTTGTGATTGCCCTATTAATAAATCAGAATTTCGGTAATTAAATAACTCTATTTTTTCTAATATTGAATAATACCTTCCTTTGTTTAAAAGCCCCATTTCTAATCCAGCTAATGGCCATAAATCTGAAACATTTAAAATAATCTTCTTTCGTTTTATTTTACTTATGAGTACTCCAAAAAAGCCAACGAATAAAGGCGAACATTGAATTAGTACCTTTTTAGGAGTTTTTTTGAATAATAGAAAAAAGAATAAATGTATCGCAAAAGATAGCATAGAGAATAAGCGAACAAACTTATTTTTAGAATTACTGGCAAACAGCCATAATCTATAAACTATTAAATTGTTTTCTATGGTTTTACTGTAACGTTTGCCTTTATGAGTATCAAATATTTTCCCAAAAGGATAATTAGGTAAAGGGCAAACAACAGTGACTTCGTAATTGTTCTCGGTTAATGAGGTAGCAAGCGTATAGATCCTATTAGAGGCAGCGCCACTTTCTGGAGGGAAGTAATTACTGATAATAAGAATATCCTTACGCATACAAGCTTAAAATATGAGAGATAATTCGTTTAGAGGCATTTCCATCCCAAAGTTCTGGAATTTGTGCTTGCTTCCATTTTTTTGAATTTAGGGTGTTAAAAGCGGAGTTAATTTTATTCAAATCATTTCCTACCAGAACATTTGTTCCTAAAGTACAGGTTTCCGGCCTTTCAGTCGAGTTTCTAAAAGTAATACAAGGAATATTTAATATTGTTGCTTCTTCTGTAATTCCACCTGAATCTGTTAAAACTGCGATAGCGTTTTTGACTAAATAAATAAACGATAAGTACCCTTGAGGGCTTACAAAATGAAGATTATCGAAGTTAAGGCTGAGGCCTTCTAACAATTTTTTAGTTCTTGGGTGAACTGGAAAAATTATTGGTTTTCCGTTACAGTTTTTTACAATAGTATTAATTAACTCTTTTAGTTCATTTTCTGTGTCAACATTAGAAGGACGATGTAGAGTAAGAACAAAATAGTTGTTCTTCTCAAGATTTAAATCCTTCCAAAAATCAGGTTTTTTTATGCGATTGAGATTACTTAACAGTGTGTCAATCATTACATTTCCTACAAAGAAGATACGTTTGTTGTTAACTCCTGAATTTTTTAAGTTAGCTCCGGCAAGTTGAGAGGTAGTAAAAAAATAATCAGTAATACTATCAGTTACCATTCTATTTATTTCTTCAGGCATATTCATGTCCCCTGAACGGATCCCAGCTTCTACGTGAGCAACTTTTATATTGGCTTTCTTTGCAACAATAGTACAAGCCATAGTCGAAGTTACATCGCCAACTACTAAAACTAAATCAGTAGGGTGGTTTTCCAACTCTTTTTCAAAAGCAATCATTATTGCTCCAGTTTGTTCTGCTTGAGACCCACTTTTAACTTCTAAGTTAATATGAGGGTGTGGAATATTTAGTTCTTCAAAAAAGGTGTCACTTAAATTTTTATCATAATGCTGACCAGTGTGAACTAATCTGTAATTAATATTTACACCAATTTTTTGTTGCGTAATAATTTCATGAATAATTGGAGCAATTTTCATGAAATAAGTACGTGCACCAGTTATAATAGTAATATTCATAATTTAATAAGTGATGTGAACTGTTTAAGTTTTCCGCTTTTTGAGCGTTTTAATTGGTCAAATTTATGAAAAATAACTTCAAGATCTGGCTCAAGATATTCATACAATGCATTTTTAACGTCATCCATTTGCTTTTCGCTTAATTCACTATCCGATGCATAATGAATTTCAAAAGTATTTAAGGAGGTTTGTAGTACCTTTATTTCTTTCACAGCACCAGTATCTTTCATTACAGATTTGGTAACATAATAAAAACTAAGTCCGGGAGCTATTTTTCCGCTCGGTAAATGAATTATATCTTCCCTACGTCCATCAAGTTTTTCTAAAATAATGGTTTTGGAATCTATCTTTTTTAAAATACCAATATCTCCTAATTCATATCTAATAAATGGATGTGCTTTGTTATATAAAGATGTTACAATTATTCGTCCTAGTACTCCAAAAGGTAGTGGTGTGTTATTATCATCAACTATTTCAATAAATAAGGATTCTGTGTTTATGATCCATTGATTCTTGATGTTTTGAAAAGCAATTAAATCTAGTTCAGAGGCACCGTATTCATTAACTACAGGGATTCCAAATGCAGTACTCATAGCAGTTTTGTCTTCCTCAAAACACATTTCAGAAGTAACTACACACGCTTTTAAACTTGGACAAATATCTCTTAAAACAATATTCTTAGCGTTTAAATAATTTGCAAAAGCTACTAGTACGGTAGTGTAGCCATTGAGGTAAACGAATTTGGTGTTTTTAAATTTTTGAATCCATTTTTCAAAAGAAGCATCCGATAAATCAAAAACATTAAATCGATATCTGTTTGATAAAAAATCTTTAGTTCGTTCTTTTAGCCGAGGAATCGTTTCACTTGGGATACCATAAAAACGAGCTTGCTTTTTACCGTATAAACCATGCCAGTTAAACCTATTTTGTATGATCGACCAAGTTAGTGCATGACTAAATTTATCTTTCGCGAAATAAAAAGGATTCCCTGTTGAGCCAGAAGTTTTGTTTACATAAACATCCTTTAAGGCGTAGCCATTACTTATACGTCCTTTTAATGGAGCTTGTAAAGCTGACTTGGTTAAAATAGGCAATTCATTCCACGTTGAGAATTCTTTTTTACAGATAGATTTATAAAAAGGATTGTTTTTCAAATGAAATGATACAATGTCCTTTTTTGCCTTGGTGATATATGATTCATAGTGCTGTTCGCTAATATTCTGAATTTCACACAACTTATTTTGAGCTTCCTTTATAGGGAAACCGTTTAGTTTTAATGAAAAATCAATGATGTTCATGTAATAAATATTAGCTTTGCTAAATTAAATTTACAATAATAGCAATTGTATCTACAAATGGTACTTTGTAACTAGAAATATTTTTTTCTTTGTCAAGATAAAAAAATCAAGCATAGTCAGTGCTATGGTTTTGTTTTTTAGCGAAGAAAAAGGAAAAAAGAAACTTGTTACATGTGATGTTTTTAGATACAATAGGTATAATATAACTAAACAAAACACAATGAATATTTTAATATTAGGTTCTGGAGGAAGAGAGCATGCATTTGCTTGGAAGCTTAGTCAAAGTGATCAGTGCGGTAATTTATTTGTAGCTCCAGGAAATGCTGGGACTAGTAAAATAGCAAAAAATGTAGCGATAGACGTAAATCATTTTGCTAAAATAAAAGAATTTGTTTTAGAAGAAGATATTGAAATGGTAGTTGTAGGTCCTGAAGATCCGTTGGTAAATGGAATTCACGATTTCTTTTTAAAAGATTTCTTTTTGAAAGATGTGATTGTAATTGGACCAGAAAAATTAGGAGCAACTTTAGAAGGTAGTAAAGAATTCTCTAAGGAGTTTATGTTTCGCCATAACATCCCAACTGCTGCATATGAAAGTTTTACTGCTAAAACAGTAGAAAAAGGATGTGCTTTTTTGGAAACATTAAAAGCGCCATATGTATTAAAAGCAGATGGGTTAGCAGCTGGTAAAGGAGTGCTTATTATTCAGGATTTGGAAGAAGCTAAAGTGTCTTTAAGAGAGATGTTGGTTGATGCTAAGTTTGGAGATGCAAGTGCAAAAGTTGTTATTGAAGAGTTTTTAGATGGGCTTGAGTTAAGTTGTTTTGTGCTTACGGATGGTAAAAATTATAAAATATTACCAACTGCTAAAGATTATAAAAGAATTGGAGAAGGCGATACTGGATTAAACACAGGAGGGATGGGAGCAATTTCCCCAGTTCCATTCTTGGATGATGTCCTGATGCAGAAGATTGAAGAACGTGTTGTAATACCAACAATTAACGGACTTCAAAAAGATAACATACCGTATAAAGGATTTGTATTTATCGGTTTAATACGTGTAAATAACGAGCCTTTTGTAATTGAGTATAATGTACGAATGGGTGATCCGGAAACAGAAGTAGTAATTCCAAGAATAAAGTCTGATTTAGTAGAGTTATTTAAGGCTGTTGGATCTCAAACTCTGGACCAAGTGTCTATTGAGTTGGATGATAGAGCAGCTACAACTGTAATGACAGTTTCTGGAGGGTATCCTGAAGCATATGAAAAAGGAAAAGAAATTACAGGATTGGATACTATTGAGGATTCTATTGTATTTCACGCAGGAACAACAACTAAGGATGATAAAGTGGTTACTAACGGAGGGAGAGTGTTAGCAATTACATCCTATGGTAAGGATTATAAAGAAGCTTTAGCAACATCATATAAAAATGTAAAGAAGTTTAGCTTTGATAAAATGTATTACAGAGCAGATTTAGGTTTTGATTTGTAACGGAGTATTTCTCTTTGAGAAAAAAATACTATAAAATAAATTTTAAAAAGAGTTTAGTTAATACAACTGAACTCTTTTTTTTTGCTTCTATTGTCACGCAGAGGCGTTTCGCAAAATTTTTGTCTAGTGGAGATAAGGAGTGTGTCACGTCACTTTGAGTGAAATTATTTGTATTTCATGTTTGTAGAGCTATAATCATACGGAACAAATAAAGGAGCGCCACTATATTTAGTGATGTGTAAATAAACCGATAGTTCGGACATGTAATTAAAATAATCAAGTGCTAGCGCGGAAACTTTTTCCGTGCCGAACATGAGTGAGGAATAAAGTAAAGAAGGAAAAGCTTTTGCAGTAATGTAGAAGTTTTTTTTGTTAAGGAAATTGTTTAAATGTTATTATAGTGCACGGATTGCAAATCCGCGCTATCTGATTATAAAGAAGCCTTAGCAACATCATATAAAAATATAAAGAAGTTTACCCGCACCTTGATATTTGAGCGTTAGCGGTAATGGCAAGGAGCTATTGTGTGGTTGAATAGAAGTTATAATTATCATAGCCATTTATTCACGAGTTTTCTATTGTTTTAATAGGAGTTCATCAGTTCGCTGTGCTCGTGTGTAATGGCTGTACGAAAAGCTACTTAGTAAAATAGGTAGCTTTTGTATTTGTAGTACGTTAGGTCGGTTGCCATTGCAAATGACAACCTGCGTGCGAAGGAATAAAATGAAATGAATAGATAACAACTTACGTTGAGTATTGATAATTAACAACATTAAATATATAAACCCCGCACCTTGCCATTTGAGCGCTAGCGGTAATGGCAGGGTGTTATTGTGTGGGTGGAAATGTTTTCTGTGCCGAGTATGAGTGAGGAATACAATTATGAAGGAAAAGTTTTTACAGTCCCGTTAACTATCGGGAATAGAAGCTTTTTTTTGTTAAGGAAGTTGTTTAGTGTGTTATTGTAATGCACGAATTGCAAATTCGTGCTATCTGAAACGTCACTATATTTAGTGATGTGTAAATACCTAATTATAGGTATTTTTATTAAGCAATTAAAGAGGTAAGTTTGCAGAATTACGAGTAGAAAAACACATTCGAATGTAAGTTGTTAATGGCTAGTTTTTTATGTTTTTTTTTGCAAGTTATTTATTTTTAATATAACAATTCGTCGTGTTTTCAGGTACTTTAGCCGATTATAATTATCAGATTTTAACCTTTTTAAAATATAATATGAAAAAGTCTTTTTTTACCTTACTTATTATGCTTGGTATGTGTACAGTACTTATTGCACAAAATCAAATTGGAGCAACAGGTAATGTAGGTATTGGAACAACAACACCATCTGTAAAACTTGAAATTAAAACTGGTTCAACACAATTAAGGCTAGAACCAGGGGCGCCAACTTATGGATATGATTTAAATGTAGATGTTGGTACTGGTAGTTGGGCTAGAGATTATAGTTTCTCGACTAATGGCGTAGAAAGAGCACATATTGGTGCTCTAGGTAACGGAGATAATCTTACTTTTTTATATTTTGATACCAATAATACATCTGCTACCGGTTATGAAAACCCCGAGATGGTTATAACAAAACTTGGTAATGTAGGTATAGGAACGACGGCTCCATTAGACTTATTGCATGTAGGAGATAATTCAGGTGCAGGAGTTGTGTTAAGTAATAGAATAACTAGTTTAACTTCTAAAATACCAGCCCAAATTGGTTGGGCAGAATCTTCTTTGGGAGGCGGATTAGCAGGAGATTTAATTATAGCGCCTAGAACAGATGTAGCTGCTTCCACACGTTTTTATACTAAGGACGTTAATGGTGTTAATGAACGAATGAGGATTAGTGGTAATGGTAACGTAGGTATTGGTACAACTACACCAAGTTCAAAGTTAAATGTGGTTGGAGTGATGACTATAGGTGATGGAGGAGCAAGTCATAGGCCATTTAAAATATGGTCAGGTGGTAGTGGTTCAGTAAACCATATGCGTATTGGTACTGATTATGGGCATTATGGAGATGCTGCATTAGAAATTTATCAAGACTATACTGCTGGTACTGCGCAAGAACCTGGGAGAGTGGTTATCAATGGTGATTTAACTATTGGGATTAACAAAGGGTTTAGAGCAAAAGATGCAAATGGTGCGGAAAGGAGAATTGTTTTTAATAATTCAGCTTCTGGAGAAAATTTGTATATGGGACATATTGATGCTGGTTGGGGAGGTGGCTTATTATTTAACTCTGGGCAGTATATTAATTTTGGAGTAAATAATAAAGATGGCGTGCTTAATGCAATGAGGATTAATACCGATGGTAACGTTGGTATCGGAACAAGTAGCCCTAGCGCGCCATTACATGTTAAAAATGCTACAGATCAAATACAAATATTTCAAACTACAGACGATTCCTGGTTGTATACTAGTTATTTAGATAAAAATAATGCACGTAGGGCTTATATGGGTTTAAGTTCAGATCTTTCAGAATTTAGGTTGAATGTAGAAAACGGAACAGATAAAATTACTTTTCCAGCTGGTAACGTAGGTATCGGAACAACAAATCCTTCTCATAAGTTAGATATTAAAGTAAATTCAGAAACAAATTTTCAAACTTATGATTATGGATCTGAGGTAAAAGTAGTGACTTCTGGAGGTTGGGCAAGATCTAATAGATTTACAAACGGGAATGAAAGTACTAAAACAGTTGCTTTTGGGGTTCACAGCGGTAATGCATTTATTTCTACAGGCTTTGATAGTTCTACAGATCAAACAGGGTATCAAAATCAAAAATTAACAATATCAGCTTTAGGTAACGTCGGTATCGGAACATCAACACCTGGTGCTAAATTAGATGTTAATGGGGAATCAATATTTAGGACGCCAGCATCTGGAGGTGTAGCGGTACATATAAGAATGCCTAATGAAACTAATTCTATGACATTAAGAGGCGATAGTAATACTGGAGAAATACGTGTGCAAAATAACAGAGACTTTGCTCTTAAAAATTCAAATGGAGAAATAATACTTTATGGTAAGCACGACGGTAACGTCGGTATCGGAACTTCAACTCCTGACGCAAAACTTGCTGTAAACGGTAATATTCATACACAAGAAGTTAAAGTTGATATGATAGGCTGGTCTGATTTTGTATTCGAAAAGGACTATAGCTTACCTACACTTAAAGAAGTAGCGCAACACATTCAGGAAAAAGGACATTTAAAGGACATTCCTTCTGCTAAGGATGTTGAGGAAAACGGAATATTTTTAGGTGAAATGGATGCTAAATTACTACAGAAAATTGAGGAATTAACCTTGTATACATTGGAGCAAGAAGAAAAAATTCAAAAGCTTCAAAAAGAAAATCAAGAATTTAAAACGCTTACGGAGGAATTATTATTGCTTAAAAAAGCAGTAAAAGAATTACAGAAAAACTAAAATAAATAAGAATATACTATGAAAAATATTTTGTCATGCTTAATCATTCTTTTTGGTGTCAGCCTTACAACTAATGCGCAGAATGTAGATTTGACTAACGGAATTAATTATATACGAGTTCAGCCTTCAGGGCAAACGGGGTTTTCTAGAGCTTTTGGATTAAACTCTTCAAATCACTTGTATATAGGTAGTGTAGAGCAAACTATTGGAAACATCTATTTTTTTAACAAAGGGACTGATTATCTAATGACTATGTTGGCAAATGGTAACGTAGGTATCGGAACAACAGCACCTGATACAAAATTGCATATAGAAAGTTCTTATGATACAAAAATAAAATTATATACTACTTCTTCAGATAAAATTACAGGTATTGATTTTCTTGGTCAAAGGCCAAGTTCGGCTGGAGGGGTTTCACATCATTTCATAGGTACAGAAGGAGTAGGGAATTATAATTTTGCAATTAATGCTGATGAACATTTACTTCTTAAAACCAATAATGTAACTCGTTTAATTGCAACTAGTGCAGGGAACGTAGGTATCGGAACTACTAACCCAACTGAAATGTTGGAGGTAAATGGTCGTGTTTTAGCTGAAGAAGGAGTGTTTACAAATCCATTACCAAACGGTACCACTTTTACCGATTATGCGGAAAGAAATTTAAAATGTAGGGCTTTAGGTGCAGGTTCATTATTTGCTCCATATCCAAACGGTTTTCAAGAATCGATGTTTTCTGTAATGGATTTTCCTCAATCAAACCTTCAGGCTAAAGCTGAATCATGGGTGAGTTTACAAGACAGAAATAATATGGATAGGTTTAGGGTTATATCTGAACAAGATGGAGATTCAAGGCTTGTGTTATTTGATAAAACTCAATCAGAATATTTAAGAATATTTGAAATAGATGATAAAAAAATATTTCAAATGAAAAAGAGTAATAGTGTATTTAGGTTAGGTAAAGATGTTAATTATAAGCCTGAGCATATGTTTTTAGTTAGTGGTGGTTCTTCTTTATTTGAAGGAGATGCATTAATTAGTGGTAACGTAGGTATCGGCACATCAAATCCTGGTACTTATAAATTAGCTGTAAATGGAAATATTAGAGCAAAAGAAATAAAAGTTGAAACAGGCTGGTCTGATTTTGTATTCGAAAATGACTATAGCTTACCTACACTTAAAGAAGTAGCGCAACACATTCAGGAAAAGGGACATTTAAAGGACATTCCTTCTGCTAAGGATGTTGAGGAAAACGGAATATTTTTAGGTGAAATGGATGCTAAATTACTACAAAAAATAGAGGAGTTAACTTTATACACTATTGCTCAAGAAAAGAAAATTAACGTAGCAAATGTTAAAATAGCGCAGTTGGAAACAGAAACAGAAAATTTTAAAAAACTGAGACAAATAGTGTTTGAATTACAAGCTAAAATTGAAAAAATAGAAAATGCTAAAAAATAATTATTCATAGTCATTAATAAAATAACCCAACTAAATTGAAAAATAACAACATACTTCCTATAGCTAATATAGTATTAACGATAGGAACCATACTTTTTTTAGCCTTTTATATCACCAGTATTTCTGAGAAAAACGAATACGTATATGTTGATAATATTAAACTATTTAATGGGTTTAATATGGCAAAAGACATGTCAACAATTCATACAAAAAAGATCAAAGGCCAAGAGAAAAAATTAGACAGCCTGTATCAATTGTTTCAAATTGAGATTAGAACAAAGGATGAAGACAATATTAGAATAAGCCAACAAAAAGTACAAAAAGAAGACAAAGCTTTAAGTGCTATGAAGGACTATTTCTCTAAAGAAGTATCCCAACAAATATGGGATAGGTTAAATGGATACATTAATGAGTATGGTAAAGCGCAGCAAAGTAAAATTATATTAGGCACTCAAGGTGGTGGTAATGTAATGTATGCGGATGATTCAGTAGATGTAACTGCTGCGATACTAGAATATGCGAATGCTAAATACGAAGGAGAATAAATTGGGGTTTAAGTATTACATACTAGTACTATTATGTTGCTGTCTTGTTTCTTGTAAAGAAGAACCGAAAGATACGGAACAGAATTATGATGCGTATCATCAGTTAGCAAATATTGGTTGGAAATCAAAAAAGATCAACCATTATATCAATACTATAAATTATACAGCAACGGAAGTTCCTATTGCCTATTATATTTTAAAGGACCAAGGAAGTAGTGATTTGAAAAAGGTAGATTCTATATACAGCGTACACAAACGTGAGCGCGTGCTGGAAATAGAATTCCATCATGACGAGGAAAAGGATTTGTTGTTGAGTGAGTTTACTAACAAAAATTATGAGGAAGCGGTAAAATATATGGCATTTACCATTACTAAAGATTTTACAATTGTTACCAGCTCAAAGGATACTCCCTGCGAACAGGCGTAACGGCTGATCAGGAGCCGCCGATTTCCACTTTGACTTCCAGGGGCAGCGAAAAGCGGTCGCTGCGCGTGCTGGCGCCGCCCAGGCCGGTGGTGGACTGGCTTTCGCTGACCGTGATCTGACCGAGCGGCTGCCACTGCCCGGGAGTGACCACCAGGGTGCTGCTGGCTTCCTGGGTGCGGGCGCGGCGCCGGCCGGCGGGTTCATCGAAGCGTTGTTCGATGGTCAGGCGCACCCGGCCGTCGCTGGTGACCACCGGGGTGATGTCGATGCCCTGCTTGAGCGCCAGCAGCGCCGGGAACTGGGTGCCGGTGAGGGCCACCAGGCTGCCCTGGCTGATGCCCGCCGGGTGGCCGGACAGGGTGTTGATGCTGTAGCGGTCCTGGCGGCGGGTGGTGACGGTGTTGGCGCCGGCGCGCACGCTCTGGCCGTTGATGCGGATGTCGCCGCCGGCGCTGCTGCTGTCGCCCTGGCGGCGCAACTGCACGGTGACGGTGCGCGGCACCTCGGGCATGTCGCCGAGGGCGCCGAGAATCTCGTCGAAGTTGCGGTCGTTGGTGCGGATCACCAGGTTGCCCTGGTAGGCGTTGGCGTAGCCGCCTTCGGGCAGCAGCGGGCGGATCACCGGCAGCACCGCTTCGGCGTCGGCGCGCTGGATCACATGGATCGACATCTCGTCGGCGCGGGCGGCGCCGGACAGCGACAGCAGCACCAGCAGGGCCAGAGCAAGACGTCGGGCCCGGGAGCCGCCGGGTAGCGGTGGTGGTGGCAGTAACGGCATCACGAAAGTCCCTGTTCGGCTGGAACCCGCATCATAGCCATAAGCCGCCGTCGCTGAATACCGGTCGGGCAGGGCGCGCTCTAGGGCGTCACCCGGCGTCCGTCCTCCCAACGCGCTTTCACCAGCTCGCCGTCGCGGCCCCGCAGCCAGCCCTCGCCCTGGCGCTGGCCGTTCCGGTAGGGGGTAATGCGCTCCACGCGGCCCTGGGCGTTGTATTCGACGAAACGGCCATGACGCTGGCCGTCTTGGTAGTGGCCTTGCAGAAGCGGGTAGCCCTGCGGCGTGGTCTCCCGGTAAGGGCCGTCCAGCCGGCCGGCCTGGAAATGGGCAAAGGTGTGGTTGCCGTTGAGGCTGATCTCGAACACTTCGCCCTGGCGCTTACCGTCCTTGAAGGTGGCGCGGTAGCTCAGTTCGCCGTCCTGGAAGCGCTTC
>NVVR01000095.1 GCA_002733415.1 Kordia sp. | reverse complement strand
CAATGACAGCTATTAGAGTTAACCCAACATTAAAACCCTTTTATGAACGACTAAAGCCAAAAAAAGCAAAGCCTATTGTAGCTTTAGTAGCTGTTCAAATAAAATTGTTGGTTTTAATGTATAGTTTATGGAAAAGTAACAGTTATTATGATGCAGAATTTGAAATAAAAAAAGCGGCAAGAAAACAAGTTCTTACCGCACAGGATAGTCCTAAAAATGAATTAGTGACTTCCTAAATTTTTAATATAAAAATTAAGTTTTTCACGGTTTGTGTATGAAACGTATGGTAATAAATAAGGACTATCGTTTCGGATTATAACTTAGCTAAATATAAATATTTTTATTTTCTCTTAAATTCCAAAATTTATATTTAGCGGACCTTGTAAATAAATACAGAACTTTGAATTAAGCACAAATGGCCTATGTTTTTTATACATTGTTGGCAATAGTTATTTCACTTAACTCAATTGACGCAAAATATGTACGGTCATTTACTACTTTTTTAATTATATTTTTCTCTAATGCGTCTTCTCTTTGATATGAATTTTATTTTTGTCTGTAATTTCTAAGCATTAAATGTTTTATAGGCTATTCTATTTGAATACTTAAACGTTCTAGCGTAACATTAAAATTTGTTTGTTATAATCCAGTTATCTAAAGCAATTTTTTCATCTTTTGACTTCAACCAGATTTGGCTTTTAGTCAGATCCACTATATTTACTTTAATATCAAAAGACACCTCTTCTTTATGTGTTTCTATAAAAATAATATATTGATTAAATAACAACTTTTTATCAAACATAATATCTACCCAACGTCTTTCGTCTTTGTTATTTAATATTTTAATTCTAATAAAACTAGGTAGCGGTTTTGTATTGATTCCTTTCAAAAAATCAGCACTTCTACTATATTGATTCAAATAAAAATCAATGATCTCAATTTCTTTAAGTTCGTTAATCTCATTTGGTTTTTGGTTGATTTCAATATCAATTCCAAAAGGATATACACTTCTAAAACTTAATATTTCTTCAGGACTTAATTTAGTAACAGTTCCTTTTTCAAGATTTTTAAAATCCCTATTTAGATTTTCAATACTATTAATATCTAATGGGGCAATTTGAGAATGGGTTTTAAATATAGAATCAAGAGTTTGTCCTTCTACAGAATTGAATGCAACATCAAAATAAGGAGTTAAGTGAGTATAATCAGTATATTCTTTCTTTAATAAGTCTACATGTCCACTAGGTAATATATGAATAAGCAGATCACTAATAGTCAGTTGTTTTTCATAATTTTCATCTACTTTTAACTTCTTCTGGTCTATGGGAAATATGTCTTTATAAAACTTATTTTCTAAAACGGAATACCATGACAATTCAAAAGAATCAAAACCAATTGGAATTAACGTATGTGTCGATTTAGTATAATACCTCTGACTTTGCATAAATTCGTTCTGATCTGTTAAACCTTCTATTTCAGAAACCTTTCTATAATTTTCGTGAAACCTAGAGTAAATAGAAGATGTTTTTTTTGTTTTAGAATCGAAGAATTTTATTCGGTCTATTAGTATCGGAAAATCTTTAGCATGTGCTATTATAATATTACTACTGTAATGTTTTCTTTGTTTATTATGTAAGCTATAAGCACTACTAATAGATAAATACATCGGATAGCCTAACAATATAACACCCCATATTAATAATTTAATTTTATAGACTTCTATACCATGAACTACTTGGCTAAAGCAAAAAGAGCCGTAAGCCATAAAGCTATAAAAAGCAATAAAAGCCAGAAACTGGAGAATCATATCCATATTTAAACTCATAGAAGAATTGCTATTTGAAAAGGATTTACCTAGAGCAATTGCATATACAAATAAATAACAACTAATAGCTGTTAGAATTATAGCGGTAATGGTTATACCCATTTTACCACCAAAATAAGCAGCTGGAATAAGAAATAACAAACCGATACCAATCATAATTAGTAACGTAGTAAGGAAATCTGACATAGAGGGAAGATTGAATATTTTTGTTTTGATACCTTTTATCACCTTAGCCACATTTATCTAATTGTAGCCAATGTAATGTTTATGATTAGTAGCGGATTTCTATTCACTAACTTTTCAGTCAAACACTGACCTATAATTTATATTTTTCCTTTTGTTTTATCACTTAAACCGCTATTACTTATACACATTGTTATGTGCTGGTTTTTATTTTTCAATTGTTTCAAATTCAATCAGATATGGTATTAATGGAATTCCGTCAATATTCCTAAACCCAGAACCAACAACTATTTGATATTTTTTTGATAATTCTAAGTCTTCTATTCCAAAACTTACTGATTTTCCGTCTTTTGAAAACCCTTTAAAGTCCTTAATCCTAATTAAACTTTCTTCCCCAAGTGGACCCAGCTGAAAATTCCGAAAACGCATATCCATTTTTTGAGAAAAATTAATTGTAAGAACATTAATGTTTGTTTGTACGTTAGTGCTTTTGTTTTTAATTGTATCCACACTTTCTACTTTCGGTCTGCTTTTTTCAAAAATTTCTTTATATGTGTTTAAAGGATTATTGAAGTATCTTGATTGTTCTACAAATTCAATTAGCTCGTTTTCATTATTGTAGTCAAGTTCTATCATTTCTTTAATTGCCTGTTCTTTGTCTGTTGAGATGTTGTAATAATCTTCACAAATTTTATAACCAACATAGTATGCTAAATCACGCATTCCAAACTCGTTATCTGAACTGTTCCAAATCCAGTTGTATATATTTGGTGAAAACATTTCTAATTCAAATTTGGCTTTAATTTTAGCATTGTTATTTCTACCAAATTCAATTTGTGGGTTTGGCGAATTTGTGTTCAATGTTTTTTCAGCTACAAATTCCGCAACACCTTCTAAAACAGTTTGGGCTAATAAATTATATCCAATAGTTGTTTTTTGTTGTGTATGAATATATTCGTGAATATTTAAGAATACGATATTCTTACTTGGTTCTGAATCGAAATAACTCCGTAAGTGTGATAGATTTTCAGGAAATTCATTTGTGGGTGATTCGTTATCAGCCAAGGCTAATTCTGAACCAATTAGTACTAAACTATCTAAAGTTGTTCCGTTTGTTCTTAAAGCTCCAATTGTAAAATAAATTTTTGCAGGTTTAATGTCTGGATAAAGTTCTCCTAAATTTTCAATACCAACTTCTAACTCTGAACTGAATAGGTCAGCTTTTAAGGTGTTTTTCCTAACTGAAGCCCAAAATTTAGGATAGTTGTTAATTGCATTTATATATTCTTGCGTGGTATAATTTCTTGCTTCTCTAATTGCCTTTAAGCCCACAGTCCCTTTTTGTAGATAAAGGCTGTCAAGGTATTTGTTTTGTAAGGTCGAATCTTGGGTTGAAGTGATTTTGTCATATGCTTCCCAAAAATTGGTGATATCGCTCGTAATGATGTGAGAGTTTGGTTTTTGTACTTGACAACTTGTAAAGAATAATACAAATGTCAATAATGTTAGAATTTTATTCATAGTTGTTTTTATGTTCTTTGTCTTAGCTTGCACATAACGTTTAGCTCGTATGTTTGTTTAGTTGCAAAATACGCTACTAATATATAACTTTATAAATGTAATAAACAAAAATCAAAATAGGAGGGATAGAAGC
>NVVR01000044.1 GCA_002733415.1 Kordia sp. | reverse complement strand
GCCTAGATAGTCCGCCACGTTTAACGCTGGGCTATGCTCTGAACAAAACGCAACAACCGCCGCCGCTTCATCTGTCGCGCTTCTAAACTCTTCTAAGGCTGCTAGGCCCGAACCTATTTTAACTATCCCTACTATCATGTTCTTTCGTTTATAACTTTCATTATACATTCTCCCGGCTTAGGAGTTGCGTCGTATTCAACTTCCACAGTATCACCCGGCAACACTGCGTAGGGACTAAAGGTTTCCACTCCCGACTTAGCTGTTCCAGAAAGATTGGTTAAAACTACTGTTCTTACTGCCGATCCATTTACACGTATCTTCATCTGGGTAGTTGTTTGGCCGTCTTTAGTCTGGTAAGCTAACGCTACTAAATTCCCAGCGTATGCTATGGGATGCCTAGTCCTTGGTTTTGTCGAATCGTCAGCGTCTGTACTTTTACCGTTAGCGATTAAAAGCTTTCCTACGCTGTCCGACTTAGCCCCGAAGTTACACTCTTCTATCGAAGAAGAACTACTACCAGGAGGCTGCATGTCACCAAAGCTAGATATAGTTATTCCGTTTTCGTCTTCAGCGACTATGTTAGAATCTGAAAGTAATGCATATAGACTTTCAGATTCTAATAATTCAGTGTAAGTGAAGTCCAGCAACAAATCCTGAAAAGTAGTTGTTACAGTCACATGGAGATCAGCTATTGATTCCGTGCTAGTTACTGTCTTTATATGAAATTCTCTTGCCATTACGGTATACGTTTTATTTCAATAATAGCATCCCACACTGTAGATAGGTCGGATGCATCGTCGCTTCTAAAATCAAATACGATTGCTTTTACTCCAGCTGCTATCCCTGTAAGAATGAAGGTTCTTGAGGCGGATAGCTGTTGGGAGCTTCCAGAACTACCGCCAGAGCCAGAAGAGTCTTTAGGCTCTATCTTATCTGTTGTTCCATTTCCAAAAACATCTCCTAGAATAGTTCCATCAAAAGATAGTCTACTCTCAAAATCACTGTTAGTTGCATTGTGATTCCAGCCGTAGTTAAGTGTTATCTTGTAGTTTCCAGCAACAAGAGAGCTCGTGTTTACACTTATCTTGTTAACCCAGTTCGTGTGAGGCGCAGAAGTATTAGACTCTGCTGATGAGGAGAATGTCTCGGTAGACACAGGTTCTAGTTTTCTCCAAGCACCATTCTCATAAGTCCATAATCCAGTAGATGTAAATGTAGCATCGGTGGTAGTTACCTTAGCCATCATTCCCTCTAAAGGGGTTACAGCTGAAACAACAGCTGCGGTGGCTCCTGCTAGTCTTAAAATAGAATTACCTACTAGTTCAAGGGTTACGTCGTCACTAGCTCCCTGGGATATCCCTAGAGCTCCGTCAGTTAACACGATACCTCTACTAACGCCAATGTTTACTTTTCTCTGGGAGTTGACAGACCACAGGGTCATGCCGTCTCCAGGACCAGCCTGTGTGGTCATCTGAGGTGAAGTTCCTGATCCAGACATACGGTACCCGTTAGATGTACCCGGTAGGGTTATGATCCTGTAAGAGTTTACAGTTGCGATCTCTCTCCCTGAAGCCCCAAAAGACCTAGTGTTAGGATTTAGAGGAGATATTGAACTGTTGGATCCTTCCCATATGAAGTCATGGGTATTGAAGTTACCTGCTCCGTCGCTGAATTGAACCTGATTGGTTCCTACAGATGAAGATCCTCCAGAAGGAGTTATAACCCAAGTGAAGTTACCTGTACTCTGATCGAATTCAAGCACGTAAAGGCCTGGAGCTGCAGGATAAGACGGTACATCGTTTAATTCTTCCAGTTCAGAAACTAGAAGTTCGTATACTCCAGTGAGTGGGTTTAGTCTGATTGTAGCCATTATGAGGTTGCCTCCCAGTTAGTGTGCTTATCGGTTTTTAATATATGATTCTTTGTTACTGGTTTATGTCCCATTAGTTTTGGTTTTATCCAACTCTACTCCATTCTAGATTACCATACTTGGCGTCCAGAAGCGCTTCGACAACTCCCTGTACAAAGACCAATGGGGCCGTGTCTGCATAAGGAACTTTCAAGTCACTATCTGTAAAGTCTTCTAGTTTACATACTATTTCTAAAGATGAGTCTAAATAGGCGCATAATACAATTTTAGTCTCGTTATTTGCGATATGCACTTCATGAGCGATTAATTGCCACCCTGCTGGGATTGGCTGTCCGTATGCATTACCTATTTTATCTATATTCCATTGCTGTATAATCATGATCTAGTTTTTTATGCTGAGATTGTGGATTTAGTTACGTAAGAACCACCTTCTCTTCTTTGGAATACTAAATCGTTACCGCTAATAACAATCTTCCAAGTGTTGTTTGAATTGTTAGGACCTATATGATAAGCATCCCCGATTCCGGTTTCAACATCACGCATTAAAGATATGCCGTTGGCGATCTGTATAGCTTTCATTATACCGGTGCCGCCACCTTGTGTTAGGTTTATTCCTAGCCCCAGTTTGTTTTTGTTACCGTTGTTTCTGCTATCTGTTATGTTTATGAAGGTAAATGAAGCGTCTCCTGTAGTAGGGTCGGAGGATAGCTTAAACATTTCTTTGGTCAACGTGTTTGCTGCCTTGAACACAAAGTTAATGCCTACAGTAGGATCTCCCATGGTCTCCATGTTCATCCACGCTCCACCAGAAGCGGCTGCATTAGGCTGAGCTCCAATACCTATCTTTCCGTCGTGGTTTACACCGAAGATAAGCTGTGATGGGTTGGCTATATTAAATCCTCTTACGCCGAACAAGCTATCTGTAAAGTGAACATGTAAATCAGAAGTAGGGGCTGCAATTCCGACTCCTACCCGACCGTTAGCACCATCTATAACAAGAGCATTGGATCCAATATTTAAACTAGCAGCTAGAGATAATGAGGAGACAGCTATAGCTCCTGCATCGTTTCCAGCATCTAAGATACCGTTCCCGTCAGATCCACCTCCTGAAGTCCAGGCAAAAGAATCAGACGCTTGAGTGTATTCCAGCGAGTATGTCCCCGCTACCGTTGGGTAGTCAGGAATATCGGTGTGCTCTTCTAGTCTAGCTAATACTGTTATTAGCTTTCCTGTTGCTGGGTTTAATACCGTTCTCATACACTATGTTCTTATAACGTCAATAAGTCTATTACTGCCATCGTAAGTGTTAGTCAGTGTGGCTACAGTTACTGTTGCAAGCTTATAGGTAGCTGTAAGGATCTCTCCGATACCGTTACCTGCTACTACGTATGCAATAACGACTTGATCGTGATCTACGTTTACAAGGCTCCCTGCTGTCTTTTGTTCTAGAGACGATAGGGTAGCTTCAGTAGCGTCTCCACCACCACCACCACCTGCTGCAATACAGGCTGCGATCCAAGAACATACGTCTGCCGTAGCTTGATCTAGTCCAGCTATGTTAGCTGTCCATCCTGGCTGGTTCGATACATCTTGAATGTCAAACTGCAAAGAAGGCTCTCCGCTTTCTCCAATGAAGGTGATAGCTAGTATGATCTTGTCGTCATGATGGTAAGGGTTCTTTCTTTGGTTCGTTGAAGCGCTTCTTGTTCCATAACCAGAAAGGAATGTAGGTACCACAGACTTTACATTCAAGAGATTGTAATTCTCATACGAGTTATTTGGATTCACGTTCTTCACCTGAATACAGCACCCTACTAGGCTTATGTCTACTTGTTTAATACTCATCTCTATCTAGTTTATAATGATAATTGGATAGTCGAAACATCTTCCGAAACAACATACTCAGTAGCCTGATGAGCACCGTCTTCATAGTAGAAGAACTTGCTTCCAGAACCTTCAGCCTTAATAGGACCCACGATTCTACTAGCTACAAAGGCTAATGTGTCAGCTCCTAAAACCGGCTCTCTCTGGTTTCTAGTTACGATAGTAGCGATGAAGATGTCTGTGGACAACGCTGCCACAGCCACTAGTGTTTCATCTACCACGTACCTAACAGTGTTGTTTGGCTCCGCCTGACGGGCTTCCATGATAGCTTCTTGAACAGTCATGATCGTGTCGCCTGATACGTTCTCAACGAGAGGAGTGTTGATCGTACTAACGTCTAATAGCATTTCTTCTCCTGGGGAGATCGCTACACCGCTTCTTTCAATCTGAGTTACTTTGATAAATCCCATTACTGGCTATTTTTGTTTAATGTTATCCCTAGAGCTATAGCATATACGATGCAAGCGCCTCTAGATGTTGCTAATCTCGCTAAGCCTTTCTTCTCCTTCTTTACAACTAAGTTGTTGATGTACGGCACCGTGCTGTACGGGTTATAAGAGTTGAATTCAAGCACCGGTTCCGACTTTCGGAGCCACTTGAACGACTTATCAGGTTTCTTATATCCTAGAGTTACGTCGAATTTGTTAACCATCTTCAACGAGTCTAGAATGAAATTCTTATCTATGGTCCCCGAGATACTCATCCACTGGTCTTCCCAGTTGAACCTCTTAGGGATTCTTAAAAAGTACATAGACACTGTGTCCTTATGTATGTACTGGCTGTCTACCATAGATATGCCTTCAAACTCCGAGAAGACAGTGTTAGGGATACCGTACTCTATCTTCAAATTTCTTATCTCGGTTAGCAGCTCTGCCTTTACTAAGGACTGTACTCTCTGGTAGTCTCTGAACTGTTGAACCATGTACTCTCTAGCTATCTTGTCGCTAACTATGTTCTGCCTTAGTTCTAAGCTCTCCTGAGCCTTTAAACCTTCGCTTCTTATAGTCTGCTTTAACTCAGCGTCTTTAAACTCCATAAGAGCGTTAAAACTAACCTGCTGATCTACTAGTGCATTGTCATTCGAGCACCTCTGCACTGTTATCATCGATAAGAATGATATAATGACTAATGAGAATACTATTGCTTTCCTGTTCATACTTCCTTAGGCTTAATAAAGCCCATGACGATCAATCCGCTATCTCCTGATAATTTGAGCTTTCTTCTTTTCGGTAACCAGCCATCTCCTTCTCTAGAGCCTCTGGCATTTGTGTTTCCTTCTATTGTAGTAAAGTACCCTTCGTCATCCAACTCAGATGTTACAATTCCTACATGGCCGTAGCCTTTATTTCTTCCGCCGCTTAGTTTCTTCCAAACAACAACGTCACCTGGTTCTGGAGTCTGGTTGACTTCGAATGGTGACTTCTTAAATTTCCTGTATGTTCTCTGTGCTCCTGCAGTAAAGTACTTCTCGATCTCCTTGATCATAGTGGAGTCAAACTGATTGTAGGCCCTGGTCCAGGCTAACTCAGCAGCTAGTGCACACCAAGCATATCCATCTTGAAAGCCCAAAGAGCGCATCTCCTGATCGATCTGCTGATCATAGAACCCTTGGTTGCCTTTGATCTCTTTCTTTCCTAAGAGAGCTGTTGCTTGCTTTATGATTTCTGCTCTGATCATTTCTTTTTAAAGAAGTTAGTTAGGAATTTACCGATGATACCTATCGCTGCTGCTGTGATAGTGAGACCTTTCATCTCATTTAAGGCTGCTGTAGCAGTGATAAATAAAGATGCAGCAAGCAGACCATCTCCAAGCAACCGCATGTTAGCGGGAGTTGGAGACATATAGTCACTTAGCTTATCTTTAATCTTATCAGTCATTATGCTACAATTACTGCTAGATCGCTATCGATACATCCGTTAGCGTCTACAATATGAATTTGATACGTTCCTGCTACTAAACCTGTAGCTAAGGAAGCTGTTTGTCCGAGTGGGATACCTACGTTGTCTCTCCAGTCATAAGTATAAGGAGATACACCACCTGTTACAGCAGCGTATGCCGTTCCGTTTCCACCACCAGTATCTGGAGTGGTTACAGCTGCGATAGCTAATGCTGGCGGCTCTTGGATTACAAATGACCTAACTTGAGTGATTCCGTTACTGTCTACTACAGTGAGCGTGTAAGCTCCTGCTGCTAATGCTGCTGGATTTACCGGCGCTGGTGTTAGATCTTCCCATGTAAGAGTGTATGGAGCGGCTCCTCCTGATACGGTAGCCGTAGCTACACCAGTTGAGTCTCCGTTACAAAGAACATCTGTATCAGTCAGCTGAACAAACAATACAGCCTCAGTAGTCAAGCCATGAGTGGTAGAGCCTGTTGCTGGATCGATAGTGATCGTTGAATACATCTTAATGTTCTGGATGTAACTGTTGTAGTCAGCCATCGTGATAACACCCTTAGCTACTGCGCAAGAGAAGTCATCTGAAGCTTTCTCTACAATAGCACATAGACAATCATCTAATTTAGAAGTGTCGATACCAGCTGTCGGGTTAAGATCCCCGATAACATCAAACGTGCAGTCGTGATACTTAGCTGTGAGTACGTTTGCATTGTCAGTATCATAGAACAAGAATACGAAGTCTCCGCCCGGAGTCGTCGCTTGGTTTCTTTCTATGAATGGAATTGCTGTGTGGCTCATGGCTCTCTTATGTTAAGGTTAGTGTTACTGTTACTGTCTTAGTGATTCCGGCGCCTACAATCTCAAGATTGAATACATAGGCTCCTGCTACCACTGAGGCGGCTACAGCAATTTGAATATCTTTCGTGCTCTCTGATGCTGCGATCACTACAGGGTTCGATACTAGTGTGATTCCGGCTGCAGGAGGATTTACTACTGTAGCCATCTGGATTACTAGTGGATCTGATGTGTTTACTCTATCTACATCGATAGTCATAGGCAAGGAGAGGCCTACGCCTGACGCCCCGCCAAGAGCTTCTACAGATCTAAGTAAGTTGAATTGTACTTGAGTAGCAGGGGTTGGTACTGGGCTTACTGCTGGATCTAGTTGAGCACTTAGAGTTGATATCTCTTCTGGAGTTGCGCAACCCATATACTCTCCGGTAATTGGGTGGAAGAACTTTAGAAACCCTTCGGCACACGTCTCTAGTGAGTTGTTATAAACTGCTGCGTCGTTTGGAGTCAAGCATCCTGCATGAGTTCCTTTACAGTCGTAAACAGCTACGAGCCCAGGAGGGCAGCAGCCACAATCGTCGGAAGAACCGCAGTCTCCATCTCCACAATCACCTTGGTGTTTGTTGTAGGTGCTTTGGTCGTCGTACTTAGGATTTGGTGTAGGCATATCAATCTGTTTGTTAACAACTAGAACATAATGCTCTAGTTTTCTTAATTATTGTACAGAGGTCTTCTTCTGATAAGCAATTCGCGCTATCCTGAGTAACTGGAATCTTCTTTCCTTGTGACTCCAAATATAACGAATTCTTCTGAGATAACAGTATTGTGTCACCTTTGAAGTTGAGAACTCCCTCGTTAATGAAATCTCCATCCGTAGGGATGTAGTAATTTTCTAATGTGTTTATCATGCACTTGAGAAGCTTTAGTCGAGCTAATTCTTCTTCTGCGGCGCAGTCTCCATAGGTCACTGATATAACATAATTGCAGGCTAAATCAGAAGAGCAGCACTTGGCGCTCTCGACTACTTCGCATATTAGTTCTTGTGTTATCATTATACTACGTCTACTACTATTTGTGCACTAAATCTAAAGTCTTGGTTGAGAACAGTGATCTCTCCTCTGAATACACTGGAGATCATGTGATCTGCTGCTGAGGCGATAGATAGGTCTCCTAGTCTGTTTAAGACAAACGCTGTGGCTGGAGGATCCATCTGATCGATAGCTTCCCATGTTCCGGTACCTGTAACAAGGCGCTCTGATCTCATGATAGAGCTGTACTTGCTGAATGCTGTATCTGGACCCAGAGGCATGTCTAGCTCCATTGTGAAGATAGGTGGCACAGCGTTACTCCAAATGATGTTAACCTCTAAATCGATGTTCATCCATACAGTCTTTCCAACCTTCTTATAGGTGATGGATTGAGAAGTGATAGATGAGGACACTATAGGCGTTGCTGCGACTGGAGGGGTAGGATGATCTACAAATCTTAAGTTAGCGCCTATAACAGCGTTATATACAGTCCAGTTAGTGTCGAATGCAATATCTCCTGAGTCTCCTTGGATGCCTTGGATACCTTGAATGCCTTGTGGGCCATCAGCACCTACTAATCCCGGAACTCCTTGAATACCTTGAGCACCCGCAACACCTGGATCACCTTGAACACCTGGGATTCCTTGTGGACCCGTAGCTCCAGTTTCTCCTGTGTCACCTTGGTTAGCCACTTCTCCTGGTTCACCTTGTGCCCCCGGAACACCTTGAAGACCTTGTGGACCTACTAGTCCTTGATCTCCTTGGTCGCCCTTGGCTCCTGTTGGTATGTTACATCCGTTTCCCATATTAAACGTCTTCCGTCATTATTGTTATACCGATACTCACGTTTGTCAATACTGAGTTCGTGTCCAGGATAAGTCTAGCTGTTAGAACTCCCGAAGAAAAGAATGTCTGAGCTGTGTAAGGTAATGGTATGACAGATATTCCAGTGGCATTAGTAATGCCTATTTCTGTGTAGTGCTGTAAGGAGTCTCTTATGTTGCCCACCATACCTGACAAGTCAAGTGCTATAGTGATTACAGGCTTTGTCCCCGCTACTGTCTCTGTAGTGGTTAGTGTGCATATAAAAGTATAGCTAGTCATGAAGTTAGGGTTGAGCCCTCCTCCTAACGAATACATAGGTTGGTCATGGATCTGACCAAGACCTAATGAGAATGAGGTTAGATCAGCAGGGGTTGCTGCCGTTGCTGTGAAGGTTCCAGGTATTACAGCTCCCACCGTAGGAGAGATATCTATGTTTCCGCCCCCTGTGTCTAGTATCGTTGCTCTAACAGGGACTCCAGCTAAACCCGATGGGCCTGTTGCTCCAGTAGCACCTGTTGCTCCGGCTGGGCCGGTAGAGCCTAGGTCTCCAGAAGGGCCTTGACGACCAGGGGGGCCTACAGGACCCTGTAAACCTCTTTCACCTTGTTTGGTGATCACTGTCTTGCAGCTAGAGCCACATCCGTTAGTACAATCTTTACAGTCCATAGTTATTGGATTTTCTTAATTTTCTTTATTACTAGTCTCTCGATCGTTCCATCACCTATAGACTCTATCATGCTAAACTCTAAAGTATGAGTGATAGTGAAGTCAAATAATGCTAATGTAGATAATGATACTCCAGGATTAGAGGCTAGTCCAATTTCGTTTATATCGAAGAAGCCTTTAAAGTCTGTTCCGTCCTTAAGCATTGTCCCTCTGATCATGAATGTCGAGTTAGTCTGAGTGGCTGATGCGAATAACATTGGAGTCCCTGAAGACTGATCGATGATACTTACTGATGAGCCATCTGATGTTAGCGTCACCACCATATGGAATTCTAAGCCATCTCCGTCGTTTACTAACTCGTTCGCTAGTAGGTTGAACGTAATTTGATTAGGAGTTGTTACACCTGTGAAGTCATAATGTATTACAGCACCTCCGTCAGCTCCGTCTACGCCATTAACACCTGGGGCTCCGGCTGGGCCGGAAACACCATCATTCGGACCTGGAGGGCCTTCTGGACCTGGAGGGCCTTGCGCTCCTTTAGGACCTACTGGACCCCTTAAGCCTGTTTGCTTAATAGTAACCTTATCACAAGGGTTACTACACTGAGTGGTATTACAACATCCTTTATCGCACATATTCGTTTACTTTTAAAGACAACATTTACACTGTAGACTGATATACTTCGCAATCTTCTGCGCAGCGTCTCTATCGCCCTTACAAGCAGCCCAGCGGGCATTCTCTAGTAAGGTCTCTAGTTCTACAGTCTTTTGGCTCGCTGGAGAAGATACATCAGACACATCGGCCTGAGTCTTTCTATTCTCTATGCAGCATTCGATTACATCGTCGAGAAGCATATAGCAGGTAGAGCTAATGATTTGCTCACCTTCTTCTCCTGGGCAATGGTATGTTAAGTAGGTAAACTTCCATACGCCACTAGTTATCTCGTCTAGACCTAAGTCTTGAGCAAGAATCTCAAATCCGATACCATTGTCGTTTGGTAAACTTGGATACAAGTCTATGATGATTGGTGTGTCTGCTTCCGGGGGGAAGACTTCTAGTTCTGCTTTGCTGATGTCTGTTACTCTGAAGTTAGGTGTTCCCCACCCGTCTTCGTTGCAGTTCTTCTTATACTTTCCTGTAGTATCAAAGATATGTATGGTTGTCTTGTCGGATTCTATATTGAATCTAAGATCTTCGGCCATGTTGCAAATTTAGTTAATTATTTCGAGTTTAGAAAGTGTTCTTCGAACATTTCATTCTTTGCTGTCTTTACGGAGACTGATTTTATTATCTTCATCGCGTCCTCTAATTCTATCTTAGTCTCGAGAGATTCCAGTAATTCCAAGTTGTCTAAGACCGTCTCTTTGAACACCTTCTTCTGTGTTTCTTCTATCTTTTCCTTCTGGGTGTCAGTTAATGTTATCGTCTGCCCCATTACATTGTACTCTTTGTCTGGCTTGAAAGCAGTTATATTAACACCGGTGCCGAATTTGTAAAGAAGCTGTACCTCTGGGTGATCTTTGTAGGTTCCGTAGTATCCATCTACCCACTGAGAGTATTTAGTCTGCTTAGGGTAGTTATTTCCAAACATGTCAGTCTTCTCCTTTTGATAGAAGTCCATTCCGTACATATCGTAAAGGAATTTGTCTACAAACGACCTAGGTGTTGCTCTGTTGACTCCTTCATTGTTTGCTCTCACTTCGTTTACAATGTCTTTGTAAGCGTTGGGTTGCATTACGTTTTTAACCGGCTGTGAAGCCAGGTCTAGTCCAGCCATAAGTAGTCCGTCTGTAACCTCGTCTGATCTCATTACTGTTTTACCGATCTTACCTACTGACACGAATGACCCTTCCATAAACGCTGAGAAGGGAGTGTCAAGGAATCCTGATTTTATAGAGGCGAATATGCTTTCCTCTCGGGCCTGAGCCTTTTCGGGGTCAGACAATCCTTTATCGTCGTCAGCCATCCTGCCTAGTACACCTATCGTGCCCATAGCTTGAGGGAATAAGTTAGACTTTCTCCATGGACCCCAGGTGCCGTCATCGCTTCTAAGTCTCCATCCGAAGTTTTGATGCCCCGGCTCAAGTCTTTGGTTTTCACCGAAGTTACCGGTTCCTGTAGATGTAAAGTCGATGATCCTGTCAGGGTTTAGAATGTATTCCTCTTCTTCCTCGTCCCATTTCCACATATGAGCATAAAGCATAGCGGATGCCGTGCTTATGATAGCATTTATAGCTAGCCTTCGGTGCATAAGAGCTGTGTTTCCCTTCCACTTCTTCATGGTTCTCTTATCTGTCTCCGTGTCTCTAGTTACGCCTATTACAGCGTCGAATGCCCCGTAAATAGGTATGCCTGTTTTGATCGCGTTGAAGAAGTTACCTGTCATTCTAATAAACATGAATGTAGACCCTAGGATAGACTTCGCTACAACCTTAGCCCCGGAGTCTCCTTCACTTATTTTCGTCGCTCCCTGCATCAACCTAACGCCTTCTCCTATTATGCCGTCTGGCTGGGTTAGCATGATCCACTCACGAACAGTCTTGATTGACTCTTCAAGAGTTGCTTCGTTTCTTTGGTTTTCCTGTAACTCCTTGACTCTTCGGGCTTTATATCCTTTAGATATGGTTCTACCTTTTTCTTTTCGGATCTCGCTCTTTCTATTTCCGGGTTTGATTTCGCCTTTCTCAATCTTGGCGTCTACCTCGTTTTCAATGTCTCGAGTTCTAAGTTCAATTTCTGCCTCTGCGATTCTTTTAAACTCACCTACCTGGTCCCAGGCCATTTTCTTGTTTACCGTATCTACGAGTCTCTTTGATCCGAACATCTTTTCTATACGTCCAGCACCCATCTCTTTGGCAGTAGCGTTGTACTCGTCAATACTATTCATAAACTCAGAGTACTGACTTGTGAGGAACGCATCGGAAGCCTTGAGCAAGTGTACTAGTCTTAATGGCTGTACAAACGCAGCATGAAGAAGCTTAAGAGTGTTCTTGCTCTTAGCTAACAATCCTGGGTCTTTCTGAAGCTTCTTTACGTACTTCTGGACACCTTCTAGTATTTGTCTCTCATAGTACCCTTGAGAGTCCGTAGGAGTGCCCTCGCTAAGCGTGTTTATGCTGTCATACATAGAGAAGTTCTTTTTCCTAGCTTCTCTCGCTCTGGCTGACGATGCTCTTAACGTAGTAGGGCTTAATGACTTCATTATACCGAATCCAACACCTCTTGCATTGGGTAGGTTCTTAAGCATTACCGCCGTTACGTTTATGATCGACGTAGCCATGGCTCCTGCGTTCGCATTAACCTGTGTGTTCATCCCAGAGAGAACATTCGTGTAGTTCATTTCCATGAATAGGTTACCCCAGAACGCTGCGTCTCTAGGCTTCATGTCATTGATTAAGTTATTAAGCTTGAGCGTTGCTTTTCTTTTAAGCTCCTTCTCTGTCATGTTGAGACCCGTATCTGGGTCTACGCCTCTCTCGTGAGCTTCTATGATATTTACAAGAGATAGAACTTCAGCTTGTTGTCTTGCTGAGATCTCTCTGAAGCCAAACTTACTAGCGAAAGCATTTGTAAACTCAACAGAGTTAAGAGCTCCCAGGTTTACAGCCCTGATTACCTTGTTTGTGATCTTAGCGTTCTCTTTTCTTTGCTTCTTAGTTTCCGGAGAAATACCTTCGTTAGGACGCATCATACGTTCTAGCTCCTGATCTGCCTTCTCTTTAACTATCTTAGCCATTTCTAACTCAATCTTCTTAGCGAGGCTAGAAGCGTCAGATTTAGAGAGCCCTGCCTTGTCTACTAGAGAATTTGCTAGATCTTTTGATGTCCCCTCTATGGAAGTATAGTGCTGGGATACGATGTCAGAAATCTTCTGGCCACGATCCTTGATCTCTTGCTTAATAGCATCCTGTATTTCTTGATCCGTAGCGTCCTCAGATAATTTACCTTCAAACTCTTTAGCTTCGTTGAACTCAGGGCTATTGTTGGCTATAGCTTCAACGTCCTCTTTAGTTGCTTTAATGCCTCCCTTTTTAAGGGTAGACACGACATCGTTTATGATTTGTCTCGTACTTAAACCGCTGTACTTAACCATCTCCGTTATGATACGGCCTACCGCTGATATTTTTGCGGTTGGGATAGATGATAGGAGAATAAGGCCACCTGTAGGACCAGGGGCGTTTGGATCCTTTCTGAATATGAAATCCCAGTCAGCTTTAATGGCCTCTTTAGATCGTTGTTTTCTCTTTTTTACAGATTCCTTTCCGTTCTCAAGTTTCTTTGATATGTCCTGAACTTGCTTCTCTAGACGCTTGTTTCTCTCCTTGAGTATCTTAAGATCATCCTTAACAGCGTTTTTCACCTCTTCTCGGATGGTTTCACGCATTGATTCCACGACTTCCTTACCTACTCTGCCGTTCCCGACATCTTGCTTCAAAGCATTGTTTCTTTCGTCGAATAGGATCTCGTTTATTCTTCGTGACTTAGCTAGTTCTGGGTTTCTTTTGATGAACTCGTTAACCATCGCTGCTGCCTGGCCTTCCTCAGTTCTCTCTTGACTTACCTCGATTGTAATCTCGAGAGCTCTAGTTTCCATGTCTGCTTTCTCTTTTGATCCTTCAGGTAGAGTAGCGGCTTCTCTGCTTAGGGCGAGAGACGACTCCATGAGTATAGAGAACTTGACTGCTGGTTTTAGCTTGTTCTTAGGGTCTTTAGCGAACTCAACAGAGCTTTCCGCTCCTAAGTCCTTAACTACGGCTTCCGCTGCGTCTACGGTGTCCTTTTGGTTTACTACATCAAACTCTCCGGCTTTCTCTAGCTTGGCTGCGGCTTCTTTTGATATGTTGGCACCTCTGGCTCTCCTGTCTGCAATAGAAGAAACCGGCTTCTTGGGCTCTTTCTTTTCTTCTTTTTTAGGATCGGCTTTCCCCGTTTCTACTTCAGCTGACTGAGCTTCGAATATCTTCTTGAATTCCTTCTCTGCTTTCGTCTTAGACTCTGAAGGTAACCCTTTATACCATTCTGTGCCCTTTAGGTTTTTAATGCCTGAGGAGACAGCTTCTGACACCTTGGCTGTTGCTTCTAGAGTTATGGCTGCTGCTTCTAGTGAAGTGTTGATCGCTTGTTTGAATAGACCAGGAACGTTTATGCTTAGAGTTCCCATGCTAGAGAATGCATCTTCGAATTTCTTGTCACGAACCTTTTCGGCCATGGCTCTTCCTTTAGATACTTTAACCTTCTCGGTTTTAGCTTCCTTGATCGCTTTAGCTGTCTTGGGTACGCTCTGGTTGATTTCAGAGAATGCCTCGGCAACATCTGCCTTAGATATCTTGCCTCCAGATAGCTCTTCTACCTTTTCGCTTAGAGCTGTTTTAAGTTTGACCCCTTTTAAGCCTTTCTCCACGGCTATCTCTTTAGCTAGAGATGTTACCGCTTCAAATACTTTAGGGTTCGCCATAGGGGCGACAGAGGTTTCTCCTAAGCTTTCTACAGTCTCAGTTACTTTAGCTTCTGCTTTAGGTGTTGTCTCTGCAATCTTTTCGTTGACCTCAGTAGTCTTGTCAGTAAAGATCTCCGTTTCCGCTTGGGATAGCTCCTCGTTGTTTTTAACCTTGTCGGCTATAGATGAGATTCTCTCTTCGGTTACAGTGCCTTTGTCTATAAACTCTTCACGTTCAGCCTTAGGGACTACTTCTTGTTTAGGGGCTTTAGCGTCATGCTTGGTTTTAACTTGAGAAGTCGTTTCGCCGAGCTTTACTGATGTTGTTCCATCTACTCTAGATTGCAGGTAAGTCTGTGTGTGTCCGGCCCCTACGTCTTTTGAGTTAACGAATCCTGCATTTCGTAGCTTGACAAATATCTCTTTCCCTGATAATCCGTTTTCAATTCCTCGCTCTACGATTTTCTCTGCTTTTTTATATTCTAAATCTGTTAGAGGCGTGTTGTTTTTTTCCGTTTGTTGCTTTTCTAGTTTATTTATTCTTGATTTTTCTAAATCATCTTCTATTTGAGACTTCTTGGATTCAACAGGAGGAGCATCCTCTGACACTTTCGAGTCAGGCTTAACTTCTTCCTTGGTGGCTTCGGTTGGCTTTGTTTCTGTAGCTGGCGTTGTTATCTCCCCGGCTTCTGACTGGGCTTCTTCTTGTGTTGCAACATCTTGCTCTGTTTTGACTAGACCAGAAGCCTCTATGATCTCTTGGATAGCAGGCGATGGGTTGTTTACAGATAGCTGTACTTCTCCGTTCTTAATCTTCTCAATGAACTCAGGGCTAGCCAAGTTCTCTTTTAGATCCTTCTCAGAGAAGAAGTTGTCATTCACCTTATACTCAACGTCTTCACCTACATTGGTTATCTCGAGTCTAGGCTCTCCTTTTTGCTCGTCGGTTACAGGGTCGCCTACTTTAGCTGCCTTGTCCACCATTACCTTATCAATGATTTTATCGATCTCAGCTATCTGGGCATTGATTTCCGCTGTCTTAGTTGCTTCGAACTTCTCATCCTTGTAGGACTTGCTGTCTTGCTCCTTGAGTTTCTTTTTCTCTATTAGAAGCGATACTAGCTGTGTTTTCTGGTCACCGGTGAACTCTGAAGGGAGACCGTCTAATACTGTCTTAGCTTCCTTTAAATGATCCTTAACCATCACCGCGTCTTCCTTGGACATGGCCTCGCTTTCGACCATTGCATCGATTCTCTTGTTTGTTATGTCAAACTTCTTTACAGCCTCGAATAGAGCTACGTTTTCTAGATCGTTTTTAGTTCTGGCTCTTGACGATCCAGAGAACCCTCTCAAGCCTAGGACACCTGTTAGTAGAGTCGTTACAAGAGCTGTCTCATATGCTTCGTCCGAGTCGAACGTATCGGCTCGCTCGAAGTCGGCAAAAAAGCCGATCTCGTGATCATGGATCTGCGCAACGCCAATTTTGTTCCGCTCAACGATGCGCGCAAGCATCTGATCTATAGCGAGAACGGAAGTTCGGTCGAAACCGTGATCGTCGATGGCGAAATCGTGGTGCGCGACGGCTTGCTGACCAAAGTGGACGAGGAGGCTCTGCTGGATGAATTCCGCGCCTTGGCGCCGGAACTGCTCGCCAAACACGCGCTTGAGGAAGAACGCAATCAGGTTTTTATTCCTTATTTACAAGAGGTTTACAAGCGCTGTGCCGCTATGGACTTGGGTATTCACCGCTATGGCGGCGCCAACATGCCATCCTGGCCGTGAAGAATTGGGCCCTGAAAGGAGTTTGCGATGCGCGATGATATCCGAATTTGCGAACTGAACTGGATGGAATATGACCGCCGCCTGCGCGAGGACGCTCCGGTGGTGATGCTGCCCGTGGGCTCGCTCGAACAGCATGGCCCGCACC